>NZ_SMKL01000059.1 GCF_004348545.1 Jiangella ureilytica | reverse complement strand
GGGCGTCGGAGTGGGAGTCGCGGTGGGTGTCGGCGTGGGGGTGGGCGTAGGAGTCGGCGACGCCGTCCCCGAGGGCCCGCGCGACGGCGCGCTGCCGTCCGGAGTGGCCCCGATGCCGGGCCCGACGTCGACGGGATCGCCGAAGTCGTCGCCCACCGATGGGGCCGCCAGGAGCGAGCCCACGCCGAAGATCCCGGCGGCGACGACCACCAGGGCAGAGACGGTGAGGGTGGCCGCCGACTTCATGCTCAGCATCGTCGGCACCCCGGGCGAGAGAAGGATGAGATCCAGATGAGAGGTCTCTCATCTTTCCCGGGTCCCGCCCCCGCCGGCACTCCGTGGTTCATCCATGGGAGTCTGCCACCGCCAGCGCCTCAGCGCAGCCGCGTCACCTCGACCGTCACGCCCAGGGACGTGCTGTCGCCGCCGTTGTCGATGCCTCGCAGCGGGGGTGACGTCGTCGTCGTCGCGGCCGCGGGCGACCCACGAGGTCCCGGCCCAGCCTGACCCGTCACTCCGGTGCCGGGACGGTCCAGATCCAGCCGTCGGCGAGCAGCTCGCCCTCGGCCGCCCAGTCCTCGTCCGGCCAGTACGCGCCACCCCAGAGGAACACCTGCCCGCCGCCGTCGGCGGTGCCGGCGAACGCGGCCGACTGCCCCTGGATCTGCTCCTCGAACGGGAGGTCCGGCACCCGGCTCCACCCCAGCGTCGGCACGTCGAGCACCCAGGCGCCGGAGACGATGGTGCGCTCGCCGCTGACCTCGCCGGGGACGCTGAACCCGTCGCCGGGCTCGCGCTCGGCCCGTTCCGGCAGCTCCGACCAGACGCCCGCGGCCGGGTCGAGGACGGCGGCGTACGGGATGTCGCGGCCCCAGTTGTTCACCTCACCGCCGTCGGCGCTGCCCTCCTGTGCGCTGAGCACGAGGTCGCCGACGCGGCGCATGGTGAACGCGCTCACGAGGTCGCCGTCGGGAAGCTCCGACCAGGCGCCGGTCGCGAGGTCGAGCTTTGCGGCGTGCACGACCGGCGGGTCGACGCCGGGGTCCGGGACCAGCGCGCTGGCCAGCAGCACGGCGCCGTCGTCGGTGCCGATCAGGCGGCGGTCGTACGACGGCCCGAGCGGGTCGGCCGGCAGGGCGGACCACGTGCCGGCGGCGGCGTCGTAGACGAGGTCGGCCGGCAGCGGGTCGACCGGCTCGATGGTCTCGCCGCCGCTCTCGTGCGACGTGCTGTAGGCGACGACTCGGCCGCCCGAGACGGTCAGCGACGACCGGTCGCCGCGGTCCGGCGGGGTGAGCGTGGTCCAGGTGTCCGCCGCGGCGTCGTAGGCCAGGAACGACGTGGTGACGGTGCCGGTGCCGTCGGCCGCCCACAGTGTGGAGAGCAGGTAGACGGTGTCGCCCACCACGGCGGTCGTCTCGGGGAAGGCGCTGATCGGCACCGGAGCGTCGGCGATCGGCTCCCACCGGTCCGCCGCGGGATCGTAGGCGGCGCCGTCGCCGAGCGGCTCGGGCCCGGCGACGCAGCTCGCGCCGGGAGGGCACGGCGGCCCGTCGCTGCCGCCGATGACCAGGACCTTCTCGCCGACGGCGACCGCCAGTGGCGCCTCGCGAGGACTCAGCGGCGACTCCGCGACCGGCCGCCAGCCGTCGCCGCCGCCGGTCGGCGTGCCGTCCGCACCGGGACCGGCCGCCGTCTGGCCACACCCCGCCGCCAGCAGGGCCAGCCCCGCCGCGACCACCCACCGTGCCCGTGGCGCCGTCATGCAGCTTGGACGCGGTGACGGCGTCAACGGTTCTCTCGGCGGATCACCAGCTTCAGGCCCGACCACACGGCGTCGACGGCGCACACCTTGACGTCGACGAGGCCGCGCGGCAGCGCCACCTCGCGGACGCCGTCCTCCGTCAGGTCCGTAGGCACCCCGCTGGCCCGCTTCGGCCAGGCGACCCAGATGGCGCCGTTGCGCTCGATGCGCGTCTGGTGGGCGCGCACCGCCCGCTCCAGTGCCGCACGATCGGGCGTGAACGCCAGGACGACGTCGTACGGGCCGGGCCCCGCGCGATGGTCGACGCTGACGCCGTCGGGCAGGCCGTCGAGGACGAAGCCGCCGGGCGCCTCGTCGAGCAGCACCCGGTGTCCGGCCTTGATGCCGAGTTTGCGCACCAACGGCGTGCCGGAGTACCCCGCGGTCACGGGAGGCCGAGCTCGTCGGCGAACAGGTCGTAGCCGACGAACGAGACGATGTCGAGGATCGAGTGGGCGATGACCAGAGGCATCACCCGTCCGGTCCGATGGTAGAAGTACGCGAACACGACGCCCATGAGCATGTTGCCGATCGCCATGCCGTAGCCCTGGTACAGGTGGTATGAGCCGCGCAGCACCGCGCTCGTCACGATGACGGCCGGCAGCTCCCAGCCCAGTTGCTTCAGCCGCGTCATCAGGAACCCGACGACGATGACCTCTTCGACCACGGCGTTCTGCAGCGCCGACAGGATCAGCACCGGCACCGTCCACCAGTAGGCGTTCAGCGTGCTCGCCTGGATCGAGACGTTCATGTCGAGGGCGTGCCCGAGGACGTAGATGCCCAGCCCGGGCAGGCCGATGACGACCGAGAGCCCCACCCCGACCAGCAGGTCGCGCCGCGGCTGCCCGAGGTCGAACCCGATCCGCTTCAGCGCCGACCGGCCCGGACCGGACAGCAGGTAGAGCGCCAGCGCCACCGGCACCAGCGCGAAGCCGATGGACAGCAGCTGGTACGCGAGGTCGAGGTACTCGCGGGTGCTCCGCGACGCGTTCAGCGTGGCGGTCTGTTCGCTCAGCCGCTCCGGCCTGGTCAGCCGGGCGATCAGGCTGACGACGGCGTAGACGGCCGACTGGCCGAGCGACAGCCCGAGGACGATCCAGATCTCGGCGCTCAACCGCCGCCGCGACGTCGTCTCGGTCCCGGTGGCGGGCAGGTCCTGGGTCACCACCGTTCGAGCGTAGCGGCGTTCCCTGAGGGACGGCTCAACGCACCGTCACGTGCTCACGGGACGTTAGGAGAAGCCGCGACCGCTGCGGTTCGCGCGGCCGGGCCCGAGGTGCCCGGCCGCTCGAGTTCGGTGAGCAGTTTGCCTGCGGAGTTCTGCGCCACCCCAGCCAGGTCGGCGACCTCGCTGGGCCACACCCGCCCGCGGGCCCGCGCCCACTGCTCCCCCAGACGGCTGGTCATACGTTCCAAACCAAGAGTGTGACCTCAGAGCCGAAGCCCCTGCTCGAGTTCCCATGTCCAGATGACCGCATGGACCGGCCCCGGCGCGGGCTCACGCGCGCCGGGGCCGGGGGTCTGGGAGACGGCGGTCAGCGGCGGGCCTGCCTGAGTCCGGCCCATTCGAGGGCGGCGAAGACGGCGACCACGGCGGCCTGCAGCAGGATCCACGTCGTGCCGGCGGTGGTCGGGTGGAACCAGCCGGTCGCGGCGACGACCACGCTGTCGACCGCCCAGACGGTGTTCAGCACGATGATCGCGCCGACCCAGAGCACCGGCGCCTCGCGCCGCGTCGACACCGCGAACACCACGGCGCCGCCGACGAGCATGACGGCGCCCGCCGAGGAGAGCAGCGCCGTCGACAGGCCCAGGCGGTCGCCGAGCCAGCCGGCCGCGAGCACGTACACGAGCCCGGTCACGACGCTGGCGATGCCGTCGAGCTCGAGGGTCCAGCGCAGGAGCGGCGTCTCGCGGATCCGGGCGACGGCGGGGGTGCGGCTGACGGTGTCAAAGCGGTTCTCGGCCATGGTGACCAGCTCCTTCGTGATGTCGATCCGACACCACGACCGTCGCCCCGGAACCACTGCCAACCACAGACGAGGCACTGCCAAGTACTGCCGGTCTCAGTCGACCCGGGCCCGCAGGTCGAGCGCCACCACGCGGGCCGCCGCGTTCTGCCAGTTGTAGAGGGTCCGCTCCGGCACGTAGCGGCGCAGCCAGTCGAAGGCCCGCCGCGAGACGTCGTCGAGCCCGCTGAGGTCGGGCTGACGGCGGTACGGGCGGATTCCGGCGACGTACGGGAAGTAGAGGGCGTTGTAGTGCCGCCACTCCTCACTGGTCCCGAACGAGGCATCGCGCGGCCGCAGCCGCTCGATGCTCTCGAGCAGCAGCGCCTTGAGCTCGGTCGCGCGCTCCAGCGCGTGCCCCTCGCGACCGACATCGCGACCGACCTCGCGACCGGCCAGCCGGGCGTCGACGGCGGGCAGCGCGAGCAAGGGGCTGGAGACCAGCTTGCCGAGGTCGCCGTAGTGGCGCAGCGCGTCGCGCACGAGCCGGGTGAACGCCTCGTCGTCCAGCGAGGCCAGCTCGGCGCCCTCGTGGCGGCGGGGCAGCGCGTCGGCGGCGTCGCGCAGCTCGGCCCGCGACTCGCGCAGGTCCGGCGTCCGCGCGAAGGCGACGCGATCGAGGACCGTCTGGATCGAGCTGGCCAGCGTCACGACGGCGATCGCGGCGCCGACGACGCCGAACGCGAGCGCCCGCAAGGCGGCATCGGCCGATCCCCCGTCGACGGCGAGCGACACCAGCCCGACCTGCCCGCCGAACACCACCGCCACCAGCCCGGCGCCGACGGCGGAGCGCCGCAGGTCCGCACCCAGGGCCTCGCCCGCCTCCAGCGCGTTCGTCACCGCGACCACGACGCCCAGCACGACGAGGTCGACCCCGACGGAGGCGAGGACGACACCGTCGGGCAGCCACCCGAACGGCACCAGCACGGCCACCGCACCGAGCGCGAACAGCAGCGACGCCAGCACGACGACGCCCTGCCGCAGCCCCACCGGACCGCGCGCCATCGACCGCAGCACCAGCCCCAGCGCCGCCGCCAGCGGCAGCAGCACGAGCACCGCCGTCAGCGGCTCCCACCATCCGCCGACGACGGAGGCGGCGGCCAGCTCCGCGGTCCCCAGCGGCAGGACGGTCCACCGCCAGACGCGGTCGGCCGGTGCCCGGTACGGGTCCTCCGCGGGCAGCAGCGCGATCAGCACGCCGGCCCAGATCAGCGCCGGCAGCCCGGCCAGCACGTAGCCGACGGCGTCGACGACGGTCCCGTCGAAGACGCTCAGCGCGAGCGCCAGGGCGTACGACACCAGGCCCAGACCGGCACGGGACATCGCGGGGTCGGCGGGGTCGCGCCCGGCCAGGTAGAGCCCGAGCCACCAGGCGACGGAGAACGCCGCGACCGCCAACACCAGCACGTCCCGAGGCTATTACCCCGATCGTCGCCGGTCTGCGCGCCCCTCCTGGGCGCCTTCACGCGAGCCACATAGGCTGAGGAACCATGAGCGACGCGGAGCACGAGCATCCTCACCCGCACCCGCACCCGCCGTTCACTCCCGATGACGGCGACGAAGGCCTGACCCGCCGCGACGTCCTCGCCGGCGCGGCCAGCGGCCTCATCCTCGCCGCCGCTCCCAGCAGCGCCGCCGCGGCGGCCACCCGCACCACTGAGGGCACCGCCGGCGCCGGCCGCGCGTCCCGCGTCACCCAGGGTCGCACGCTCGTCCACGCCGACCTGCACAACCACACGCTGCTCTCCGACGGCGCCGGCGACCCCGCCCTCGCCTACGAGTCCATGCGCATGGCCGGCCTCGACGTCGCCGCGCTGACCGACCACGCGACGCTGTCCGACGGCGTGCTGAGCATCCTCGATCCGCTGCTGCCCGACGGCGTCAACCGGATCACCGGGCTGAGCCGGCACGGCTGGCGGCAGACCCGCGAGCTCGCCGACGCCGCGAACGAGCCGGGCGTGTTCACGGCCATCCGCGGCTTCGAGTGGACGAACCCGCTGCTCGGCCACATCAACGTCTGGTTCACCGACGCCTACACCGACGTGCTCGACGCGACGCTCATGGGCGGCTTCTACCGCTGGCTCACCCGCGAGAACGGCTCGTTCGGCTTCGGCGACGGCGGCGCCGACGGCCTGGCGGGCTTCAACCACCCCGGGCGCGAGCCGGGCCGGTTCAACGACTTCAGGTACCAGCCCAAGGCGCACGACCAGCTGGTCAGCCTCGAGATGTTCAACCGCTTCGACGACTACCTCTTCGAGGGGTGGGCCGACGGCGTCAGCTCACCGTTGGTCACGTGTCTGAACGCGGGCTGGCGGCCGGGGTTGTCCGGCGTCACCGACGAGCACGGCACCGACTGGGGCTACCCCGAGGGCAAGGGCCGCACCGGCATGTGGGTCACCGAGAACACCCGCGAGGCGGTCCGCCGCGCCATGACCGAGCGCCGGTTCTTCGCCACCCGCGTCTCCGGCCTGCGCCTCGACGCCACGGCCGACGGCGCGCCCATGGGCGGGTCGATCCGGCGGCGGGCCGGCGACATCCGCTTCGCCGTCGACCTCGACCGCGGCGCGGAGTGGGACGGCAAGCGGCTCGACCTTCAGGTGCTCCGTCCAGGCAACGGCGTCCCCGAGGTCGCCGACGTGGTCGAGGCCGCGGCCGGGCGGGTCACCCGGTTCACGGTGCCGGTGAACGCCGACGACGGCGACTGGGTGGTGCTGCGGGTCTCCGACCCCACGCAGCCCAACGCCATGCCCGGCCCCGGCGGCCACCCCTGCAACGACTTCGGCATCGCCTACACCAGCCCCTGGTGGCTCGACCCCGAGTGACCGGACCGGCGCGGAAGACGGCTCAGGCGGGGACGGCCTCGGACGGCGGATAGCTCTCGCCGCCCTGCCGCTCGGCCGCGTCGATGTAGTCGACGAGGGCGCCGCGGGAGCGGGCCAGCCGGTCCAGCTGGTCGTCGAGGCGCCGCAGCCGCGACCGCATGGCGGCCAGCAGCTCGGGGCAGCCGAGCAGCTCCGGGGCCTCGCCGACCGCGCAGGGCAGCAGGTAGGCGATGTCCTCGGAGGAGAGCCCGGCGCCGAGCAGGTGCCGGATCTGCTTGACCCGCAGCACGGCGCTCTCGTCGTACTCCCGGTAGCCGTTCGCGCCGCGGTCCGGTGCGAGGAGTCCCTGGGACTCGTAGTAGCGCAGCTGGTGGGCGTTGACGCCCGTGCGCCGGCTCAGTTCACCGATTCGCATCGCGACCTCGCTTGACCTTCACACCGGTATCAACGTCGACGATAGCCGCCATGACCGACACGACCACCGCACCCGTCACCGTCATCGGCCTCGGACTGATGGGCCGGGCCCTCGCCGCCGCGTTCCTGCGGGCCGGACACCCCACGACCGTGTGGAACCGCACGACCTCCAAGGCCGCCGAGCTCGTGGCCGGCGGCGCCCGGCTCGCGACGACGCCCGGCGCGGCGCTGGCGGCCAGCCCGCTGACGATCATCTGCCTCACCGACTACACCGCCGTGCGCGACCTGCTCGGCGCGAGCGACGTCGAGCTGAGCGGCTCGACGGTGATCAATCTGACCTCGGGCGACTCGGCGCAGGCACGCGAGACCGCCCGATGGGCCGAGCAGCGCGGCGCCCGCTACCTCGACGGCGCCATCATGGCCGTCCCGCCGGCGATCGGGACCCCGGACGCCGTCATCCTGCACAGCGGGCCGCGGCCGGACTTCGAGCCGCACGAGGCGACGCTCGCCGCCCTCGGGACCGTCACCCACCTCGGCGCGGACCACGGGCTGGCGTCGCTGTACGACGCGGCCGGGCTCGCCATGATGTGGAGCGTGCTGAACGCCTGGCTCCTGGGGACGGCCATGCTCAGGACCGCCGGGGTCGACGCCGTCACGTACGCGCCGTTCGCCCGCATGATGGCCGCCGGCGTGGCCGACTGGCTGCCCGGGTACGCCGAGCAGGTCGACGCCGGCTCCTTCCCGGCCGAGGTGTCGGCCCTCGAGACCGATGCGCGCGCGATGACCCACCTGATCGAACAGAGCGAGGCCCTGGGCGTCAACGCCGAGCTGCCGAGGCTGTTCAAGGAGATCGCCGACCGCGCGATCGCCGCCGGCCACGGTGGCGAGCAGTACCCGGTCCTGATCGAGGAGTTCGGCCGCCCCGCCCCGGGCTGAGTTCCGGGATCGGGGTCTTCACCGGGCCGACGCCGAGCGTTCATTCGGGCTCGACCGGACGTGCGACCACGAGTGATGTCATCGGACACCCACACGCCTCGGAGGTCGCCCGTGCCCGCATCGCCGTCCACCCTCGACCGGCGCCGTTTCCTCGCCCTGACCGGCGGTGGCATGCTCACCTTCGCCGCCGCTACCGCCGGTTTCTCGGCCGCGCCGGTCCGCGCCAACCCCGTCTTCCGCGAGAACCCGTTCACGCTCGGCGTGGCGTCCGGCGACCCGCTCCCCGGCGGCGTCGTGCTGTGGACCCGGCTGGCGCCGGAGCCGCTCGCCGTCGACGGCAGTGGTGGGATGGCCCAGCGGGCCGTCCCCGTCGAGTGGCAGATCGCCCGCGACCCGCGGTTCCGGCAGGTCGAGCGGGCCGGCACCGTCCGCGCGACGCCGGAGCTCGCGCACGCCGTGCACGCGGAGGTCGGCGGGCTGGAGCCGGGGCGGGAGTACTGGTACCGGTTCCGGGCGGGCCGCGAGCTGAGCCCCGTCGGCCGCACCCGCACCGCGCCGGCCGCGGACGCGACGCCGGAGCAGGTGCGCTTCGGGTTCGCCAGCTGCCAGAACTACGCCGACGGCTACTTCACGGCGTTCCGGCACCTCGCCGAGGACGACGTCGACCTGGTGGTGCACCTGGGCGACTACATCTACGAGGGCGGCAACGTCGGCAGCATCGGCCGCGCCCACCTGCCCGCCGCCGAGTGCTTCTCGCTCACCGACTACCGGGTCCGCTACAGCCAGTACAAGAGCGACCCGGACCTGCAGGCCAGTCACGCCGCCGCGCCGTGGGTCGTGGTGCTCGACGACCACGAGATCGACAACAACTGGGCCGACGACCTCGACGGCGGCGACGTCGGCGGCGCGGAGTTCGCCGCCCGCCGGGTCGCCGCGCTCAAGGCGTACTACGAGAACACCCCGCTGCGCCGCACGTCGATGCCGTCGGGCCCGGACATGCAGCTCTACCGGCGGCTGCGCTACGGCACGCTGGCCGACTTCAACGTCGTCGACACCCGCCAGTACCGCGACAACCAGGCCTGCGGCGACGGACGGCGGATCGACTGCGAGGACCGTCTCGACCCGGCCCGCACGATGCTCGGCGCTGCACAGGAGTCGTGGCTGCTCGACGGGCTGTCGGACGCGCCGGCCACGTGGAAGGTGATGGCCAACCAGATCTTCATGATGCAGGCCGATCACGAGGCCGGTCCGGTGCAGGCGTTCGGCATGGACACCTGGGACGGCTACGCGGCGGCCCGGACCCGGCTGCTCGACGGCGTCCGCGAGCGCGGCGTCGACAACTTCGTCGTCATCACCGGCGACGCACACCGCAGCGTCGCCGCCGACCTGAAGGCGAATTTCGACGACCCCGCGTCGGCGACCGTCGGGACGGAGTTCCTGGCGACGTCGATCAGCTCCGGCGGCGACGGCGCCGACCAGGACGCACTCGGCGGGGTGTGGCTGGCCGAGAACCCGCACATGAAGTTCCACAACGTCCAGCGCGGCTACGCCACCTGCACCCTGACGGCGGACAGCTGGCGGACGGACTACCGGGTGGTTCCGTACGTGCGCCGGCCGGACGCGCCGGTCAGCACCCGGGCCAGCGTCTACGTCGAAGCCGGCGTCCCGGGGGTGGCACAGGTCTCGTCCTGACCCCGAGCCGGTCAGTCGTCGAGGCCGCGAGCCTGCAGGGCCTCGCCCATCGCGTCGGCGTGGCGCAGCACGCCGACGACGAGGGGGACGGCGAACGCGCGGACGCTGCGCTCGCGGCCGCGGGCCCACCGGGCCTCGCGGATCCGCCCGGCGATCCCGGCGACCACCGGGACGCTGCGCAGCGCCAGCGACATGAGCAGCGACACCCGGGCCGGGTCGACGCCGAGGCGGCGGAACGGCCGCAGCCCCCGTTCCAGCGCCGCCATCAGGTCCGTGGTCCGGGTGGTCAGCGTGACCAGGGCGGCCAGCGCGACGGCGAGCACCAGCCGCGCCGTCAGCGTCACCGCCGTCGGCAGGTCGGCGACCAGCACCTGGATGACCATCAGCACGACGACCAGCCAGCGCAGCGGCCGCAACTGCCCCCATGCGGCCCGCCGCCCCACCCGCGCGAGCACGTACAGCGCGACCACGACCGCCCCCGCCACGCCCACCCACAACGGCGTCCGCGCGAACACCAGCGCCGTGCAGGCGACCGCGAGCACCGCCAGCTTCGCGCCCGCCGGCGCCCGGTGCACCACCGATCGGCCGGGCACATAGGCGCCGGTCAGCATCGTCACCGGACCACCTCGAACAGCCCGGCCACGCCCATGCCCCCGCCGATCGCCGCCGTCGCCAGCCCGAGGGTGCCGGCCGGCGCGCCACCGCGGACCAGCCGGCCGAACAGCCGCACGACCACGACGGCGCCCGACGCGCCCCAGGGGTGCCCCAGCGCCAGCGCTCCCCCGTCGGCGCAGACCAGCTCCGCGTGCTTGCCGAGCGGGTCCAGCCCCAGCGCGTCGGTGACGGCGAGCACCTGCCCGGCGAACGCCTCGACGATCTCGACGGCGGCCAGGTCGCTCAGCCGGACGCCCGCGGCCGACAGCACGCGACGCACCGCCGGCACCGGACCCCACCCGGGCAGCCGCGGGTCGCAGCCGACGACGGCGCCGGCCACCAGCCGCAGCCCCGGCCGGCCGGCGCGCAGGTCGTCGCCGACCAGGGCGACGACGGCGGCGCCGTCGCTGTTCGCGCACGAGTTGCCCGCGGTCACCGTCCCACGCGGCACGAACGCCGCGGGCATCCGGGCCAGGACGGCGGGGTCCAGTCGTCGGGGCCGGTCGTCGCGGTGCAGGCCGCCGACCGGTATCAGCTCGTCGTCGAACCGGCCGGCGTCGCGGGCGAGCAGCGCCTTCGCGTGGCTGGCGGCGGCGTAGGCGTCCTGCCGGCCGCGGGTGACGCCGCGGGCGCGGGCCAGGTCCTCGGCGGCGACGCCCATGTCCGGGTCGCCGTAGGCCCGCGGGGTGAACGGCGCGCGCTCGTACGGGCCGGGGCTGCCGCCGTCGGGCGCCACCCGGTGCGAGCGCCGCGGCGCCGTCGACGCGCTCTCGGCACCGCCGGCCAGCACCAGCCGCGCGTCACCGGCCCGGATAAACTGGCCGGCCTGCAGGATCGCCGCCAGTCCGCTGCCGCACTGCCGGTCGACGGTGACGCCCGGCACGGTGACGTCGAGCCCGGCGGCCAGTGCCGCGACGCGCGCGACGTTGCCACCCGGACCCAGGCAGTTGCCGAGGACGACGTCGTCGACGCCGCGCATGGCGGTGAGCGGCCAGACGTCGTCGACGACCGCCGCCAGCACGGGTGCGGCCAGCTTGTCGACGGTGACCTCGCGCAGCTTCCGTCCCGCGGTGCCGATGGGTGTGCGCCGGGCCGCGACGACGACGGGCGCGCTCATGTCAGGGGCCGGGCGGCGAGGGCGCCGGACGCCACACCCGCGCCGACCTGCGCGCGGGCCGGCTTGCCGACCGGTGTCCGGGGCAGGTCGTCGACGGCGAGCCAGCGCCGCGGCCGCTGCGCCGGGGCGAGCCGCTCGCGGGCGACGGCCTCGAGCGCGGCCCGCGTGACCCCGGCGCCCCGCACGACGGCGGCGACGACCTCGCCCAGGCCGGCGTGCGGCACCCCGATCACGACGACGCCGTCGACCCCCGGCACCGCGGCCAGCACCGCCTCGACGTCCTCGGGAACGACGGTGGCGCCCCCGGTGAGGATCGCGCCGTCGGCCCGGCCCCGCAGGACGAGCGGGCCGTCGCCGTCGCCGTCGGCGTCGGCGTCGGCGAGGTCGCCCACCGTCGCCCAGCCGTCGTCGTCGCGGCGCAGGGGACCGCCGTCGCCCAGGTACCCGTGCGCCAGCCAGGGCGAGCGCACCCACACCTCCGCCAGGCCGGGCGCCGCCGGCCGAAGCGCGATCTCCACCTCGTCGAACGGGCGCAACCCGGCCCCGTCCGGGTCGACGGCGACGAAGGACAGCTCGGTGGCGCCGTAGTACGCGACGACGCCGACCCCCGCGTCCGCGGCCCGGTCGCGCAGCGCCGTCCCCAGCGCGGCGCCGCCGACCACCGCCGTCCGCAGCCGGCCGCGCCCGCCGGCCGCCTCGAGCGCCGTCGCCAGGCGGTGCGGCACGAGATGAGCGACATCGGCCGCGGGAAGCGCGGCCCGCAGAGCCGGGGCCGACCAGTCACCGGTCAGCAGGACCGTGGCGCCGGCGGCCAGCGCGTGCGCCGTCGCGAACGCCGTCAGCGACCACGACAGCGACCCCGGTACCAGGACGGTGTCGTCCGGGCCGATCCCGGTGAGCCGGCCGGTCGCCGCGAACGAGCCCGTCCACGACGACCGTGACCGCACGACGACCCGCGGCCGGCCCGTGCTGCCGGACGTGAACCCGGCCCAGGCCAGGTCGTGCGTCGCCGCAGCGCCCACCGTCGCCGGCAGCGCACCGAGCATCGCCCGCCGATGCTCGGGTCGCCACGCCGGATCGCAGACCAGCGGGACCGCGCCCGCACCGTCGGCGGCCAGCAGCCCCGTGAGCAGGGCGAGCGGGTCGCCGTCCGTCAGCGGGACCAGGGCACCGGGCTCGACGTCCGGGCGCGCGGCCTCGGCGCCGGCCGCCAGCTGCGCATACGTGCGCACCGCGTCGCCGTATCGGACGGCGACGCGGTGCGGGTGGTCGGCCGCATGCGCCATGACCTCGCGGAAGACTGGCATCGATGCAGCGTCTCAGGCCCGGTCGGCGCGATCTTCGGCGCGGTCCAGCCGGGCGGCCGGCGCAGCGTCGGGATACGCGCGCTGCGCCCCCGAGGCGACGAGGGCCGCGAACACCGCCTTCGCGGCGTCACCCGGCACGAACGCGAGCGAGAGCTGGAAGGTCTCGGCCAGCGGCACCCCCGTGACCGCCGACTGGACCGGGATGCCGATGGCCAGCGTGGCCGCCGAGCCGGCCAGGCAGGCGACCAGCACCCAGTGCACGCCCGGCCGGCGTCCGGACCGCTCCACGATCAGCCCGACCAGGAACGCCGACACCACGAAGCCGATCAGGTAGCCCACCGACGGGCCCGCGAACACCCCGAGCCCGCCCCGTCCGCCGGCCAGCAGCGGCAGCCCGGCCGCGACCAGGCCCAGGAACAGCAGCACCGACAGCGCGCCCCGCCGCGAGCCGAGGATCGCCCCGGCCAGCAACGGGCCCATCGACTGCAGCGTCACCGGGACGGCGTTGCCGAAGAGGTGGAACGAGCCCGGCAATCCCAGCACCGCGATGAACGCCGCGAACGCGGCGATGCGGGCCAGATCGCCGGCGGGCAGCCGCGACCGTCCTGCCATCGAGATCTCCTGTCTGACGTGCGTCCGCCGCGGGGGCCCGCGGCGGTGTGACTCCACTCTGACCGACACACGGCGTCTGGACATAGTCGGCAATTCGCACCAGCGCCGCGGCGGCGCGTTGGTGGGCCTCCACAACGTGTTGCCGAAGCGCACCGAGTTCGGGCGCGAGACCTTGTCGGAGGTGGACGGCAGAATGGGTGAGGTGAGTGAGGACGTGGCGGTCGGCGGGCTCGACACCCCGGTCGGCCGCATCAGCGTGGCGGTCACCCGCGACGGCCTCGCGTCGGTGAGCTGGGGCCGGCGGGTCGCGTCCGGCCGCCTGCCCGTCGTCGACGACGGCGACCGGCTCGCTCCCGTGCTGGGCCAGCTGTCGGAGTACTTCGCGGGTGCACGGCGCGACTTCGACGTGCCCGTCGACTGGCGCCACGTCACCGGCTCGGCGTCGGGCGTGGTCCTGCGCACGCTGCACCAGAGCGTGCCCTACGGCTCGTCGGTCACGTACGGCGGGCTCGCGACCCTCAGCGGCACGGGCGTGCCGGCGCGGGCCATCGGCGGCATCATGGGCGCCAACCCCATCCCCATCGTCGTGCCGTGCCATCGCGTGCTGGCCAGCGACGGGCTGGGCGGCTACAGCGGCGGGTCGGGCGGCAACGGCGTCGAGGTCAAACGCTGGCTGCTGACGCTCGAGGGCGTCCTGCCGCCGACGTTCGACTGGAGCCCGGCCGGCCTCACGACCTGAGCGGCGCTCGCGCGCCAGGCCTCACCACCGTCATGCCCGCATCGCTCGCCGCGGCCGCCAACCGGTCGTCGTACGTCACCAAGGCGTCGAGTTCCGTGTCGAGAAGACGTGCCGTCGCCAGATGAATCGCATCGAGGGTGCGAAGCATGCGGTCCGGCTCATCCATCGCTCTCTCGACGATGTCGTCGTCGATGGCGATGAAGTCGAACGCGGTCAGCAGGTCGCGCGCGTCCGGGAGTGCCGCCGGAAGGACCCGGGCGACTGCGCGCACGATCTCGATGCGCAGCAGCGCCGAGCTCACCCAGGATGCGGACGCATGAACGTCGTAGAACTCGGCGAACGCCTCCGAGTGCTCCTCGTGCGCCAGCAGCTTCAACGCCGCCGCGGTATCGACGTAGTAGACGCTCACCAGCGCTCTTCGTCGCGCAGGTCGGCCAGGGCGTCGCCCAGCCGGTTGGTGCCGTCACCGGGACGCATCCGCGGCCGGTACCCAGGACGCTCGGCCGGACGAACCCGGCCGGACTCGATCAGCTCGGCCAGGACCGGGCCAGGAGACCGCTCCTCCACCGGCACGATCCGAGCGATGAGCCGTCCCCTCTCGGTGACGTCGATGGTCTCGCCGCGACGGACGCGGGCCAGTACGTCGCCGGTACTGTGCCGTAGCTCCCGGAGACCCACCGCATGCTCATGTGCACTGACCATGATGAGAATGTATCACAAAAATGTGCTACACGCCCTGTCGTACGGTGAGGGCGTGACCGATGCCCTCACCGAGGACCCGTTCGACTATCAGGTGACGAAGTCGGGCCTGGTCCGCATCAGCCGCGGTGGCCGGGTCGTCGTCACCGTCGCCGGCGCGCATGCCGATCGGCTCGCCGCCGCGCTGGAGCGGGCGGCCGACGAGCACGCGGCCCAGCTCCTCCTCGCCAAGGCGACCGGCAACTACCGCCGCGGCAACGAGCGCCGCTGACGCACCCCCGAGCGCGAAAGGCAGCTCAGCCGGCGACGGCGTGCAGCGAGCCGGGCCGCAGGCCGGTCAGCCGGTCCAGCGCCCCCGACGTCGGCTCGTCGCCGGGCAGGTAGACGAGGATCCGCTGATGGTTGCCGTCGGAGAGGTCGAGGGTCTCGAACGCCAGCCGCAGCTCACCGGCCTCGGGGTGCACCATGCGCTCGACCCCTGCCCGCACCCCGGCCGTCGACGGCGCGGCCCAGCGGGCGGTGAACGCGGCCCCGGCGAGCACCGTCAGCTCGTCGGCCAGCGCGGCCAGATGCTCGTCGTCGGGGCCGGAGTCGAGTTTGAGGTTCGCCACCAGCGCGTCGGCCACGGCGTGCCAGTCGGGGTAGGTGGCGCGGGCGCGGGGGTCGGTGAAGTGGTAGCGGACCAGGTTCGGCGCGTCGCCGGCGAGCAGGCCCAGCGGCTCGGCCAGCAGTTCGTACCCCGTCGTCCAGGCGAGTACGTCGCAGAGCCGGTTGACCAGCACGGCCGGCGCCGGCTCGAGCCGGTTCAGCAGCGCCCGCACGGTCGGCCGGACGGCGGACGCCGGCGGCGACTCGACGGCCGGGCAGTAGAAGTCGCCGCTGGTGGTCTTGGCGAGGTTGCGCAGCAGCACTCGCTCGGTGGCGGACAGCCGCAGCGCCTGGGCCAGCGCGGCCAGCACCTGGGCGGACGGGTGCCGGTCGCGGCCCTGCTCGAGGCGGGTGAGGTAGTCGACGCTGACGCCGGCGAGAAGGGCGAGCTCGGCGCGGCGCAGCCCGGGCGCACGGCGACGCGGGCCGGCGGGGAGCCCCACCTCGGCCGGGGTGATGGCATCGCGCCGCGAGCGCAGGAACGCGCCGAGCTCGTTGTCGCTCACCCGGCCCAGGCTACCGCTGTCCCGGCCATCGCTCCGCGGTTCGCTCGACTGAGGGTGGCCCTGACGGGGCTGGTCTCACGGCGGCCTCCCCTCACGGTTCCGCGAGCGACCAGCATCGATGCCATGTCGAACATCTTCACCGAGGCCGAGCTCGCGTACCTCGAGAGCCAGCCACTCGGCCGGCTGGCCACCGTCGGGCCCGGCGACCGCCCGCAGATCGCGCCGGTGGGCGTCTTCTACGACCCTCGGGCCGACGCGATCGTCATCGCCGGTCATGCCGGGTCCGGCTTCGGCGCGAGCCGGAAGTTCCGCAACGCCGAGCGCCACCCGGAGGTCTCGTTCGTCGTCGACGATCTCGCCGCCGTCGACCCGTGGCAGCCGCGCGGCATCGAGATCCGCGGGACGGCGGAGACGTTCGCCGAGGGCGGCGAGGAGCTCGGCGAGCGGATCACCGAGGTCATGCCGTTCGACCCCGCATGGCTGCGGATCCGCGCCCGCCGCGTCCTGGCCTGGGGCATCGACACGGACTCGTTCGAGCTCAACGCCCGCGACGTCACCTGAACGGCGGAGCGCAGGCGGGCGGGCTCACCGGCGGCGTCAGGACGTTCGTTCCTGGTCGACGGCGACGGCGACGGCGCCGCGGGTCCGCGTGCTGGTCGCGGACGCCCGCGGCGCCTACGCTCCGGCACCTGACGCGCCGGGGCTACGGGGTCAGAGCCGACGGCACTGGTCCTCCTTGTTGCCCTGGACGATGTTGCCGCTGCCGGTCGGCGCCGGGACGTTCTCCTTGCACTGCAGGTTGCCGTTGATGCGGTTGAACGAGATGGTCTGCTTGCCGCGGTTGGTGAACGACTGCACGTCGCCGGTGACGCGGTTGGACGTGACGGTGGCCGTCCCGCCCTGCTTGAGCTGGACGCTGCCGCCGACCGTCGACGACTTCAGCGAGACGTGCTTGTGGTTCTCGGCCTGCACGTTGCCGACCACCCGCACGCTGGTGGCGTTGAGCGTCGCGTTCCGCTCGACCTTGATCGTGCCCTTGACGCGAGTGCCCTTGAGGTTGCAGGTCGCGTTGCTCGGGACCCGCAGGTTGTCGACGGTGACCGCTCCGATGGTGCCGCGGCAGGTGCGCTCTTCGGCCTGGGCGGGTACCGCGCCGAGCAGCGTGGCACACAGTGCGGCCGCGATGACGAGTGCGGTGCGCTTCATGGGCTGTTCCCTTCGCAGTAGGCCGGCCGACGGCCGACTCTCTGCGATTCACGGTCCCGGAACAGCCCGTCCACAACGGTAAGACGGCAGTGAGACTGCTCTCATCATCGGACAGATGTCGGCCGGGCCGCGCGGTGTTTCAGACACATGCCCGGTGACCATTCATCCCGGTTTCTCTATGTTCGGGCGCTATCACGTCCAGTCATGCCCGATGGCACGACTCTGCCCGGGCGTGCCCTTCGCTCGTCCCCGGCGACAAGGAGACCTCCCCCATGACACGACGCCTGAGACTAGGAGCGGCGCTCGGCACCCTCGCGGTCGCCGGCTACGCCTTCCTGGCCCCGCCCGCCCAGGCCGGGCCGTCCGAGCAGGCCGGCACCGAGGCCGACGTCTCCGTCGGCATCACCGGCCACGTCAACCTGGCCGGTCCCGGCCTCATGCCGGTGACGGTGCACGGCTCCCCCGCCGTCGACGTCACCGACATCGACCTCGACACCGTCACGGTCGGCGACGGCGTCAGCCCGGCCCGGTCCGAGTCCGGCGCGGTGATCAGCCACGTGGCCGACGCCGACGGCGACGGCGCCGACGACCTCACCGTCCACGTCGACAAGGAGGCCCTGGCCGCCGAGGGCGCGCTGACGCCGTCCACCGACGCGATCGAGGTCTCGGCCAGCACCGAGGACGGCGCGGCCGTCGGCGGCGCCGCCGACGTCCAGCCGGAGGTCAGCCTCGAGATCAAGTTCGCCGAGGGCTACCAGGTCCGCGGCGGCAGCGAGGCGACCCTCCGCAGCACCAGCGGCGGGAGCCTGGACGCCGTCCGCGACGTTCTCGACCGGCACGATGTGAGCGCTCTCATTCCGTTCGTCGAGCCCGCGCAGGTGCCCGATCTGGCCGCCGCGACCAGCCGCGCGCGGGCCCGGTCCGCGGCGCCGGTGCCGGACCTCGCGTCCTGGTACACCGTCACGCTGCCGGCCGGGACCGACGTCGACGCCGTCCTCGCCGAGCTGTCCGCCCTCGACGAGGTCGTCTACGCCTACCCGTCGCCGGAGCCGGCCCCGCCACCGGCCGAGCCGACGCCCGACTTCAGCCCGCTGCAGGGCTACCTGGGCCCGACCGACACCCACAACGGCATCAACATCGAGGAGGTCCGCAAGGACCCGCGGGTCCGCGGCGCCGGCATCAAGGTCATCGACCTGGAGTACGACTGGAACCCGTTCCACGAGGACCTGCAGCTCGACGACAGCAGCGACGTCGGCCAGGGCCGCTTCGTCCCCTACACCGGCTTCGGCGACGACCACGGCACCGCGGTCTTCGGCGAGATCATGGCCAAGGACAACGGCTACGGCGTCACCGGCGGCGTGCCCGACGTCGAGATGTACGGCATCTCGCCGAGCGAGCTGCTGCCCAACGGCAGCATGCCGTGGCGGCCCGGCCCGGCGCTGGCGTTCCTCGCTACCATCAAGGACGAGAACGGGCAGCCGTTCGTCCAGCCCGGTGACGCGCTGATCCTGGAGCAGCAGACCTCCAGCCCGCTCGGCGGCAGCCGGTACGCGCCGCTGGAGTGGATCCCGGCGGTCTTCGAGGCCAACCAGGTGCTGACGGCGATGGGCGCCAACGTGGTGCTCACCGGCGGCAACGGCAACACCAACACCGACGACCCGATGTACGTCCGCAACGGCATCAAGTGGTTCGACCCGGCCGTGCAGCACTCCGGCTCGATCTTCGTCGGCGCCGGCGGCAGCGGCCTGCGCGCGGCCAACCCGGCGCGGTCGCGGCTCAGCTTCTCCAACTACGGCCAGCGCTTCGACCTGCAGGCCTGGGGCCAGGACATCTACACCACGGGCTACTGCAACGTGTTCTGCGCCGAGCTGGGCAACGACCACAACCGGGCGTACTCGCGCTCGTTCAGTGGCACGTCCGGTGCCGGCCCGATCGTCACCAACGCCGTCGTCGCCGTGCAGTCGTACGTGACGGCTGTCGGGATGGGTCCGTGGACGACGGCGCAGATCAACGACCTGCTGCGGGCCACCGGCACGCCGCAGACCACCAACACGCACGAGAACATCGGCCCGCTGCCGGACGTGCAGGCGGCGCTGGCCTCCATCGAGGTCGACGCGCCGACGACGGAGCACGTCCTGAACCAGCGCCCGGACCGCGACGGCCAGTACACCAACCCGACGGTGACGCTTAACGCCGACGACTCGTGGGGCTCGGGCGTGGCCCGCACGGAATACCGGATCGACGCCGGCGCCTGGACGGCGTACGACGAGCCGTTCCGGATCCGCGCGTACGGCGAGCACACCGTCGAGTACCGCTCGGTCGACGCGAACGGCAACACCGAGGAAACACACGCGTTCACGCTGTTCAACCGCGGCCGGAACGAGTGATCCGGCTCTATCGACAGATGTCCGACTGATGCGGTAGATGTCCATGCACCTGTCCGGTGACCGTGGGCCGCCCCACGGCCTACGGTCGCCGGACGGGTCCGCGCGTCTGCGGTCCCGGTGTCGAATCTTGGGAGGGCTCAGTGACGGCGAGTACAGAACGGCGCCCCGCGAGGCGCGGGAGGGCCTGGCGGGCGAGAGCGATCGTCGGCATTGCCGCGATCGGGCTCTCGGCATCGGCGGGAGTCGTGTCGGCCAACGCGGAGAACGCGGTGGCCGAGGACGCCGGCACCGGCCCCATCGTCCCGGTGGACGAGCAGGTCTGGGAAGAGCAGGCCGAGATGACCTGGGACGACTACAAGCCGGTGCGGCCGGAAGCGTGGAACCAGGACACCACCAGCCAGGGCTCGGAGAGCCAGTACCGCACCGCAGTCATCCTGCTGGAGTACACCGACCAGAAGTTCCTGATCAGCCAGGAGCCGGAGTCGCACCCGTTCGGGAACCCGCTGCCGCCCTGGGAGCCGGTGGCACCCGAGGACGTCAACCAGTGGTACTACGACTACTACGCGGTGCCGAACGAGTTCAACCAGGGCCAGACGCTGCACGGCTACTGGATGGAGACCAGCCACGGCCGCATCGGCGTCACCGTGGAGGTGTTCGGGCCGTACCAGCTGCCCGCCAAGGTGCACGAGTACGGCCTGTCCGGCTATGCGCCCGTCACGGGCGCGAATTCCGCCTGCCCCGCCGGTGACCGCTGCACCGGCATCACCGACCCGGACCCGAACCGCCTGGGCTTCAACGACCGGAACCTGCGTCACGTCGGGAACGAGCTCTGGCGCAACGACATCGGCTGCGCGCCCGGCACCGCGCCGAACCAGGGTCAGATGTCGCTCTGCGGCTTCGACAACGGGTTCTACGTCACCGCCGGTCACGACGAGACGTCCACGTGGCAGGAGTTCGGCGAGATGATGTTCCGCACTCCCGCGGACGTCACGCCGGAGTTCGGCCCGCCCGGCGCCACCCAAGGGCCGGTGCTCAACGCGGCGGGCAACCCGATCCCGAACTGGGTCGACACCCGATACGTCGACTGGACCTCGTGGCAGGCGGGCGCGAACCACTGGCCGAACGCGAGCGGCGGCACGTCGACCCAGGCGGAGAACTCCGGCCTCAGCGTGTTCGCGCACGAGTTCAGCCACCTGCGGGGCCTGCCGGACAACTACAACAACCCGTTCGACCCGGGCACCGGCCGGGCCGGCACCGCCTACTGGGAGATGATGAGCCGCGGCTCGTTCAACGGTCCGGGCGGCACGCACAACCGCTGGCAGGTCCCGAACGCCGGCGGCTCGGCGCTCGGCCCGCACCACACGCTGTACTTCAAGACCACCGGCAACGGGCGGCTCGGCGTCGTCAAGGCGGACGAGTTCACCAGCGTGACCAGCGCCGCCATCGCCGGGCAGGGTGTCCTCACCATGCCGATCAAGGGCCGCGAGTACGTTCCCGACGGCGACAAGGTCGGCCTCAACATCCAGCTGTCGCAGCCGTTCGTCCAGGGCGCCTGCCAGGCCCGCACCAACGACCCGTTCTTCTGCACGCCGGTCACCACGGCCTGGAACCAGTTCAACCTCGAGGTCGTCGAGCGGGTCGGCAACGACTCGTTCGTGGCCGGGCACGGCGTGCTCATCGGGCAGGCGCGCAACGGCGGCTCGCCGCGGGTGTGGCTGGTCGACGCCAAGCCGAACGACATCGGCCGGATCGACTTCTACCGGCCGGGCAACGCCACCGAGGCCGGTGGCGAGCCGGTCCCCGTCGTCAAGGGTGACCCGCGCCAGCTCGACGATGCGACGTTCCACGCCGGCACCGCGTCGGGCAGCGAGTACGAGTACCTCGACGCCCCGAACAAGCTGCACTTCTACGTCCTGGACACCCACCGGGACAAGGAGGGCGAGCTGTTCTACGACGTCGCGGTGCGGCACACCGAGGCCACCGACACGTACCAGCGCGACGTCGAGCTCGGCGACGCCGCCACGTACGCCGTCGGCGACTCGACCGCCCTGCTGAACCTGCCGCTGACCAACACCGGACAGGCCGGCGAGGGCATCTACGGCTCGGACGTGTACCGGATCTCCTCGACCGTCGAGGGCGAGGGCTGGGACGTGACCCTGCCGTACGAGATCAAGGCGGCCGCGGCCGGCGACACCGTGCCGGTCTGGGCGTACGCCACCGCCGGCGAGGACGCCTCCGAGACGGCCACGGTGACCATCACGGCCACCAGCGAGACCGACCCGACCGCGACCGTCACCGTCGAGGTCGAGCTGAAGTCGGCCTCGGTCGACGTCGCCTACGACAACGCCCAGGAGCTGCTGGCCGACTACCGGGCCGACGGCTTCGTGACCCAGGGTGAGCACCAGCGTCTGCGGGCGCAGCTCGACATCGCGGAGCGGGCCAGTGGCCGCGCCGCGGAGCGCGCCGTCGAGCGGTTCGCCACCATGTCGGAGGACCTCGACGGCACGGGTGCCCGCACCCTCGTCAGCGCCGCCCTGGTGTCGCTGGCGGCGGAGCTGCCGACCGACTGACCATCTCGCCACACCCCCACCGGCCACCGGGTGCCGCCGTCCGCAGCGACGGCCCCGGTGGCCGGTTCTTCCACGCCGACCATCAGCACCGCCAGCCCTCCATGATCATCCAAGTGCCGGGCCGTGATAGGGGCCTGTTTCTTGGATGATCATGGCATCTCTGCCACCTTGCGACCGCCGACCAACGTGTCGGCCGGGCCACCTAGCGCGAGGCGACCGCCGGGAAGGGGGTGACGTTGTCGGTGCCGGTGGCACCGGCCGGCACCGGGGCGTCGACGCCGCCCTGGCGGGGGGCGTACTGGCCGGTCATGCGCGCCACCTTGAGCGACAGGTGCAGGGCGAGTCGCTCGGCGCCGCTCTTGAGGTTGGTGTGCGCCAGCTGCTCGAGCCGCTGCAGGCGGTAGTACAGAGACGTCCGGTGCAGGTTGAGCCGCTCGGCGGTGAGCTGCGCGTTGCCGGCGACGTCGAGATAGGTCTCGAGCGTCTCGAGCAGCGGCAGCGCGTCGGGGTCGTCGAGCAGGTTGCCCAGGCCGGGATGGACCGTCGGCACCTCCTCGCCCAGTGAGGCGAGCTTGACCACGATCTGGTGGATGCCCAGCCGCGACCAGTGGACGACATCGCCGAGGCCGGGGAGGAGGCGGGCGGCGTCGGCGGACATGCGGGCCTCGCGGAACGAGGCGTAGGAGTCGTCGAGCGCGTCGCGGCGGCTGCCGACGCCGACGACCAGCCCCGCGTCGGTCCCCGTCGACAGCAACGCCGTGCGGGTGAGGTCGACCAGCGCCTCGATCCGCTCGTCGACGTACATGTCGTGCTCGCCGGCACACGAGAGCAGCAGCACGGCGTGGTCGCGGTTGATGAGGTCGAGCGCCTGGCCGCGGCGGACCATGCGGCGGAAGTCGGCGACGCCCTGGGCGAGCGCGTCCTCGATGTCGACGGCGCCGGAGCGGCGCGGCACCCCCTGCAGCACCACGGCGACGACACCGTCGTGGGCGGGCATGTACCCGGCCTCGATGAGGCTGCCGGCCGCCTGGCCGCTCATCGGCGAACTGCTCAGGAGCATGTGCATGGTGTCGGCGAGGCGTGCGGACGAGAACAGGCTCGCCACGCTCTCGCGGTGCAGCCACTCACCCAGCTCGGCCGCGCCCTGCATACAGGCGTCGAGGTCGGCGTCGGTCATGCTGCCGTCGGGGTCGACGAACCACAGGTGGCCGAGCAGCTTGCCGCGGTGCACCACGGGCACGCAGAGGCGAGCCAGCATGTGCAGGTCGGGATTGGCGGGCAGCCGCAGCGGCCGGCGCAGGTTCGGCAGCGCGAACCGCTTCAGCCAGCCGCGCACCTCGGCGGATGCGTGCCGGCGCAGGATCGAGTCCTCGCGCACTTCGTCGATGGGCCCGTCGTGCGAGCTGAACGCGATGAGCCGCATGAAGCGGTCCTCGAGAACGGCGGGTCGGCCCACTCGCTGCGCCAGGCTCTCCAGGATCTGCTGCATCGAGAGTTCCATGGTCGCCTCCGCTGCCGTGCTGGGAGTGGCTCACGGGTGAAGAAACAGTAACATATCACATGCTACTTAAGTGAATCCGAGCAATCGGACTGATGCCGCCATTCGGCTCTCAGACGGTCATTCCGCCGGTTCGACGGCGAACTCGGTCAGCTGGGTGCCGAGGTCCTCGACGCCGCCCGGCCAGCCGCGGACCAGGTGACCGCCATGGGCGACCAGCGCCACCAGTGGCGGCTCGTCGACGCCGTAGCGCCGGAAGACCTCGCCGTCGGGGTCGAGCCCGACCGGGTAGGTGATGTCGTGCTCGCGCACGTAGGTCGCCGCGTCCTCGGGACTGCTGGTGCTGCCGACGCCGACGAACAGGATCGCGTCCTGGTACTCCTTGCTGAGCTCGGTGATCTCGGCCTGCTGCTGCGAGCACAGCTCGCAGAACGACTCGAAGAAGACGAGGACGACCGGCCGCTCCTCCCACTGCTCGGCGAGGTCGAGGGTGCTGCCGTCGAGCAGCTCGAGCTCGAACGGCGGCGCCGCGGGCGAGTCGGCCGGTGCCTCGATGAACGTCACGTCGCTCGGGACCTCGCCGGGCAGCTCGAACGACACGGCCGCGGGGTCGTCGGACTCCGAGCACCCGGCCAGGGCCACCAGGCCGAGCACCGCCACGACCGCAACCAGCACGCGCCTCACGAGATCAACACCTCTCCGATCAGTCCTGCGTCATCGCTCGGCTCGATGGTCACCTCGAAGCCGTCGCCCACCACGAACGTCTGGCCATCGGCGGAGGTCAAACCCTCGACGTCGACGTCCATGACGCACATCGTCGGCTGCCGCATGCCCTCGCGGAAGCTGACGTCCATCATCTTCTCGGCGGTGCCGCTGGGCAGCTCGCCGCGCGCCACCTCGACGCCGTCGCCGTCCTGGACGGTGAAGCTCGCCTCGGCATGGACGGAGCGGAATGCGCCCGCCCCGTTGCACGGCTCACCGAGCCGGCGCAGGTTGCCGTCCGGGATGAGCACCCTGATGACACCGGCCTCGTCCGAGCCGGACGCGCTGGTGTCGTCGGCGTCCGATCCGGAGCATCCGGCGAGCACCGCCGGCACCATGACGCCGACGGCGAGGGCGAGCGCCGCTCGGCCACGCAGTGCTTCCCCATCCCTTGCGGGACCCGCCGTCGTCTGAGACCTCGCGGTCGGCCTTCGCGCAAGTCGCACGGGATCAGTTCCTTCCCCGGGACCCACTGGTGATCAACGGCGCGGGTTGGTGTCCTTGACCGCAACCGTACAGGCGACGGACTGGGTGGCCGTCGGGTCGCTCTCGGACGTCGCGGTGAGCGTGACCGTGGTCTCGCGCGCCGCCGGCGTCTCGCGCGTGACGTAGACCGGCACCTCGACGGTGTCGCCGGCCCGCGCCGTCGTGAGCGCGTTGTCCAGCTGCGCCGTCCAGCCCTGGCCGCTGGACTCGACCGACAGCCGGTAGACGTCGTTGTCCAGCGAGTCGGCGACGTCGGTCGGGTGACCGGTCGTCGTCGACGCAGCTTCGCCACTGTTGGTCAGCGGGAAGGTGCACTGAGCCGCCTGGCTGGTCCGGATGCCCTCGATGTCGGCCTCGCCCAGCTCGACGCCACGCTCCTGGTCGCCGTCACCGTCGAGCGAGCGCACCGCGAGGGTGTACGACAGCACGCCCTCGTCGTCGCGCTCCACGTCGATGACGTAGAAGTGCAGCCGGTTGTGCTCATCGACGTATTCGTACTCCGAGCCGGAATTGGTGCCGGCGTGGAAGAGGGCGTCGTTGAGCTGGCGGTGATCGGCGATCGACGCCATGACCGGGGTGCCGTCCGGCCGGTAGAAGTCGACCATCCCGATGTCCTGCGGGTTGGCGTCGATGGTCCAGTTGAAGCAGCTGTAGCCGCAGGTGTTCGAGCCGCGGGGCTTGTTCTTCGCGATCATCACGCCGCTGTCGGGTGTGAACGAGTCGAAGCCCATGCGGTCGATGACCTCGACGGTGTAGTCGTCCCAGCCGGTAGTGCCGTTGGCGAGGCGATCGGTGTGGCAGAACGGGTCGGTGTTGGCGTCACAGTCCGGGGTTCGGTCCGGGATGCCCGCACCGTCGAGCCGGATCCGGACGCCCGACGTGCCGCCCTCGCCGGCGTCGGCGGCGCGCGCCGTCACGTCGTCGACGAAGACACCCGTGGTGGCCAGGTTCTCGCGGCTGAGCTCCACCAGGTCGTCGGCGATGCCGGCGAGCATCCTGTTGCGCAGCATCAGGCCGGCCGGCGCCCAGCCGCCCATGTTCGGCGGAACCACCCAGCGCATGTGGTGACCACCTGGGCCGTTGAACGAGCCGCGGTCCATCATGTCCCACGGCGCCGATCCCACCCGGTGGAACGGCGACGGCGGGTTCTGCCGGTCCGAGAACGGGTTGTTGTTGTTGTCGCCGATGCTGAAGAAGAAGTGCCCCATCTCGTGCGTGATGGTGCCCGAGCTCTCCGCCTGGCGGATGGAGGCGCTGCCCCAGCGCTGCGACGACGCGAGCCACGAGGTCCACTCGACGTAGCGGGTGGGCGCCCAGTTCGGCATCGAGTTGTCCGGGTCGAGCCAGGCCGGCGGGCCCCACTCCTCGGGCACGTCCTCCTTGGTCTGGAACATCATCTCGCCGAACTCCTGCCAGACCGAGGTCTGGTCGTAGCCGGCGTAGACGCGCAGCACGACGTCGTAGCCGCACCGGCTGCCCACACAGGGCGTACCCTGCGCGGCGAGGTCGGCACGCCACAGGGTGTCGGCGTCGCCCTCGACGTTGCCGTTGCAGGTGTAGCCCTCCGGACAGTGCTCGCCCGGCGCGTTGCGGATCCAGCTCTCGTTGAGGCCGTACTCGAACTGGTTGCGCGGCAGGGTGTACGGGCCGAAGGTGTCCATCTCGTTCACGCCGAGACGGCCACGGCTCTGCTCCATCCAGTACTCGTGGATGGTGCGGCCGTGGTTGTACTCGTTCGGCTCCATGTAGTAGTCGCGGTAGAACTCCGGGACGTCCTCGTGCGCGATCGGGTCGATCTGCGGGTTGCCGAACGGGTCGGAGCCCTTCGGCTGGGTGATGACGAACGGGACGTCCTTGAAGTCGACCGCGACGAGCGCGATGCGCAGGCCCCGCTCGCTCGGCTTGACGTCCGGGTCGTTCCACTCGGTGCCCGGGATGTCGGTCCAGTCGTCCCAGGTCATGTCGTACTGGTTCTTCCAGTTCTGCGGGTCGATCGGCTCGACGACGAAGTCCGGCGGATCGGCCTGCACCGCGCCCGCCGACAGCCCGAGGACCAGGGCTGAGGCAGCGAACGCGAAGCCGGCGGCGCGAAGTGTGAGGCGAGGTCCGTTCATGAGTCTCATGCGCGCTCTCCTTCATTCGGGACTGGCGTCGGACCCTGCGGCCGGCTGCAAGCCCCTGCGGGCGGCCCGGGCCCGTCGCGGTGGACGGGCCCGGGCCGGCCGTCGTGGTCAGGACTGACCGGCGATCACCGCCGGGGGTTGGTGTCCTTCACGGCCACGGTGCAGGTGACCTGCTGCGTGGCCGACGGGTCGCTCTCCGACGTCGCGGTGAGGGTGACCGTGGTGTTCCGAGCCGCGGTCGGCTCGCGCGTGACGTACACCGGGACCTCGACCGTCTCACCGGCGCGAGCGGTGGTGAGGGCGTTGTCGAGCTCGGCCGTCCAGCCCTTGCCGCTGGAGTCGACCGAGAGCCGGTAGACGTCGTTGTTCAGCTCGTCGCCGGCGTCGCTGACGTGGCCGGCGGTGTTCGTCGCCTCCTCGCCCGTATTGGTCAGCGGGAAGGTGCACTGCGCGGCCTGGCTGGCGCGGATGCCATCGACGTCGGCCTCGCCCAGCTCGACCCCGCGCTCCTGCGCGCCGTCGCCGTCGAGCGAGCGCACCGCGAGGGTGTACGACAGCACGCCCTCGTCGTCGCGTTCCACGTCGATGACGTAGAAGTGCAGGCGGTTGTGCTCGTCGACGTACTCGTACTCCGAACCGGAGTTCAGCCCGGCCTTGAACGCGGCGTCGTTGAGCTGGCGGTGGTCGGCGATGGTCGCCACGACGGGGGTGCCGTCCGGCTTGTAGAAGTCGACCAGCCCGATGTCCTGCGGGTTGGCGTCGATGACCCAGTTGAAGCAGTTGTACCCGCAGGTGTCGCGGGCCGGCCGCTCGTTGGTCTTGTTCTTGGCGATGATGACGCCGCTGTCGGGGTTGAACGAGTCGAAGCCCATGCGGTCGACGACCTCGAGGGTGTAGGTGTCCCACCCGGTCTGGTTGTTCACCACGGTCGGGCTGGGGTCGACGTCCACAGGATCGGTGTGGCAGAACGGGTCGGCGTTGGCGTCGCAGAACGGCGTGCGGTCCGGAACCGGGCCCGGGCCGTCGAGCCGGACCTTGATGCCCGAGGTGCCCTCGGCACCCGGGTCGACGGCGCGCGCCGTCACCTCGTCGACGACGAGACCGGTGGAGGCCAGCGCGTCGCGGCTGACGTCCAGCACGTTCTCGGCCGGCAGGATCTGGGCGTGTTCCTTGTTGCGGACCATGAGGCCCGACGGCGACCAGCCGCCCATGTTCGGCGGCACGACCCAGCGCATGTGGTGACCGCCGGGTCCGTTGAACGAGCCGCGGTCCATCATGTCCCAGGGGGCCGAGCCGACCCGGTGGAACGGCTGCGGCGGGTTCTGCCGGTTGGTGAACGGGTTGTTGTTGTTGTCGCCGATGCTGAAGAAGAAGTGCCCCATCTCGTGCGTGATGGTGCCCGAGCTCTCCGCCTGGCGGATCGACGAGAGGCCCCACTGCTGGGCCGCGGCCCGCCACGAGGTCCACTCGACGTAACGCGTGGGCGCCCAGTTCGGCATCGAGTTGTCCGGGTCGACCGAGGCGGGCGGCCCCCACTCGTCGGGGATGTCCTCCTTGGTGTTGAACATCATCTCGCCGTACTCCTGCCAGATGCTGGTCTCGTCGTAGCCGGCGTAGACCCGCAGGATGACGTCATAGCCGCACCGGTTGTCGGGGCACGGGATGCCCTTGGCGGCCAGGTCGGCCTTCCAGACGGTGTCGACGTCGCGGTCGAGGTTCCCGTTGCAGGTGAAGCCCTCGGGACAGGCGGAGGTCTGGCCCCACTCGTTCAGGCCGTACTCGAACAGGTTGCGCGGCACTTGGTAGGCGCCGAAGACGTCCATCTCACTGACGCCGAGCCGGCCGCGGCTCTGCTCCATCCAGTACTCCTGGATGGTGCGGCCGTGGTTGTACTCGTTCGGGACCATGTAGAAGTCGTGGTAGAACTGCGGCACCTCGTCGCGCGAGATCGGGTCGATCTGCGGGTTGCCGAACAGGTCGCTCTGCTTCTCCTGGGTCATGACGAACGGCTGGTCCGGGAAGTCGACCGCCACCAGCGCGATCCGCAGGCCACGCACGCTCGGCACGGCGTCGGGGTCGTTCCACTCGGTGCCCGGGATGTCGGTCCAGTCGTCCCAGGTCATGTCGTACTGGTTCTTCCAGTTCTGCGGGTCGATCGGCTGGACCTCGAAGTCCGGCGGCGCCGCCTGACCGGCACCCGCCACGCCGACGACGAGCGTCGTGACCGCGGCCGCGGCCAGTCCCAGCCGCCACCGCCTCGCGACGCTCGTCCCGTTGAGACTCATACGCATGCGCTCTCCTCACGTACCGCTCGGGTCCGAGCAGTAGCTCGGTGGTGAATAAAATACGACATTGCACACAACTCGTCACTCCCACAGCTTTCGGGCAGTGACCACGCGCCACGCGAACCGGGCGCGCTGCGGATGATGCGTCCGGCCGATGCGTGGCGCCCCGTACGCGCCCCAGGACGCGCACGGGGCTTGGATCAGCGCTGGATCGTCGTGGACTGGACGTCGACCACGCAGGTGGCCGTCGCCGTCTTCGACGGGTCGCTCTCGGAGGTGGCGGTCAGGGTGACGGTGGTCTCCCGGGCCGCCCCCGGGGTGCGGGTGACGTACACCGGCACCTCGACGGTGTCGCCGAACCGGCTCGTGGCCAGCTCGTTGTACAGCTCGGCGTCCCAGCCGGCGCCGGGCGAGCTGATCGACAGCCGGTAGACGTCGGCCGCTACCCGCTCGGTGACGTCGCTCGGGTGCGCCGCCGAGTCGACGGGGGCCGCCGCACCGGTGTTCTCCAGCGGGAACGTGCAGGTAGCCGCTTTGCCCGGGGTGTGCCGGGCGGCCGACCCCGGTTCGAGCGCGACGCCACGCCGGTGCGGACCGTCACCGTCGAGCGAGCGGACGGCGACGGTGTACGTGCGCACGCCGTCGTCGTCGTACTCGACGTCGATGACATAGAAGTGCAGCCGGTTGTCCGCGTCGACCCACTCGAAGTCGGTCCCCGAGTGCGTGCCGGCGTTGAACGTGGCGTCGTTGACCTGGCGCGGGTCGCCCGTGACGACCATGCGCGGGGTGCCGTCGGGCTGGTAGAAGTCGACCATCCCGATGTCCTCGGGGTTGGAGTCGATCAGCCACGAGAAGCACGACGCGGTGCCGCAGTTGCTGCCGGTGCTCTTGTTCTTGTAGATCAGCACGCCGTTGCCCGGGGTGTAGGAGTCGACGCCGAGCTGCTGGACCACCTCGAGGGTGAAGTTGCGGTAGTTCGCCTGGCCCATGCACTCCGGGCCGCCCGTCGACGGGTGGCACGACGGCGTCCGGTCCAGCGGGGCGGCGCCGTCGAAGGTGACGCGCACGCCCAGCAGCTCGTCGCCGCGCGGCCCCGCGGCCCGGGCCCGCACCTTCGCCACGACCAGGCCCGACGACGCCAGCCCGGTACGGCTGAGGTCGACGATGTCGTCGGTGTCGATGAGCTCGAGCTCGAGCTTGTTGCGGATGCTGTGGTGCGGCCCGACGGTGGAGCCGCCGTCGGCCGGGACCTTCCAGCGGGTGTGCATGCCGGTGGGCCCGTTCCAGGAGCCCTGGCTCATCATGTCCCACTGGCCGGTGAAGGTGCGCTGCGCCGGCACCGCGAAGGCGCCGTTGTAGTTGTCGCCGAGGCCCAGGATGTGGGTGAACTCGTGCGCGAACCCGGCGGTGCCGGACGACTCCGACATGTTGCCCGAGCCGTTGCCGGCGCTGGCCCAGGTGAACGAGCCGGCCGCCCACGAGGTCCACGGGATGTAGCGGGTGGGCATCCAGTTCGTCATGACGTCGTCCGGGTCGAACTCGGCCGGCGGGCCGAACTCGTCGGGCACGTCCTCGGGCGAGTCGAACATCATCTCGCCGAACACCTGCCAGGCGGTCGACTCGTCGAGGCCGGCGCCCATGAAGAAGATCAGGTCGTACTGGGCGCGAACCTCGGGCGGCACGTTCGCCTCGTAGAGCGCCCGGGCGTCACGGCCGTAGTTGCCGTTGCAGGTGAACGACGGCGGACAGCTGGCGGTGTTGCCGTAGGGCGAGTTGCCGTACTCGAAGTGGTTGCGAGGCATCCGGAACGGCCCGAAGGAGTCGACCTCGACGCCGTACTGGCCGTAGGAGTCCTCCATCCAGTACGAGTTCAGGGTCTGCCGGTGATTGAGGTCGCTCGGCGTGTTCAGCAGGTCGGCGTAGAACTCCGGGACGTCATCGCGCGGGACGTCGCCGACGCCGATCGGGGTGCCGAAGACGGTCGAGCCCTCGGGTTGGCTGATCTGGAAGTCCATGTTCGGGTAGTCGACCAGGACCAGCGCCGCCCGCCAGGTGTCGACCGTGGGCTCGCGGTCGGGGTCGGTCCAGTCGACTCCCGGCACCGGGACGAAGTCGTCCCAGGTGAGGTCGTACTGGTCGTCCCAGTCCTGCGGGTCGATCGGAACGATGGGCGGCGCACCTGCGGGGTCGGCGGGTCCGGACCCCTGGGCACCGGCGAGCTGCGGGAAGAGCAGCGCGGACGCGGCCACGGCGATCAGCAGCGCCCGCACCCGGGGAATGCGTCGCGAAGACACAGATCCTCCTCGAGGTGCGGGACGGCGGCGCCGGACGGCGTCGCCGGGGTGCGGTGAGTCTGTGCCGGTTCGGGCGGAACGAGAGTAATATTGTACTGTCACCGGTCACGTGGAACAAGCGTCCACCACTGGGACCCCGTGCGCGGGCGGGGGTCGAACCCGTCCGCTAATCCGGACAAAAGGGGGGATTAGACCGCGTTACGATTAGGACACAGTAGTGCAATAGCACATCGCACTGGGCGCGCCAGGATGGTAGATCTGTGCTCTGTGGTGCCGCGGGACGCGCGTGCCGGTCGCCTGCCCAAGGGTGCCACAGGCGTACTGAACGTCCCGACGCCAGATCCGCGAGCCGGCCGCCCCCTCGGCTCTGTCGCATGTCGAACCAAGGAGGACCAATGCGTGTGCACCGCAAGGCAGGGCGACTCGTCGCCCTCACCGCCGCCGCAGGACTGCTCGTTGCAGCCTGTGGCGGCGACGACGCTGGCGACTCGGGTGATTCCGGCACCGGCAACGACAGCGGCGACCCGAAGACCTTCATCTTCGGCTCGTCCGAGGACCCGAAGACCCTCGACGCGGCCTACGTGTCCGACGGCGAGTCGCTGCGGGTCATCTACCAGGTCTACGAGACGCTCGTCGCCCTCGAGCCCGGCACCACCGAGGTCGTCCCGGGCCTCGCCGAGGAGTGGGAGATCAGCGACGACGGCCTCACCTACACGTTCCACCTGCGTGAGGGCGTCACGTTCCATGACGGCGAGCCCTTCAACGCCGAGGCGGTCTGCTTCAACTTCGACCGCTGGTACAACTTCACCGGCCCGCAGCAGAGCGGCGACGTCAGCTACTACTGGCAGACGGTGTTCGGCGGCTTCGCCACGGCCGACCTCGAGTCCTCGCCGGCCACCAGCCGGTACGGCTCCTGCGAGGCGACCGACGAGTTCACCGCCACGCTGAACCTCACCGAGCCGTCGTCGGCGCTGCTGGCCGGCCTGGTGCTGCCGCCGTTCTCGATCGCCAGCCCGACGGCCATCGAAGAGGGCGGCACCGACATCGAGCAGGCGGGCGACTCGCTCTCCTACACCGGTGGCTTCGGCAGCGAGGTCGTCGCCGGCACCGGCCCGTTCAAGTTCGTCAGCTGGGAGCGCGGCGAGAGCCTGACCCTCGAGCGCAACGACGACTACTGGGGCGACGCTCCGGCGCTCGACGAGATCATCTTCCGGCCGATCCCCGACGCCACCGCACGCCTCCAGGCGCTGCAGGCCGGTGAGATCGACGCCTACGAGGGTGTCAACGCCGCCGACATCGGCGCCATCGAGAGCAACGGCGACCAGGTCGTCGAGCGCCCGGCGTTCAACGTCGGCTACGTCGGCTTCAACAACAAGCTGCCGATCTTCCAGAACGAGAAGATCCGCCAGGCCATCGCGCACGCGCTGAACCGGCAGGGCCTGCTCGACGCCGCGTACCCCGAGGGTGCCGTCGTGGCCAACCAGTTCCTTCCGCCGGAGCAGTGGGGCTACAACGACGGCATCGAAGGCTACGAGTACGACCCCGAGCTGGCCAAGCAGCTGATCGCCGACTCCGGCGAGACGAACCTGACGCTCGAGTTCTGGTATCCCGCCGACGTGTCCCGGCCGTACATGCCGGACCCGCAGGCCGTGTACGAGTCCTTCGCCGCCGACCTGCAGGCCGTGGGCTTCACCATCGTCCCCAAGACGGTGCCGTGGACCCCGGACTACCTGCAGAACATCCAGGGCGACGGCCTGGGCCAGCTGTTCCTGCTCGGCTGGACCGGCGACTACGCCGACCCGGACAACTTCGTCGGCACGTTCTTCCGCCAGGACCGGCCGGAGTTCGGCTTCTCGGACCCGACCATCCAGGGGCTGTTGAACGAGGCGCTGGCCGAGACCGACCAGGCGGCCCGCGAGGCCCTCTACCAGGAGGCCAACCAGGCGATCTACGACTACATCCCGGGCGTTCCGTTCGTGCACAACCAGCCGCTGCTCGCGGTGGCCGGTCGCGTCACGGGCTACACGCCGTCGCCGGTGAGCCTCGAGGACTTCGACCTGATCGACATCGAGGGCTGATCCACCCGTGCTGCGATTCATCGTCCGGCGGCTCGCGCTGCTCGTCCCGATCCTGCTGGGCCTGTCGGTCCTGCTGTTCGCCTGGGTCCGGGCACTTCCCGGCGGCCCCGCCTACGCCCTGCTGGGTGAACGCGCCACGCCGGAAGCCGTCGCGGCGATCGAATCGCAGCTCGGCCTGGACCGCCCGCTCTGGGAGCAGTACCTGCAGTTCCTGGGGCGGGCGGTCAGGCTCGACTTCGGCGCGTCGCTGCAGACCGGGCAACCGGTCATCGAAGAGATGCTGCGCCGCTTCCCGGCCACCATCGAGCTGGCCCTCGCGGCGTTGCTGATCGCCGTCTGCGTGGGGATACCGCTCGGGTACCTGGCAGCCCGGCGCTACGGCACCTGGATCGACAGCCTCGCGGTGACGGGATCGCTGCTCGGCGTGACGATCCCGATCTTCTTCCTCGCCTACATCCTCAAGTACGTCTTCGCGGTCGAGCTCGGCTGGCTGCCCACGGCCGGCCGGTCCGACCCGCGGGCCCGGGCCGACCATCCCACCGGCTTCTACGTGCTCGACGGGATCATCACCGGCAACCTGGACGCCAGCTGGGACGCCATCCAGCATCTGATCCTGCCGGCGCTGGCGCTGTCGTCCATCCCGCTCGCCGTGATCGTGCGCATCACCCGGGCGTCGGTCCTCAACGTCGTCAACGAGGACTACGTGCGCACCGCCGAGGCCAAGGGCCTGCTGCCGGGCACCATCACCTGGCGGCACGTCCTGAAGAACGCCATGCTGCCGGTGACGACGGTCATCGGCCTGCAGCTCGGCGTCCTGCTGGCCGGCGCGGTGCTCACCGAGACCGTGTTCGCGTTCGCCGGTGTCGGCAAGTTCATGGCCGACGGCATCGTGCAGCGCGACTTCCCGACCATTCAGGGGTTCATCCTGGTCATCGCCGTCGTGTACGTCGTCATCAACATGATCGTCGACCTGGTCTACGGGTTGCTCGATCCGCGGGTGAGGGTCTCATGAGCGTCAACGAGGTGGTCGCCGGGGAACCCGGCGGCCCGGCGCCGGCCGCGACGGAGTCCGTCTCGTCCCGGCCGCCGCGCAGCCTGGGCCGCGAGGCCGTCCGCCGGCTGTTCCGTAACCCCATGGCCATCGTCGGCATGGTCCTGATCAGCCTCTTCGTGCTGGTCGCCATCTTCGCGCCGCTGATCGCGCCGTATTCGCCCACGGACAACTCCTGGCTCGACCAGGTCCGCCCGGGCCAGTACCCCGGCCCGTCGGCCGAGCACTGGCTGGGCATCGACCCGCTCGGCCGCGACGTGTTCTCGCGCATCATCTACGGCGCCCGCCAGTCGCTGCTCATCGGCGTCGTCTCGCTGGCGCTCGGCGCCACGGCCGGCATCGCACTGGGCGTGCTGGCCGGCGCGTTCGGCGGCTGGGTCGACACCGTCGTCATGCGGTTCGTCGACATCATGCTGTCGGTCCCCGGCCTGCTGTTCGCCATCGCCGTCGCCGCCATGCTCGGCCAGAGCCTCACCTCGGTCATGATCGCCATCGCGGTCGTGAACGTGCCGATCTTCGCCCGGCTGCTGCGCGGCGAGATGCTCGGGCAGCGCGGCGCCGACTACGTGCTGGCGGCCCGCTCGCTGGGCATCTCCCGCTCGGCCATCGTGTTCCGGCACGTGCTGCCGAACTCGTTCACCCCGGTCCTGGTCCAGGGCACCCTGACGCTGGCACTGGCCATCGTCGAGGCCGCCGGCCTGGCCTTCCTCGGCCTGTCCGGCAGCGACCCCTCGGCGCCGGAGTGGGGCCGCATGCTCACCGACGCCCAGGAGACCCTGACGTCGGCGCCCATGCTGGCGGTCTACCCCGGCCTGGCCATCGTCCTCGCCGCGCTCGGCTTCACCCTGGTGGGCGAGTCGCTGCGCGAGGCCCTCGACCCGAAGTTCCGGCGGTGACCCCATGAGCCTGCTCGAAGTGCGCGACCTCTCGGTCACGTTCACCCGCTCCGGCCAGCAGCCGGTGCGCGCCGTCGACGGCGTCACGTTCGACGTCGCGGCGGGTCAGTCCGTCGGCATCGTCGGCGAGTCCGGGTCCGGCAAGTCGGTCACGTCGCTGGCCGTCATGGGCCTGCTGCCGGCCCGCGGCGCGCACCTCGGCGGCACCGTCACGCTCGACGGCAACGAACTGACGTCCATGGACCAGCGCGCGCTGCGCGACGTCCGCGGCCGCGACGTCGCCATGATCTTCCAGGACCCCATGACGTCGCTGAACCCGGTGGTCACCGTCGGGCGGCAGCTCACCGAGGTGCTCACCCGGCACGCCGGGCTGCGCAGGGGCGAGGCCAAGGCCGAGGCCGAGCAGCTGCTGCGCCGGGTCGGCATCCCCGACCCGGTCCGCCGGCTCGGCGAGTACCCGCACCAGCTCTCCGGCGGCATGCGCCAGCGCGTCATGATCGCCATCGCGATCGCCTGCCGGCCCAAGCTGCTCATCGCCGACGAACCGACGACGGCGCTCGACGTCACCATCCAGGCGCAGATCCTCGACCTGCTGCGCAACCTCGTGGCCGAGAGCGGCTGCGGCATGATCATGATCACGCACGACCTCGGCGTCGTCGCCGGGCTCTGCGACACCGTCCACGTCATGTACTCGGGGCGCATCGTCGAGTCGGCCGGCACGAAGGAGCTGTTCGGGCGACCGTCGCACCCGTACACCGACGGCCTGCTGCAGTCGATCCCGCGCATCGACGCCGACCCGGCCGACCTGCTGCACACCATCCCCGGCTCCGCGCGCGACACCGTGCCGTGGGACCGTGGATGTGCCTTCCAGCCCCGCTGCGAGCGGGCGGTCGACGAGTGCCTGGCCGGGCCCCCACCGGTGGCCGAGCTCGGCACGCCGATCGTGCCGCACCCCGTCCGCTGTGTCCGGCCGGTCGGCGAGGACGTGATCGTGCACGAAGGGAACGTGGCCCGGTGAGCCTGCTCGAAGTCCGCGACCTCAAGGTCCACTTCCCCATCAAGGCCGGGACGCTGTTGCAGCGCACCGTCGGCGCCGTCAAGGCCGTCGACGGCGTCGACCTCGACGTCGAGGCCGGCACGACGTTCGGGCTGGTCGGCGAGTCCGGCTGCGGCAAGTCGACGCTCGGCCGGGCCATCATGCGGCTGACCGAGCCGACCAGCGGGTCGGTCACGCTCGACGGCCAGGACATCCTGGCGCTCGGCGAGCGGAAGATGCGCGCCGTGCGCCGTCAGTTCCAGATGGTCTTCCAGGACCCGATGGCCAGCCTCGACCCGCGGCAGAGCGTGGAGTCGCTGCTCACCGAGCCGCTGCGGGCCCACAAGATCCCGGGCGGCTCGGCCGGTCACGCCAAGCGCATCCGCGAGCTGCTCGACGTCGTCGGGCTGCCGGAGTCGGTGGTCCACCGGTACCCGCACGAGTTCTCCGGCGGGCAGCGGCAGCGTCTCGGCATCGCCCGGGCGCTGGTGCTGAACCCGGCTCTGATCATCGCCGACGAGCCGGTGTCCGCCCTCGACGTCTCCATCCAGGCCCAGGTCATCAACCTGCTCAAGGAGCTGCAGGAGCGGTTCTCGCTCACCTACGTCGTCATCGCGCACGACCTCGCCGTCGTGCGGCACATCAGCAAGACGGTCGCCGTCATGTACCTCGGCGGCATCGTCGAGCAGGCGCCGGCCGCCGACCTCTACAAGCAGCCGCTGCACCCGTACACCAAGGCGCTCATGAGCGCCGTGCCGGTGCCGGACCCCAACGTCGAGGAGTCGCGCAGCCGCATCCTGCTGCAGGGCGACCTGCCGTCGCCGGCGAACCCACCCAGCGGCTGCCGGTTCCACACCCGGTGCCCGTGGAAGCAGGCCACGAAGTGCGACACCGACCGGCCGGCGCTGCGCGAGCTGCCGCTGGTGGCACCCGGGCACAAGGTGGCCTGCCACTACGCCGAGGACATCCTGGCCGGGAAGATCACGCCGCACGACGTGCGGCCCGAGGACGTCGAACTGGTGCCGGCCGGCGAGACCACGAGCGGAACCGAGGCCGCTGCCGACGCTACTGAGGCGCACGTCGCGGGCGGGCTCACCCCCGGGGGACCGCCAGGTGCCCACTGACGCCGCCGACGTCGTCGTGGTCGGCGCCGGCGTCGTCGGCGCCGCCACCGCGTGGTACGCCACGCAGGCGGGGCTGTCCGTCACCGTCGTCGACCGCGGCGCCGTGGCCGGCGGCACCACCGGGGCCGGCGAGGGCAACATCCTGGTCTCGGACAAGCCGCCGGGCGCCGAGCTCGACCTCGCCCGCTTCTCGTCGGGCCTCTGGCGCGAGCTCGGCCACGAGGTCGGCGGTTTCGAGTACGACCCCAAGGGCGGCCTGGTCGTGGCGTCGACGCCGGCCGGGTTCGCCGCCCTCAGAGCGTTGGCGGCGGAGCAGAGCGCGGCCGGGGTCGCGACCGTCGTCGTCCCGGCCGCCGAGCTGGCCGAGCACGAGCCGCACCTGACACCGTCGCTGGCCGGCGGCGTCCTCTACCCCGAGGACGCGCAGGTCCAGCCGATGCTCGCGGCCGCGCGGCTGCTCCGGTCCGCGCGGGCCAAGGGCGCGCGGGTCCGCACCGGCCTCGAGGTCACCGGGTTCCTGCGCCACGGCGACCGGGTGACGGGCGTGCGCACCTCGGCCGGCGACCTGCCTGCGGGGGTCGTCGTCAACGCCGCCGGCACGTGGGGCGGCGAGGTCGCCGCGCTGGCCGGGGTCGACGTGCCGGTCCTCCCCCGCCGCGGCTTCATCCTGGTCACCGAGCCGCTGCCGCGCATCGTCCGGCACAAGGTCTACGCCGCCGAGTACGTCTCCGACGTCGCCAGCAGCGACGCCGCCCTGCAGACCTCGCCGGTGGTCGAGGGCACGGAGTCCGGCACCATCCTCATCGGCGCCAGCCGCGAGCGGGTCGGCTACGACCGCACCCTGTCGGTCGAGGTGCTGCGGGCGCTGGCCGCGCAGGCGGTGGCGCTGTTTCCCGTGCTGGCCGGCGTGCAGGTCATCCGCGCCTACCGCGGCTTCCGCCCGTACTGCCCCGACCACCTGCCGGTCATCGGTCCCGACCCCCGGGCGCCCGGCCTGTACCACGCGTGCGGGCACGAGGGCGCCGGCATCGGCCTGGCCGCCGCCACCGGACGGCTGATCGCGCAGCTCATCGGGGGCGATCAGCCCGAGCTCGACGTCGCGCCCTTCCGGCCGGAGCGGTTCGACCCGCTGGTGACGGCATGAGGCCACTGCGCGGGCGGACGCCCCCCAGCGCCTGTCTCTTATACA
>NZ_SMKL01000058.1 GCF_004348545.1 Jiangella ureilytica | reverse complement strand
GGGCTGGGCGGTCGGGGTGTCGGACGGCTCGAGCGGCTCGTCCTCGCTGGTCGACGAGGGCGTCCGCTGAGGTTCCGCCGTGGTGGAGCCGGCGGGCTCCGGCTCCTGGCCGGGGTCGTCGCCGGGCGGCCGGGTGCCGGCGGACGTGGCGGCGGCGGACGAACCTTCCGCCGGCGGTCCTCCCGCGGAGCCACCCACGGGACCGGTGCTGCCGCCGTCGTCGCCCCCACCGCCGAGGATCAGCAGGAAGCCGACGACGGCCAGCACCACGGCGGCGCCGACGAGCAGCAACGAGGAGCGCGAGCGGATCATGGGTTCATCCGCCCGTAGCCGACCACGGGGCCGCTCGGGCCCATGCTGAACGTGCCGTTGGCGCGGGTGATGCGGTTGCTCTCGTTGCCGCCGACGGTGACCAGCGTGCGGTTGGCCTCGTCGACCTCGACGACGATGCTCACGTGCCCGGAGTAGATCATGACGTCACCGGGCCGGGGCGGCTTCGTGGGGCCGCCGCTGCCGACGGGGATGAACTCCTGGCCGTGGCCGCCGGACTCGAACCAGGCCTTCATGCCGATGACGGCGGGGATCTGCCAGGGATGTCGCCAGAAGTACATCTGCGTGCCGGGCTCGGCCTCGAACGGGATGTCGGCCTCGTGGAAGACCCAGCTGACGAAGTCGGCGCACCACTCCTCGCAGCCGTTGGCGATGTAGGTGTCGGAGATGACGGGACCGCAGTTGCTGCCGAACGGCTGCTCGACGATGCCCTTGGCGTACTCCTGCTCGGCGATGCGCACGACGCCGTCGAGCCCGCCGCCGCTGGTGCCGCCGCCGCAGCCGGTCCAGCCGCCGCCGGTGTCGCCCTCGCCGCCTTCGCCCTCGCCGATGCCCATGCCGTGCGGCGGCGGGTAGGTGGCGTACTCGCCGTAGCTGCCGGTGCCGCCCTGGGTGAAGTTGGACGAGACGAGGGCGTGGACGTTGTCGACGTAGCGGAGGGTCTCGGGGTTGTTCCAGTTGCCGGCCGGACCGGCGTTGTAGCTGGCGGCGGAGTAGAGGAACGTGCCCGGGTCCCACCGCCCGGCCTCGCCCAGTGGGGTGTCGGGTGTGACGCTGCCGTAGAGGCCGTCGGCATGGGTGAACAGGTTGGCCGCGGTGAACATGGAGTCCCAGGGATCCATGTAGTCGGGTGGGCCGCCGTCGGCGCTGAACTTGTACGCGTCCCAGGTGCCCGCACCGAGGTTGAACTGCATGGGCCCGTGGCAGCACGGCGAGCTGGGCCAGTCGGTGTCGAGGTCCTTCCAGGCGTTGCCGTTCTCGGTCAGGTAGATCGCGGCCAGGAACGCGGGGTCGATGCTGAACTCGTCGCCGGCGGCGGTGAAGATCTCGGCCCACGGCGCGGGGACGTTGGCCATGGTGGCCTCGCCGGTGCAGACCTGGCCGCCCGGCTGCATGGTGCACTCGGCGAGCGGCGCGCGGTCGGTGATCTCGCACCAGAGGGCCATGACGGTGGCGACCGGGATGAACGCGATGGACGCCGCGCCCACGACGCCGAAGATCGTGAGGAGCGCGATGCCCAGCAGCCACTTCTTGACGCCGTTCTTGCCGCCCTTGTCGCCCGTGCCGCCGGGAGTGCGCGCAGGCGTCGTCCTGGTGCGCCCGGCGACCACTCCGCCGGCGACGACCGAGCCCTCTGCCATACCCCGCCCTCCATCCGGGCGCCCGCCACGGCGGCGTGCGGCGGACACCTACGTAGGTCGGCGACGGGCCCGTTCTGTGACAGGCCGGGCCGGGTCAGAACTCGATGGCGACGGCCTCGGGAAACGTGAGCGCCGCCTCGCCGAAGAGGGCGAGTGCGCTGGCCAGGCCGGCGTTGACGGCGCGGTCGAGCTGGTCGCGGGTGACCGTGGGGCCGAAGTCGACCGTGAGCTCTCCGTAGAGGCCGATCGACTCGTCGTCGAGGGAGCGGGCGAACGCCTTCGGCCAGGTACGTTCGGCGTTCCACTCGTTCGCGAAGATGGCGGCCTGGGTGTAGAGCTCGACGGGCAATGCGCGCTCCCACTGGCCGTAGACCTGGAAGACCGGGTCGGCACCGTCCTCGGACAGCAGGAAGAAGTAGAAGTACCCGTTCTCCCAGACCCCGCCGACCGCGTCGTCGCCGTCGACGAAGTACTTCGCCTCCATGGCGTCGAGGACGGCGGTGAGCGCCGAGAGTGTGAGCGGGACCAACGGCCCCGGCGACGTCGTTGCGGGCACCGCTGTGGACGCGGGTGCGGGCGCCGGCGTGCTGCGGGCCGGCGGCAGTGCGCCCGCGCTGCGGCCGTCGAGCGACTTCTGCGGGCCGGGCATGGCCCGGAGACGATCGAGCTGGCTGCGCGGCCTGTGCCCGTTGGTGTCGTTCATCGCGCGAGTCCTCTCCGCGTCCGGTTCTGGTGGTGTAGGTACGGCGGGGAGTCCGGCTGTGACACCCGGGGCGGCGGCGGACCGTGACTAGAGTGGTGCTGATCACGACCGCCCGCAGAGGACGCGATGCCTGCCGACCACTCTTCCGCCTCCCGCGACCTCTCCCCCCGCGCGCCTGCCGAGGTCGATGCCGGTGCGGGCCCGTCCGCCTCGACCCTGGACGGCTCGTTCGACGGTTCGGCGGAGCGGCCGTGGCACAGCTGGGAACGCATCCCGCCCGAGGTCACGGTGGTGCTCGAGCGCCACGGCTGCATCCCGGCGGAGCCGTTCGTGGCCGGGGCGAACGCGCGGCGGACCCGGCGCCGCGGCGGCGAGGTCGTCCAACGGGCCGGCGCCTGGGCCGTCGACCGGTCGCGGCTGGTCCTGATCGAGGCGGTGCGCGGCCTCCACGCGCTGGACGGCAACCGCTTCCGGCCCAGCACGCCCTGGCGCCTGGGAGTCAGCACGCACCGGTTCGTGGGCGAGGTGAGGCAGCGCTCCGGCATGGTGCCCGTCGAGGCCGCTCCTGCTCCCGGCCCGGACGCGTCGCCCGGCCAGGAGGACGCGCCCGAGATCATCGACGTGCTGCCGGCGCCGGTGCGCAGGCAGATCCTCACCACGGTCCCCGAACCGCTGGTCAGCGAGGAGTATCTCTACCAGGGCGTGCGCAACGACATCCCGCGCCTGCACGAGGCCGGCCTCCTCCGCACCTCCCCCGACACGGTGATCGCGCTGCTCGCGCTCCGCTCGATCAAGGTCCCCCGCCGCATGACGACGGCGCAGGCCGAGGTCGCGCTGGCCGCGGCTCCCTGGCACGTCCAGCTGCTCACCGCCGCCCTCGGCCCCGCCGAGGTGGCGGAGCTGACGAGCTACGAGCAGGACAGCGCTGTCGCCGCGAACTCCCCGCCCGCCCTGTCCGGCGGCTCGGCCCGCGGCGAGCTCACCTGACCCTTACGCCGGCTGGGCGTCGCCGTCGGATCGGTACTCGCGCAGCAGCGGCACGGCGGCCATCACTGCGCTGTACATGCACCACAGGGCGGCGATCACCGTGAAGCCCGCCCGCTCGGTGTCACTCGCCATGCCCCAGTACATGACGAACCAGACCACGATGCACAGGAACGTCGCCGCGTGGACGATCGCCAACGGGATCCACAGGATGCCGAAGTAGCCGCCCAGCGCGAGAACGGCATAGGCGATCAGCATGAACCGCAGCACCGAGGTGTTGGCGAGCAGGTCCCCCCAGGCGTCGTCGCCGGCTGCATCGGGACGCACCAGGTCGGGGCGCTCGACGAGGACATACGTGATGGCTGCATAGATCACGACCGCGATGACTGTGGCCCAGCGCAGGACGGTCGGTCCGGCGCCGCTCACCATCCATCGATCCAGCTTCCCGAACTGCCTGTCGACGAACTCCTCGGGCTCCGTTGGACCCGTCGGCGTCTCGTCGGCGAGATCCGGACCGTGGCTCATGGGCACACCGGCGTCCCAGCGGACCTCCTCGCCCCAGTCGGGCTCCGCCGAGGTGGTCGCGAATCCCGCCGGGCTCGCCGGCGTCGAGTCGCCGCCGGAACGAGCATCGTAGGCGGCGCGGAGGTGTGGGTCGGAGAGTGTCCGGTACGCCTCGGTGACCAGCCGGAACATGCCCGCCGTTCCGCCGGCATCCGGATGTGCCGACCGCGCGGCGCGGTGATAGGCGGCCTTGATCTCCTCAGGTCCCGCGGTCGGGCGGATGTCGAGGATGTCGTAGTAGTCGATCTCAGCCACAGCTGCCGCCTGATCCGTGCGTGGTCGCCCTGTGGCTGAGCCGTCCGGGCTCGTCGGTCCTGGCCTGCCACATCCCCGGCTCCCGTTCGGTCGATGCGAGCCTAGGCATTCGTGCAGGTGGAGCGCAATCCAAGTCGCCGTATCCGCCACCAGGCCTCACGACTGGCCACGACGACGGCTCTCCCACTCCTGCCGGGCGAAGTCTCGGCTCATTCGGCGTCGCTCGCGTGCACTACGCCGCTCGGCGGCCTCTTCCGCAGCCTGATCCATGTGCCGGCGGCGCGTGAGGTCGGCTTGGGCCTTCGCAGAACGATGGCGCCCATCTGCGTCGCCATAGGCCTTCTTGGCCGCCTCGGCCCGCGCCTTCCGGTCGACGGCTCGCTGGACCTCGGCCGCGCGTACGTCCTTGCCCGCCCAGAACGAGCGGTTGGCCATGTCAGCGGTGCCGAAACGGCCGCCGGCCGCAGTCGCCGCGCCCTCGGTCATGAGTCGACGGGTCCGGTGCGCATTGCGACGGAAGACGTCTGTCGGCATCAACCCGTGCTCTCCCATCCTCTGCATGCCCGTGCGGTAGGCGTTGCGCGCATAGGCGCCCCCCTTCTGGGACCAGGTGCCGAACTGGTGCATGCGGCCGCGTGCCCGGGTGGAGGTGCGCGAGAGCTCGGTGCCGACGCGGCTGCGGCGAGCCGCCGCGAGGCCGGTGTGCGCCACGTTCCGGCTGCTCTCGCCCAGGGCGGCAGCACCTTGCCGGGCCATGCCGCCCGCCCCCTGCGCCGCCCGGCGCAGGACGGTGTTCTTGGCCGCCAGGGTTCCGCCCTTGGCGGCCAGGGAGCCGCCGCCGGTGGCCCAGGCGAGGCCGGCCGTGCGGGCCATGCCCTTCATGTTGCGGGCGGCGTCGCTCATCGCGTTGAGTTTGCCCGCCGCCCGCTGGAGACCGCCCGGGCCGCTACCGCCGCCGGCGGGAACGAGGGCGTTGCCGCCGAAGGCGCCGCCTCCGCCACCACCGCCGGAGTTGAACGTGGAGGCCATGGCCGCGGCCACGCGGTCCTTGGTCTCGTGGACGGCGCCGCGGCCACGCCAGAAGAGGACGATGCCGGCGACCAGGAGGAGGTCGACGAGGATGAACTTGCCGATCTCGGCCCAGCGGACGGAGCGGTCGTCGGGGTTGCCGATGGGGGCGCCGCCGGAGGCCATGATGTCGGTCACCACGTGCAGGAACACGCCGAGGAAGAGGATGCAGAACATCATCATCAGCACGGTGGCGAACAGCTGGCCGATGTTGCGCCAGAGCAGACCTCTGGCCCCGCCGGGGAGGATCGCGAGCAGTAGCGTGACCAGCAGCTTCACGCACTGCACCAGCGCGGACAGGCCGGCGATGAACACCACGCCGGCGATGATGAGGATGAGCACCGCCAGGATCGTGACGGCCGGCTGGATCGCGAACTGCGCCATCCAGCTGTCGGGACGGGCCATCTTCGCGTAGGCGTCGACGTTGTCGGTGGTGCAGGAGCCGACGACCTTCCAGACCTCGGGGTCGTAGTCGACGGGTTCGTCGCCGGTGCCGCCCCACCAGGTGCCGGGGTCGGTCAGCTCGGAGCCGGTGTCGACACCGTCGGCGGCCGAGCCGGCGCCGCGGCGTTCGCCCAGCGCGTCTCGGAGCTCGTCCTTCGTGGAGCCGTTGCCGGCGTGGGACAGCGCGATGGCATAGGCCTCTTCGCACTGTCCGTCGAGGATGTAGCCGAAGTTGACCAGCATGGCCGGGTGGTACAGGAAGGTGTCGAGGATGCTCTGCCCCGGCGTGACCTGATCGGGCCCCGGATCGTCGCCCTCGTAGTAGTAGGAGTCGTCGGAGACGATGCGCCCGACCAGCTCTCGGGCGGTGTCGCGGGCGTCGTAGAGCAGGCCGTCCTGGGTGTCGTCGTTGCCGATGAGCCAGGAGATCGGGTTGATCGGGGCGAGGTTGTTGTCGGGACGGTTCTCGCTGTAGGCGATGGCGGCGACGGCGTAGTTGGCGATGACCAGCGACAGGAAGAGTTGGAGGATGCCCTTCCCCCACATGCCTCTGGCCATCCACAACATGCAGACGAACGCCGTGATGGTCAGCATGGCGACGTACACGTTGAGGTTCGACAGCATGCCGGCGACGGAGTCCTGGAAGTCGCCGGCGATGCCGGTGAACCAGTTCAGCCACGTCATGCCGAGCACGAAGTCGGTGACCCAGGCCAGCGCGATGACCTGGAACTGGTAGATCGCCCAGGTGATCGTCATGAGCACCTTGAAGATCAGGTGGAACGGGTCGGTGATGCCACCGGCCAGTGCCAGTTGCACGTGGAACGCCGACACCTCGCAGGTGCCGACGGCGGTGAGGTGCTGGTCGCCGAGGCCGTTGCCGTCCGTGGCCTCGCAGGCCCGGGCGGTGATGTTGACGGCGGCGGTGGCGACGCTCATGCGGGCCGCGATCCGACGGCGTGGCCGGGCCGGCCCGCCTCGAGCTCGGCCGGCCCGTCGCCGCCCTCGAGCTCGGGGACGGTGGGGGCCATGCCGCGGGCGAGCCGGCCGGCGGCGCTCTGTCGCTGCCCGATGACGACCTCGGGCGGGGAGGTCTTCATGGCCTCGAACCGCTCGGGCCGCGACGGCGGCATGACCTTGATGCGGGCGACGTTGCCGAGGGCGTCGCGCATGAGCGCCTCGCCGCGGCGCATCTCCGGCACGCCGTCGGGGCCGACCGGGCTGGTGTGCTCGGTGATGAGCGCGACCAGGGACTCGTCCTCGGGGTCGAGGTCGAGCCACTTGAGGCCGCGCTTGGCCAGCGTCTTGTCGCGGTGCCGCATGAGGATGCGGGTGGGGATGAGGCCGCGCAGGGTGGCGTCGCCGAAGTCGCTCTCGGGGTCGTGGCTGCCCAGCGCGACGGCGGCCTGATGCTTGCGGCCGTCGCGGACGAAGACGGTGATCTCGCGCTCGCCCTCGGGCGACGCGGTGACGTGATGGGCCTCGTCGACGATGAACAGGGCCAGCTCGGAGCGGTCGCCGAAGCAGACCTGCCGGCCCATGCTGGCCATCAGCGCATACATGGCCCGGCCGAAGATCTTCTCGAGCTTCATCTGCTCGAACAGGTGCGCATGCTGCAGTTCGTCGCGGTCGGGCAGCTCGAGCGTGCGGGTCCAGAACACGATGGCGCGGTCGCTCAGCTCGACCGGCGGCAGCGAGGTGTCGAAGATGACCCGGCCGAACTCCTTGCGGGCGAACACGTTCATGAGCCGGCCCAGCTCGTAGGCGCCGTCGAGCGTGCAGCTCTCGAGCAGATGCTTGGTGAGGTCGCCGAGGCCGCGGATGCCGTGCCGGGCGAGGTAGCCGACCTCGAGCACGTCGGACAGCAGCACGCCGCGCTCGGACGTCGGCGACACGTTGAGCAGCGGGGTGAGGAACGACTGCGCCACGCGGGAGCCGGTGTGCCGGTCGAAGACCCGGAGCGGGTCCATGCTCATGGTCGGGTCGACGACGGAGACGACGGTGGGGGTGGTGAGCGCGCGGGCCATGGTGACCCACTCGCCGGACTCGGTGCGGTCGAGCGCGATGAACCGGCCGCCGCGGTCGACGGTGTCGGCGGCGATCTTCTTCAGCGCGACCGACTTGCCGGCGCCCAGCTCGCCGGCGATGGCCAGCGACCCGGACACGTCGAGCCGCGTGGTGGCGCCCGCGGGGTCGTGGTGGACGACGCCGGTCTGGCCGGTGGAGATGTTGAGGCCGAGCAGGCTGCCCTTGGTGTCGCCGACGTCGCAGGTGACCACCGGGACCGACGCGGAGAAGGAGTGCGACGTGGTGATCTGGGCGAACTCGCGCACCGACTTCGCCAGCGGGGTGCCGGGCAGCATGGCCCACCAGAGGTCCTCTTGGTTGCCCAGCGGGTGCGTGAGCTTGAACCCCGAGGCGCCGTAGAAGGCCTGCAGCTCCTTGGCCTGCTCCATGACCTGCTCGCCGGTGCGCCCGGCCACGCAGAAGATGACGGTGGCCTCGACCTCGACCTCGAGATCGTCTGCGGACAGCAGGGCCTCGTACTCGGCGAGGTCGCGGGCGGACCGCTCGATGGCGTGCATGCCGGTGGTGAGCTGGCCCTCCTGCTGGAGGAACTGGTCGTTGAGGTTGGCGACGGCGCGCCGGTTGCGGGCGATGACCTCTTCACGGGTGCGGGTGTGCAGCCGCACCGCCCAGTCGACGTCGAGCCCGGCGTCGTCGACCCGGCCGAGGTACTCGCCGCCGGGGAAGACCATGCCGTCGGCCGGGGTGTCGGCGAGCGCGAGCAGGCCCTGGAAGGAGACGGCGTCGGGCTGGTCGGGCTGGGTGATCTTGACGTACTTGCGGCGCAGCGGGTTCCAGCTCTTGAGCTGACGGCGGTCGAGCTCGGACTGGCCGCCCTCGTCGATGAGGGCGTCGGGCCACAGCACGCCGTGCCGGGGCACGACGGCGGCCTCGTGGTCGGCGCGGGTCTCGGGCAGATCCATGTCGGCGAACAGGCCGCGCTGCAGCGTGTGCTGGTAGAGCCAGACCAGCTGGGCGACGGTGGCCGGGCGCGGCCGGAACACGGCCGGGATGCCGAGCTCGACCTTGCGCGCCTGCTCGGTGCGCACCTTGAGCTCGGCCGGCGAGATGCCCGCCCGTGGCAGCGCCAGCTGATCGCGGAAGTCGTCGATGGCGGCGTGGAAGGACTCGCCGAGGTTGCCGAACCGGCCGCCGTTGCGCAACGGCACGCTCAGCCAGAACGTCCGCTGGCCCAGCGCCAGCTCGTCGAGGGTGTCGAGCGTGGCCTCGCACTCGGCGGCCCACTCGGGGCAGTGCTCGAGCGGGATGCCGGTGATCATGCGCTCGACGATGGCGGCGGGGTCGAGCGCCGCGCAGGCGCCCACCAGCAGCGCCTCGCCCGGCAGAGCGCGCAGCAGCGCCTGGTGCGCGGCGCGCACACTGTGCTTGTCCTTGTCGGGCCGGAACCCGTAGGGCAGCGCCTGCAGCCGCCAGGTCGCCCACACGGTTCCCCCGCGCGACCAGAGCAGGTGGCCGGCCATGGCCCGAGCCGGACTACGCATCGTCTTCACCCCAAGAGTCGTGGAACTCGCCGTTCCCGTGCCGGACGGCGGCGCGCTGCGGTCCGCGGGTATGCGGCGCCGGGCGCCTGGCGGCGGTGGATTCCTGCTGGTCGGGCGGGAGCAGGGCCAGCAGTGCCTGGACCCCGCTGAGCGGCCCGGTGGCCGCGGCCGCCACCGGTTCCGGCGCGACCGGCTGATCGGGCGCCTCGTCGAGCGGGGGCGGGGTCCGCTCGAGCCGGAGCCGCAAGCCGTCGGGCAGACCGGCGGGCAGCTCGGTGCCGCCGGCCGCCACCGCGGTGCCGGGCTCGAGCCCAGCCCACGGATCGGTGCCCGGCAGCGGGCCGAGGTAGACGTTGGTGCGGTGCCGGACGCGTCGCGGCCGCCGGAACTTCACCGGCCGGCCCTGGTACCTGCCCGACGCGGGCGCGTTGACGACCCGGTAGAGGCCGAGCAGGGCGTACAGCGGGTTGCGGCCGTTCATCGGCAGGCGGCCGATGAGGAAGACCGCGCCGAACGCCGTCCCGAACAGCAGGGCGACGTTGCCGAACACGCCGAAGACGCCCCACGTGTCGATGGTCAGCCCGCCGACCACGATGATGATGATGGCCGCGATCAGCTGCTGGACCGTGTACGGCCCACCGGGGATCTTCGTGCCGTCGGGCATGCGCCCGAGCAGCTGCGGGAACTTGCGCGCCCGCGTGTAGTACTTGACGGTCTCCAGGTCGTCCTGGTCTTCGGCCATCGATCGTCACCTCCGCCCTGGGGTCTCGTGGCCGGCCTGCATGGGCGCCCTACGGGCTAGGTGATGTCGACCTGGTGCGACACCGGCGCCGACCCGGGGAGGTCTTCGCCGACGGTGTCGCGCAGGGCGGTGACGTTGTAGACGATCCAGATGAAGACGCCGGCCGCGAGAGCGGACACGATGATCGTGCCGATGGCGAACTTCGACTGGACCGCCTTGAAGACCACGAACAGGATGGCCACGGTGATGGCCACCACTCGGAGCACCGTCTGCAGGTTCGAGGCGGTGTCGGTGGTCCAGTCGAGCAGTCCGGCCTGGATGGTGATGGACGAGGTGGCGAGGTCGGGTGCCGTCGCCGTGAGTCCGGTGATGAGGCTCATGGCTCCTTCTCCTTATGAGCGGGCTGGGTTGCTGGCGGGTGAGCTAGGGCGACTCGGTGGTCGACCCCGTGGGTGCTGGGTCTGATCCGGCCTCCCTCGTCGGTGTGTCGGACGGTGTCGGGCCTGGGCCCTGGGACGAGGTCCCCTCAGAGGTGCTCGTCCCAGGAGTCGCGGTGGCGGCCGGCGACGGCGTGGGGATGGGGACGGGCTCGGCCAGCGCGGGCGACGTGCGCAGCCGGGCCACCTCCCACCGTCCCTCGCGCGCCTGGAGCACCAGGGAGTACTGCGCACCCAGCTGCTCGCCGTTGGAGCCGCTGAGGGTGACGTTGGCCTGGACCTCGGCGGTCTCGCCGTCGGCCGGCTCCTCGCTCGGCGCCTCGCCGCCGGCGGCGACGATGGTGTCGACCTGGACGCCGGCGTAGGGCACCGGATTCAGTGCCCGGAACGACGTGCCCGGGCTGCTGTAGGCCTCGAGCGAGGCCTGGTCGCCGCTGACGAGCATGGCGCCCAGGAAGTTGGCCACCCTGGCGAACGCGGGATGGTCGGCGGCGAGGCCGTGGTCGTACGCGGACGTCAGCTGGTCGAAGTCGCCGGGCGCCGGCACCGGCGAGGGCAGCGCCTGGGCGATCATCTGCCCGTCGACGTAGAGGACCGGCAGCTGGAAGTAGAGGCGGCCGGACGTGACCCGCTGCACCGGCTCGGCGTCGGCGTCGTCCTCGCCCGCCGCCGGCGTCTCACCGGCCTCGGCGGGCTCCTCGGCCTCGCCGGCGGGCGTCTGGGCCGGCGCGGCGTCGGCCGGCGGCTCACCCTCGGTGGCGTCGACGCCGACGGTGACCGACCAGAGGCCGGTGTCGTCCTTGACGATCTCGGCGACGGCGGAGCCGTCGGTGGTCCACGGGATGTCGGGGCGGGCCAGGCCGAGGTCGCCGAAGTAGGCGCGCAGGACGTCGGACTCCTCGGCCGGCGTCTCGAGCCAGGCGACGACGGCGCGCTCGGCGAACTCGCTGACGGCGGCCGCCTCGCCGATGCGGTCGACGTAGCCGTCCTGGCGGACCACCGGGCGCGACTCGGGCAGCAGCATCTGCAGCGCCAGCGCCAGCGGACCGGCGATCAGCGCGGCCCACAGCAGCCCGACGACCACCCGGGTGGCGAGCTGGGAGCCGCCGGTCCACGTGTGCTGCTCCGAGGGCGCGGACTTCTCGCGCGGCGCGGTGTCGCCGCCATCGGTGTCCTTGGGCGGGCCGAAGCCCCAGTTGACCTTCATGGTGCCGGTTCCTCGTGTGTCGCTTCGGCGTCGGCCGCGCCGCCGGGCTCCCAGGGCTCGCGCAGCTCGGTGACGTGCACCAGGCGCTCGAGCGCCTCTTGTGCCCGGTCGGCGTTGGCCCCGACCACGTCGTGCAGCCGCTTGGCCGCGTCGCGATCGAAGGGGTCGGCGATGAGGTGCGCCAACTCGCGGTCGATGGCCCGTCGCGCCGCCAGAACCGTGGCCGCGTCCAGGAGGGACTGCCGGTTGCTGAAGCGCTCTGTCATCGCGGGCTCCTCGGTCGCGGGGTCGGTCGTCTGCGTAGGTGCCGGGGGATGGCGTCTTGTGACGGGGTGATCGCTTCGCGTTGCCGGCGAGGATCGGGCATTCGGATCATGACGGTCATCGGGCAAGGCGCTGACCTGCGCACTCCCCGCGCGGGCAAGAGGCGCGACCGGCTCCGGACCACCGCGGGCAAGTGGCCGGGCAAGCCCCGCGGGCGACGGTGGACGCGTCGATCCACCCCGGAGGAGCCACCCGATGCCGACCACTCTCGCCAGCGGCCACGACGTCACCCGCACCGGCGCCCGCCGCCGCACCGACGCCAGTCTCGTGGGCCGGCTGAACGCCGAATGGAGCCGGCTGTGCGCCGACCCGTACACCGAGTCCGCGGTCGCCCGCTGGGCCGTCCGGCACCCCGAGCTGACCGGTTGCCTGACGCTCGGCGACGTCGAGCCGGCGGTCTCCGGCGCCGGAGGCGAGCAGGCCGACCGGATCCTCCTGGCGCTGCTGCGGCTCGCCCGCACGGGCGACTCGCTGGCCGGCCGCACCGTTCTGCAGCTCATGCTCGGCAAGGCCGTGCGCATCGCCATGACGCGGGCCGGCCGCGACACCCGGCCCAGCCTCGAGCACACCGCCGTCGCCGCGCTGTGGACGACCATCGCGACCTATCCCATCGAGCGCCGCCCGGCCAAGGTGGCCGCGAACATCGCCATGGAGACGCTCCGCGCCGTCACCACCGAGCTCACCCATCAGCTCAGCGAGACGCCCACGAGTCCGGACGTCCTGGCCGCCGATCTCCTGCCCGTGGCGCCGTCGGCCCGCACCACCGCCGACCACGAACTGCTCGACCTGCTCACGTGGGCGGTCGACGAGGGCACCATCACGGCGGGCGACGCGACGCTGATCCTCGACATCTACACGCCGGCGCCCGGCACCGAGGGCGGCGCCGCGGCCGCGGAGCGGCACGGGCTCAGCTGGCCGGCCGCCCGGCAGCGGGCCAGCCGCGCCGTCCGCAAGGTCGCCGCGCAGGTCCGCGCCGACGTCCCCGCCGCCGCCTGACGGCTGCCCGGCCCTTGCCTGACGGCTGCCCGGCCCTTGCCTCATGGCTGCCCGGCCGTCGCCTGACCGCAGGCTGCCGCCGTCGTCCGCCGTGTCGATCGGCCACATCGTTCACGCATGTCACACGGGTCACGTCCATGATCATCGAAGTGACCCGTTCGGGTTGCGCGCGCCGGGGTCTGGGCTCAGGATCGTCTGAACGGGTGAGTCGGCAGGGCGGCTCGCACCGGCTCGGACGGAGCCCATACATGGGTCATACATTCGCCAGACGCTCGCCAAGACTTAACAATCCGTGCCCTATGCAGTTGTGGCTCCAGTCACATACCCTCGTGCCACGAGGCCGCCCGTGCAGGGCGCGGCCTCGCACCGTCTCGAGGGAGGCCGGCGTTGACCGAGAGCACTCCGACCGCTGAGTTCCTGCGGCAGGGCATGAGCCCGGCGGTCGGTCCCACGGGCCTGGACGACGACGTCCTGACCCGGGGCGCCGCGGTCGACCCGGTCGACGAGCCGACGCACGACGGCGGCCGGCTGGCGGGCACCCCCGTCATCAAGCCGAGCGTCGTGCACGTCCCGTCGTCCCTGCTCTCGCTGGTGGCGGCGGAGCGCCAGCGGTCCGGCAGGTCCAACGGGCAGATCCTCATCGACGCCATCGAGGCCGGGCACGAGCACCTGACCAAGTTGCACCACGAGTCCAGCAGCATCGGAGGCCGACTCTTCACCGCCCGCACGGCGAAGCCCCAGCTTCCCGTGGCCCAGCCCCTCTCACCGCTCAACATCCGTCTGTACGAACAGGACTACGAAGTGCTCGACAGGCTCGTCACCGAGCTCGGCGCCGGCTCCCGCAGCCGGCTGGCGACCCTGGCGCTCGCGTACTACCTCGACAGCATCACCTAGCTCCACCCCCCTTCCCCGGACACGCAGGACGGCACCGATGAGTTCGCCCCCCACCCATCAGCCGGCTTCCGATCACCTCGACGACCAGTTCGACATCGCCGAGGCCAAGCTGGAACCGGCGGTCGCCGCACCCCCGAAGCAGCGACGCCGGCCGGCGTTGATCGGCCTCGGCGTGGCCCTCGTCGCCCTCGGCGGCCTGGGCGCGGCCTGGCTGGCCACGAGCATGAGCGACACCGTCGAGGTGCTCGCGGTCCGCGAGGACGTCGCCCGCGGCGAGCTGATCACCGCCGACGACCTCACGACGGCGAGCATCAACGCCGACCCCGCGCTCGACCCCGTCCGCGCGACCCGGCAGGACGAAGTGGTCGGCCACTACGCGTCCTTCGACCTGCCGGCCGGCTCGCTCATCACCGAGAACTCGTTCAGCGGCACCGTCCAGCCGGCCGAGGGCGAGGCCATGGTCGGCGTCGCCGTCACCAGCGCCCAACTGCCCAGCGAGCCGCTGCGCCCGGGCGACACCGTCCGCATCGTCGACACGCCGAACCCGCAGGACGACCCGCCCGGCTCCACACCCGAGTCCATCGAGGCCACCGTGGTCTCGTCGCACACCGAGGAAGAGACCGGGCAGCGCATCGTCGACGTCATCCTGCCCGAGGTGCGCGCCCCCGACCTCGCCGCGCGCGTCGCCACCGGGCGCATCGTCGTGATCCTCATGTCGCGCGCGGGAGGCGAGTGATGGCGGTCGTCGCTCTCACCTCGGCACGGGGCGCACCGGGCGTCACAACCACGGCGCTGGCCATGGCCATGCTGTGGCCGCGGCCGGTCGTGCTGATCGAGGCCGACGTCGCCGGCAGCAGCAGCATCCTCGCGGGCTACCTGCGCGGCACCGTCCCGCCCGACCGCGGCCTGGTCAGCCTGGCCGTGGCGCACCGGCGCGGCGTGCTCGACGAGAAGTTCTACGACCAGACGATCGCGCTCATCGAGGATCGCGTCCGGCTGGTCCCGGGCCTGGTCAACGCCCAGCAGGCAGCCAGCATGGACAAGCTCTGGTCGCCGCTGAGCATCGTGCTGGCCAACCTCGAGCGCACCGGCACCGACGTCATCGTCGACGCCGGACGGCTCGGCATGCGACACGGCCCGATGCCGCTGCTGCGCTCCGCCGACGCCGTCCTGCTCGTCACCCGCACCACGCTGCCCGCCGTCAGCGCGGCCCGGGCCCGCGTGAACGTGCTGCGCGACGACCTCGTCGAGCTCGGCCAGGGCGACGACACCCTCGCCATGCTGCTGGTCGGCGAGGGCCAGCCGTACCGCGCGCGCGAGATCCACTCCGCGCTCGGCGTGCCCGTCCTCGCCTCGATGGCCTGGGACCAGGCGGCGTCGGACTCCCTGAGCGTGGGGGCTCCGTACGGACGGCGGTTCGCGGCGGCTCCGTTGTTCCGCAGCACCCGGGTCGTCATCGGCGCCGTGCACGAGCTGATCGAGCGCCATCGCACCCGGCTGGCCCCGGCCGCGGAGTCCCTGATGGAGGAGCACACCTATGGCTGACCCCACGAACGCCGCGGCCAGCCTCGAGAACCTGCCGCTGTTCGCCGAGCCCGAGCACGCCGGCGCCGGCGACGAGTGGACCGACCAGCACGCGCTGCGCGGCCCGGCCGGCCAGAGCGATCTGCGCCGCTCGCTGCAGGCCCGGCTGGCCTCCGCGACGGCGCAGCGCGGCCGCGGCCCGGTGCCGGCGGGGCAGCACGCCCGCCGCGGCGACGACGCGTTCGCCCGGCTCGACCCCAACGGCACCATGCTGCGGCCCATGACCGGCCCCGGCGGCGAGGTCGACTGGGGTCTGGTGCGCGCCTACCGCGAGCAGGCCGCCGACCAGCTGGCGCACGCGCTGCGCAGCCGCGAGGGCCTCGACGACGCCGGCCGGCGCGAGCTGGGCCGCAGCATCGTCGTCGAGCTGCTGGCCGACCACGCCGAGCGGGCGCTCACCAAGGGCCTGCCCATCATCACGCCGGACGAGCAGATCCAGCTGGCCGAGGCCATCATGGCCGCGCTGTTCGGGCTAGGCCGGCTGCAGCCGCTGGTCGACGATCCCGACATCGAGAACATCGAGATCAACGGCCACGACAACGTCCACCTCATCTACGACGACGGCCGCATCGTCGAGGGCCCGGCGGTCGCCGACAGCGACGAGGAGCTCATCGAGACGCTGTCGTTCCTGGCCACCCGCACGGGCAACAACGAGCGGCCGTTCTCGCCGTCGAACCCGCGGCTGCACCTGCGCCTGCGCGACGGGTCGCGGCTCGCGGCCACCGCGTGGATCACGCCGCGGCCGGTCGCCGTCATCCGCAAGCACCGCCTCACCGACATCGGCATCAAGGAGCTCGTCGACCTCGACATGATGAGCCCGGCCGCGGCGGCGTTCCTGGCCGCCGCCGTCCGGTCGCGCAAGAGCCTGGTCGTCTCAGGTGCGCAGGGCGCGGGCAAGACCACACTGGTCCGGGCGCTGACGAACGAGCTCGACCCCATGGAGCGCATCGGCACCATCGAGACCGAGTACGAGCTGCACCTGCACGACATGCCCGAGCGGCACAGGCGCATCGTGGCGTGGGAGGCCCGGCCGGGCAGCGGCGAGCGCGGGCCCGACGGCCGCGCCGTCGGCGAGATCACGCTCGACGACCTCGTCTTCGACTCGCTGCGCATGAACCTCTCCCGGCTCATCGTCGGCGAGGTGCGCGGCCGCGAGGTGCTGCCGATGTTCAAGGCCATGCAGTCCGGCGCCGGATCCCTCTCCACGACGCACGCGCACTCGGCGCGGGCCGCCATCGAGCGCCTGGTCACCTGTGCCATGGAGGCCGGCCAGCACGTCACGGAGTCGTTCGCGTACCGCCAGATCGCCGAGCACATCGACCTCATCGTGCAGATCGAGCTGATCGACAACAGCCACGCCGGCGGCAAGCGCCGGCGCTACATCAGCGAGATCATCGCCGTCGAGCCCGGCGAGCACGGCCTGCCCGCCATCACCGACGTGTTCCAGCCCGGCCCCGACGGCCACGCCGTCCCCGGCACGCCGCCCATCTGGTTGTCCGACCTCGAGCGGGCCGGCTTCAACCCGCGCCTGCTCGACCACGGCGGTGTGCCGTGACGCCGTTCGCCGCGGCGCTCGCGGCGATCCTGGTGCTCGGCGGCCTGCTGGTGGTGATCCTGGGGCTGATCCCGCAGCCCGTGCAGGCCAGCCCGGCCACGGCCGGCCAGCGGCTCAAGGCCCGCTACATCAGCATGACCGGCGGCCGGAACCCCGCGGCCCGGCAGCTGCGCGTCCTGCTCGCCATCGGCCTGGCCGGCGGCATGGTGGCCTGGCTGCTCACGGGCTGGCTGATCCTCGTGGTGCTGGTGCCGGCGGCCCTCATCGGCCTGCCCGCACTGCTGGCGCCGCCGCCGACGGCCACCCCGGTCGCCAAGCTCGAGGCCATGGAGGAGTGGACGCGGTCGCTGGCCGGCGTCCTCACCGTGGGGGTCGGGCTCGAGCAGGCCATCACCGCCACCATGAAGTCGACCCCGGACGCGCTGCGCGCCGAGGTGACCACGCTGGTCGCCCGGCTGCGGGCCCGGTGGCCGACGGTGTCGGCGCTGCGGGCGTTCGCCGACGACCTCGACGACGCCACGGGCGACCTCATCGCGTCGTCGCTGATCCTAGGCGCGACGCGGCGCGGTGCCGGCCTGGCGGCGGTCCTCGAGGGGCTGGCGGCGACGGTGGCACAGGACGTCCAGGTGCGGCGCAAGATCGAGGCCGACCGCTCCAAGCCGCGCACGACGGCGCGCATGGTCACGATCATCACGCTGGTCGTGCTCGGTTTCATGACGTTCAACAGCTCCTACATCGAGCCGTACGGCACGGCCATCGGCCAGATCATCCTCATCGTGCTGCTCAGCTGCTACGTGCTCTGCCTGCTGTGGATGCGTCAGATCACCAAGCCCCGCGCACTGCCGCGGATCATGGGCTGGGACCTGCGCTCCACGACCGGCCCGAACCGGGCGGAGGCGCGATGACCCGGGCACAGCGGAGCCTGCGCGCAGTCGGGACGGAGGTCCGATGATCTGGGAGCTGGGCATCCTCGCCGGCGCGCTGGCCGGCCTCGGGCTCGCGCTCGTGGTGCGCGAGCTGGTGCCGGCGCAGCCGCACCTGCGGGCCACGCTGGGCCGGCTGCACGACACCGGCACCGAGACCACCCGGGCCTTGGAGCCGCAGGCCACCCAGTCGAGCTCGCTGTTCCAGGATCGCCTCGGCCGGTTCCTCGAGCAGCGGCTGCCGTCGCTGGTCGGCTTCCGGCTGCCGCGCCAAGAGCTCGATCTGCTGCGCATCCCGGCCTATCGCTACTACGGCGAGAAGGCGCTGTGGGCGCTGCTCGGACTGGCGTTCCCCGCCATCCTGACGCTCACCCTGATGATCACCGGCGTGTCGCTGCCGTTCACGGTGCCGGCGTTCGTCGGGCTGATCCTCGCCGTCGTCATGTGGTTCCTGCCCGACATCGAGACCCGGCAGAAGGCGAACAGCGCGCGCGAGGAGTTCACGCGCGCGCTGGGCGCCTACATCGACCTCGTCGCGCTCGAGCGGGCCGGCGGCGCCGGTTCCACGCAGGCACTCGAGAACGCCGCCGAGGTGGGCGACTCCTGGGTGTTCCAGCGGCTGCGCGAGGAGCTGGCCCGGGCGCGGTGGTCCGGCACGACGCCCTGGGAGGGGCTCCACACGCTGTCAATGCAGCTCGGGCTCAGCGACCTGGACGATCTCGCCGACATCATGCGGCTGTCCGGAGAGGAGGGAGCCACGGTCTACGAGAGCCTGCGCGCGCGTGCCAGTGGCCTGCGCGACGCCACCCTGTCGGCCGAGCACGCCCGCGCCAATGCTGACAGCGAACGAATGGTCATGCCGGTCGCCCTTCTGGGCGTCGTTTTCATGGCTCTCCTGGCGGCACCGACGGTGATGCGTATGCTCGAATGACCTTTTGTCCGTTATTTCCTCAGCTAGGAATTCCCCGGTTCCGGCACGTCACAGAAGTCTCCCCGGACATGCCTACAGCTGTGACGGGTCGGGAACAGCCCGCACCCCCGAGAGGAACACGACAATGCTGCAACTCCAGACATGGATGACGGTCCTGTCCGCAGAGCTGCGCGACCGCCTCGCCGAGCTGACCGAACGCCGCCGCGAGCAGGGCGCCACGACCCTCGAGTACGTCGTGATCGCCGCCGCGGTGTTCGTCGCCGCTGTCGCCCTGGTGGGCATCATCATCGGCGTCATCAACCGCGAACAAGCGAAGATCCAGTAGGGCCATGAGCCGCCGGCCACGTGACGGGCAGCGGCGTCCTGTCACCTCGTCCCTCACGGCACCCGTCGCCCCCCGGGACCTGGCGGTCGCCGCCAGGCGTAGCCGCCGCCCCCCCGGACGTCCTGAACGAGGCGCGGCGACGCTGGAGCTCGTGGTCCTGTTCCCGGTCGTCCTGCTCATCACCTTCGGCGTCATCGAGGGCGCGTTGTGGTACCACGCCCGCAACGTCGCGCTCGCGGCCGCCGAAGAGGGCGTGCGCGCGGCCACGAGCAACGGCGCCACCGTCGCCGACGGTGTGGCCGAGGCCCGGTCGTTCGCCCAAGAGGCGGGCGCCGACGGCGTCCTCAGCGCCGTCGCGGTCTCGGCCAGCGGTGGCGACACCGAGGTCACCATCACGGTCGAGGGATCGTCGCAGAGCCTGTTCCCCGGCTGGTCAGGGCACCTGGTGTCCCAGTCGGCCAGCGGCCCGGTCGAACGCTTCACGGGGCCGGACTGACATGGCCGCGCGTGCAGGGCGCACCGAGCGCGGATCGGCCACCGTGGAGCTCGCGGTGGTCGCTCCCGGGCTGCTGATGATCATCGCGCTGCTGGTGCTGGGCGGACGGGTCACCATCGCCGGCGGCTCGGTCGAGCACGCGGCGGCCGAGGCGGCCCGGACGGCCTCCATCGCCCGCACCGAGACCGAGGCGCTGACCCAGGGCCGCGATGCCGCCGAGGCGTCGCTGGAACGGCAGGACCTCCTGTGCGTCGGCGGCCCGTCCATCCAGATCGACACCAGCCAGTTCAGCCGTCCGCCGGGCGAGCCCGCCACCGTCTCGGCGACGGTCACGTGCCGCGTCCAGCTCTCCGACGTCGCCATCCCCGGCCTGCCCGGCTCGCGCGAGATCACCGAGACGGTCGAGAGCCCGCTCGACACCTACAGGATGCGCGAATGAGGGCCCGGCTCCGGCTCGACGGCCAACGGGGCGCCGTCGCGATCTTCGCCGTGGTCATCGTCATGGCGTTGTTCCTGGCCATCGGGCTGGTCGTCGACGGCGGCGGCAAGATCCGGGCCATGCAGCGGGCCAACGCCCTGGCCGCCGAGGGCGCCCGCACCGCCGCCCAGCTGGTCATCATCGACGGCGACGGCGCCGGTCACCCGACCATCGACTTCGCGCAGGCCTGCCGGGCCGCCACCAGCTACGTCACCGCGGCCGGCGGGCAACCCACCGACTGCCGCCGCGTCAACGACACCACCGTGCAGGTCGACACCGCGATCACCTACGACAACGTCTTCCTGTCCCTGATCGGGCAGCCGACATCGCAGGCCACTGGCAGCGCGCAGGCCCGCCTCGCGCGCGGAGTCGGTGAGGAACAGTGAGGAGAGCCCCCGTGCCTCGAACCCATCGCAGCACCCGCCCCCGGCGCACGATGTCATTTGGGACTGACGTCAGACCTCGCGGTCGGCGATCGCGGTTCGGATCCGTCCTGCGCGGCCTGGGAGCACTGGTCGTCATCGTCGTGGTCCTGGCCGGCATCCCGCTCGCGCTCACGGCGCTGGCCGGCAACCCGCTGCCCGACTCCGTGCCCAGCTGGGGCGACGTCACGTCCGCGCTCACCGAGCCCGACGACGGGTCGCTGTTCCTGCAGGCGCTGCTCTGGATCGCCTGGCTGGGCTGGATCAGCTTCGCCGTCGGCCTGCTGGTCGAGATCCCGGCCGCGCTCAGCGGCCGCAAGGCGCCACGCCTCCCGGCGCTGCGGTTCCAGCAGCGCGCCGCCGCCGGGCTGCTGGCCGCCGTCGCCGCGGCGTTCGTCGTCGGGCCTGTCGGCGCGGCCACCGCGGCCGAGCCCGTCCAGCCGCCCGCACCGCAACGGGCCCCCGTCACCACGGCACAGGCGCCCGCCCAGGCCGCCCCCGAGGTCGCGACCACCGAGGCGGCACCGGCCACTGAGGCGGCCACACCGGCCATGGCCCAGCGCACCCACACCGTCCAGCGGGGCGAGTCGCTCTGGCGCATCGCCGAGCAGGAACTGGGCGACGGCATGCGCTGGCCCGAGATCGCCGAGCTCAACTACGGCACGCCCCAGCCCGGCGGCGGGTCGCTCGACAACACCCACTGGATCGCGCCGGGCTGGCAGCTGCGGCTCCCGCCCGAGCCGGCCACGACGGCCGCCCCGGTCGCCGACACCGGCGCCACCACGCACGTCGTGGCCGAGGGCGACACCCTCTGGGACATCGCCGAGCAGCGGCTCGGCGACGGCGCCCGCTACCCCGAACTGGTCGACGCCTCCCGCGACACCGTCCAGCCCGACGGCCGCCGCCTCACCGACCCCGACCTCATCCGGCCGGGCTGGACCATCACCGTCCCCGGCACGGCGGGGGCGCCTCCGGTCGTGGCCGACCCCATCTCGCGCGAGCCTGCGCAGCCGCCGGCCGAGGAACCCGCCGCCCCGCCGCCCGCCGAGGAACCGGCCCAGCCGCCCGCCGCCGAGGAACCGGCCCAGCCGCCCGCCGCCGAGGCTCCGGCCGAGGAGCAGCCGCCGGCCGAGGCGCCGGTGCAGCCGCCGGCCGCGCAACAGCCCGATGACGCCGAGCTCGGCGACGCCGCCACCCAGGCCGTCGGCGACGACACCGTCGTGCCCCTGCGCACCGCGGCCGGCGTCGGCGCACTCATGGCCGCCGGCGTGCTGGGCGTCCTGGCCGTCCGCCGGCGCACGCAGCAGCGCCGCCGCGAGCCGGGCGAGCGCATCGCCATGCCGGCCGGCGCACTGGCCGGCACCGAACAGGAGCTGCGCGGCGTCGCCGACCCGATGAGCGTCGAGCTGGTCGACCTCGCGCTGCGCGGCCTCGCCGCCGACTGCGCCCGGCGCGGCGTCGCGCTGCCGCCGCTGCGCATCGGCCGGCTCACGTCCGAGCAGTTCGAGCTGTACCTCACCGACACCGCGCAGCTGCCGGAGCCGTTCGTCGCCACCGAGCAGGGGCACGTGTGGCTGCTGCCGGCCGCCGCGGTGCGCGCCCTCGACGCCGCCGAGCTGCGCGAGGTGCCGGCCCCGTACCCCAGCCTGGTCACCGTCGGGCACGGGCCCGAGGACGGCCACCTGCTGCTCGACCTCGAGCGGCTCGGCACGCTGGCCGTCGTCGGCGACCACGACCGGTCCCGCGAGGTCATGGCGGCGCTGGCGGTCGAGCTGGCCACCAGCCCGTGGGCCGACGACCTCCAGGTCACCCTGGTCGGCACCTGCCCCGAGCTGGCCGACGGCCTCGACACCGGCCGCATCCGCCACCTGCCGACGGTGGGCAGCCTGCTCGGCGAGCTGACCACACGCGCGCGCAACGACCGCGTGGCACTGGCCGAGTCCGGCGCCTACTCACTCGACGACGCCCGGGCCCGCGGGGTCGCCGTCGCCGCCTGGACTCCGGAGATCGTGCTGCTGGGCACCCCGCTCGGCCCCGACCAGGAGGAACAGCTCGCCGAGCTGGTCGAGTCGCTGCCCCGGGTCGCCGTCGCGGCGGTCACCAGCGGGCACGGCGCCGTCGGCCAGTGGTCGCTCGAGCTCACCGACGGCGATCCCGACGCCGCCGTCCTGCAGCCCGTGGGCGTCGAGGTGCAGCCGCAGCGGCTCGACCGGCACCAGTACGCCCAGATCCTCGAGCTGCTGGGCATCACCTCGCAGCCGGCGGTGCGGCCGTGGGTCGACACCTCCGGCCACCCGGTCGGCGAGCCGGATCCCGGCGCCGTCGGCCCCGGCCTGCTCGAGCCGCTCGACACCCTCGAGGCCGACTTCGACCGCCTGGCCGCACCCGACGCCGTCGACGACCGGGCTGCCACCGACGACGAGGTGCCCGAGCCCGAGCCCGCCCACCACGTCGTGCCGGGCGAGGGACCGACGGTGCTGCTGCTCGGCCCGGTCGAGGTCGAGGACGCCGAAGGGCCGGTCGAGCAGTCCAAGTACCGCCAGCTCACCGAGATCGCCGCGTTCATCGCGCTCAACCCCGGCCGCGGCCACTCCGCGCTCGACGACGCCATGTGGCCGGGCAGCCGGGTCACGCAGAACACCCGCAACACCGCCATCTCGAAGCTGCGCCGCTGGTTCGGCCGCGACATCCACGGCGACGACTATCTGCCCCGCGTCGACTCCGGCTACCGGTTCCACCCCGGCGTCAGCACCGACTGGGACCAGTGGCGCGCCCTCGTCGGCGACGACCCGACCCTGGCCGGCACGCCGCAGCTGGTCGCGGCGCTCGAACTGGTCCGCGGCCAGCCGTTCACCGGCGTCAACCCGCGCCGCTACGGCTGGGCCGAGCACCTCAAGCAAGAGATGATCTCGGCCATCGTCGACGCCGCGCACGAGCTCGCCCAGCGGGCCATCCGCGGCGGCGACGCCCACCTCGCCCGCAAGGCGTCGACCATCGGCCTGCAGGTCGAGCCCGGCATGGAGCTGCTGTGGCGCGACCGCATCCGGGCCGAGCACCTGGCCGGCAACCGGGCCGGCATCGACGACGCCATCGCCCGCATGACGGCCATCAGCGCCGACCTCGGCGACGACCTCGAGGACGCCACCGTCCGGCTCATCGCCAAGCTGACCAGCCCGGCGCCGCAGCGGTCCGGCATTCCGGAACGCCTGTAACCACCGGCCGCAGTGTCGAAGGGCGCCGCCCTCGCGATGGAGTCGGCGCCCTTCGTCGTCGTGTCAGTGCCGCACGGCTCAGCGGGTGCGGACCAGCGCCTGGATCTCGCCGACGGGAACGACGGTGCCGTTCCACGGGCTCTCGAGGGTGTCGGGCACCCCCGGCAGGTTCACCTCGACACCGCCCATGGTGAAGGTGACGTCGTAGACCAGGCGGGCCTGGGCCGCGAAGCCCGGCCGGCCCTCGAAGTCCTCGGTCGTCTGGTCGTGCGACATCTGCAGGTACACGTGCTCGCAGCCGCGCGAGCGCTCTTCGAGGTCGGGCTCGCACTCGAGGAACTCGGAGCCGTCGCCGGGATCGATCTCGACGTGGCTGAGCGTCCCGGTGGCCTGCAACGGGCCGGCGACGCTGCCGATGATCTCGCCGTCGCCGAGTCCATCGATGGAGTACTGCGTGTCGGCGCCGACATAGGTCATGCCGGCCGGCGTGAAGCTCATGGTGAACGCCGGCGTCTGCAGCCGTCCGAGCGCCTGCCAGCCGAGGCCCGGGAGAGCGCCCTCGTACGGCTCGATCCAGCGCCACCTCTCGTAGAGCTCGTCTTGGCCGGGCACGCGGCACTGGACGAAGGTGAAGATGTGGTCAGGGCTCGGCCGGTGCGCTTCCGGCCACTCGGACTCGGGCAGCGGCGACGGAATGTCGGCACGGCACGCCTTGGTGCCGAGGCAGAACTCGTCGTACGGCTCCTCGGTGAGGTCGCACCGCGGACCCCCGCCGCCCTCGCCGCCATCACCGCCGCCGCCATCCTCGTCGGGGTCGGGGCAGATGTTGACGTACTCGAAGACGCCGGGGCTGACCTGGATCAGGACGTAGCAGGGATCGCTGGCGGGCCCGGCCGCGGCCGGGCGCACGACGGCCGCCTGACCGGGGACGACGGAGCCGAGCAGGCCGACCAGCAGGGCGACGGCCGCGACGAGGACCTGGGACACGCGTCGGGGGCTCAGCATGTGATGGTCCCTCCAGGTTCGATGGCGTCGCCGATGAGCCAGGAGCCATCGGCGTTCACCACCTCGTACACGATGGGATGCGGCGTCAGCTGCTCCTCGGCGGGCGGGATCGCCTCGCCCGTGACCAGCTCCGGCGACCACGCCGACTCGTCCATGCAGGCGCTCACGACGCCGGAACTCGAGACGACCTGGACGTTGACATCGGTGATGACTGGCTCGCCCACTCGGACGATCCCTTGGTCGGCATAGCGTGTCGCGATGCCGGCGTTGAACTCGATGGTGGCTTCGGTGGCGAGGCCCTCGAACAGCGCGGCGGGGTCGTCGGAGCGGCCGCTCTGGGCCTCGACGACCGCGTCCATGAACTGTTCGAACACCGTTCGGATCGCCTCTTCGGCCTGCGAGGCGGGGTTCTCCGTGACGGTGGCCGTGGGTTCCGGTGCCGCGGGCTCGCCGGCGTCGCCGTCACCACTGCACGCGGTGACCGCCAGGATGCACGCCAAGCCGACCGTGAAGCGCCGGCCCGCCCGGGGAAACGAGCCGCTCATGCTGGGACAATAGCGATCAAGCCATGACACGGGCAACACGAACGCCGTGAACTGTCGATGTCATTTGCCCTGGCCGTGGCCCGAATCCGCGCGGCACGCGGCGAGGTTGAGGCCGTCCGCTGTGGGTAGAATCGGCGCGACACGCCCCAGGAAGGACCCACCCCCGGATGACCTCGCTTCGCTACCAGTTGGGCGACACCGGTCCGGCCATCGCTGAGATCCGCTCCAAGCTCACCCAGCTGGGGTTCCTCGACGACACCGCGCCCGGCCCCCACACGTTCGACGAGGACGTCGACCAGGCGGTCCGTCAGTTCCAGCAGGAGCGCGGGCTCACGGCGACGGGCGTCGTCGACGAGACCACGTACCGCGTGCTCGACGAGGCCCGCTGGCGCCTCGGCGACCGCCTGCTGTCCTATGTGGTGGGCAACCCGCAGGCCGGAGACGACGTCATCGCGCTGCAGCGGCGGCTCTCCGAGCTCGGGTTCGACGTCGGCCGGGTCGACGGCGTGTTCGGCTCGCGCACCGGCGACGCCCTGCGCGAGTTCCAGCGCAACATCGGGCTCCCCGCCGACGGCACCTGCGGGCCCAGCACGTTCAAGGCGCTCGGCCGGCTGGCGCCCATCGTCACCGGCGGGCGGCCCGAGAACCTGCGAGCGGTCGAGGCGCTGCGACAGGCCGGCAAGCGGCTTCCGGGCAAGGTCGTCGTCATCGATCCTGGTCATGGCGGTCCCGACCGCGGCCACCGTGCCCACGGGCTCGACGAGGCCTCCGCCGTCGAGGACCTCGCGGCCCGCATCGAGGGCCGGCTCACCGCCACCGGCGTCCAGACCTACCTGACCCGCGGCCCCGGCTCCGACGCGTCGCCCTCCGAGGCCGAGCGGGCGGCGTTCGCCAACGACTCCGGCGCCAACCTGCTCGTCTCGCTGCACGTCGACGCCCACCCGAACCCCGAGGCCTCCGGCGTCGCCACCTACTTCTACGGCAGCCGCGAGCCGGGCACGGCCAGCGCCATCGGCGAGCAGTTCGCCGGCCTGGTGCAGCGCGAGATCGTCGCCCGCACCGACCTCGTCGACTGCCGCGCGCACCCGAAGACCTGGGACCTGCTGCGGCACACCAAGATGGCCGCCGTCCGGGTCGAGCTCGGCTACATCACCAACGACGGCGACGCCGCCCGGCTGGCCGACCCCGACTTCCGCGACGTCGTGGCCGAGGCCATCGTCGTCGCCATCCAGCGGGTCTACCTGCCGTCCGGCGAGGACGCCACCACGGGCGTGCTGCGGTTCCACGACCTCGCCACCGGCTGAGACCGCCCGCCACGACCTGAGACCGAACTGCCCGAATCGCGGGCAATGGATTCGCCACCACCTGGCCCGATGAGGCACAGTTGACCCTGGGGTACCGGAGGTTTCCGGCCCCGGCGTCTGTGTCGGTCCGTTCCGGGAGGTGTGTACGTGAGCCAGCAGCCCAGCCCGAACCGGAAGTCGACCGACGCAGCAGCAGCCACCGGCTCACGTCTGGACTCCTACGTCGACCGCTACGCCAAGCGGACCCATGGCATGACGGCCTCCGAGGTGCGCTCGCTGTTCGCCGTGGCCTCGCGTCCCGAGGTGGTCTCGCTGGCCGGCGGCATGCCGAACATCTCCGGGCTGCCCCTCGACGTCGTGGGCTCCCTGGTCAACGACCTCGTGGCCAAGCGCGGCATGACGGCGCTGCAGTACGGCTCCGGCCAGGGCGATCCGGCGCTGCGCGAGCAGATCTGCGACGTCATGCGCCCGGTCGGCATCGTGGCCCACCCCGACGACGTCACCGTCACGGTCGGCTCGCAGCAGGCGCTCGACCTCGTGACCCGCATCTTCATCGATCCGGGTGACGTCATCCTGGCCGAGGCGCCGTCCTATGTCGGTGCATTGGGGACGTTCCGGTCGTACCAGGCGTCGGTCGTGCACGTCGAGATGGACGAGCACGGCCTGGTGCCCGAGCGGCTGAGCGCGGCCATCGCCGCCGTGCGGGCCAGCGGCAAGACCATCAAGTTCCTCTACACCATCCCGAGCTACCACAACCCCGCCGGCGTCACCATGACGGCGTCGCGGCGGGCCGAGGTGCTCGAGATCAGCCGCCGGGCCGACGTCCTCGTCATCGAGGACGACCCCTACGGCCTGCTGGGCTTCGACGGCGAGGTGCCGCGTGCCATCCGGGCCGACGACGCCGAGCAGGTCATCTACCTGGGCTCGTTCTCCAAGACGTTCGCGCCGGGGCTGCGCGTCGGCTGGGCGCTCGCGCCGCACGCGGTCCGCGAGAAACTGGTCCTGGCCGCCGAGAACAGCGTGCTCTGCCCGCCGGCGTTCAGCCAGCTCACGGTGTCCGAGTACCTTGCCGGCCACGACTGGATGGCACAGGTCAAGGACTTCCGCGAGACCTACCGCGAGCGCCGCGACGCCATGCTCGAGGCGCTCGACGACCTCATGCCGGCAGGCGCGCACTGGACCCGTCCCAGCGGCGGGTTCTACGTCTGGCTCACGCTGCCCGACGGCATCGACGCCAAGGCCATGCTGCCGCGCGCCGTCACCAACCGGGTCGCCTACGTGCCGGGCACGGCCTTCTTCGCCGACGGTTTCGGCTCGCGATCCATGCGGCTGTCGTACTGTTACCCGACGCCCGAGCGCATTCGCGAAGGCGTGCGCCGGCTGGCTCAGGTCATCGAGCAGGAGATGGAGCTGCGAGCCACGTTCGGGGCCTGGGGAGCCGCACAGCGGCCCGGCCTCGACGCGCCGGGGCCCGACCAGAGTTGAGGGGTTCCGTTCCAGCATGAGTGATCTCGGCCGCGTTCTCGTCCTCGCCGGCGGCCTCTCGCACGAGCGCGACGTGTCGCTGCGCTCGGGCCGACGGGTCGCCGAGGCACTGCGCGAAGTGGGTCTCGACGTCGAACAGCGCGATGCCGACGCCGACCTGCTGGCGTCGCTGCGCAACGACGCACCGCATGTCGTGTTCCCGCTGCTCCACGGCGTGCAGGGCGAGGACGGCGCCATTCAGGAGGTGCTGTCGCTGGCCGGGCTGCCGTACGTCGGCTCGGCGCCCACGGCATGCCGCATGGCGTTCGACAAGCCCGTGGCCAAGTCCACCGTGCGGCGCGCGGGCATCGCGACGCCGCGGTCGGCCGTGCTGTCGCAGTCGACGTTCCGCGAGCTGGGCGCCGGCGTGCTGCTCGACGCGCTGGTGACCCGGCTCGGGCTGCCGCTGGTCGTGAAGCCGGCCCGCGGCGGATCCGCCCTGGGCACGACGGTGGTGCGAGCGGCCGAAGACCTGCCCGCGGCCATGGTCGAGTGCTTCGCCTACGGCGAGCCGGCGCTGATCGAGCAGTGGATCGACGGCACCGAGGTGGCCGTGTCCGTCCTCGACACCGGCGACGGCCCCCGGGCGCTGCCGGCGGTCGAGATCGTGCCCGAGTCGGGGACCTACGACTACCACGCCCGCTACACGGCCGGCACCACGGAGTTCTTCGTGCCCGCTCGGCTCTCCGCCGAGGTGGCGGCCGCGGTCGCCGAGGTGGGCGTCGCGGCGCACCGCACGCTGGGCCTCAGCGACCTGTCGCGCACCGACGTCATCGTCGACCGCGACGGCGTTCCCTGGCTCCTCGACGTCAACGTCGCACCGGGCATGACCGAGACGTCGCTGCTGCCGCAGTCGGTGCAGGCGGCCGGGCTCGACCTCGGCGTGCTGGCCCGCGACCTGCTGGCCGCCGCCGTCGAGCGGCACCGGCGCGACGCCGGCTGAGGCCTCCCCGCCGTCCAGCGGGGGGCCGCCGTCACTCGGCCTCGTCGGCACCGTCCGCGTCGCGCAGCTGCCTGACCATGCGCGGGTCGATGGTGCCCACGATGCGCTCGAGGTCGTCGATGCTGGCGAACTCGATGGTGACCTTGCCCTTGCTGCGGCCGAGGTCGACCTTGACGCGGGTGTCGAGCCGCTCGGAGAGGGCGGCGGCGATGTCGGACAAGCGCGGAGCCACCGGGCGACCCGTACGGCGGGCCCGGGCCTTGGGCGCCTCGTTGGAGTCGTCGAGCGCCACGATCTCTTCGACGCTGCGGACACTCAGGCCCTCGGCGACGATCCGCTGCGCCAGGCGCTCCTGCGCGGCGCCGTCGGCCAGCCCCAGGAGCGCACGAGCGTGCCCGGCGGACAGGATGCCGGCGGCGACCCGGCGCTGGACCAGCGGCGGCAGCTTGAGCAGCCGGAGCGTGTTGGAGATCTGCGGCCGGCTGCGCTTGATGCGCACCGCCAGCTCGTCGTGCGTGCAACCGAAGTCGTCGAGCAGCTGCTGGTAGGCCGCCGCCTCTTCCAGCGGGTTCAGCTGGCTGCGGTGCAGGTTCTCGAGCAGCGCGTCGCGCAGCATGTCGTCGTCGCGCGTGGTGCGGACGATGGCCGGGATGGTCGGGAAGCCGGCCTCCTTGGTGGCCCGCCACCGCCGTTCACCCATCACCAGCTCATAGCGGCCGTTCTCGAGCTGCCGGACCACGATCGGCTGCAACAGGCCGACCTCTTGGATCGACGAGACGAGCTCGGCGAGCGCGTCCTCGTCGAAGACCTGGCGCGGCTGCCGGAGATTCGGGACGATCGCGTCGACCGGGATCTCGGCGAACGTCGCGCCGTCGACGGGGAGGAGGTCGTCGCCGCCGGGCGCCGTTTCACGTGAAACCTGCGCGGCGGATCCGTTGGGGACGTCGGCCTTGTCCGGGAAGAAGACGTCGACCGGCGATGTGCGCAGCGCGTCGCTGCCCGCCGGGTCCGCCGTCGGGATCAGGGCGCCGAGACCGCGCCCCAACCCCCTCCTCTTCTCAGCCATGAAGCGTCTCCCCGTGTGTGTTGCCCGATGCTCCCCGCTCCGCGATCTCGCGCGCGGCTTCCAGATACGACAGCGCGCCGCTGGAGGCGGCGTCGTACGTCATCACGGTCTGCCCGTAGCTCGGCGCCTCGCTGATGCGGACCGATCGCGGGATCGCCGTCTTCAGGACGGTGTCGCCGAAGTGCCGGCGGACCTCCTCGGCCACCTGTGCGGCCAGCCGGGTGCGGCCGTCGTACATGGTGAGGAGGATGGTCGAGACGGCGAGGTCGCGGTTGAGGTGGGCCCGGACCATGTCGATGTTCTTCAGTAGCTGGCTCAGACCTTCGAGCGCGTAGTACTCGCACTGGATGGGGATCAGCACTTCGTCGCCGCCCACGAGCGCGTTGACCGTCAGCAGGCCCAGCGACGGCGGGCAGTCGATGAACACGTAGTCGTACTCGACGCCCGGCGACTGCAGGTGCTGGTCGAGCGCCTTCCGCATGCGCGACTCGCGGGCCACCATGGAGACCAGCTCGATCTCGGCGCCGGCGAGGTCGATGGTCGCGGGCACGCACCAGAGACCGTCGATCTCCTCGACCTTCTGCACGACGTCGCCGATGGGCGTCTCTTCGACCATGACGTCGTAGATGCTCGGGATCTCGGCGTGGTGGTCGATGCCCAGAGCGGTCGAGGCGTTGCCCTGCGGGTCGAGGTCGATGACCAGGACGCGCAGCCCACTGACGGCCAGGGCCGCGGCGAGGTTGACCGTCGTCGTGGTCTTGCCCACGCCGCCCTTCTGGTTCGCGACCACCATGACCCGCATCTGGTCGGGTTTCGGCATGGGCGCAGTGCGGCGGCCCACGGCCATCAGCGCGACGGCGGCCTCGCGCGCGATGGGGGTGTCCATGTCGGCCAGCGAGCCCGACATCGCGAAGCCGGCCAGATCGGCCGCCGAACGTACGTGGGTGCTCGCAGCCGGTTCGGCCGGTCGGTCGCCCGCATTCACCGAAATCTCACGCTCCAGGTTCGACGGTCCGCCCGTCGGATCAATGGTCCCACTGATGCGCGGCCAGCCGTTGGCCGACCGCCGTTCCCCCGCAGCGCTGTCGATTGCGACGACCCCACCGGTCGCGGGCCAACCCAGGCCCGCCACGACGGTGGCATCGGTCATCTCTTCGTCCTCCGTTGTCGTGCACGTCCTTCCGGCGTTCCCGTACGGCCGGCCTCCACGACGGCGATCCGCGCCACCGGGTCGACCACGCCTGCGCCGGCTTCCTCAACTCTCCACGACGTCGCGCCCATTCTCGCCAATGACGCGGCAGAATCCCGCAACTCTTCCGAAACCGACCGTCCCTTGAGCGCCAGCAGCACTCCTCCGGGCCGCAACAGCGGCAGGGTCCACCCCGCCAGCCGGTCCATGGGCGCCACCGCCCGCGCCGTCACGACGTCGAAGCGCCCCCGTGGCCGGACGTCCTCGGCGCGTGACCGCAGCACGGTCACGCCGTCGAGACCGAGGGCCGTGACCGTCTCCGTCAGGAACTCGCATCGACGCAGCAGCGGCTCGATCAGCACGATCTCGAGATCGGGCCGGGCGATCGCCAGAGGTATGCCCGGCAGGCCGGCACCGGAACCCACATCGGCCACCGTCAGCCCCGGATCGACCAGCGAGCCGAGCACCGCGGAGTTGAGGATGTGGCGGTCCCAGAGCCGCGGGACCTCGCGCGGGCCGAGCAGGCCGCGCTCGATCCCTGGGCCGGCCAGCTGTTCCGCGTACACGACAGCGAGCGGCAACCTGTCCCCGAACAGCGCGGAGGCCGAGTCCGGCACGGCGATGACGTCGTCCACGAACTCGGCCTCCAGAGAACTTCAACGGTGTGGTTTCACGTGAAACACGCGCTGGTTGCCTTTCCCGTGCGCGACTCGCCCTCGCCTGCGACCTCGCGGTCGGCGAACGAGGCTACGCGGGCATCACCACGACGTAGCGGCGCGGCTCCTCGCCCTCGGACTCGCTGCGCAGGCCCGCCTCGGCGACGGCGTCGTGGACCACCTTCCGCTCGAACGGGGACATCGCACCCAGCGACTCCGGCTCGCCGGAGGACCGCACCGCCTCGATGACCCGCTTCGCGAGCTCGAGGACCTCAGCGCGCCGGTTGGCCCGGAAGCCGCCCACGTCGAGCATCAGCCGGCTGCGCTCGCCCGTCTCGCGCACGACCGCCAAGCGCGTGAGCTCCTGCAGCGCCTCGAGCACCTTGCCGTTCTCGCCGACCAGCGCGTCGAGGCCCGAACCGATGATCGAGACGACCGCGCGGTCGCCCTCGACGTCCATGTCGATGTCGCCGTCGAGATCGGCGATGTCGAGCAGTTCCTCCAGGTAGTCCGCCGCGATGTCGCCCTCGCGCTCGAGTCGCTTCGCCAGGCTCACCCCGGTGTCGCTCTCTCGCTCCTGCGCCGCATCGAGTTCCGTGCCAGCGTCGCTCACCATCGACTCCTTCTACGTTCGTGCGTGGGACGGGTCTACTTCCCGTCGAGCCCTGCTGCCGGTGCGGTCGCGACCGCCGGCTACTTCTTCTTTCGCTGCTGCGAGCTGCGCTGCGAGCGCGTGGTCTTCTTCGGCTGCCGCCGGACGACCTCGGTCGGCGTCTCCGGCTCCGCGGCCGCCGCGTCCGGGGTCGGGAGCGGCTCGCCCTTCTTGCGCGCCTTCTCCTCGAGCCGACGCTGGTGCGCCTTCTCGGCCTCGGTGCCGGGCGCCGGCATGCGCCGGATGACGTAGAGCTGCTGGCCCATGGTCCAGATGTTCGACGTGAGCCAGTACAGCACCGTGCCGAGCGGGAAGTAGACGCCGGAGAACGCGAAGACCAGCGGCAGCACGTACAGGAGGATCTTCTGCTGCTGCGCGAACGGCCCTTCGAGGGCCTCCTTCGGCATGTTCTTGCGCATGATCTGGCGCTGCGTGATGAACTGCGTGGCACACATCAGGACGACCATCACGGCGGCGATGATCCGGGTGTTGACGCTCTCGGCGTTCAGGAACGTGTCGGCCAGGCGGGCGCCGAAGATCTGGGCCTGGCCGGCCGACTCGAAGAGCTCGGGCTGGCTGGTGAACGCCCCCCGCTCGTGCCCCTTGGCGACGCCGTCGAGCACCCGGAACAGGGCGAACAGGAACGGCGCCTGGAGCAGGATGGGCAGGCAGGACGAGAACGGGTTGGTCCCGGTGTCCTTGTAGAGCTTCATCATCTCCTGCTGGAGACGCTCGCGGTCGCCCTTGTACCTCTTCTGCAGCTCCCGCAGCTGCGGCTGGAGGATCTGCATCCTGCGCTGCGACTTGATCTGCCGCACGAACAGCGGGATCAGCAGGATGCGGATGACCACGACGAGGCCGACGATGGCCAGCGCCCAGTTCACGCCGTCGTGACTGATGCCGATCAGCTGCTCGAAGACCCAGTGCCAGCCGATCATGATCCAGCTGACCAGGTAGTACAACGGCGCGAGGATGGTATCCACGGGTGTATCAGACTCCTCGGAGAGAGGTCGGTGCGCCGGGCGGCAGGTCCGCCCTCGGCGCGGAAGCTCCATGCGACGGCGCCGCCTGCGGCTCGTCGTCGCCGTCCGTCCCGGCTGCCCGGCCCCACCAGCGGTAGTTCTCGCACGTGGGGACGAGATCGACACCGCCGGCGCACCAGGGGTGGCACCGGCCGAGCCGACGGAGGGCCAGCCAGCCTCCACGCAGGGCACCGTGCCGCTCCACCGAGCTCAAGGCGTACGCCGAGCAGGACGGGTAGTAGCGGCAGGTCTGCCCGTACAGCGGGCTGATGACTGCACGGTAGCCCTTGAGGAAGGCGACCAGGATGATCTTCATCGGCGCCGCTCCGCTCGGGAGACGGCGCGGTCGACGGCGGCGTCGAGCTCACGCGCCAAGGCGGAGCTGGGAGCGCCGGCGATGCCCGGGAGCGCCCGGACCACGAGCTTGGAGCCGGCGGGGAGCCGGGCGATACGATCGGCGAGCAGGTGACGCAGACGGCGTCGCACGGTGTTGCGCACCACTGCACCCCCAACCGTGCGTCCGACGACCAGACCCACCGACGCCGGCGCGGCATCGGATGTGTCCGGCGCGGCGGGCTCGCCGGCGGGCAGCAGATGCACGACCATGGTCGGCCGCCCGACGCGGACGCCGCGGCGCACGACCACCCGGAAATCGGCCGAGCGCCTGAGCCGGTGCTCGGCCTTCAGCACCTCGGATCGTCGAGCGAGCGCAAGCGTGCCGGCCGGATCAGGCGGACAGCTTGGCACGGCCCTTGCTGCGGCGGGCGGCAAGGATGGCACGGCCGGCGCGCGTACGCATACGCAGCCGGAAGCCGTGAGTCTTCGCACGACGGCGGGTGTTCGGCTGGAAGGTGCGCTTGACCACGTCCGGGCTCCTGTGTCGATCGGTGAGATGTGCGTGCTTTCGGGTGCCGTGCGGGATCCGCGCATCCCCGGGAATCGAACCCCGGGCATGACAACAGGAGCCCTCGTCGGACCGATTTACGGTACGCGGTCGCCGCACCTCAGGTCAAACTCGGCGGCCGGAGCGACGCCGCTCACGCGACAACCGCTCATCGTGGCACCAGGATAGGTCCCTAGCGCGGCAGCGACACGCCGATGTCCACAGCCGAACCTGTGGACATCAGTTGAAGCGCAGGCCGCATGTTGTTAGCGTCACGTGCTCCAGCACGCTGTCCGCACGAACCGACCCCTCCACGGGGGTCCCACGTTCGCGCAGGTCACAATAGAGCGGATGGCGACAAAGCGGCACGTGTCGCCACCCTCCACACCCTGTGGACGACGATGTGGACAACGGCAAGACGGGGGTGGCCGAGCCAGTCGCCACTGCTTTTCTGGATGGGTTGTCGGCCGGCGGCCCACCGCCGAGCTTGGAGGGAACCGTGGCAGACGAGGCCGGTATCGACTTCCCGACCGCCTGGGCCAAGGCCCTGACCGATCTCGAGTCCATCGAGATCGGCCCGCAGCAGCGCGCCTTCCTCTCGCAGGCGCGTCCCGTCACGCTCGTCGAGGGGACCGCCGTCATCTCCGTCCCGAGCGACTTCGCCCGGGCCCAGGTCGAGCAACGGCTGCGCGCGCACATCGTCGACGCCCTGGCCGCGGTGCTCGGCCACCCGGTCGGGCTGGCCGTCAGCGTCAGCCCGCCGGCCGACAGCGGGCCGCTCGACCCCGTCCCGCCGCCGCCTCCCATGAGCGCCGGCTACCTCGACGCGCCGGCGTCGGCGTCGGTCGACACCGAGGAGATCCCCCTGGTCTCGGCGGCGGCCGAGGCACCCGCGTTCCTGCCGCAGCGCTCGCCGTCCGACACCCGCCGGGGCGACGTCGAGCCGCACCTGAACCCGCGCTACACGTTCGACACCTTCGTCATCGGCTCGAGCAACCGGTTCGCGCACGCCGCCACCGTCGCCGTCGCCGAGGCTCCGGGCAAGGCGTACAACCCGTTGCACGTCTACGGCGAGTCGGGCCTGGGCAAGACGCACCTGTTGCACGCCATCGGCCACTACACGCGGACGATGTACCCCGGCACCCGGGTGCGCTACGTGAGCTCCGAAGAGTTCACCAACGACTTCATCAACTCCATCCGCGACGACAAGGCGTCGGCGTTCCAGCGCCGGTACCGCGACGTCGACGTCCTGCTCATCGACGACATCCAGTTCCTCGAGGGCAAGATCCAGACGCAGGAGGAGTTCTTCCACACGTTCAACACGCTGCACAACGCCAACAAGCAGATCGTCATCACCTCCGACCGGCCGCCGAAGCAGCTGTCGGCGCTCGAGGACCGTCTCCGCAACCGGTTCGAGTGGGGCCTGACGTGCGACGTGCAGCCGCCCGACCTCGAGACGCGCATCGCGATCCTGTCGAAGAAGGCCACCCAGGACCACCTGAACGTCCCGCCCGACGTGCTCGAGTACATCGCCAGCCGCATCGCGACGAACATCCGCGAGCTCGAGGGCGCACTGATCCGGGTCACGGCGTTCGCCAGCCTCAACCGGCAGCCGGTCGACCTCTCGCTGGCCGAGATCGTCCTCCGCGACCTCGTGCCCACCGACTCCGGGCCCGAGATCACCGCCGCCACGATCATGGCGCAGACGTCGGCCTACTTCGGGCTGACCATCGAGGACCTGCAGGGCACCAGCCGGAGCCGGGTCCTCGTCACGGCGCGGCAGATCGCCATGTACCTGTGCCGCGAGCTGACCGAGCTGTCGCTGCCGAAGATCGGCCAGCACTTCGGCGGCCGCGACCACACCACCGTCATGCACGCCGAGCGCAAGATCCGCCAGCTGATGGCCGAGCGGCGCAGTGTCTTCAATCAGGTCACCGAACTGACCAACCGCATCAAGCAGCAGGCCCGGCAGTCGTGACCGGCGCCCGCGCCCCTCTGGCCGGAGAACGACGAGCACGCGGAGTGATCGACTTCTCACAGGCTGTGGACAAGTTTGTGGACATGAGCGCCCCGGCCGTGGACCGCATCGGGGAAAGTGTCACCGACCGGTGGACAACCTCGGACGGTCCACGTCACCCACTGCTCGCACCCACAGCCCTCGTGGACAACGGTAGCGCCGCTCACCTGCGACGTTCATCGTTTTCCACACTTTCCACCAACGCTATGACCATGACTGATCTATCCATGGATCAATGGGCAGCGCACAAGCCTGGCGGGCCGGTTCCTGTGGATCGTGTGATTCACGGCCGTCGTTTGACGCCTATGGCCGTCACTGTCAGCGGCCCGTGGAAGGATGACGTCGAACCACAACGACCCGGGCTCGCGCCCGAGGGGAGGACGGACCGGTGAAGTTCCGGCTCGATCGCGATGTACTGGCAGAGGCGGTGGCCTGGACGGCCCGCACCCTGCCCAACCGGCCGACGGTGCCGGTCCTGGCCGGCCTGCGCATCGACGCGTCCGACACCCAAGTGACGTTCTCGTCGTTCGACTACGAGGTGTCCGGGCGCGTGTCCGTCGAGGCCGACGTCGCCGACGGTGGCACCGTCCTGGTCTCCGGCCGGCTGCTCGCCGACATCGCCCGGTCGCTGCCCAACAAGCCGGTCGACCTGCACGCCGACGGCTCCAAGGTCACCATCACCTGCGGCAGCGCGCGCTTCACCCTGCTGACGCTCCCGGTCGAGGAGTACCCCGACCTCCCCTCCATGCCCGACTCCTCCGGCACCGTCGACGGCACCGTCCTGGCCGAGGCCGTCACCCAGGTGGCGGTCGCCGCCGGGCGCGACGACATGCTGCCGACGCTCACCGGCATCCGCATCGAGATCGAGGGCGAGACCGTCACCCTGGGTGCCACCGACCGGTACCGCCTGGCCGTGCGCGAGTTCACGTGGAACCCCGGCACGCCCGACATCTCCGCGGTCGCCCTGGTGCCGGCCCGCACGCTCGTCGACGCCGCCAAGACGCTGGGCCCGGCGGGCCAGGTCACGCTGGCACTGGGCACCGGCTCGCAGGACAGCCTGCTGGGTCTGGCCGCCGGCGGCCGGCACACCACCAGCCGGCTCATCGACGGCGAGTGGGTGCCCAACTACCGCCGCCTGTTCCCGGCCGAGACCGCCACGGTCGCCCGGGTCGAGATCTCCGCGCTGGTCGAGTCGGTGAAGCGCGTCGCCCTGGTGGCCGAGCGCAACACCCCCGTCCGGCTCGCCTTCGACGAGGGCCAGGTCGTCCTCGAGGCCGGCAGCGGCGAGGACGCGCAGGCATCCGAGGCGCTGCCCGCCGAGGTCCAGGGCCCGGCCATCGCCACCGGCTTCAACCCGGGCTACCTCCTCGACGGCCTGCAGGCGCTGGGCACGCCGTTCGCGCACCTGTCCTTCACCGACACCCCGCTGAAACCCGTCGTCATCCAGGGGGTGGCCAGCCTCGAGGCCGAACCCGACGGCGGCTACCGCTACCTGGCCATGCCCATCCGGCTCTCGGGCTGACGACGTCCCGGCCGCACCGGTCGCACGCGCCGGTACCGGCGCGCAAGGATGGTGACATCGGGGTGCGCCGCGGCTCGGCGTGACGGAGGGGTCAGGCACCACCGATGGCGATGGGGGCCGAGAATCCCCCTGAGTCCTCGGTCCAGGGTGAATGTCGACCAGAGCGAGGTTGGGAACCTCCGCACGACACCGACTTCATAGGCTGATCGCTACGGGGAGGAACACTGGTGGCCACGGAAGGGAACGTCATGGAGCTGGGCCTGGTCGGCCTCGGTCGCATGGGCGGCAACATGCGCGAGCGGCTGCGTCGCGCCGGGCACACGGTGGTCGGCTACGACCGCAACCCCGGTGTCAGCGACGTCGGCAGCCTGAAAGAGCTGGTCGAGCGGCTGTCCGCGCCACGGGCCATCTGGGTCATGGTCCCGGCCGGCGACCCCACCCGGGCCACCGTGCAAGAGCTCGCCGACCTCCTCGACGACGGCGACCTCGTCATCGACGGCGGCAACTCGCGGTTCACCGACGACCGCCAGCACGCCGACATCCTGGCCGCTCAGGGCGTCGGGTACGTCGACTGCGGCGTGTCCGGCGGCATCTGGGGCCTCGAGGTCGGCTACGGCCTCATGGCCGGCGGCGCGAAGGAGCACGTCGAGCGGCTGATGCCGATCTTCGACGCGCTGCGCCCCGAGGGCCCGCGCGACGAGGGGTTCGTCCACGCTGGCGGCGTCGGCGCTGGTCACTACGCCAAGATGGTCCACAACGGCATCGAGTACGGCCTCATGCAGGCCTACGGCGAGGGCTACGAGCTGCTGGCCGCGTCCGGCATCGTCGACGACATCCACGGCACGCTCAAAGCGTGGTCGCGCGGCACCGTCGTCCGGTCCTGGCTGCTCGACCTGCTGGTCCGGGCGCTCGAGCAGGATCCGTCGCTGGCCGAGATCGAGGGCTACGTCGAAGACTCCGGCGAGGGCCGCTGGACCGTCGAAGAGGCGATCCGCAACTCCGTGCCCGCGCCCGTCATCACCGCGGCGCTGTTCGCCCGGTTCGAGTCCCGCCAGGACGACTCCCCCGCCATGAAGGCCGTCGCCGCACTGCGCAACCAGTTCGGCGGCCACGCGGTGAAGGCGGCGGGGCCCACGTCCGGGGCGGGCGACACCCGCACCTGAGCCCCGGGAGCGGCCGCCCATGCACGTCGCCCATCTGTCGCTGGCCGACTTCCGCTCGTACGCCCAGGTCGAGCTGCCGCTCGATCCGGGCGTCACAGCGTTCGTCGGCCCCAACGGCCAGGGCAAGACCAACCTCGTCGAGGCGCTGAACTATCTCGCCACGCTCGGCAGCCACCGGGTCGCGCAGGACGCCCCGCTCGTGCGGCTCGGCGCCGAGCGGGCAGTCGTGCGCGGCAACGTGGTCGAGACCGCCGGCGGCGAGCATCGCAGCACGCTGCTCGAGATCGAGATCACGCCGGGCCGGGCCAACCGGGCCCGGCTGAACCGGTCCCCGGTCCCCCGCCCGCGCGAGCTGCTCGGCGTCCTGACGACCGTGCTGTTCGCGCCCGAGGACCTCGCGCTGGTCAAGGGCGACCCGTCCGAGCGGCGCCGGTTCCTCGACGAGCTGCTGGTGGCCCGGGCGCCGCGGTTCGCCGGCGTGCGGTCCGACTACGACCGGGTGCTCAAGCAGCGCAACGCCCTGCTCAAGTCCGCCGGCACGGCAATGCGGGCCAGCCGGGGCGGGGGCGGCGGGAG
>NZ_SMKL01000057.1 GCF_004348545.1 Jiangella ureilytica | reverse complement strand
GTGCGGGCCGCGGGCGGGGCGGACGGGGATCGGCGACGGCGGCCGCGTAGACCTTCTCGGTCTCGCGGGCGACGGCGGTCCAGACGTACTCCGAGGCGATGCGCTGGTGGGCGGCCCGGACCAGCCGCTGCGACAGGCCGGGCTCCTCGAGCACCCGCATGGCCGCCGTCGCGAGGTCGCTCGGGTCGCGCGGCGGGACCAGCAGGCCGGTGACGTCGTGCTCGATGACCTCGCGCAGGCCGCCGCTGTCGCCGGCGATGACCGGGGTGCCGGCCGCGCACGCCTCGAGCGCCACGATGCCGAACGGCTCGTACGACGACGGCACCAGGGCGACGTCGGCCGCGCCGAACAGCGCGGCGAGCTCGGGCTGGCCCATGCGCCCGGCGAACTGGACGACGTGGTCGATCTGGAGACGCTGGGCCAGCCGCCGCAGGTTGACCTCTTGCGACCCGGCGCCGGCCAGCACCAGCCGCGCGTCGTGGTGACGCTGGCGGATCAGCGAGAGCGCCTCGATGCAGACGTCGACGCCCTTCTCCCACTCGAGCCGGCCGCCGAACACCAGCAGCGGGGTCTTCGGCGGGATGCCGAACCGCTCGCGTGTCGCCCGCCGCGCTTCGGCCGTGGTGCGCCAGGCCGGATGGTCGACGGCGTTGCGGATGACGGTGAGCTCCTCGGGCGGCACGTCGAACGCGGCCGCCGCCTCAACCCGCATGGCCTCGGAGCAGACGATGGAGCGCGTCGCCTCGGCGACCAGCCAGGCCTCGATGTCGTGCCGGGCCCGCGACAGAGGCGTCGACAGCCAGCCGTCCCAGAGCCCCGCCTCGGTGGCGTGGACGGTGGCGACGAGCGGCGCGTCGATGGCCCGGGCGACGTTGATGCCGGCGTGCGCGTCGACCCAGTCGTGCGCGTGGACGACGTCGGGCATCCACTCGCGGGTCAGGCGATGGGCGGTTCGCATGAGGCTGGTGTTGAGCGCCAGCACCCACGGCACGAGGTCCTCACCGCGCTCCCCGGCCGGGGGATCGGGCGGCGCGCGGAACACGCGTACGCCCTTGTCGTCCTCTTCCTCGGGCATGCCCGGGGCGGACTGGGTGACGACGGCGACGTCGTGGCCGTCGGCGACGAGTCCCTCGGTGAGGCGCTGGACGTGACGGCCGAGACCTCCGTAGATCACTGGCGGGTACTCCCACGAAACGACAAGTATCCGCATCGCGCGATCATTTCACAGCGGACTCAAGATCGGGACCGAGTGAGGACGGCGAAAACGGGTAGACGGGGCCGTCCCGGACTGTGACGTGTTGCACGTCAACAGGGCTTGGGCCCGAGGTTACCTGTCGGTAACATCGGCACAGTCGAAGACGTGCTCACCTCAGCGTGGGCTAGCCTCGCGATGGACGCCGCGACGGCGTCGCGCAACCCACCCGGCCTAGGAGGTCGCAACCCGGCCATGAAGATCGTCACCCTGGTCAAGCACGTTCCGGACGCCACCGCGGACCGGACCTTCACCGCCGACAACACCACCGATCGTGCCGGTGTCGACGGCCTGCTGTCCGAGCTCGACGAGTATGCCGTCGAGGAAGCTCTCAAGGTCGGCGACGCCGGTACCGACGTCGAGATCATCGCACTGACGATGGGCCCCGGCGGTGCCGAGGCCGCGGTGAAGAAGGCGCTGCAGATGGGCGCCGACTCCGCCGTGCACGTCGTCGACGACTCGTTGCACGGGTCCGACGCGCTCGCCACCGCCCAGGTCCTGGCGGCCGCCGTCACGAAGATCGGCGATGTCGACCTGGTCCTGACTGGTATGGCCTCGACCGACGGCGGCATGAGCGTCGTCCCGGCCATGATCGCCGAGTACCTCGGGCTGGCGCACGTGGGATTCGTCGGCGAGCTGACGGTCTCGGACACTGCGGTCACGGCTCGCCGCGACGACGATGCGGCGTCGGAGACCATCGAGGCCGCCCTGCCGGCGGTCGTTTCGGTGACCGACCAGATCAACGAGCCCCGGTACCCGTCGTTCAAGGGGATCATGGCGGCGAAGAAGAAGCCGGTCGAGACGTGGACGCTGGCCGACCTCGGGGTCGACTCCGGCGCCGTCGGGCTGGACGCCGCGCTCTGCGTCGTCCGCGAGGTCACCAAGCGGCCGGAGCGCTCGGCCGGCTCGGTCGTCACCGACGAGGGCGACGGCGGCACGAAGCTGGCCGAGTTCCTCGCCGCGCAGAAGCTCATCTGAGGGGGATGACGATGGCAGAGATCCTGGTCCTGGTCGACCACGTCGACGGCGAGGTCAAGAAGACCGCGCTCGAGCTGCTGACGCTGGCGCGGCGCGCCGGTGAGCCGGCCGCCGTCTTCCTCGGCTCCGGCTACGACGCCGCCCGCGACACGCTGGGGCAGTACGGCGCCGCCAAGGCGTACGTCGTCGAGGCGCCCGAGCTCGAGCAGTACCTCGTCGTGCCCAAGGCCGAGGCGCTGGCGCAGATCGCGCAGTCGTCCGGCGCGGGCGGCGTGCTGCTGACCTCCACCCCCGAGGGCAAGGAGATCGCGGCCCGGCTGGCCGTCAAACTCGGCTCCGGCGTCGTCACCGACGCGGTCGACGTTGCCGCCGACCTCACCACCACGCAGTCCGTCTTCGCCGGCGGCTACACCGTGACGGCGCAGGTCACGAAGGGCACGCCGGTCATCACGGTGAAGCCCAACTCCGTCACGCCCGAGGCCACCGGCGGCACCGTCGGCGCCGAGGACAAGGTCGCGGTCGCGTTCTCCGACGCCGCCACGAAGGCCCGCATCGTCGAGCGCAAGCCGCGCGCCGCCACCGGCCGGCCCGAGCTGACCGAGGCGAGCATCGTCGTCTCCGGCGGACGGGGCACCGGCGGCGACTTCGGCCCGGTCGAGGCGCTGGCCGACGCCCTGGGCGCGGCCGTGGGCGCGTCGCGGGCCGCCGTCGACTCCGGCTGGTACCCGCACGCCTACCAGGTCGGGCAGACGGGCAAGACGGTGTCGCCGCAGCTCTACCTGGCCTGCGGCATCTCCGGCGCGATCCAGCACCGGGCCGGCATGCAGACGTCGAAGACCATCGTCGTGGTCAACAAGGACCCCGAGGCGCCCATCTTCGCGATGGCCGACTTCGGCGTCGTCGGCGACCTGCACACCGTCCTGCCGCAGGCGACGGCCGAGATCCAGAAGCGCAAGGGCTGAGCCCCCGCAACGGGCTGACCCATCGACGACGGCGGCCGCTCCCCGGGACGCGTGGGGGACCGGCCGTCGTCGCACGACGTAAACTGGACGGGAGATGTCTGACCGCCGCGTGTACCTCGACCATGCGGCGACGACCCCCGTCCTTCCCGCAGTGATCGACGTCGTCGCCGCGGCCATGGCGACCCTCGGCAACCCCTCGTCGCTGCACGCGTCCGGCCGCCGCGCCCGCAAGCTGGTCGAAGAGGCGCGCGAGTCCGTCGCCGCCGGCCTCGGCGCCCGCCCCAGCGAGGTCGTGTTCACCTCCGGCGGCACCGAGGCCGACAACCTCGCCGTCAAGGGCCTCTTCTGGGCCCGCCGCGCCGCCGACCCGCGCCGCGTCCGCATCCTCGCTTCCGCCGTCGAGCACCACGCCGTCCTCGACTCCGTCGACTGGCTGACCGCCGAGCAGGGCGCCAAGGTCGAGTGGCTGCCGGTCGACCACACCGGCCGGCTCGACGTCGACGCGCTGCGGCGGGTCGTCGGCGCCGACCCGGACTCCGTCGCGCTGATCACCGTCATGTGGGCGAACAACGAGGTCGGCACCGTGCAGCCCATCGGCGAGGTCGTCGCCGTCGCGCACGAGTTCGGCATCCCGGTGCACTCCGACGCCGTGCAGGCGGTCGGCGCGCTGCCGGTGCACTTCGGCGACTCCGGGCTCGACGCCATGACGGTGTCCGGGCACAAGGCCGGCGCCCCAGTCGGCGTCGGCGCCCTGCTGCTGCGGCGCGAGGCCGACGTCGTGCCGGTGCTGCACGGCGGCGGCCAGGAGCGCGACGTCCGCTCCGGCACGCTCGACGCGCCCGCGGTGGCCGGGCTCGCGGCCGCGCTGCGGGCGACGCTGGCCGATGTGCCGGGCCGAGCCGCCGTGCTGGCGGGGCTGCGCGACCGGCTGGTCTCCGGCGTGCGCGCCGCGGTGCCCGACGCGATCCTGAACGGCGACCCGGACCGCCGGCTGCCCGGCATCGCGCACGTCTCCTTCCCCGGCTGCGAGGGCGACTCCCTGCTGCTCCTGCTCGACGCCGCGGGCATCGACTGCTCCACGGGGAGCGCCTGCACGGCCGGCGTGCCGGAGCCGTCGCACGTGCTGCTCGCCATGGGCGCCCCGCGCGAGCGGGCCCGCGGCTCGCTGCGCTTCTCGCTCGGCCACTCGTCGACGGCCGACGACGTCGACGCGCTGGTGGCGGCCATCGGCCCGGCCGTCGAGCGGGCCCGGGCGGCCGGCATCGTCAACGTCTCGACCAGCAGGGAGAGCTGAGCATGCGCGTCCTCGCCGCGATGTCCGGCGGAGTCGACTCGGCGGTCGCGGCCGCACGGCTCGTCGAGGCCGGCCACGACGTCACCGGGGTGCACCTGGCGCTGTCGGCCAACCCGCAGTCGTTCCGCACCGGCGCGCGCGGCTGCTGCACCATCGAGGACTCCCGCGACGCCCGCCGCGCCGCCGACGTGCTCGGCATCCCGTTCTACGTGTGGGACCTCGCCGAGCGGTTCCGCGCCGACGTGGTCGACGACTTCGTCGCCGAGTACGCCGCCGGCCGGACGCCCAACCCGTGCCTGCGCTGCAACGAGAGGATCAAGTTCTCCGCCGTGCTCGACCGCGCGCTCGCGCTGGGCTTCGACGCCGTCGGCACCGGGCACTACGCGCGTGTGCTCGAGGGGCCGCACGGCCGCGAGCTGCACCGCGCCACGGACCCCGAGAAGGACCAGTCCTACGTGCTCGGCGTGCTCACGGCCGACCAGCTGGCGCACGCGATCTTCCCGCTGGGCGACACCGTCAAGTCCGAGGTGCGTGACGAGGCGGAGCGGCGCGGCCTGGCCGTCGCGCGCAAGCCCGACAGCCACGACATCTGCTTCATCGCGGACGGCGACACCGCCGGGTTCCTGCGGGGTCGCCTCGGTTCCGAGCCGGGCGAGGTCGTCGACGCGTCCGGCGCGGTGGTCGGCTCGCACGACGGGACCTACGGGTTCACCATCGGCCAGCGCAAGGGGCTGCGCATCGGCACGCCCGCCGCCGACGGCAAGCCGCGCTACGTCCTCGACATCTCGCCGGTCGACCGCCGGGTCACCGTCGGCCCGCGCGAGGCGCTCGCCGTCGACGCCCTCACCGCCGTGGCGCCGCGCTGGTGCGGTTCCGCGCCGGTGCCAAGCGAGGGCGAGGTGCGGTGCGAGGCGCAGTTCCGGGCGCACGGCGCACCGGTCGAGGCGGTCGCGACGGTGTCGGCCGACGGTTCCGTGGGGGTCGCGTTCGCGGCGCCGCAGGAGGGCGTCGCGCCAGGCCAGGCCATCGTGCTCTACGACGGCACCCGCGTCGTCGGCTCGGCCACCATCGACACCACGCGCTCGGCGGTGCGCACCTCCGCCTGAATCGGATCCCTCGTCACGGGGTATGCACCAGTCGTGTCCCACGAGGGAGGGAACATCAGCATGAGCACACCGACCACCGGTGTACCTGGAATCGACCGCGACCTCGCTCTGCGGCTGGCCGGCGAACGCCTCGGCAAGGAGTTCACCGGCATCGGCCGCGAGACCATCGACCAGTTCCTCGAGACCAGCTACGAGCACTTCGCCGCCGGTGCTCGCATCCCGACGTTCGTGCCGCTCATGGCCGAGCGGTTCTCGCGGCAGCGGCTGCGGGCGCTCGCCCGGGTCGAGCGCGAGCAGGACAAGCCCACCGTCCTGTTCCTCGACCCCGACAACGCCGGCCGCTCGCTGCTGGCGCTCGGCCTGTTCGAGGAGCTGTCCGGCGACGGCGCCCTCGGCTGGTCCGGCGGTGCGGAGCCGGCGCTCGACGTCGACGACGGTGTCACCGAGGCGATGCGCGAGCGCAGCATCGACCTCGGCGACGAGTTCCCGAAGCCGTGGACCGAGGAGATCATCCAGGCCGCCGACGTCGTGGTCATCATGGGCGGGGTCGCCGTGCCGGAGCTGCCCGGCCAGCGGTATGAGCACTGGGACGTGCCCGAGACCGCCGGCCGCGACCTCGACGGTGTCCGCGCCGTCCGGGACGGCATCGAGGAGAAGGTCCGCGACCTGCTGACCCGGCTGGGGGTGGGCGTCAGCGCGTGACGTAGTCGACGACCACGTCGATCACCGCGGGGTCGCGCAGGATGCGCTGGTGCCCCAGCCCCTCGGTGGTCGCCAGCTCGGCCTCCGGCCAGGTGGCCGCGAGCTCCGCGCCGTCGTCGTAGGGGACCTCCTTGTCGTTGCGGTCGTGCACGACGAGGGTGGGCGGCAGCTCGACCCGGCGGGCGAGTCCGATGACGTCGTAGTCGGCCAGCGGGCGGCCGGCCAGTCCCTCCATGCGGGTCAGCATGCGGGTGCGGGTCCGCTCGCCGAAGCCGACGGTGCGCTGGAACGCCGCCAGCCCTTCGCTGAGCCGCGTGCTCGGCGCGACCAGCGCCAGCTTTGCCGCGGGCAGCCCGTCGAGGACGGCGACCGCCGCGGCCGCGCCGCCGAGCGAGTGGGCGACGACGGCGGCCGGTTTGCCGTGCTTGCCGGCGGCCGCGGCCAGCGCCTCGGTGAACTCGACGCCGGTGGCCCTGCCGCGGCCGAGCCGGCCCGGGCCGGAGTCGCCGTGGCTCGGAGCGTCGACGGCGACCACCCGGCGGCCGGCGTCGACCAGCGGCTGGACGAACGCGCCGAGCTGCCCGCGCCAGCCGCCCCAGCCGTGCATCAGGTAGACCGGCGGGCCGAACCCCCAGCTCTCGACCGCGACGACCCGCCCGTCGGCAAGCGTGAGCGTGCTGCGCTCACCCGGCCGGGGCCGCTCGTCGCGACGGCGGCCGCCGGTGTTCGGCAGCGTGCACCACAGGGTCGTCGCCCAGCGCGCGCCGATGCCCGGCGCGACCCGCTCGAGGGCCCGGAACGCGACCCGGATCGCACGGAGCTTCGTTCCAGCACGAACGATCGTGCGATTCTGCGGCGAGGACGTGGTCGTGGTCGTGGTGGTCATGGCCGGTCCCTTCGGACGGGTGGTTACGCGGGTGAGGCGGCGGATGCGGGTGTGGGCGGAGCGGCGGCGGGCGGCGCGGCGGGTGCCGTCGTCGCGCCGGCGGGTGGCGCGGCGGGTGCCGTCGTCGCGCCGGCGGGTGGCGCGGCGGGTGCCGTCGTCGCGCCGGCGGGCGGAGCGGCGGGTGCCGCCGTCGCGCCCGCGGGGACGCGTGCGTCGGCGATGAGCCGCTCGAACGCGTGCCGGGCCCGAGCCTCGGCCTGCGCGTCCTCGAGCAGGCGGTGGGCGTGGTAGAAACCGAGCATGATGCCGTCGAGGTCGGCGGCGAACTGCATGGGGTCGGCGTCCTCGCGGAAGTGGCCCTCGGCGATGCCGGTGGCGAACATGCGCGCGCAGGAGTCGTAGAGGTCGAGGTGGTCGCGGACCAGCTGGTCGCGCACCGGGCCGTCCTGCTCGTCGAGCTCGGCGGAGGCCTTGACGAACAGGCACCCGCCCGGCATGCGGGTGCGGCCGCACACGACCCAGCGCTCGAACAGCTCGCGGACCCGGGGCTCGCCGCGCGGCGCCAGGACGGCGGGCCGGATGACGGCGTCGACGAACTCGGTCCGGGCCTCGCGCAGGACCTCCATCTGCAGCAGTTCCTTGGACCGGAAGTGCGCGAACAGGCCGCTCTTCGACATGTCGGTGGCGGCGGCGAGCGCGCCGATGGTGAGCCCGCCCAGGCCGACGCGATAGGCCGTCTCGACTCCCTTGCGGAGGATGGCCTGCCGGGTCTCGGCGCCCTTGGTCACGAGAGTGAAAATAGCACGACCGTTCGTGCCACTGTCAATACGATGCGACCGACGTCACTCGCCGCGACCGAGAACGGCTCGACGTCGACACCGCCGGCCGTCCTCACTGCTGCCGGGTGTCTTCAGTCGCGAAGGTCGTCTTCACTTCCGCGAACCGTCTTCTGACCGCCCGAGAACGCGCAGAAGCCGGTTCGCGGCAGTGAAGACGAGCCCCAGCAGTGAGGACGGGCCGCGGGAGTGAGGACGGGCCGCGGGAGTGAGGACGGGCGGCGGTGGTGAGGACGGGCCGTGGGAGTGAGGACGGGCCGCGGTGGTGAGGACGGGCGGCGGTGGTGAGGACGGGCCCCAGCAGTGAGGGCGGGCCCCAGCAGTGAAGACGGGCCCCAGCAGTGGAGACGGGCCCCAGCGGTGAACACGGGCGCGGCGGCAGAGCGTGGTCAGGACACGCTGACGCCGAGGGCGGAGCCGACGGCGTACGCGACCGCCATGGTGAGCAGGCCGACGACCACCGCCCGGGCGGCCGCACGCGAACGCCGCCCGCCACCCAGCCGTGCCCCCGCGTACCCCGTCAGGGCCAGTGCCAGCACGACCGTCGCCATAGTCACCGGCACGCGCGCCGTCGGCGGCGGCAGCACGATGGCCAGCAGCGGCAGCGCCGCGCCCAGCGCGAACGACACGAACGACGAGAACGCCGCCTGCCACGGGCTGGTGTGCTCGTCGGCGTCGATGCCGAGCTCAGCCTCGGCGTGCGCGGCCAGCGCGTCCTCGGCCGTCAGCTCCCGTGCGACCTGGGCCGCGAGCGCGGGCGAGAGGCCCTTCTGCTCGTAGATCTGCGCGAGCTCGGTCAGCTCCTCGCCCGGCAGGTGCTCCAGCTCCCACCGCTCCTGGGCCAGCGCCGCCTGCTCGGTGTCGCGCTGGGCGCTGACGGACGTGTACTCGCCGCCGGCCATCGAGAACGCGCCGGCGACCAGCCCGGCCAGTCCCGTGAGCAGCAGCCAGTCGCGGTCGGTGGTCGCGCCGGCGACGCCGACCACCAGGCCGGCGGTGGAGATGATGCCGTCGTTGGCGCCCAGCACCCCGGCGCGCAGCCAGTTGAGCCGACCGGCCAGCCGCCCGTGATGGTGCTGCTCGCCGTCGTGCGGCGCGGTCGCCTCGGCCATGCCGCCGAGCCTAGCGACGCGATCGATACAGCGTCGGTAGGCACTGGAATCCAGGGGGCCGGCCTGCCAGCATGGGCCGGTCACGGGGAGGAGAGACGGTGGAGTCGTACGGAAACGCGGTGCCGGTTGTCCGCTGAGCGACACGCGGATCGCGTCTGGGCGGCGATCTTCGAGCGAGCGCGGGCCGAGGGTGTGGAACCGTCGGTGCGCCATGTGCTGGAAGCCTGTGCGGCGGCCGTCGACGCGGCGGGGTGCGGGCTGTCCATGATGGGTGCGTCGGGCAGTCGCGAACCGGTCCTGGCGATCGGCGACCACTGTGACGAGCTCGAGGAGCTCCAGTTCACCCTCGGCCAGGGCCCCGGCATCGACGCCGCGTCGGGCGAGGGGCCGGTCCTCGTTCCCGATCTCGCCGGCCCCGAGGCCGTGCGCCGGTGGCCGGTGTTCGCGCCTGCCGCGATGCACCACGGCGTCCGCGCGCTGTTCGCGCTCCCGGTCGCCGCGGGGGCCGCCCGTATCGGCGTCCTCGACGTCTACCGCGCCGCTGCGGGGGACCTCGGGGCGAAACGTCTGACGACCGCGCTAGCCTACGCGGATGCCGTCCTCGTCCTGGTGCTCGACGAACGGGGCCACGTGGCCGGCGGCGCGCCGCGCGAGGGCAGGGACCTGCTGCCCGAGCGGCGGGCCGAGGTGCACCAAGCGGCCGGCATGGTCAGCGTCCAGCTCGGTGTGGGCATCGGCGAAGCCCTGGTCAGGCTGCGCGCGTACGCCTACGTCCACGACCGGCGGCTGGCCGACGTGGCAGCCGACGTCGTCGCGCGACGGCTGCGGTTCGTACCGGAGGTTTACGGCACGATTGACGGCACAGGGGCAGGGATCGACTGACCCGCCTCCGAACGAGCCGGAGACGGAGGACGAGGAATGAACATCACCGACCGGCGGGTCCGTGAGACGTTCGTGGAGCTGGCCGACACCCTGGTCGACGACTACGACGTCATCGGCCTGCTGGACCTGCTCGCGCACCGGGTGGTGGAGCTCCTCGACGTCACGGCCTGCGGCGTGGTGCTGGTCGACCACCACGGCACGCTCAACCTCGTCGCCGCCTCCACCGAGGAGGCCCGCATCCTCGAGCTGTCGCAGCTGCAGAACGACGAGGGTCCGTGCCTCGACTCCTACCGCACCGGGGCGCCGGTGTCCGAGGAGGATCTCGCGGCCGACGGCGACGCCCGCTGGCCGCGGTTCGCGCCCGCCGCGCGCGAGGCCGGCTTCACCTCGGTGCACGCCCTGCCCATGCGGCTGCGCGAGGTGGTCATCGGGGCGATGAACCTCTTCGGCACTGCCACCGGCCGCCTCGACGGCGAGTCGCTGGCGCTCGGCCAGGCCATGGCCGACGTCGCCACCATCGGGATCCTGCACGAGCGCGCCGTCCGGCAGTACGAGTCCGTCGCCGGGCAGCTCCAGTCCGCCCTCGACAGCCGCATCATCATCGAGCAGGCCAAGGGCGTGCTCGCCGAGCGGCTGGCCATCAGCGTCGACGACGCGTTCACCGTCCTGCGCGCCCACGCGCGCTCGACGAACACCAAGCTGCGCGACGTCGCCGAGGACGTGGTCGGGGGGAGCATCACCGAGCTGGGCCCGGCCGAGCGCTGACCCGCCGCGTAGCGGCGGGCCGAGCGCTGACCCGCCGCATAGCGGCCCCTTGACCCCCGGTCCACCTGCGGCGTAGCGTCCCGAGCAGTGCTGATCGTGGTGCCGGCGAGTGAGGCGCCGCCGCCCCGGCCGCACTGACGAACGTCGCCCTGGACCTCGGCGGCAGCACCGGTCGCGGTTCCGGCCGCGGCCGGGCTGAAGAGGCGGCCGGCCCATTCCGGCCGCTCGCCGCCGGGCACAAGCCGGGTCGCACCCGGCCGATAGGGGGCGTGCCCGGCGGCGAGCGTGCCGGTCGGGTGGGGCTCGGCTTGCCGGAGACGGGGGTGGACGGTGGACCCTGCTGTCGGTCGAACGGACGATGGGCTGCTGCAACGCATCCATGCCGCCGGGCTGGACCTCGGCGTGCTGCTCGCCGAGGTGGACGACCAGTCGCGGGCGATCTCGCTGCGCATCGCGCTCGGCGCTCTCGACGCCATGGCCGACGACTTGCAGCGCGGCGCACTGGCGCGGCAGTCGTCGGTCGGCGTGATCTCGGACTGATGCCGCGACCCCTCGTCGGCTCAGCCGAGTCCGGAGCGCAGGAACGCGTCGGTCACCCGGCGCTGGGCCAGCGCGTACGCGACGACCAGCGGCGCCGCCACCAGCGAAGCGGCGGCCATCAGGGGACCCCACCTGCACCGTCGCCCGTGACGTCCCGCTGGTCGCCAGCAGGGGGCCACAGGTACTCGTTCCAGGTCTGGGTGAACACGACGATGCCGACGGCGGCCAGCACGGCCGCAGGTTCGGGACGACGATGCGCAGCAGGATCAGCCGATCGGAGGCGCCGGCCAGCTTCGCCGGCTCGATCAGCTCGGCCGGGAACGCCGCGAGCTGCTGGCGCAGCAGGAACACCGCCAGCGCGGACGACGCCAGCTGCGGCAGCACCAGTCCGGCGTAGGAGTCGAGCAGCCCGAGCCGCGACACGAGCAGGTAGTGCGGCACGACGAGCGCCTGCTGTGGCACCAGCGCGGTGCCGATGAGCAGCGCGAACGCCACTCCCTTGGCGCGGAAGCGGTACTGCGTCAGCCCGTACGCCGCCAGTGTGGCGACGGCCAGCTGCCCCATCGCCACGGCGGCGGACATGACGGCGGTGTGAGGACCAGCCGCACGAGGGGGAGGGCGTCCAGCGCGGAGCGGTAGTGCTCCAGTGTCGGCGGGGCGGCGAACGGGTTCAGGTCGTTGGTCACGTTCAGCGACGCTAGAGAGCGCGGGCGTGAACGATCTGTCCCGGCGGCGACCGCGGCCTGAACGATCGTCCCGCGTTCGGGCCCGATCGTCCGTCGGCCGTTCACGATGAGTTCGTGCCCTCCGTCTAGGGTGAGGGTCCCAAGTCGAGGGGCGCGCACAGCGGCGACGACTGGTGGCCGGAGGCCTCCACGGGTCGTCGGTCCGTCGCCGCGGACGGCCGCGGAAAGCGCCCTGCCGTGCACGGACCGAGCGTGAGAGATGTCGCGATGGATCCCAGGCTCAGCTGGCTGGCCTCGTTCGTCGCCGTCGCCGAGGAGCTCCACTTCGGCCGGGCGGCCGACCGGCTGCACCGCCGGACCGGCATCTGCGCCGCTTCATCGAGCTGCTGCGGGCGATCGCCTAGGGTTGGCGCTCGTGGACTTCTCGTGGGGGCCGGCGACGGCGACAGGTGTGGGTTCTCTGCCGCTGACGGATCGTGACGAGGCCGCGCGCATCGCCGTCGGCGAGCTGCCCGACTTCCCGCACCTGCCGGAGCTGCCGGCGCGCGGGGTCGGCGCGGACATGATCGGCCGGGCCGCGTCGCTCCTGGTCGACCTGCACGTCGACCTGCAGCCGGCCGGCTGGCGCCTGGTCGACCGGGCGGGGGCGGACGAACGGCGGGCGGCATCGTTCCTCGGGGCTGATGTCGATGCGCTGGAGATCGCGGCCTACGGCTACCAGGGGCCGCTGAAGGTGCAGGTGGCGGGGCCGCTCACGCTGGCGGCGTCGGTGGAACTGAACCGGGGCGGTGCTCTGGTGTCCGACGGCGGCGCGCGGCGGGATGTGGCGGCGTCGCTGGCCGAAGGGGTCGCGGACTTCGTGGCCGAGGTGGCCCGGCGGGTGCCGGGCGCGTCCGTCGTCCTCCAGCTCGACGAACCCTCGCTGCCCGCCGTCCTGGCCGGCTCGATCCCGACCGTGAGCGGGTTCGGGCGGGTGCGGGCGGTGGACACGCCGGAGGCGGTTGCGCTGTTGTCGTCGGTGGTGACGGCCGTGTCGGGGGCCGGGGTGCCGGTGGTGGTGCACTGCTGCGCGCCGTCGGTGCCGATCGGGGTCGTACGGTCCGCCGGAGCGGTGGCGGTCTCGCTGGACGTGGGGGTGTTGGGCGCCGCGGATCTGGAGCCGCTGGCCGAGGCGGTGGACGCTGGGCTGGCGCTCTGGCCCGGCATCGTCCCCTCCCTGCGCCCGTCGACGCCGCCGTCGGACCGCGAGCTCGCCCAGCGGATCGTCGGCCTGTGGCGGCGGCTCGACCAGAGCCCGGCGGACATGGCCGCCCGCACCGTCGTCACTCCTTCGTGCGGCCTGGCCGGTGCCGACCCCGACTGGGCGCGGCGCGCCTACATCCTCGCGCGCACGACGGGGCGCGCCTTCGCCGACCTCGTCACCGAGGCTTCTTAGATCGGCTGCTCGACTCCCTGGCGAAACGCCTCGATCAGCTTCGCGTTCGCGTCCCGGTCTCCGGACATGTCGTCAGCGAGCCCACTCGTATCGCTCGTGGTCGCCGCCAGGAGATCGCCGAACCGGCCCATCGCCGGCGGCGGCAGCATCCGGCGGACGTCGGAGCCGAGGAGCATCGCTCCGGCGAGCTCTACGTCGTAGCCGGCCCGTTCGAGTATCGGAGCGCCCTCGCCGGTGTACAGGCGGTCGAAGTTGCAGGGCTCACCGTACGATTTCAGTATCAGCTGGAGGTCGAAGCTGTCGTGCCGGGGATGCAGGAGATGGCGCTCCTCCCATGCGGTCAGCTTGAGGACCGCCTGTGCCGGCAGCGAAGCGACCCGGACCACGAGATCGGGGGGCGAGCCCGGTCTCATCGGCGGTCGTCAGCGCCTCCGCCAGGCCGAAGGCCGACATCACCCAATCGCCGGCCGGTGGCCAGGCGATGGTGCGGTCCGTGCGTTCGACGCCGCCGAACGGGACAAGGTCGACTTGCATCGCACCCACCGTGACGCGGTGTTCTGGCCCGCCGCTGGCGTGCGGGAACGTCGAGCGCAGTGCCTCGAACCCACGCCAGTCCTCGACCGCGACGGCGATGTCGAGGTCGGTTGTCATGCGGCGGATCGGCACGCCGTGCCCAGCGTGCAGGAGCATGTCTCGCGCCGCGGCACCCACGACGAGATCGTGCAGTCCCATCGTCTCGGCTTGGCGGTCGATGCGGCGGAGCGGCTCGACGAGGTGGGCAACCTCGTCACGCCCGGTCAGGTCGATCAAGGTAGTCCTTACGAATCCGTTCTGCGGCCTGTGCGCTGCGGGCATCGCCGGCGGCGATGAGATCGGCGTAGATCAAGGGAGCAGGCACGACATCGGAGTGCGGTGTGGGGAGCCGGCCCGTCCAGAACCGCCTGCGGATGTCGACGTTCCCGTTCGGATCGCGGCGCAGCCGCGCCGCCACGATCACGTCCTTGGGTAGCGAGTCGGCGTAGATCGTGGTGGCCTCCGGCCGCAACACGTTCGTGAGGACTGCTGCGGCCGTCTCGCCACCCCACGCGATCTCGTGGCGCGACGGCCGCACGTTCACCCACCATCGCGGGTCGTCGGCCCGGAACCGGTCGATGAGCAGTTTCGGGCGAAGAGTCTGGCCATAGGCATCCACCCAGGACGTCAGTAGCTCGTCCTGGCGTTGCAGAGACCGCTGCTCGTCCGGCCCGACGACGTAGCCGAGTCCGCGCAGCTCGCGGATGACCGGGGGGACCGCGCCGAGGGAGGCCCCCGTCGCGCCGGCGATCTCTCGGTATGGCGCTTGGACGAGCGTGGGTTCGGCCAACAGGCCGAGAAGCACCTGGAGACCGACCCGCCGGAACGCTCGGGTCGGTTGCTCCCGGGGCCGCACGACCCGTGGCGGCTGGCCCACTGCCCAGAGGTACACCCCATCGTGTCGCACGTACATGTTGCCGGCAGCGTCGAGGAACTGCACTTCGTGCTTGCGAAACTGCCGTGCTGCTTCTCGTGACACGTGCTCGGTCACGAGCACGGCGTCCCCCTCAGGACGGCGGGCCCGCAGTTCATTGCCGATGGTGAGCACGGCGGGCGTCCGAAACAGTTTGACGAGGGCGTGTAGCGTGACTGGCCGATGGTCCACTGACATCCTGATGACCGCATCGGTGCTCTGATCTGGAGGCTCGATCACGAGCTCTGGGCTGAGGCCCAGTTCGTCCAGCCGAGCGGCGACCTCGCTCAACACGCCCTGTTCGGGCAGTTCATCGGCCATGCGTTCATTCTAGGAGCGCGTTCAGGAAAAATGAACTCCGGCGGAAACTGAACGCATACCGTTGTCGAACGTCGTCGGTGGTGGGCGTTACCGTCTGTGCTGTGACCGAGCCAGCCGACATCAACGACGTCCCGACGGACGTTCGCGAACGCCACGCCACGCTCTCGCAGGAGATCGAGGACCACCGCCAGCGGTACTACTTCGCCACGCCCACCGTCAGCGACGCCGAGTTCGACCAGCTCATGCGCGAGCTCGAGGGCATCGAGGAGCAGTACACGTCGCTGCGCACACCCGACTCCCCGACGCAGAAGGTGGGGGCGCCGGTCGCCGACCCCGGCGCCGGGGTCGAGGCGTCCTGGCCCCCGGTCGAGCACCTCGAGCGCATGCTGAGCCTCGACAACGCGTTCTCCGCCGAGGACATCGCCGAGTGGGCGCAGCGGGTCGAACGCGAGGTCGGCACCGGCGCACGGTATCTGTGCGAGCCGAAGGTCGACGGGCTCGCGGTCGACCTCACCTACCGCGACGGCAAGCTGGCCACGCTCGCCACCCGCGGCGACGGCCGCACCGGCGAGGACATCACGTACAACGCCCAGTTCGTCGACGCCATCCCGGCCGAGCTGACCGGCACGAAGGACTACCCGGTCCCGTCGGTGGTCGAGATCCGCGGCGAGGCGGTCTTCCCCAGCGCCGAGTTCGAGGCGGTCAACGCCGAGCGCGCCGACCTCGGGCTGCCGCTGTTCGCCAACGCGCGCAACTCCGGCGCCGGCGTGCTCCGTCAGCGCATGGACCGCCGCCGCGAGAAGCTCGACGCCGCCAAGGCGAAGGCCGACGCCGCGGGGAACGAGGGCCGGTCGCAGGTCGCCTACGAGAAGGTGCTCGAGGAGTACGAGCGGGCCCGGCGCAACCTCAACCGCATGATCCTGGTCTGCCACGGCATCGGCCGGCGCGACGGCTTCGACATCCGGTTCCAGTCCGAGGCGTACGAGGCGCTGCGCGCGTGGGGGCTGCCGGCCAGCGACCGGCCGAAGGTCGTGCCCGACCTCGAGGCGGTCCAGGAGTACATCGACCACTACGGCCGGCACCGGCACGACGTCGAGTTCGAGATCGACGGCGTGGTGGTGAAGGTCGACCAGGTCGACCTGCAGCGTCAGCTCGGCTCCACGTCGCGGGCACCGCGCTGGGCCATCGCGTTCAAGTACCCGCCCGAAGAGGTGACGACCAAGCTCATCGACATCAGGGTCAACGTCGGGCGCACCGGCCGGGTCACGCCGTACGGCGTCATGGAGCCGGTGAGGGTGGCCGGCTCCACGGTCGAGAACGCCACCCTGCACAACGCGTCCGAGGTCAAGCGCAAGGGCGTGCTCATCGGCGACACCGTCGTGCTGCGCAAGGCCGGCGACGTCATCCCCGAGATCCTCGGCCCGGTGGCGGAGCTGCGCGACGGCTCCGAGCGCGAGTTCGTCATGCCCACCGAGTGCCCCGCCTGCGGCACCACGCTGGCCCCGGCCAAAGAGGGCGACGTCGACATCCGCTGCCCCAACAGCCGATCCTGCCCGTCGCAGCTGCGCGAGCGGCTGTTCTACCTCGCCGGGCGCAGCGGCTTCGACATCGAGGCCATGGGCTGGGAGGCCGGCATCGCGCTCGTCAACGCCGGCGTGGTGGTCGACGAGGGCGACGTGTTCGGGCTCGACGCCGACCGGCTGAAGCAGGTGCCGCTGTTCACCAACGCCGACGGTGAGCTGACGGTCAACGGCCGCCGCCTGCTCGACAACCTCGAGAAGGCCAAGCAGCAGCCGCTCTGGCGGGTCCTGGTCTCCCTCTCCATCCGGCACGTCGGCCCGACGGCGGCCCGCGCGCTCGCGGGGGCGCTGCGGTCCATGGACGCCATCGTCGACGCGAGCGAGGAGCAGCTGGCCGGCACCGACGGGGTCGGCCCCACCATCGCCGCCTCCGTGAAGGAGTGGTTCGCGGTCGACTGGCATCGTGAGATCGTGCGCAAGTGGCGCGACGCCGGCGTCCGCATGGTCGACGAGGTCGACGGCTCCATCCCCCGCACGCTCGAGGGGATCACCGTCGTCGTCACCGGGTCGCTGCAGGAGTTCTCCCGCGACGACGCGAAAGAGGCCATCCTGGCGCGCGGCGGCAAGGCGTCCGGCTCGGTGTCGAAGAAGACGTCGTTCGTGGTGGCCGGCGAGAACGCCGGGTCCAAGCACGACAAGGCCATCGAGCTGAAGGTGCCGGTGCTCGACGAGGCCGGCTTCCGGGTGCTCCTCGAGTCCGGTCCCGACGAGGCGGCGAAGGTCGCCCAGGTGGGCGCCGACGGCGACGGCGACGGCGACGGTGGCGACGGCGGCAGCGAGGCCGAGGGGTAAGGGGCGGAGACCGCGCGAAGGGTCCGGCAGATGCCAGACCCTTCGTGTCCACAGACGTTCGCCCGCCGCCCGTGGGCGCCGGGCGAACTGCTCCGTGGAACCGGAGACGGAGGACGCCTCACGCCCGGGCCGAGAACCGGCCTGCGACGGCGGCGTACGCCTGCAGCCGCACCTTGGCGAGGTACCGGCTGGAACGCAGCCGGCTGAGGAATCTCCGTCCGTGCTGACGACTCATGGGGGGTCCTCTCGCTACCTACGAGGTTCCGCGAGCCGCCACACGACCGCTCGGGAACCAGACGATGTGCCGGTGTCCCGAGCGGGACTCCAGTGTTCAGTTGTCCCTCCATGATCGTTCCGCCCGGAGAGCGCGTCAAGCGCCTCGCCGCTATGCGCGATATACCCGGTTTGGCCTGCTGTTTTACGTCGGCGAAAAATGTGACCTTCAGGGGGTGGCGCGCGAGGCATCCGCTCATGCATTCTTGCGTCGTCAAGGCAGGTCTCGCCGCAGAAACACCCGGTGGTCACACCATCGTCAGTGCCACCTCTGCGCCCGTTCCCGGAGTGAGGTTCCCATGACCTCTTTCGCTGAGCATGTGGCTCCAGCGGCGGAGCTGTTCCCCGGCGCAGCCTCCTGGCCGGGCCGGCTCGGAGCGGCGAAGACCTCGTACATCACCCGGCACGTCATCGATCTCGTCCCCGCGGGCGACGAGCTGCTGCTGGCGCCGGCGACCATCCCGTCGGCCGGCGACGTCATCCTCGCGCGGGTCGAGTCCATCGGCGCGCACGACTGGATCGAGCGGCCCGACGGCCGCAAGGCGCGGCTGTTCGCCGGCGACGAGATCGTCGTCGCCTACGGCGCCCGCTATGCCACGGACGCCTATGAGGCCGTCGTCCCCGACGACTTCGGGCCGTGCGATCTCGTGGCGGCCGGCGGCATGGCCGGTCGCGTGGTCGGCGCGTACACCGGCTTCGCCGCGCCCACCCGCATCGTGCCCATCGGCCAGCTGGCCGGGCGCGACGGCAGCGGGCTGACGGTCCGCGACGGCGCGCCCATCGTTCCGTCGCCGGTGCCGCCGCCCGTGCACCCGCCGGTCGTCGCCGTCGTCGGCACCTCGATGAACGCCGGCAAGACGACGTCGGCGGCGTCGCTGGTGCGGGGGATGACCCGAGCCGGCCGGCGGGTCGCCGCGGCCAAGGTCACCGGCACCGGGGCCGGCAACGACCGCTGGCACCTCATCGACGCCGGCGGCGCGCCGGTGCTCGACTTCACCGACGCCGGGTACCCGTCGACGCACCTGGTGTCGTCCGACGACCTGGTCGCGACGTATTTCGGGCTGCTGTCGGCGGTGTCGGCGGCCGAACCGGACATGGTGGTCATCGAGATCGCCGACGGCGTCGCGCACATCGAGACCGCCCGGCTGCTGGCAGAGCCCGCCGTCCGCGCCACGCTGAGCGGCGTGCTGTTCGCGGCCGGCGACGCGCTCGGTGCGCTGTCCGGGGTGAACCTGCTGCGGTCGTGGCACCTGCGGGTCACGGCCGTGACAGGCATGGTGACGGCGTCGCCGCTGGCCGCCCGCGAGGCGGCCGGGCTGGTCGACGTCCCGGTGGTGGCCACGAAGGACCTCATGGAGCCCACCATCGCCGCGGCACTCGTCACGCAGGATTCCGAGGCCGCTTGACGCACGGCCGCGCACAGGCCAAGGTTCAGGCAATCCATCGGGCCGGTCCGGCCGTACAACCGTGGGGCCTTGGCACCGGTATGGAGAGGAGGTCGGGGGGCTGACGGACGCCTCGAAAGCTGCGCCGGCACCGTAGGCGCAATCGTCACACAACTCCACACTGGGCCGAGATCCCGGGGCAGACGTCCCGGTCAGGAGCGCGTGTTCCAACCGATCACCAAGGAGACAACGGTGAAACACGTCACCTGGCGCCCGCGAGACGCGGGCACCCGCGCTCTCGCGATCCTGGCGGCCGGAGCCCTGGCGCTCCCGCTCGTCGCGGCGACCACCTCATCGGCGCAAGAGACAGCACCCGAGGTCCAGGCCCAGCAGGACGAGGACTACTCGATCCTCGTGGTGGGCCGGACCCTCGGCTTCCGGCACGGCAGCATCGTCCCGGGCACGACGGCGATCATCCAGCTCGGTGCCGAGAACGGCTTCGAGGTCGACGTCTGGGACCCGGCCCAGCCGACGCGCACCCTGCCCAGCACCCCGTTCACGACGGTCGAGAACCTGGCGCAGTACGACGCCATCGTGTTCCTGTCGCCCGTCGACGGCACCAACAACCCCGCCAACGCGCCGCTGCTGAACGACAGCGAGTTCGCGGCGTTCCAGGGCTACATCCGCAACGGCGGCGGCTTCGCCGGCATCCACGCCGCCACCGACACCATGCACAACCGGCCCTGGTACGGCCAGCTCGTCGGCGCGTACTTCCGCAACCATCCGGCGAACCAGGACGCGAAGCTCGTCGTCGCCGACGACGCGCACCCGTCGACCGCGCATCTGGCGACGGTCTGGAACCGCCACGACGAGTGGTACAACTTCACCGCCAACCCGCGGGGCAACGTGCACGTGCTGCTGACCATCGACGAGCGGTCGTACAACCCCGGCAGCGGCGCCATGGGCACCGACCACCCGATGGCGTGGTGTCACACCTTCGAGGGCGGGCGCTCCTGGTACACCGCGCTCGGCCACACCAACCAGTCCTACACCGAGCCGGCCTTCCTGCAGCACATCCTCGGCGGCATCGAGTGGGCGGCCGGCGCGGCCGGCGGCGACTGCGGCGGCACCGACTGGGAGCACTTCGAGAAGGTCGCCATCGACACCAACACCCGCTTCCCGAGCGAGCTCGACGTCGCCGGCGACGGCCGGGTGTTCTTCATCGAGATGGGCGAGCGCCGGCAGGCGACGACCCCCGCGAACCTCAAGGTGATCGACCCCGGAACGCAAACGACCACCGTCGTCGACACCCTCGACGTCTACACCGGCATCGCCACCGGCAACGCCCAGGAGGACGGGCTCCTCGGCCTCGCGCTGGACCCGTCGTTCGACACCAACAACTGGCTGTACCTGTTCCGGTCGGTGCCGGGGCCGGTGGCCTGCCCGACCAGCGACATCACGGGCGGGAGCTGCGGGGTCAACCGGCTGTCGCGGTTCACGCTCACCGGCGAGGGGCTGACCGAGGAGAAGGTCATGCTCGACGTCACCGTCCAGAGGGAGCAGTGCTGCCACGAGGCTGGCTCGCTGGAGTTCGACAAGGACGGCAACCTCTACATCTCGACCGGCGACGACACCAACCCGTTCGAGTCGCAGGGCTACGCCCCGATCGACGAGCGGCCGGGCCGGCAGCCGTTCGACGCGCAGAGATCGTCGGCCAACACCAACGACCTGCGCGGCAAGATCCTCAAGATCACCCCGACCGCCAACGGCGGCTACACCATCCCGGAGGGGAACCTCTTCCCGCCGCGGACGCTGGGCGCCAGGCCGGAGATCTACGCCATGGGCTTCCGCAACCCGTACCGCATCGAGGCCGACCCCGAGACCGGCCAGCTGTACGCGATCGACTACGGGCCGGACGCGGGCGGGCCCAACGCCGACCGCGGTCCCGAGGGCCGGGTCGAGTGGAACGTCATCACGCCGGGCAACTACGGCTGGCCGTACTGCCACGGCGGCGCCGCCTACCGCGACTGGGCCTTCCCGAGCGGGCCGGCCGCCGGGACGTTCGACTGCGCCAACCCGGTCAACGAGTCGCCGAACAACACCGGCATGACCGACCTGCCGCCGGTGGTCGACCCGGAGATCTTCTACGGCCGGCTGCCGTTCGCCAGCGGCGGCGCCAACCAGCCCGACATCGGCACCGGCGGCGCGCCCACGGTCGGGCCGGTGTACCGCTACGAGGCGGACGACGTGCCGGTGCTGTCCGGGAGCCGGAGGTGGCCGGAGTCGTACGACGGCCAGGCGTTCTTCGGCGAGTGGGGCCGGACGAACAACAACATGTACAACTTCATCCTCGACGACCAGCAGCAGGTCCACGAGATCAGCCCGCTGTTCCACGGCGTCTTCAACCCGTGGACCCGTCCGCACGAGATCGAGTTCGGGCCCGACGGCGCCCTCTACGTCATCCAGTGGGGGCACACGTTCGGCACGACCGGCATCTCGACGATCCAGCGGATCGACTACACCGGCGGGCCGACGTGCTCGGCGCGGGACGTGGGGGCGAGCACCGTCGTCATCGGCGGCGTGGACTCCGGCGTGCCCAACCGGGTGGCGGGGGCGAGCTGCTCGGTCAACCAGCTGATCGACGACGACCCGGCCTCCTGGGCGAGCAGTGGTGACTTCGTCCGCCACGTCGGTGAGGTGGCCGACTACTACGTCGAGCGCGGTGTGATCACCGCACGGCAGAAGGGCTCGATCGTCCGCGCCGCGACGCAGTCGGGCGTCGGCTGATCCTGCCGGGTTCGTGTCTGCGGACGGCCCGTCGCCCTCGCGTTGGGGGCGGCGGGCCGCTTCGCCGTTCTCGTGGTGGCCGGGCGAGGAGTCGAACCTCGCATGTGGGCGCGGGGGGATCCCTCGGACCGCCTCACCCTGGTGGGTAGTTGCCGTATGTCTACCGGCCTGGATGATCAACGGTGTGTCGCCGGTGTTCATTCCCGCGTGGTGGCGGTGGTTCGGGCCCGCCGCTAGCGTCGCACCCGTGAATCCGGTGAAGCGGCTGCTCCTGGGGTCGGGACGGATCTCCGACGCCCTACGGGGCGAGCTCGCCGCCGAAGGCATCGTGTTCGCCGAGGAGGGCCTGACCGGGTCGGTCCGGTACCGCGACTATCGCGACGCGCGGCAGCGGCTGCACAACGAGATCGAGGGGACGGCGGGCGCGATCCTGCTGACGCCGGGCCGGCTGGTCGTGTGGACCAGCCGCGGCCCGCACCGCGGCAAGCACATCGACGTGCCGCTGCGCGACGGGCGCCCGGTGGGGATCGAGGTGCGGGCCGAGCCCCGGCGGATCGTGTTCGGCTACGACCCGGGCGACTTCCACGCGGACCGCAGCGGGCGGGTCGAGGTGCACCTGAAGACGCCGTCGGCGGCGGACCTGGGTGCGCGCCTCGGTTGAGGCTCGCGCGGCGCGCCGGTCCGTCGTCCACAGGGGCGCCGAGTTCGCGAGGTTGTCCACAATCGCGGCGAGCGCGGTGGCGGGCTGTCGGATGGGGCGGCTAGCGTCCAGGTGGAGGGCCAGGCACCCCGGCGGCGACCGGGGGCCGAAGGCTCCCACGAGGTCGTCGGTCCGCGGAGTCCGGCGATTGACCGATAGTGCGGGTCATGCGTGGCCCGCCACGTGAGGTGTGATCGCATGGTGGATCTGAAGGACGAGGCGGAAGCACTGCTGCGGCGGCTGGTCGGCAACGACGCGGCCGAGTTCCGCGACGGCCAGTGGGACGCCGTGCGTGACCTGGTCGAGCACCGACGTCGCGTGCTGGTCGTGCAGCGCACCGGCTGGGGCAAGTCGGCGGTGTACTTCGTCGCGACGGGGTTGCAGCGGGCGCGCGGCGCGGGTCCGACGGTCATCGTGTCGCCGTTGCTGGCGCTCATGCGCGACCAGGTCGCCGCGGCGGCGCGGGCGGGCGTGCGCGCGGTCACCATCAACTCCGCCAACGCCGACGAGTGGGGCGACGTCGCCAAGCAGCTCGCCGACGACTCCGTCGACGTCCTGCTGGTCAGCCCCGAGCGACTGAACAACCCGCGATTCCGCGACGAGCAGCTGCCCACGCTCGCATCCAGCGCCGGGCTCATCGTGGTCGACGAGGCGCACTGCATCTCCGACTGGGGCCACGACTTCCGGCCCGACTACCGCCGCATCCGCGACCTGCTCGGCACCCTTCCGGCCGGCACCCCGGTGCTGGCGACGACGGCGACGGCGAACGCTCGCGTCGTGGCCGACGTCGCCGAGCAACTGGGCGCCGGGGGAGCCGAGGTCACCACCATCCGCGGCTCGCTGGCGCGCGAGAGCCTGCGGCTGGGCGTGCTGTCGCTCGACGACGCCGAGCACCGGCTCGCCTGGCTGTCCGCGCACCTCGGCGAGCTGCCCGGCAGCGGCATCGTCTACGCCCTCACGGTGTCGGCGGCCGAGGACACCGCGGCGCTGCTGCGCGAGGCCGGTCACCACGTCATCGCCTACACCGGCCGCACCGACCCCGCCGACCGCGTCGAGGCCGAGCGGGCGCTGCTGCACAACGAGGTCAAGGCGCTGGTGGCCACCAGCGCGCTGGGCATGGGCTTCGACAAGCCCGACCTCGGCTTCGTCGTGCACCTCGGCGCGCCGTCCTCGCCGGTGGCCTACTACCAGCAGGTGGGCCGGGCCGGGCGCGCCACCGAGCGGGCCGACGTCCTGCTGCTCCCGGCGGCCGAGGACCAGGCCATCTGGCAGTACTTCGCCACCGTCTCGATGCCGCGGCAGGAGCAGGCGACGGTGGTCATCCGCGCGCTGTCCGCCTCCGGCGACGCGATGTCGACGGCGGCGCTCGAGACCGTGGTCGACGTCCGCCGCACACGGCTCGAGCTGCTGCTCAAGGTGCTCGACGTCGACGGCGCCGTGCAGCGGGTCCGCGGCGGCTGGCAGGCCACCGGGCAGGAGTGGGCCTACGACGCCGAGCGGTACGAACGGGTCGCCGCCGCGCGCGACGCCGAGGCCCGGTCCATGCTCACCTACCAGCGCGGCGAGCAGTGCCGCATGGCGTTCCTGCAGGCCGCCCTCGACGATCCCAGCGCGACGCCGTGCGGGCGCTGCGACGTCTGCGCCGGCCCCTGGTTCACCGACGAGGTCCCGGCCGGCGCCCGGGCCGCCGCCCGCACCACCCTGGCCCGGGCCGGCGTGCTGCTCGAGCCGCGGGTGCAGTGGCCGTCCGGCATGGGCCGCCTGGGGGTCGACGTCAAGGGCAAGATCGGCCCGGACGAGAAGGTCGAGCCCGGCCGCGTGGTCGCCCGGCTCACCGACCTCGGCTGGGGCCAGCGGCTGCGCTCCCTCCTCGACGCCGACGACGCGCCGGCGCCGGAGCCCCTGCTGGCCGCCTGCATCGACGTGCTGCGCGAGTGGCGCTGGGACCGCCGGCCCGACGCCGTCATCAGCCTGCCGTCACGGCGGCACCCGCAACTGGTCGGCTCGGTCGGCCGCTACCTCGCCTCCGTGGGCCGGCTGGCCGACCTCGGCGAGCTCGAGGCGGTGGGTGGCGACGGCTCGCACGGCGCGACCGAGCCGGGTGGGAACAGCGCCTTCCGCCTGGCCTCGGTGTGGGGCGGCTGGCGGGTGGGCGCGGCTGCGCAAGAGGCCCTGGCCGCGCTCGGCCCCGACCCGGTCGTCCTCCTGGTCGACGACCTCGCCGACTCGCGCTGGACCTTGACGGTGGCCGGGCGCGAGGTTCGCCGCGCCGGGGCCGGGCAGGTGCTGCCGTTCGCCCTGGCCAGCGCGGCGTGATGTCAGGGTGGGTGGGGGGTCCTGCGTCCCCCAGCTGCCCAGTCTCTCGAACCCCGCGGGTGCCCTCGAGTCCGCGCGCTCTGTGCTTGCGTGCCGTCGCGGCTGGGCGCTTGGACGTGACCGCACCCGCTCCGGCCCACGAACGGGGACCTATCAGTGGGGCCGAGAGGAGTCTGGCGACGAGTGCGGGGTCGGCGTCCCGGGTGTGGCGCGCCGGTTTCCTTGATCATGTTCGGTGGCGGCGGGTCGGCGGCCGCGAGAGGACATGATCATGGCGGACGTGGGCCGAGGCGGGCTCCGGCCTCGGACCGACGCCGGGGGTCAGGCGACGTCGTCGGCGGGAGCGGCGCGGCGTATGGCCTGGGCGAGCGCCACGAGGTGGGCCAGCCGGGCCAGCTCGGAGTCGAGGATGCGCGGCCCGCCGTCGCGGCCGAAGACGATGGCCTGGCCGGTGTCGTCGACCGGGACACCCACGGCCACCACGTCCTGCCAGGGCTCGGGGGCGTCGGCGCCGATGGTGATGCGCGTGGGCTCGGTCAGTGGCAGCCAGGGCGCCTCGTAGCCGTCGTCCTCGGGGGCGCCGCCGCTGGCCCGCTGCACCTTCAGCGTCGATCCCGAGGCCGGCAGCAGCAGGCCCCACCCGGAGCGGAAGATGCCGGGAATGAGGTCGACCAGGATCTCTTCGGCGCGGTCGGGCTCGTCGGTCATGGCCTCGACGGCTTCGAGGTCGCGGTGCAGGCTGGCGCCGGGGGAGTAGTGCCCGATGAACTCGACCGTGACGTCGGCGACCGAGCGGCAGGCCGTCACCAGCGAGTCGGGCAGCCGCCCCCCGGGGAGGTCGACGAGGAAGTCGTCGACCACGAAACCGTCGCCGCGGTGCTCGACGACGTCGACCCCGACGATGTCGCCGCCTGCGGCGCCCACCGCGGACGCCACGGCACCGAGCGAACCGGGACGATCCGGTACGACCACGCGCATGAGAAACGACACCCGCACAGCGTGACACAGAACTGTCACGACCGTATTGCGCTCAGGCGTGCCTCAGTGTTCCGCGCGCAGCCACGCCAGCACCGCCAGCACCCGCCGGTGGTCGTCGTCGGACGGGGGGAGGTCGAGCTTGGTGAGGATCGACGAGATGTGCTTCTCGACCGCGCCCTGAGTGACCACCAGCAGCCGGGCGATCGCGACGTTCGTGCGGCCCTCGGCCATGAGCGCCAATACCTCGCGCTCGCGCGCCGTCAGCGTCTGCAGCGGGTCGCGGCGGCGCCGGGCGAACAGCTGCGCCACCACCTCGGGATCGAGGACCGTCCCGCCCGACGCGACCCGATCGAGCGCGTCGGACAGGTCGGCCAGTGCCGACACGCGGTCCTTCAGCAGGTAGCCCACGCCGCCCGCGCCGTCGGCGAGCAGGTCGCCCGCGTACGACTCCTCGACGTACTGCGACAGCACCAGCACGCCGGTCCCGGGCACCGCCGACCGCGCCGCCAGCGCCGCCCGCAGGCCCTCGTCGGTGAAGGTCGGCGGCATGCGGACGTCGACGATCGCGACGTCGGGGCGGTGCTCCTGCACCGACCGCACCAGCGTGTCGCCGTCGCCGACGGCGTCGACCACGTCGGCGCCGGCCTCGCCCAGCAGACGGACGAGGCCTTCTCGGAGCAGCAGGGAATCCTCGGCAAGTACGACACGCACCCGCACAGCATGCCAGGTGGGTGATGCGGAGGCTCGACGGCGACGGCGGGCGCGTGCGTTCTGTGCGTGCCTGCCGGAGGAATCGAGGTGGATTGTGCTTCCGCATCACCCGCATTCACAGACAGCCTGTGGGTGATGCAAAGGTCGACGACGACGGGCGCGAGCGTCGCCGGGCACGAACCATCACTCACGTCACTCAGCCCCCCTGCACGACCGGTCCGCGACCCGGGGCCCGCACTGAGCGGTGCGTGGTGGCCGCGAGATGACCGTCAGGGGAACAGCAGGTGTCGTCCGGCGGACATGGGGTGACGCCGGCAACTCAGCGGGAGTGGGGCCGGTGGAGGTCAGGACGCGTGCCGCGCGCTGCCGTCCTGCTCGGTGGTGTCCTTGGCCTGAGCACCCGGGGCCTGCGCGATCGGCATCAGTGGCTCGTCGGCGCGCGCCTCGACCGCCTCGATGAGCTTGATGTCCGCCTGGGTGTGCAGGATGGCCGCCTCGATGGTCAGCGCCGCGAGCGCGTCGTGCTGATGCGTGCGCCGGCTGGTGCGCAGCGTCTGCAGCTCGGCAAGGCGGGAGTCGTGCTGGATGCGGCAGACCTCGCGGATCGCCTCGGGCCCACGGCGGCCCGCGGCGAGCACCTTGAGGATGAAGTCGTCGCGATAGCCGGACGTGCGCGTGGTGGGCGTGGCCAGCCACTCGTCGAGGTCGCTGCGCCCGGCGGACGTGATGAGATACACCGTCCGGTCGGGCCGCGAATCCTGCGGCACGGTATGCGAACTGACCATGCCATCGCGGTGCAGTCGATCGAGGATCTGGTAGACGTGGCCGATGTTCAGCCCGCCCCACTGGGGTCCGACGGCCTTCTCGAAATTCGCCTTGAGCTCATACCCGTAGCTGGGTCCGTCGGCCAGCAGGGCGAGAACGGCATGCTGAAGCGGCACTCTCACACTGTAAGGGTGAACCGGCCGTTCCATCGACATTCAGGGCCGCTGATCCATGGTCGTTCCGACTGTCACGAGCCTGGAAGGGCGGGAATCCGCTTACCACGCCTCGTCGCGCGGTCAGGCCGTCTTCCGATCGCGATGGGGAACGCCGTTCGCAAGAGGCGGGGGTTGCGCAAGAGTGAGAGAATCGACCCCGGCCGTTAGTCGTGCCTAGTCGAAGGTCATGATGATCACATGAGACGGCAGGGTCCCAGCGAGGCTGCGGACGCCCGGTCGGGGGATCACGACCGCTTCCCCGGAGCGCCCATCTCGCTGCACAACGTGACGCGCCACTACCGCCAGGGCGGCACCGAGGTGCCGGCCCTGGTCGACGTCACCCTGGACGTCCGCGCGGGCGAGTCGGTCGCCGTCGTCGGGCCGTCGGGGTCGGGCAAGTCGACCCTGCTGCATGTCATCGGCGCCATGGACCGCCCCGACACCGGCACGGTCGTGGTCGGGGGCACCCGGGTCGAGCAGTTGTCGCGGCGCGCCGCGGCGGCGTTCCGGCGCGGCGTCGGCTTCGTGTTCCAGCACTACCACCTGCTCCCGCAACTCAGCGCGCTCGACAACGTCGTGGTCCCGCTCATGCCCATTCACGTGACGTTCGACCGGCACGAGCGGGCGCACGAACTGCTCGACGCCGTCGGCCTCGGTGCGAAGCACGCGGCCTGGGTCGGCGACCTCTCCGGCGGTGAGCAGCAGCGGGTCGCGATCGCACGCGCGCTGGTCGCCCGGCCGAGGCTGCTGCTCGCCGACGAGCCCACCGGCGCCCTCGACTCCCGCACCGGCGACGAGGTGCTCGACCTGCTGGCTCAGATCCAGGCCGACTACGGCATGACGATGGTCCTCGCCACCCACGAGGCGGCGGTCGCGGCCCAGTGCTCGCGCGTGGTCAGCCTGCGCGACGGCGCGGTCGTCGCCGACCACGCGCTCTGGGACCCGCAGCCCGAGGAGACGCTGCGCCGGGCCACCGGCCTCGGCTGAGCGGGCGCTCATCCGGCGCCCCTCCGTTCCCGGCATGATCGTTCGGTGACCTCCGTGCGGCGTCCGGGCGTCGCAGGTGAGCGGCGTGCCGCGCCCAGGCGGACAGTCCGTCACAGCCGACGCGGCGCTCTGCCAAGTACCTAGAGACAAGGGAGAAAACGAGGCCATGGCGCCAGAAGCACGACTCGGGGAGCAGGCCATGTCCACCGGGATCATGTCCGCGGTGCGGTCCGTGTTCGCGCCGCTCAACGCGGTGCGCGACTGCCCGCCGACCGCCGGTTCGAGACCACCTGTTCCGGTTGGGGTGCTGCTCCCGGCACGACGGTGAGCCTGGCCGCGCTGGTGCCGGCGGCAGCCGCGATCACCGTGCCACCCGCCCGGCCGGTCGCCGGTCCGCGCCCGGTGCGGGCGGCCGGTGCGGGCGGCCGGTGTGGACCTTTGTGACATCTCCTTCGGCTACGCTCCCGACCATGCGCCGGTACTGCGTGGCGTCACGTTCAGCATCCCGCCGGGCGCCATGGTCGCGCTGGTCGGGGCGAACGGTGCAGGCAAGTCCACCATCGTCACGCTGCTCTGCCGGCTCTACGAGCCCACGTCCGGGCAGATCCGGTGGGACGGTCACGACGTCGCGGGCCTCGACCCCGACGCCGTCCGGCGCCGCATCGGCGTGCTGTTCCAGGACTGCCGCCGGTGGCGAGGACGCCCGGCTCCACCGGCGGCAGGCGCACGGATTCGGGAGGCCGGTCGATGCCGTCGCCGGCTGACCCCCACGGCGGCGCCGTCCCGCGCCGGCCGTCGCGCCGGCCCTCGCGCCCGAGCGTGGTCCCGCTGGTCAGGGCGCAGCTGCGGGCGCACTGGGGACGCGCGCTGGCGCTCGGCCTGGGCGTCGTGGCGGCGACGTCGGTGTTCACCGTGCTGACCGGTGCGTCCGAGGTCGAACGGCTGGAGCTGCGCGGCCAGGTCGCCGCCGCCCCCGGCACGTACCACGTGCTGGTCCGGCCACCGGGGACGCGCAGCGAGCTCGAGGCCGATCGCGGGCTGGTGCGGCCGTACCAGCTGTCCGGCCAGTTCGGCGGCATCTCGCTCGAGGACTACGACGCCATCCGCGACGTCGCCGGTGTCGAGGTGGCCGCGCCGGTGGCCATGGTCGGGTACGTCATGTCCGCGACCCAGGTCGCCGTCGACGCCGGGCCGCGCACCGACGGCGGCCGCGAGCTGCTGGTCGCCGACGTCGTCTACACCAGCGACCGCGGGCTCACCACCATCGAGCAGCCGGCCGCGTCGTACTCCTACGTCACTCCGAACCCGATCTCGCTGGTCGGCGAACCGTACGACGACGGCGCCCCGTTCGGCCTGGCCGAGACCATGCCCGACGGCTCCACGGTCCTGGTCTGCCCCCGGCACGAGAGCCGCGAGGACGTCGCCGACTCGCCGGCGACCGCGGCCCGTGAGCGCGCCGGCAGCTGCCTGACCACCCGGCCCGGGTCCGATCCCGCCGCACTCGCCCAGCAGGCGCCGGTGCGGCGCACCGTCATGCTCGAGTGGTCCTTCCCGGTCCTCGTGGCGGCCGTCGACCCGGCCCAGGAGGCGGCGCTCGACGACGGCGGCGCGGTGCCGCCGTCGCTGCGGGCGCTGGCCGACTTCGCGCCCGCCACCGGCATCGGCAGCCGGCCGGTCCCGGTGGTCGTCGCGGCCGCTCCCGACATCGACGCGCAGGCCGAGGTGACGGTGCGCCGGCTCCCCGACGAGGCGGCCGACCGGTTCGCCGCGGGCCAGCCGCTCGACCAGTTCGGGGCGCTGCTGTCCACCCCCGGGCCCGTCGTCGCGAGGGACACCGTCACCGCCGACCAGGCCTACGACGCGCTGATCGACCGCGCCCGGGCGAGCGAGGTGAATATCCTCGTCGACAGCTTCTGGACCACGGAGCCGACGGTGTACGACGTCGGCTCCGACGGCGTCCTGAAGCCGCGCCCGGTGGACAACCCCCAGGACGTGTGGCGCTCGACGGTGCGGTTCGAGGGATTCGTGCCGACGCCGGCCGTCGCCGCCGACACCGGCTTCCGCGCCGTCCGCCCGCACCCCGGCGAGGCCATCTCGCAGGCCGGTCACTCGCTGCCGCAGATGCGCATCGTCGACTTCTTCGACTCGGCCGACTTCGAGGCCGCCGAGTTCGACGGCGCCCAGGGCCTGCCGCCGGCCGACGCGCGCAGCCGCGAGCTGCTCGGCGACCGCCCGCTGCTGCCGTCGGGCAGCCCGGCCGCCTACCACCTGGGGCCGCCGACGGCGTTCATCCGGCTCTCCGACCTCGACACCTTCACCGGCTCGGGCATCGAGCTGGCCGACCCCGCGGCGCCGATCAGCGCGATCCGGGTCCGGGTCGCGGGCGTCGACGGCGTCAGCCCGGTCGACCGCGAGCGGGTCCGCCTGGTCGCCGACCAGATCCGCGCCGCCACCGGGCTCGACGTCGACGTCGTCCTCGGCAGCGCCGCCACGGAGCAGACGGTGGTGCTGCCGGCCGGCGCGTTCGGCCGGCCTGAGCTGGCGGTGGCCGAGACCTGGATGCGCCAGGGCGTGGTCGCCGCCGTCATGCAGGCCGTCGATCACAAGAGTCTGGCGCTGTTCGTCCTGGTCCTGGCGGTGAGCGCGCTGTTCGTGGCGAACGTGTCGGCGGCGTCGGCCCGGTCGCGGCGCGGCGAGCTGTCGGTGCTGAGCCGGGTCGGCTGGAGCCGCCGGCACCTGCTGCGGCTGCTGCTGGCCGAGGTCGTGCTGGTGGGCGTCGCCGCGGGCCTCGTCGGTGCGCTGGTGTCGGTGGCGGTCGGCTGGATCACCGGGCTCGAGGTCACGCTGACTCGGGCCGTGGTCGCCGTGCCGGTCTCGGTGTTCGTCGCGCTCGTCGCCGCGGCCTGGCCGGCCTGGCGGGCGTCGAAGCCGGCGGTCGCCGGCATGCTGCAGCCGCGGGTCCTGCCCGGGCAGCGGTCCCCGGTGGTGCGCGGCGTGCGGTCGCTTGCGGTCGCCAACGTGGTGCGCTCGCCGGGGCGGACGGTGCTCGGCATGCTCGCCGTCGCCCTCGGCTGCGCCGCGCTCACCGCCCTGCTCGGCATCACGCTGGCCTTCAACGGCGCCGTCGTCGGCTCCGTGCTCGGCGATGCCGTCTCCGTCCGCGCCCGCGAGATCGACTACGTCGCCGTCCTGGTGACGATCCTGCTGTCCAGCGTCGCCGTCGCCGACGTCGTGTTCCTCAACATGCGCGACCGGCGGGCCGAGTTCGCCGTCCTGCAGGCGGTCGGCTGGGGCGACGGCCGCGTCCGCCGGGTGGTGCTGGCCGAGGCCGCGCTGATCGGCCTGACCGGCGCCGCCGCCGGGACGCTGGCCGGGCTGGCGATCGCGGCCGGCCTGGCCGGCGAGCTGCGCCCGGAGCTGCTGGTCGCCGCGGCGACGACCGTGGCGGGTGGCACCGCCGTGCCCGTCCTCGCCAGCCTCGTCCCGGCCGCCGCCCTGCGTCGCATGACCGTCGCGTCGACGCTGACCAGGGACGCCTGAGGACTGGTTTCGTGCCGAGGGGCGGAGGATGCTGCGCCGGCTCTGCGGCCAACCGTGGTGTCCATCGGGCGCGGCCACTTGACGCCGGCTCCGCATCCTCCGCCCCTCGGCACTGGTCAGCCCGCTTGCGCTGGTGACGCACGCTGCGGTCGGCGGGGATTCGTTCGGGCGCACTCCAGTGGCCACGTGCGCGTCGCCGGTCGGCCATGTCCGGTTGGTCCGATGAGTGCTGATCCGCAGCACCCATCGGAGGTTACGCATGTCTGACAACCGTTCGGGCGGGGTCGCCCGCCGTCGTCTCTTGCAGGGCGCGATCGCCGCGCCCGCGGCGCTCGCCGTCCCGGGCCTCGTCGGCGGCGCCGCCGGCACCGCGGCCGCCGCGCCCGTCGTCCCGCCGAACCCCGCCGGGTTCGACCCGGAGAGCCCGCGGTTCGCGCTCGCCGTCCTGCCGGACACGCAGTACCTCTTCGACGAGGACCGTTCCGACCCGCAGCCGCTGGCCACGACGTTCCGGTACCTCAGCGAGCAGCGCGGCCTCGCCAACGTCGCGTTCATGACGCACCTCGGCGACATCACCGAGCACGGCACGCAGGACGAGATCGACCTCGCCGACCAGACGTTCGAGGCGATCGACGGCGTCGTGCCGTTCAGCGTCCTGGCCGGCAACCACGACATCCCCGGCGGCAACGACCAGCGCGGCGACACCCCGTACCTGCGCGCGTTCGGCCCGTCCCGCTTCGCCGGCAGCCAGACGTACGGCGGCTCGTCGCCCGACGGCTACAACAGCTTCCACGTCATCCCGGCCGCCGGCCGCGAGTGGCTGGTGCTCGCCCTGGACTGGCGGGTCTCCGACGCCGGTCTCGCCTGGGCCCGCGGGGTCGTCGACGCGCACGCAAAGCTGCCCGCGATCGTCACCACCCACGACCTCGCCTACGCCGACGACGACGGCGCCGCGGAGCTGTCCGGCAACGGGCGGCGACTGTGGGACGGCCTCATCCGCGGCAAGGACCAGATCTTCCTGGCCCTCGGCGGGCACTACTGGCCGCCCGGGCGTACCGTCCTCACCAACGACGCCGGCCACGACGTCCACGTGCACATCACCAACTACCAGGACCGCTACTACGGCGGAGCCGGCATGATCCGGCTCTACCAGTTCGACCTGGCCCGCCGGACCATCGACGTCGAGACGTTCGCGCCGTGGTTCCTGACCCGCGAGGCGGGGGAGCGGCCGCCGCTCGGCGCCGAGGTCATCGAGCTCACCGGCGACGTCGACCGGTTCAGCCTGCCGGTCGACTTCGAGGCGCGGTTCGAGGCCTTCGCGCCGGCGCCGAAGCCGCCGCAGGTGCCGCCGACGCGCGTGATCGGCAAGGACACCGTCGCCTACTGGCGCTTCGACGCGCTCGGCCTGCGCGGCCGGGTCGAGGAGGGCCTGACCGTCGCCGACGGCGCCGTCGCCCAGGACCTCACCCGCAAGGGCAACGACCTGGTGGTGCGGCGACTGCACTCGACGGCGGCGGGGCTGCTGACCCGCTCGCTCGACCACCACGACGGCGCGCCCACCCACGCCAGCCTCCGCTTCGACGGCGGCCAGTCGCCCGACCGCGGCGCGATCCTCGAGGCCGTCGCGAACGCGCCGATCAACAAGGAGAAGTTCCTCGGCGGCTACACCATCGAGGTCTTCCTCAAGTTGCCCGAGCCGTTCGAGGGCAACCACGCCTGGATGGGCATCTTCAGCTGGCAGGGACGCGCCGGCGACGCCGGCAAGACCGCCGGCTACTCGCCGCTCGAGCCGACCTGCAGCCTCAACGTGTCGCCCGAGCGGTTCCTGCAGTATGTCCTCTACCCGCACGTCGAGGACGCCTCGCCGACCTCGTGGAGCCACGCGCTGCCCGTCGGCCGCTGGTTCCACGTCGCCGTGGTCAACGACGGCGCGCAGACGGTCGTGTGGGTCGAGGGCTCGCCCATCACCCGCAACCCTCGCCAGCCGGCACACGGCATCGCGACGCTCGGCCGGCCGTTCACCATCGGCGCCACCGGCTGGGACCTCGGCTTCGGTCAGGGCTTCTACGGTCTCCTCGGCGACGTCCGGATCAGCAAGCGCGCCCTCGCGCCGACGGAGTTCATGACGCCGTTCGAGTGAGCGACGCCCTGCCGCGGCGGCCCCGATGTCCGTCTGGCGTTCACGCGCGCGAAGGAATGGATTCGCGGCATACACACGCTCACCGCCGACCGTGGTGGCATGACCGCATCGACCGACCACACCACCGCCCTCCCCGCCGTGCACGCGAGCCGGCCGTCACCGAACGGCGCGCCGGCGAACGTCGCGTCGCTGGCGGGCCTGGACGCGCGGTCGATCTCGGCCTGGTTCGGCACCCACAAGGTGCTCGACCGCGTCTCGCTCAGCATGCGGGCCGGTGAGGTGACGGCGCTCATCGGCCCGTCCGGCTGCGGGAAGTCGACGTTCCTGCGGATCCTCAACCGCATGCACGAGCTGATCCCGTCGGCGTCGCTGGCCGGCGAGGTGATGCTCGACGGGCAGGACATCTACGCCCCGAACCGGCGGCTCACCGACGCGCGCCGCCAGATCGGCATGGTGTTCCAGAAGCCGAACCCGTTCCCGGCGATGTCGATCTACGACAACGTCGTGGCCGGGCTCAAGCTGACCGGGCTGCGCGCCTCGAAGCGCAGCAAGGACGACCTCGTCGAGTCCTGCTTGACGAAGGCCGGTCTGTGGAAGGAGGTCCGCGACCGCCTCCGCGAGCCCGGCGGCGCGCTCTCCGGCGGCCAGCAGCAGCGTCTGTGCATCGCCCGGTCGCTGGCCATCCAGCCGCGGGTGCTGCTGATGGACGAGCCGTGCTCCGCGCTCGACCCGACGTCGACCCGGCGCATCGAAGAGACCATCGCCGAGCTCGTCTCCGAGGTCACCATCGTCATCGTCACGCACAACATGCAGCAGGCGGCCCGCGTCTCGGACCGGTGCGCGTTCTTCCTCGCCTCGCACGGCACCCCCGGCGTCATCGTCGAGCACGGGCCCACGTCGGTGATGTTCGAGAGCCCGCAGGACGAGCGGACCAGCGACTACGTGCACGGGCGGTTCGGGTGACGGGGTCGGCCGCGGCATGACCGTCCTGTCGGCGTTCGTGATCGTCGCCGTCGTCGGGTTGGTGCTCGCCGTGTCCCGGACCGTGCCAGACGGCAGCGCGCAGCCCCTGATCGTCGCCGCCTCGATCGACGACGGCGTCATCGGCCAGTCCGCGGGTGGCCCAGCAGGCAGCGCGCCCGCAGCGGACCCCGTCACCGCTGAATTGGGAGCGGCGGCCGAGCTCGGCGTCTCGCCGGACTGGGCCCGCGAGGTCGGCGGGCGGACGGGGATCCCGGTCCGCGCGCTGGTCTCGTACGCGGCGGCGGCCGTGCGGCTGGGCGACGAGCAGCCCGCGTGCGGGCTGAGCTGGCCGACGCTGGCCGGCATCGGCGCCGTCGAGTCGCACCACGGGACGTTCGGCGGCACCCACGTCGAGCCCGACGGCCGCACCGCCGACCCGATCATCGGCATCGCGCTCGACGGCGGCCCCGGCGTCGCGGCCATCGGCGACACCGACGGCGGCGCGCTCGACGGCGACACCGTCTGGGACCGCGCGGTCGGCCCCATGCAGTTCATCCCGTCGACGTGGCGGCGGTGGGGCGCCGACGGGAACGGCGACGGCGTCAGCGACGTGCACAACCTCGACGACGTGGCTCTCGCGGCCGGGCGCTACCTGTGCGCCGACGGCGGCGACCTCAGCGACGGCGCCGACTGGCAGCACGCCGTGCTCACCTACAACCGGTCCGCGGAGTACGCCGCGAAGGTGCTCGAGACCGCCAACGGCTACGCCCGCGCCAGCTGGAGCTGACCATGACCACCCACGACCTCGCCATCCCGCCGCTGGTCCCGCCGGGCACCGTGCTCGGCGGCCGGTTCGAGGTGGGTGAGGTCCTGGGCACCGGCGGGTCCGCGACGGTGTTCGCCGGCCGCGACACCCGCCTGGGCCGGCCGGTCGCCGTCAAGGTGCTGCGGCCCGACCTCGCCGCCGACGCCGGGGCGCAGGCGGCGTTCCAGGTCGAGGCGACGGCGGCAGCGATGCTGTCGCACCCCGGGATCGTGACGGTGCACGACGTCGGCGCCGACGAGGTCGGCGACCGGACGATCGCCTGGATCGCCATGGAACGGGTTCGCGGGCGCACCGTCCGCTCGCTGCTGGCCAGTGGCGCGGTGCCGCCGCTGGATCCCGTGGACGCCCTCGACCTGACGGCGCACGTGCTGGCCGCGCTCGACCACGCCCACCAGCGCGGGGTGGTGCACCGTGACATCAGCCCCGGCAACGTCATGATCACCGACGACGGCGCGGTGAAGGTCCTCGACTTCGGCATCGCGGCGATCGGCGAGCAGCGCACGGAGTCCGACGTGGTGCACGGCAGCGTCGCGTACGTGTCGCCGGAGCAGGCGCAGGGCGTCCCCGTCGATCGCCGCAGCGACCTGTACTCCGTCGGCTGTCTGCTGTTCGCGCTGGTCACCGGCGCGCCGCCGTACCTCGCCGACGAGGTGCGCGACGTCGCCCTGATGCACGTGACGGCGCTGGTGCCGCGCGCGTCGTCGCGGCTGCCCGGCGTGCCGGCGGAGGTCGACGCGCTGCTGGTGCGGCTGCTGGCCAAGCGCCCGGGCGACCGCCCGGCCACGGCGGGGGCGCTGCGCGACGAGGTGCTCCGCGTGGCCGCCGGCCTGCGCGCCGCCGGCCCGGACCACAGCACCACCACCGTCATCCCGCGGGTGTCGACGACGACGGCGTTCGCCCCGGTCCGGCGCCCGGCGGGCCCGGCGACCGTGCCGGTCCCGGTGGCGCGCGAGCTGGCAGAACGACGGCGGCAGGAGCCGGTTTGCATCGTGCACGCCCGGCCACTGGTCGCGCCCCGCCCGCCGGAGCCCGGGCGGCGCTCGGTGCTCTGGCCGGTGACGCTGCTGGTCATGACGACCACCGGGCTGGCCGCGCTGCTGCTCTGGCTGTTCTTCCGGCCCGACCCCGTGGTGCCGGCGTCGGTCACCGTCCCCGACGTCGCCGGGCAGACCACCGAGGCGGCCCGGCAGGCACTCGACACCGCGGGCATGCGCGACGGCAGCGTGCGCACCGAGGCGCACGACACCGTGCCCGCCGGGCTGGTCGTGCGCACCGACCCGGCGGCGGGGGAGTCCGTCGCGGCCGAGTCACCGGTGCTCATCGTGGTGTCCGGCGGACCGCAGGCACGGCCGTCGGTCTCGGTGCCGCAGCTCGACGGCGCCACGCTCACCGAGGCGCGGGCGATGATCGAGCGGGCCGGCCTCGTGCTCGGCGAGCTGACCCGCGAGGACTCCGCCCGGCCCGCCGACACCGTCCTGGCCAGCGACCCCGGCGTGGGCACCACGCTCGAGCCGGGCGCAGTCGTCGCCCTCACGCTGGCCAGCGGCAACCAGGTGGTTCCCGACGTGACAGGGCTGGGCATCGGCATCGCCCGGGCCCAGGTGCAGGACGCCGGGTTCGGCGTCGAGGTGCTGCCGGCCGAGGACGACCGGCCGCCGGGGACGGTGCTGGGAGTACAGCCGGCGGCGGGGACCAGCCTGCGCCTGGGCTCGACCGTGACGCTCGTGGTCGCCGTCGGGCCGTCGCCCACCGACGATCCCAGCGGGCCGGCGTCGCCGTCGTCGACGTCCACGCCCGATCCGAGCGGCACGCCGTCGTCGACCCCGACCGGGCCGTCGCTCGGCGAGCCGACCGACCGGCCCACCGACCCGAGCGGAGGCGGCGAGCGATGAACCGGATCCTGGGCGGCATCCTCGCGATGCTGACGCTGGCCGCGGCGGTCGGCTTCTCCGTGTCGGCGACCGGCCGGCCGGCGCTGCCCGACGTGCCCGCGGCCGCACATCCGGTGGTCGCGCACACCGCCGACGATCCCCTCGCCCCCGCGCCGACGCCGCTGACCGCACCGCCCGGCGCACCGGGAATGCCCGCCACGGATCCGGCGGGCCCGGACGCCGGCTCCGGCGGGTCGCAGCCGGCGAGTCCCGCCCCCGGCCGGCCGGAGCCCACGCCGTCGTCGCCCGGAACGCCGCCCGCCCAGCCGCCCGGCGGCGACCCCGGCGCGCCGGCCGCGCCCGCACCGACCGAGCTCTACCTCACCGCGCCCGGGCTGACCGATCCCGGCGCGACCGAGGTGTTCACCGCGACCTGGATCGACAGCGCGGGCTACGGCGTCGACGGCGTCGTCCTGCTGCAGCGCGCCGAGGGCGACACCTGGGCCACCGTCGCCGAGCTGACCACGTCCGTCGGCCGCGCGTCGACCAGCGTCGCCGTCGCGGCGTCGGCCATCTACCGGCTCGCCTACCCCGGCAGCGACTCGATCGCCCCCCAGGTGTCCGACGAGGTCGCCGTCATCGCCGAGACCCGCATGGAGTCGGCGCTGACGCTGACGGCGGCGCCCGCCCGGGTCGCGGCCGGCGGCGCGGCGGTGCTGACGGTCGGCTGGCACAACACCGACGCCGTCCCGATCATCGGCGACATCGTCGTGGAGGCGCGGGTGGACGGATCCTGGACGGCGGTCGCCACGGTGACGACCGGCTCCGACGGCGCGGCCTCGGCCACCGTCACCCCGGCCGCGACCACCGCCTACCGCGCCGCCTACCCCGGCGGCACCCGCTACCTGCCGGTGACCAGTGCCGGCGTGACGGTGACGGCGGTCTCGGCGGCGACGATCCCCGTGCGGTCCTGCGCCGACCAGGCCGCCGTCGACGCGCTCCCGCACGGCGTCGGCTGTCACTACACGTCGGTCGATGCCGGCGTGTTCGTCGTCGGGCACGACTTCCTCGGCAACGCCTGGTGGAACGAGCTCGCCATGGGCGCCCACGTGCAGCTCACCGGGGAGCAGGCCGGCCTCTACGAGGTGGTCGACCGGGTCGTCGCGCCGGGGCGGGCGGCGGAGCTCGGGCCGGCCGAGCAGTGGACCTGCGGCGAGCGCTGCGACGTCGTCCTGCAGACCTGCATCGGCGCGAACACCGGTTTCACGTGGCTGCGGCGCGTGGGCTGACGCGAATTTTCCGCGTCAACAGTCCTGGTGAGAGGGTGTTTCGACGCCAGTTGTACGCCTCTACTACAGACTCAGGTCGTTTCGGTCGGTCACCATAGGGGTGTGGCGATCCACGAGCAGACCACCACGAGGACCCGGCGGCGTGCGATTCTCTGCAGCACTCGCCGGGTCGTCGGTCTGCTGGCGATCATCGCCGGACTCGTCGCCGTGGGGCTGGTCGTGGTTCCCGCGGCGCTGCCGAACCTCGTCACGGCCATGCGCAGCAACCCCACCGTGCCGTTCATCGTGGCGCTGTTCTGGGTGCTCGCGACGGTGGCGTCCATCACCGGCAAGCGGGCCATCTGCACCGGCTACCTGAGCTGGACCGAGACCGCCACCGCCCACATCGGCGGCACGGTCGCCAACCGCATCGTCCCGGCGGGCGTCGGCGCGGCCGGCGTCTTCGCCGCCGCCCTGCACCGCGGCGGCGCCTCGAACACGGCCGCCGCCGGCGTCATCGCGCTGTGGGCCATGGCCGGCGGCCTGGCCCACGCCGGCGGGCTGCTGCTCGGCGTGGCCTGGCTGCGCGAGGGCTGGAGCGGACTGCTGACGGTGGTCGCGCTGGCCACCCTGCTGGTCGTCGCGGTGCGCCTGCTGGCCGGCTGGCTGTCGCGACGCCGTGCGGCGCGGGCCGAGCGGGTGGCCGCCTCGCCGGCCCGGTTCGGCGCCCACCCGGCCGTTCGGACGGCGCGGGCCGGTTCCTCGCTGCCTGCCGTGGTGGCGCCGCCCTCGAAGTGGCGCCGGCTGGTCCTGACGGCGCGCGACGTGCTCGACGCCGTCCGCGCCCGGCCGATCCTGGCGCTGGCGGCCCTGACCGCCCAGCTCGCCGCGGCGGCCTGCCTGGCCACCGGCTTCGCCCTGGCCGCGGTGAGCTTCGGCGTGCCCATCAGCGTCGGCGTCGCCATGGCCGCCTACCTCGCCGGCACCGCGCTCTCGGCCGCCACACCCACCCCGGCCGGCATCGGCTCCGCCGAGACCGCGCTCATCGGGACGCTCATGCTGGCCGGCGCGAGCCTCGGCGAGGCCCTGCCGACGGTGTTCCTCTTCCGCGCCGTCATCCTCATCGCCCCAGTGGTCGCGGCGGCCCTCATGGCGGCGGCCTGGGTGTCCGTCCGGCTGGTCGTGGCCGCCCGGGCCCGGCGGCGGACGGCGCGCATGCCGCACCCGCACCTGTCGGCTCTGCCCGCGATGCCCGCGGTCATCCTCGCCATCGAGCCGTCGCCCGCGCCCGAAGCCGCCGCTCCTTGAGCTTGGGGTCTTGTGGGGTTGGGTGGGGTTCCCCGTCCCCCTGCTGCCCATTCTCTCAAGCCGCCCGGGTGCCCTCAAGTCCGCGCGCCCTGGGGGCGCTTGGACTTGACCGCACCCGCGCGGCCTAAGAACGGGCAGCTATCAGGGGGACGGGGGGAGTCTGGCGACGGGTCCGGGGTCGGCGGGCCCTGGTACGTCCGCGATGTGGGATTTGGCGCGTTTCGCGGGCCATCACGAGGTTCTCT
>NZ_SMKL01000056.1 GCF_004348545.1 Jiangella ureilytica | reverse complement strand
CCCACCCACCGCATCGGCGCCGTCCCGAGCAGCCGCCCGGCAGACGTCCGCCTCGACACGACGCCGGCCGCGACGACCGCCGTCGTCCCCAGGACCGGAGCCAGCGCCGCGATCCCCGGGAACGCCGTCGTCGCGTCGTAGGTGAGCGCCGCCCAGCCGATGGCCGCGAGCCCGGCCCAGGCCAGCGCGCCGGCCATCCACCCCGCCCACTCCAGCGAGCCCAGCCGCTCCAGCCGGCGCGCCCCGATGGCCAGCGCCGCGCCCGCCGCGAGCTCCCAGGCCCGCGTCGTCGACACGAAGTAGGCCGCGCCGGGGGAGGACGCCGTCAGGTGCAGCGACCAGACGAACGACGGCACCGCGACGATCGCCAGCCCAGCCAGCAGCGTCCGGCGCAGCGACGGCCTTCCGCGGCGGCGCCGGTGCCACCACAGCAGCCCGATGATCAGCACCGGCCAGAGCAGGTAGAACTGCTCTTCGACCGCCAGCGACCAGAAGTGCTGGACGGGGCTGGGGGCGTCCTCGGCGGCCAGGTAGTCGACCGACTCCGACGCCAGCCGCCAGTTCACCACGTACGTCGCCGACGCCGCGATGTCGCCCGCGATCGCGGGCCAGCGCAGCGGTGGCAGCAGCAGGAGCGCCAGCGCCGCCGTCGCGGCCAGCACGACCGCCGTCGCCGGGAGCAGCCGCCTGATGCGCCGCGCGTAGAAGCGGCCGAGCCGCAGCCGTCCCGTCGTGTCGATCTCGCGCAGGATCAGGCCGGTGATGAGGAAGCCGGAGATGACGAAGAAGACGTCGACGCCGACGAAGCCGCCGCTGGCCAGCGGCACACCGGCGTGATAGGCGAGCACCAGCAGCACCGCGACGGCGCGCAGACCCTCGACGTCGGGCCGGAACCGGGGCCGGCCCTCGGCGGTCCCGACCGCCGTCATCCAACCACCTCTCGCATCGTCCGGGGGCACAGGCGGACGAGCCCGCGCAGAGTGCGGACCCGTCCCTGAGGGCGTACCCGGTTCCGGCCGCGGCGAACACACGAGTCCGCCGCGGCCGGGTGGAACGGGATCAGGCGGGCTGCCCGATGGCGCCGAGCAGGTCCGCGAACCACGGCGTCGACGGGTCGAACTCCTTGCCGCCCTTGATGCGGTCGAACTCGATGGCGCGCAGCCGGCCGCCGCGCTCCTCGTCGTGCCCGATGAGCCCGCCCTCGTGCCGCAGCGCGCACTCGACGGCGAGGTCGGTGCAGCTCTTGATCAGCCGCAGGTCGTCGGAGTTGGCCGCGGCGGAGCGGCTGTAGTAGCCGCTCTTCTGCACCATGACCTTCTCGGCGCCCACGCGGGCGGCGAACTGGTGCGCGAACCAGGCGCCCGGGTTGATCTTGTCGATCTTGACGTGGCCGAACGGGTCGCGCGGGACCTCCTCGCCGGCCTCCTCCATCTCAGTGATGATCTCGTCGACGCCGGCACCCTCGGACAGGAAGATGTTGACGCAGCCCAGGTCGTCCATGAGCGAGCGCAGCCGGCCGGCCTCGGCGTCGAGGTCGAGCTTCTGCTCCGGCAGGTAGACGGCGTGCACGTCCCAGCGGCGCGGGTCGACGCCCAGCTCGGGCGCCCACTCCTGCGCGGCCAGCCACGTGCGGTAGGCGCGCGCCGTCGCCGCCGTGAGCCAGCCGCAGTGCCGGCCCATGACCTCGTGGACGATGAGCATGCGCGGGTTCGACGAGTGCTCGGCGATGATGTTGCGGGCGTAGATGGAGCCCTGCTCGGCGGCGGTCCAGGCGCCGAGGCTCTGCCGCACCGGGATGATGTCGTTGTCGACGGTCTTCGGCAGCCCGACCACGGTGAGCTCGTAGTCGTTGCCGGCGAGGTACGCGGCGAGGTCGGCCGCCGTCGTGTTGGTGTCGTCGCCGCCGATGGTGTGCAGCACGTGGACGCCGTCGCGCGTGAGCTGCTCGGCCGCCACGTGCAGCGGGTCCTGGCCCTCCTGGACCAGCCCGCGCCGGACGCAGTCGGCGACGTTGGTCAGCTTGACCCGGCTGTTGCCGATGGGGGAGCCGCCGAACCGGTGCAGCCGCGACGCGGTGGCGCGCATCTCGGGGGTGACGGTGATGGAGCGGCCGGTCAGCAGGCCCGCGTAGCCGTCGAGATAGGCGATGATCTCGACCTCGGGCGCGATCTCGGTGTACCGCTCGATCAGGCCGCCGACGGCCGACGACAGGCACGGGGCCAGGCCGCCGGCCGTGAGCATGGCGACCTTGCGCACAGGAGTGCTCTCGGGCATGTGAGGTGACCTTCTGTCGAAGTGGGACGGATCGGCAGCCACCTTATCGCCGGCCCCGGTGCGGCCCGGCCGCGCTGTCCGGGGTATGGGCCGCCGCGACGGACGGGGCAGCGCGCGGCCTACCCTGTAGGACGTGAACTCCCCGGAGGACCTTGCGCTGTACCACGAGCTGACCGAGACCGTCGGCGCGCTGCCGGCCGGTCAGCAGCCCGAGTGGCCCGACCCCGTCGCCGTCCAGGACGCCGTCGCGCAGCTGCGGGCCATGCCACCGCTGGTGTTCGCCGGCGAGTGCGACCTGCTGCGCGAGCGGCTGGCCGCGGTGTCGCGCGGCGAGGCGTTCGTCCTGCAGGGCGGCGACTGCGCCGAGACGTTCGCCGGCGTCAGCGCCGACAACGTCCGCAACAAGCTCAAGACGCTGCTGCAGATGGCCGTCGTGCTCACCTATGCGGCCAGCGTTCCCGTGGTGAAGATCGGCAGGCTCGCGGGGCAGTACGCCAAGCCGCGCTCCAAGTCGACCGAGACCCGCGACGGCGTCACGCTGCCGGCGTTCCGCGGCGACATCGTCAACGACTTCGAGTTCACGCACGATGCGAGGGTGCCGGACCCGCACCGCATGGTCCGCGCCTACCACGCGTCGGCGGCCACGCTGAACCTCACCCGCGCGTTCGTCGGCGGCGGGTTCGCCGACCTGCACCAGGTGCACGCCTGGAACACCGACTTCGTCCGCACGTCGCCGGCCGGCCAGCGCTACGAGCGGCTGGCCCACCGGCTGGACCAGGCGCTGTCGTTCATGCGGGCCATCGAGATCGACACCGACCAGCTGCGCACCGTCGAGCTGTACTCCAGCCACGAGGCGCTGCTGCTCGACTACGAGCTGGCGCTGACCCGCATCGACTCCCGCACCGGCGCGCCGTACGACGTGTCGGGCCACTTCGTGTGGGTGGGCGAGCGGACCCGCCGGCTCGACGGCGCCCACCTCGAGTTCGCGGCACGCATCCGCAATCCGATCGGCGTCAAGGTCGGGCCCACGACGACGCCCGACGAGCTGCTGGCGCTGGCCACCAAGCTCGACCCCGAGCGCGAGCCCGGCCGGCTGACCTTCGTCACCCGCATGGGCGCCGGGAAGATCCGCGAGGCGCTGCCGGCGCTGATCCAGAAGGCCCAGGCCGACGGCCTGGTCGCGTCCTGGATCTGCGACCCCATGCACGGCAACACCTACGAGGCGCCCAGCGGCCACAAGACCCGCCGCTTCGACGACGTCGTCGACGAGGTGCGCGGCTTCTTCGAGGTCCACCGCGCGCTGGGCACTCACCCCGGCGGCATCCACATCGAGCTCACCGGCGACGACGTCACCGAGTGCGTCGGCGGCGGCGACCCCATCGCCGAGGACGGCCTCGGCAGCCGCTACGAGACCGTCTGCGATCCGCGGCTCAACCGGACCCAGTCGCTCGAGCTCGCCTTCCTCGTCGCCGAGCTCCTCGAGTCGACCCCCTAGGCAGCGGCCAGACATCACACACGTATCCGCATGGTGGAACTCGCCGGGGTCGTCAGGGCCGTACCGCTTCCCGTCGCCACCACGTCCCCATGATCATCGAAGAAGCGGGTCGCTGCCACCGCTGCCACCGCCCGAAACCTTGATGATCATGAAGAAGCCGGGGTTCTCCGGGGAGTCCAACCTGGTGGCGGCGCTGGGGTCCCGGGTGACTAGGGTCGTCGCATGACCTCTGGCGTGATCGACCTGCGCAGCGACACCGTCACCCGGCCCACCGCCGCCATGCTGGCCGCGATGTCCACCGCCGAAACCGGCGACGACGTCTACGACGAGGACCCTACGGTCCACGCGCTCGAGGAGCGGGTCGCCGCGCTGCTGGGCCACGAGGCCGGGCTGTTCACCGTCACCGGGTCGCTGGCCAACCTGCTGGGCATCCGGTCGCTGGTCGCGCCCGGCCAGGAGCTGCTCTGCGAGGAGCGGGCACACGCGGTCCGGGCCGAGCTGGGCGCGCACGCGGCCTGGCACGGCGTCACCACCCGCACCTGGTCCGACCCGCGCGGGCACGTCGACCTCGACGCAGTCCGCCGGCTCATGAGTCCGGACGCCGGCCCTTACCTGGTGTCGACGACGGCCGTGGCGGTCGAGAACACGCACAACTTCGCCGGCGGGACGGTGCAACCGCTCGAGACCCTGCGCGAACTGCGCGCCCTGGTCGACCCGGCCGGCGTTCGCCTGCATCTCGACGGCGCCCGGCTGTGGAACGCGCACGTCGCCACCGGCGTCGCGCTGGCCGACTACGGCCGGCTGTTCGACACCGTCTCGGTCTGCCTGTCCAAGGGTCTGGGGGCGCCGGTCGGCTCGGTGCTCGTGGGCTCGGCCGCGGCAGTCGCCGAGGCACGGGTCTGGCGCAAGCGGCTCGGCGCCGGTTGGCGGCAGGCCGGCGTGCTGGCGGCGGCCGGACTGCACGCGCTGGACCACCACGTCGAGCGGCTGGCCGACGACCACGCGCACGCCCGGCTCATCGCCGAGGCGGTGGCCGATGCCGACGCCGGCGCCGTCGACCCCGCCTCCGTCGAGACCAACATCGTCATCCTCGACGTGGGCGGGCGCGCGGCCGCCGTGGTCGAGTCGGCCCGGGCCGAGGGCGTGCTCTCCGGCATCGTCGGGCCGGGGCTGGTGCGGCTCACCACGCACCTCGACGTCTCCGCGGCCGACGCCCGGCGGGCGGCCAAGGTCGTCGCCACCGCGGTCGCGAGTTGAGACAGAGCGTCCCGCACTCCGAGACGGCGGCCGTCGACTGTTGACCTGGATTCCTCCTTCAGCCACTATTCCTATAGTTCTGACCGGTTAAGTGGTAGGGAGGCCGCCGGGTGCGCACGCTCGTCCTGCTGGGCCTGGTCGGTTTCGCCGCCCAGCTCGTCGACGGCAGTCTCGGCATGGCCTACGGGGTCACCTCCAGCACGCTGCTGCTCGCCGTGACGGCGAACCCGGCGGCGGCGTCGGCCACCGTCCACCTCGCCGAGATCGGCACGACCCTGGTCTCCGGCCTGTCGCACTGGAAGTTCGGCAACGTCGACTGGAAGGTCGTCGCGAGGATCGGCGTCCCGGGCGCGGTCGGCGCGTTCGCCGGCGCCACGTTGCTGTCCGGCATCCCGACCGAGACCGCCGCGCCCCTCATGTCGCTGATCCTGCTGGGACTCGGCACGTACCTGCTGGTCAGGTTCACGCTGCGAGGGCTGCCGGTACGCCGCGACCCGCGGCCGCCGGGACGGCGGTTCCTCACGCCGCTCGGGCTGGTCGCCGGCTTCGTCGACGCCACCGGCGGCGGTGGCTGGGGCCCCGTCGGCACGCCCGCGATCCTGGCGAGCGGCCGCATGGAGCCGCGGAAGGTCATCGGCTCGATCGACACCAGCGAGTTCATCGTCGCTGTCGCCGCCAGTGTCGGCTTCCTCATCGGGCTCGGCACCGAGAACATCGACTTCGCCTGGGTCGCCGTGCTGCTGGCCGGCGGCGTCATCGCCGCGCCGATCGCCGCGTACCTGGTGCGGGTCGTGCCGCCGCGGGTGCTCGGCTCCGCCGTCGGCGGCATGATCGTCCTCACCAACAGCCGCACGATCCTGCGCAGCGACTGGGTCGACGCGCCCGGAGGCGTCCGTGCGGCCGTCTACGTGGTCGTCGCCGTGCTCTGGGTGGCTGCGCTGGCCTACTCGATCCGCGCGCACCGGGCGCAGCAGCGGGCGGTCCGGCCCGAGTCAGAGCTGGCTCGCGTCAGCAGCTGACGCCCGCCCTCACATCACCGCGGGGAAGGGCTCGCCGAGCACGCGGCCCGATGCCGGCACCAGCCGGCGCAGCGTGGAGGCCAGTTCGCGCACGTCGGCGCCGGCCAGCGCCTGCGGCCCGTCGCACAGTGCCGCCTCGGGGTCCGGGTGGACGTCGACGAGGATGCCGTCGGCGCCGACCGCGATGGCCGCCCGCGACAGCGGCAGCACGAGGTCGCGCCGGCCGGCCGAGTGGGACGGGTCGACGATGACCGGCAGGTGGGACAGCCGCTGCACGACGGGGATCGCGGCGATGTCGAGCGTGGTGGCCGTGGCCGTCTCGAAGGTGCGGATGCCGCGCTCGCACAGCACGATGTCGAGGTTGCCGCGCTGGGCGACGTACTCGGCCGCCATGAGCCACTCCTCGACGGTGGCCTGGATGCCGCGCTTGAGCAGCACCGGCTTGCGGGCCCGGCCGACCGCCTGCAGCAGCGCGGTGTTCTGCATGTTGCGGGCGCCGACCTGCAGCATGTCGGCGTAGCCGCTGACGAGGTCGACGTCGGCGGGGTCGATGACCTCGGTGACGACCGGAAGGCCGGTGACCTCGCGGACCTCGGCGAGGATGTGCAGCCCGACCTTGCCCAGCCCTTGGAAGTCGCGGGGCGCGGCGCGCGGCTTGAAGGCGCCGCCGCGCAGCATGGTGGCGCCGGCCGCCTTGGCCATCTCGGCCGCCTCGAGCGTCTGCTCGAGCGACTCGACGGCGCACGGGCCGGCGATCAGGGTGAAGGTGTCGGGGCCGATCATGACCGGGCGGGCCCCGGTGCCGGTGCCGACGACCACGGTGCTGCGGCCGGGCTGGTGGTCGACGCTGACGAGCTTGTACGGCGTGGAGACGGCGATGACGTCGGCCACGCCGGGCATGCCGCGCAGGTTGAGCGCACGGAAGTCGTCGACGTCACCGACGAGTCCGATGATGGTGCGCTGCACGCCGCGGCTGACGAACGCCTCGCCGCCGGTGGTGCGCACCCGCGCCACGACGGCGTCGATCTGTTCCGGCGTCGCATCGGGCGACATCACGACCACCATGACGCAACCTCCCGCCTCGTCCCCACCTGAAACTAAGCTACCGAAAGCCGAGTTCGGCAGGGTTGTCCGGAGGGCAAGACAGTTGGTCACAATCAGGTCACTTGACATCTCATGTTGTTATTTCTGGGAACTCGGCTGTAATTCCTTCAGCAGCGAAAGATCTTCGGCATAAGCCGGGGGACCGCCCGGCGTCTCCAGCACGACGGGCAATCCGGCGACCGATTTGTGGTGCAGCAGCTCGCCGAACGCCGCCGTGCCGATGTGCCCCTTGCCGATGCGCTGGTGCCGGTCGCGGAACGAGCCGCACACGTCCATCGAGTCGTTCGCGTGCACGGCGGCCAGCCGGTCGGGCCCGGCGACGTCGGCGAAGCGGTCCAGCATGGCCGTCATCCCGCCGGGCGCCGCGAGGTCGTGGCCGGCCGCGAACAAGTGGCAGGTGTCGAGGCAGACCAGTGCGCGCGGGTGGTGGTCCAGGGCGGCGAGGTAAGGGCCGAGGTCGTCCACCGTCGCGCACAGGGACTGGCCCTGCCCGGCGGTCGGCTCGAGCAGCAGGCCGGGCCCGCCCGGCGCGGCGTCGAGCTCGTCGAGCAGCGGCAGCAGCAGCTCGCGGACCTGGCGCATGGCGTCGTCGCGGTGGCCTGCCGTGACGCACGAGCCGGTGTGCACGACCACGCCGCGCGCGCCGACGTCGCGGGCCCGGCGCAGCGAGTGCGCCAGCGCGGCGGCCGACCGCTGCGCCGTCTCGGGCACCGGGCTGCCGAGGTTGACCAGGTACGCAGCGTGGACGAGCACCGTCAGGCCGTGGTCGTCGGCAGCCGTGCGGAACGTGGCGTCGGTGCCGGAGTCGCCAGGGGTCATGGCCCAGCCGCGCGGGTTGCCGAGGAACACCTGCACCGACGAGGCGCCGATGCCGGCCGCGCGCTCGGGCAGCGCGACGAGCTTGCCGGCGACCGGGAGGTGGGTGCCCAGCAGGGCGAGCGCATCGGTCACGGGGTCCTCGGGGTGGGCCGGAGCCCGGTCAGAAGTGGAAGATCTCGACTCGGGACTGCGGCGCGACCGGCGTGCCGGCCGCCGGTTCCTGGCGTTGCACGCGCTCGCCGCGGCCCATGCTGGGAATGCCGGGGAGCACATCGGTGACGACGACCTCGAAGCCGGCCTCTCGGAGGATTTGCTCGGCTCTGTCGACCCTTTCGCCGGTGACATTCGGAACCTCGATCATTTCCGGCCCGAGGGAGACCACGATCGTGATCTCGTCGTTACGGAAAGCGGTTCCGCTGGCGGGATCCTGCCGGATGACCGTGCCGGCGCCGATGTCGGCGGAATGCTCCTCGGCCCTATTCACCCGGAATCCGGCCTCGGCGAGCGCCGCCTCGGCCTGGTCGGCGGGCTGGCCGGTGAAGTCCTGGACGTCGATCGGCTCGCGGCCACGGCTGACGGTGATGGCGACCTCGGTGTCGCGGCGGACCTCTTCGCCGGGGTCGAGGCTCTGGCTGACGATGAGCCCGGCCTCGACCTCGTCGTGGTAGACCTCGTCCTCGATGCGCAGGGTCATGGACAGTGGCTCGGCCAGTTCCGTGGCGGCCTCGACGGTGAGCCCCGTCAGCTCCGGCACGACGTAGCGCTCCGGGCCCTTGGAGAGGACGTAGGTGATCTCGCCACCGCCCAGCAGCCGCTCGCCGGGGCCGGGCTCGGTGCTCAGGACCAGGCCGGCCTCGACCGTCTCGGAGAACTCCTCGCCGCCGTTGACCGCCGTGAAGCCCTCCTCCTCGGCGCGGGTCTCGGCCTGCTCGGCGCTGAGGTCGAGCAGCGACGGCGTCGCCTCCCACCGTCCGGACCCGTACCACCACGCCGCCGTGGCGACGCCGGTGGCGAGCAGCAGGACGAAGAAGAACAGGTAGAGGCCGCGGCGGCCGCGGGTCTGCTCGGTGCGGCGGTGCCCGGCGGAGCGGGCGCGGACCTCGGCCTGCCGGGCGGACCGGGTGCCCGGCCGTGGCTCGTCGCCGTCGCCGTCGTCCTCGGTGAACCGGATGGACAGCGGGGCGTCGATGCGGCGGGTCGACCCGGGGCGGCTCTCCTCGGTGGGGAGGAGGCGGCTGTCGGTGCGCCGGACGCCGTCGTCGTCGCCGTAGCGGTGGTCGTCGCCGCGGCCCGGGGAGTCGACGCGGCCGACCTGCCCGGCGAGGACGGTGCCGGCCAGCGCCTCGTCGAGGGTGACGCCGGCGGAGTCGCGCGGCTCGGCGTGGACCTCGGTGAGCTCGGGGTCGTTGTCGGGCTCGACCAGCGGGACGCCGGCGATGGCCGAGCGGGTGGACCGGACCGCCGTCAGGAACGCGCCGGCGTCGGCGTAGCGCCGCTGCGGGTCGCGCGCCGTCGCCGTCAGCACGAGGTCGTCGACCGGGGCCGGTAGCGGCACCGACTCGGACGGCCGCGGAACGTCGTCGTCGATGTGGCTGCGGACCACGACGAAGTCGGTGGGGCCCTCGTGCGGCGTCTTCCCGGTGAGCAGCTCGTAGAGCATGATGCCGGCGGAGTAGACGTCGGAGCGCGGCGTGGCGCGCTCGCCCAGCGCCTGTTCGGGGGAGATGTAGCTGACGGTGCCCAGCAGACCGCGGGTGGTCTTCGATGAGCTGCTGTTGGCCCGGGCCAGCCCGAAGTCGGCGACCTTGACCCGGCCGTCGTTGCCGACCAGCACGTTCTCGGGCTTCACGTCGCGGTGGACGATGCCGGCCCGGTGCGCCGCGGCCAGTGCCGACAACACCGACTCGGCGACCTCGAGGGCGAGGTCGGCGCCCAGCCGGCCGCGCTCGTGCAGGACGTCGCGCAGCGTGCGGCCGTGGATGTACTCCATGGCCAGGTAGACGGCGCCGTCGTCCTCGCCCTGGTCGAACACGTTGACGACGTTGGGGTCCGACAGCTGGGCGACGGCGCGGGCCTCGCCGATGAACCGGGCCACGAAGTCGTCGTCGGCCGCCAGCTCCGCATGCATGATCTTGAGTGCGACGGGGCGGTCGAGCCGGGTGTCGGTGGCCTTGTAGACCGTCGCCATTCCGCCGCGCGCCAGGAGCGCCTCGATCCGGTAGCGTCCGTCGAGGAGACGGCCCACCGGTGCGTCGGAGACGGAGAGGTCCACGGGTGGAGTGTACGTTCACCTGAGGGCGCTGGCCGATCGACACGGGGCGGCGATCCGGCCCGCCCGGTAGGTCGTGGCTCGCCCCGACCAGTCCGTATTGTCGTTTGTGGATAGATCTGTGTGGCCGAAAAACCGCAGTCGGATGGCGCTCGCGTCGTGGGCGGGCTAGGGTCGCGCCCCGTGAATGCCGCGCCCCGACGCTCCGTGCCGTCCACGCCCTTCGGCGACGACGACGGCTCGGCCGATCCTCGCATCGTCGCCGCGCTGGCGGCGTACGACCGGGGTGCGGGCGGCTCCGCCGAGGTGCTCGCGGCGCTGGCCGCCGGGCGGTTGTTGATTCCCGTCGTCGCCGTCGCCGAGTCGGCCGACGCGACGGGCGCGGAGAAGGAGACCGCCATGGCGACGGTGCTCACCACCGGCCGCGACGGACGGCGCGGGCTGCTCGCGTTCACCTGCGTCGAGTCGCTGCGACGCTGGAACCCCGAGGCGAGGCCGTCGCCGGTGCCGACCCGCAGTGCCGCCGAAGCCGCGTTGGCCGACGGCGCCGAAGCCCTGGTCATCGACCTCGCCGGCCCCGTCACCTTCGCGGTCGACGCTCCCGACCTCAGGTCCCTGGCGTCGGGGTGGCGGCCGCTCGGTCCCTGGCCGGGGGTGGAAGAGGCCGACCGGGCGCCTCGCGCGGACGTCGTCGTCGGCGGCGGGGGAGCGGCTCGAGTGCGCCGGACCGGTGGCAGGGTGTGGCGCGGGGTTCGGCGGCGCGTTCGGCGTGCGTTGATCCGCTAGTTCGTCGTTGTCGTCTGCCCAGTTGGTCGGGCCCCTGCTGTCCGTCATCGTCGAGGCGCGGCGGTGCGCCTCGAGCGGACCGACGGCGCTTCGCGCAGAGGGGACCGCTTGACCCGCGCCGCCGCACCCTCGCCTTTCACAGCGCCATGACCCCTCCCCTGAATGGCCCCGGCCCTCCGTGCCGCTGTGTGGGGGTTGCGCCGGCCGCTACCTGTTCGCGCGTGGTTCTCGGCAGCCGGTCCCGCTGGGGTGGGGTCGCGCCGGCCGCTCACTGTTGATCACGGAGAAGCGGGGCTTCCGCGGCGCTCAGAGCCCAACCTTCTCCATGATCATCAACCTTTCGTGCTGTCCTGACGAACTGCCCCGACGACGCGAAGGGTTGATGATCATGGGCGTCCACCGTCAGCGGCCGGCGGGACAGAGCGCCAGCGGAGCCAAGGGCCGGGGCCATCGTTGGAGCGGCCCCCTGCCGCTGCTCGAACGCCCCCGACAATGAAGAGCAGCAGGGGCCGGCGAACTAGGAGTAGACCGGCCCGGTGTATTTCTCGCCCGGACCTTCGCCGACCGCGTCAGGCAGCACCGACGCCTCGCGGAACGCCAGCTGCAACGTCTTCAACCCGTCCCGCAGCGGCCCGGCGTGGTGGGTCCCGAGCGACGGCGCGGCGGCGACGATCAGCCCGGCCAGTGCCTCGATCAGCGATCGCGCCTCGTCCAGGTCGCGGTGCTCCGGCAGATCCTCCGCCAGTCCCAGGTGGACGGCGGCGGCACTCATCAGATGGACGGCGGCCGTGGAGATGACCTCGACAGCGGGGACTTCGGCGATGTCGCGGCCGGCCTGGGCGGCGATGTGATCCGGCGTGCTCATTCATGGTAGGCTCTCACACCGACCGGACCGTCTGACCCGAGACCCCTCAGGCCAGGCGGCCAGCAAGCGGAGACCTCTCCCACCCGCAACGGCTGCTCAGGTCGTCGGGTTCCCTGGTCAGGGCGTCCAGTGGACGCCCTTGTGGTCGTGGTGCAGGAATGTACCGCGGCGCCGATGGGTTGGCCTCTGCGTGCACGTTCGCGGAGGCCTTTCGTGTTTTCCGCGGCGTGGTCGAGGCACTACCCCGGCGATTTCAGGAGGAAGGCATCAGCGCAGAGCCCCGCATCAACGACCGGATCCGCGTTTCGGAGGTCCGGCTCGTCGGCCCCAACGGTGAGCAGGTCGGCATCGTCCGCATCGAGGACGCGCTCCGACTTGCGGCGGAGGCCGATCTCGACCTGGTCGAGGTCGCTCCCGGCGCCCGGCCGCCGGTGGCCAAGCTCATGGACTACGGCAAGTTCAAGTACGAGTCCGCCATGAAGGAGCGCGCGGCTCGCCGGAACCAGTCGCACGTCCTGATCAAGGAGCAGAAGCTCCGTCCCAAGATCGACAAGCACGACTACGAGACCAAGAAGCGCAACGTCGAGCGCTTCCTGGCCGAGGGCGACAAGGTCAAGGTCACCATCATGTTCCGCGGCCGGGAGCAGTCGCGGCCGGAGCTGGGCTTCCGGCTGCTGCAGAAGCTGGCCGAGGACGTCACCGACCTCGGCTTCGTCGAGTCGTCGCCGAAGCAGGACGGCCGCAACATGATCATGGTGTTGGGGCCGCACAAGAAGAAGGCCGACGCCAGGGCCGAGAAGGAAGCGGCCAAGGTCGAGCGGCAGGCGCAACGGCAAGCCGACGAAGAGGCCGAGAAGGCCGAGCGCGCGGCGGGCCGGGCGGCGGCCGAGGCCGAGAAGGCCCACCGGCCCGAGGTCGTCCGTCCCACGCCTGACAACGAAGACTAAGAGGAGCAGACGGCGCCATGCCGAAGAACAAGACGCACAGCGGCACGAGCAAGCGGTTCCGGATCACCGGGAGCGGGAAGGTGCTGCGCCAGAAGGCGAACCGTCGCCACTACCTGGAGCACAAGCCCTCCACGCTGACCCGGAAGCTCGCCGGCACCACCGAGGTGGCCAAGCCGGACCAGAGCCGCATCAAGAAGCTGCTCGGCAAGTAAGCGGCGACCGTCCAGTCCACCCTTCGGCCCGACCGGCCGAATCCAGCAAGGAGTACCAGTGGCACGCGTCAAGCGGGCGGCCAACGCCCACAAGAAGCGCCGTGAGACCCTCGAGCGGGCCAGCGGCTACCGGGGCCAGCGCTCCCGCATGTACCGGAAGGCGAAGGAGCAGGTCACTCACTCGCTCGTCTACGCCTACCGCGACCGCAAGCAGCGCAAGGGCGACTTCCGGCAGCTGTGGATCACGCGCATCAACGCGGCTTCCCGGGCCGAGGGCCTGACGTACAACCGCTTCATCCAGGGTCTGCGCCTGGCCGAGGTCGACGTCGACCGCAAGATGCTGGCCGACCTCGCGGTCAACGACCCGGCCGCCTTCAAGGCGCTGGTCGAGGTCGCGCGCACCGCGCTGCCGGCCGACCGCAACGCTCCGGCGGCGCCGGCGGCCTGAGCGCCGCACGAACGCCCGAGACCGGGCCCGTCGCGAGGCGGGCCCGGTCTTCGCGCGTTCCGGTGCCGTTCCGGTGATGATGTCCTCTGGCGGTCGCAGGGTGACCGCCAGGGATCATGATCACCGGAGAGGGATGGGTGGACGACCGATGCTGACCGAACGGTCCGGCCGCGTGCGTGAGGCGCACAAGCTGCTGCGCCGGGCCGCGCGCGAGAAGGCCGGCTTGTTCCTCGCCGAGGGCCCGCAGGCGGTCCGCGAGGCGGTCGGCTCCGGCGACGGCCGGGTCGTCGAGCTGTTCGCGACGGCGACGGCGGCGGCTCGGTGGGCGCCCATCGTGGCGGCGGCCGAGGGCGCGGGCGTGCCGGTGCATCCGGCCGACGAGGCCGCCCTCGCCGCACTGTCCGAGACGGTGACGCCGCAGGGCCTGGTCGCGGTCTGCCGGTCGCTGACGGTGGACCTGCCGGCCGCGCTGGGAGCCGAGCCGCTCCTGGTCGCCGTCCTCGCCGAGGCGCGCGACCCCGGCAACGCGGGCACCGTCATCCGGTGCGCCGACGCGGCCGGAGCGGACGCCGTCGTGCTCACCCACGGCTCGGTCGACCCGCAGGGCGGCAAGGCCGTCCGGGCGTCGGCGGGCAGCGTGTTCCACCTGCCCGTCTCGGCGGGGGCGCCGGCGGCGGACGCGGTGGCGGCGCTGCGCGAGCGCGGTCTGACGGTGCTGGCCGCCGACGGCGCCGGCTCGCTCGACCTCGACCAGGCCGAGGACGACGGCCTGCTCGGCGGGCCGGTCGCCTGGCTCTTCGGCAACGAGGCGTGGGGGCTGCCGGCCGAGGTCGGCGCCCTGGCCGACCACGTGGTGCGGGTCCCGATCTACGGTCGCGCCGAGAGCCTCAATCTCGCGACAGCCGCGGCCGTCTGCCTGTACGGCTCCGCCCGCGCCCGCCGCCGTGCGTCGGCGCGCCGGCCTGACCGACCCCCTGCGTAGGGTGTCACCATGCCGAACATCGCCACCAACACCACCGTCGATCTCGCCGGGCTGCTCGAGTTCGTCCGGCCGCGCCACCACGGCATCGTCATCACCCAGCGCGCCGACGGCGGCCCGCAGGCCTCGCCCGTCACCTGCGGCGTCGACGACTCCGGCCGCATCGTCGTCTCCACCTATCCCGACCGCGCGAAGGCGCAGAACATCCGGCACCGCCCGCGCGCCAGTGTCCTCGTGCTGTCCGACGACTTCGACGGCGCCTGGGTGCAGGTCGACGGTCCCGCCGAGGTCATCGACCTGCCCGACTCCGTCGAGCCGCTGGTCGAGTACTACCGCAACGTCGCCGGCGAGCACGAGGACTGGGACGGCTACCGCGAGGCCATGCACCGGCAGGGCAAGTCGCTGCTGCGCATCACGCCGGAGCGGTGGGGCCCCATCGCGACGGGCGGCTTCCCACCCCATCTCTTCCCCGACGACGGTGACGGCGACGACCACGGTCACGGCCACGGCGGCCACGACGACGGCGGCGGCCACGACGACGGTCACGGGCACTGATGGCGCAGGTCGTCGGCGTCAATGCCAGTCCCAGGCACGAGTTCGGCAAGGAAGCGCGGCCGCTCGTCCGGCTGCTGGCCGGGCTCGGAGTCGAGGGCGACGCGCACCTCGGCACGACGGTGCAGCACCTGTCCCGCCTCCGCCGCGACCCCAAGGCACCGAACCTGCGCCAGGTGCACCTGATCCACGCCGAGCTGCACGACGAGCTCGCCGCCGCCGGGTACGCCGTCGGTCCCGGGCAGCTGGGCGAGAACGTCACCACCCGCGGCGTCGACCTGCTCGGGCTGGCGACGGGTACCCGGCTGCGGCTGGGGCCCGACGCGGTCATCGAGGTCACCGGACTGCGCAACCCGTGCTACCAGATCGACGACTTCCAGCAGGGCGTGCTGAAGGAGGTCGTCGGCCGCGATGCCGCCGGCGCCGTCGTCCGTAAGGCCGGCATCATGGCGATCGTGCTGGTGGGCGGCGAGGTCCGCCCGGGCGACGCGGTCACCGTCGACACCCCGCCGGAGCCGCACCGGCCGCTGGTCCCCGTCTGACCCCGCGCCGCGTAGACTCGCGGGGTTGCGACCACGCGTGTGAATAGACGAGGAAGATGTCCGCGCCCAACAGCGACTACGACCCAGTCCAGGTGACCCCGCTCGACCCCGATCAGGTCGCGCGCATGGTGTCCGATGCCCTCGCCGCCTTCGCCGCGGCCGGCGATCTCGACGCGCTCAAGGAGGCCCGGCTCGCCCACACCGGCGACCGCTCGCCGCTGGCGCTGGCCAATCGCGAGATCGGCGCGCTGCCGCCGGCCGCCCGCAAGGAGGTCGGCCAGCGCGTCGGCGCCGCGCGCCGCGACGTCGCCGCCGCCCTCGCCGCGCGGCAGATCGCGCTCGAGGCCGAGCGCGACGAGCGGGTGCTGGTCGAGGAGGCCGTCGACGTCACGCTGCCATGGGACCGCGCGCCGCAGGGCGCCCGGCACCCGCTGACCACCATCCAGGAGCGGGTCGCCGACGTCTTCGTCGCCATGGGCTGGGAGGTCGCCGAGGGCCCCGAGGTCGAGGCCGAGTGGCTGAACTTCGACGCCCTCAACATCGGGCCCGACCACCCGGCGCGGACCATGCAGGACACCTTCTTCGTCGAGAACGAGGACTCCGGGCTGGTGCTGCGCACGCACACGTCGCCGGTGCAGGCGCGCAGCATGCTCACACGCACGCCGCCCATCTACGTCATCTGCCCGGGCCGCACGTTCCGCACCGACGAGCTCGACGCCACCCACACGCCGGTGTTCAGCCAGGTCGAGGGGCTGGCCATCGACGAGGGCCTGACGATGGCGCACCTCAAGGGCACGCTCGACCACTTCGCGTCGTCGATGTTCGGCGCCGGCATCACCACCCGGCTGCGTCCCTCGTACTTCCCCTTCACCGAGCCCAGCGCCGAGATGGACCTGCAGTGCTTCGTCTGCCGCGGCGCGTCGGTGGGCGACCCCGACAACCCGTGCCGCACCTGCGGCTCCGAGGGCTGGATCGAGTGGGGCGGCTGCGGCATGGTCAACCCGCGCGTGCTGGTGGCCTGCGGCGTCGACCCTGCGCGGTACACCGGCTTCGCGTTCGGCATGGGCCTCGAGCGCACGCTGATGTTCCGCCACGGCATCGCCGACATGCACGACATGGTCGAGGGCGACGTGCGGTTCGCGGCGGCCTTCGGGATGGAGATCTGATGCGCGTCCCCCTGAGCTGGCTGCGCGAGTACGCCCCGCTGCCCGACGGCGCCAGCGCGCGCGAGGTCGCCGCCCGGCTGATCCGCGCCGGCCTCGAGGTCGAGACCGTCGACGAGGCGGGTGCCGACATCACCGGGCCGCTGGTCGTCGGCCGGGTGCTCGAGTTCGCCGACGAACCGCAGAAGAACGGCAAGACCATCCGCTGGTGCTCCGTCGATGTCGGCGAGGCCGAGCCGCGGGGGATCGTCTGCGGAGCGCACAACTTCGCCGCCGGCGACCTCGTCGTCGTGTCGCTGCCCGGCGCGGTGCTGCCCGGCGGGTTCGCCATCGCGGCGCGCAAGACGTACGGGCACGTGTCCGACGGCATGATCTGCTCCGCTCGCGAGCTGGGCCTGGGCGACGACCACGCGGGCATCATCGTGCTGCAGCCGGACGAGGCGGCGCCGGGCGACGACGCCGTCGAGCTGCTGCACCTGCGCGACGACGTCCTCGACATCGCCGTCACCCCCGACCGCGGCTACTGCCTGTCAGTCCGCGGCGTGGCCCGCGAGGCGGCGACCGCATTCGGTGTCGCTTTCACCGATCCCGGCGTCCGGCCGGCGCTGGACACCGCCGGCGTTGACGGCTACCCGGTGCGGGTCGAGGACGCGTCGCGGTGTCCGGTGTTCGCCGCCCGTATGGTCACCGGCTTCGACCCCACGGCGCCGAGCCCGCGCTGGCTGCAGCGCCGGGTCCAGCTGGCCGGCATGCGGCCCATCTCGCTGGCCGTCGACATCACCAACTACGTCATGCTCGAGCTGGGCCAGCCGATCCACGGCTACGACCGCGACGCGCTGCGCGGCCCGATCGTCGTCCGGCGGGCGACGGCGGGGGAGAAGCTGACGACACTCGACGGCGCGGTCCGCGAGCTGGACCCCGACGACCTGCTCATCACCGACGACTCCGGACCCATCGGCCTGGCCGGCGTCATGGGCGGCGGCTCCACGGAGCTCAGCGACGCGACCACGGTGGTCGTCGTCGAGGCCGCACACTTCGAGCCCACCGGCATCGCCCGCACGGCCCGCCGGCACAAGCTGCCCAGCGAGGCGTCCAAGCGGTTCGAGCGCGGCGTCGACCCCGCGCTGCCCGCGGTCGCGGCGCAGCGGGTGGTCGACCTGCTGGTGTCGCTCGGCGGCGCTGTCCAGGAGCCGGGGCTGACGGTGGCCGGCGCGGTGCCGTCGCCGTCGCCCATCGAGATCTCCGTGGGCCTGCCGGCCCGCGTGGCCGGGGTCGACTACCCGGCCGACGAGGTGAGGTCGCTGCTCACGGCGGTGGGCGCATCGGTGTCGGCGGTCGGCGGCGCCGAGCGGATCGCCGTCGTGCCTCCGACCTGGCGGCCCGACCTCACCGACCCGTACGACCTGGTCGAAGAGGTGGCCCGGCTGCACGGCTACGACGCGGTGCCGTCGGTGCTGCCGGTGGCCCCCGCCGGGCGCGGCATCACGCCGTCGCAGCGCCTGCGGCGCCGGGTCGAGCGCGCGGTCGCCGCCGCCGGCTACGTCGAGGCGCCGTCGTATCCGTTCGTGGGCGAGGCCGACTTCGACGCTCTGGGGCTCCCGGCCGACGACGCGCGACGGGTCGCGCTGCGGCTGGCCAACCCGATCTCCGAGGAGCAGCCGCTGCTGCGCACCACCCTGCTGCCCGGCCTGCTGGCCACGCTGCGGCGCAACGCCGGCCGGGGCACTGCGGACGTAGCCGTGTACGAGGCCGGCCTGGTGTTCCGGCCGGCGCCCGGCGCGCTGCCAGTCCCGCCGCGGCTGCCGGTCGACCGCCGGCCCACCGACTCCGAGCTCGCGGACCTGCTCGCGGCCGTGCCGTCGCAGCCGCGCCGGGTCGCCGTCGCGCTGGCCGGTGACCGCGAGCCGACCGGCTGGTGGGGCGCGGGCCGCCCCGCGAGCTGGGCCGACGCCGTCGAGGCCGCGCGGGTCGTCGCCCGTGCCGCGGGCCTCACAGTGCGGGTCGAGCGCGACGAGCACGCGCCCTGGCACCCGGGCCGTTGCGCCGCACTGTTCGTCGGCGACACCCTGGTCGGGCACGCCGGCGAGCTGCACCCGCGGGTGGTCGCGGCGCTGGGGCTGCCCGAGCGGACCAGCGCCATGGAGCTCGAGCTGGACCGGTTCTTCCCGGCCGGGCTGGCAGGGGTGACCGAGTCGCCGGTGCAGGCCCCTGCGGTGTCGACGTTCCCGGTCGCGACCCAGGACGTCGCGCTGGTCGTCGACGCCGCCGTGGCCGCCGCCGACGTCGAGGACGCGCTGCGTCGCGGGGCGGGCGAGCTGCTCGAGTCGGCGCGGCTGTTCGACGTGTTCACCGGCGCGCAGCTCGGCGACGGCAGGAAGTCGCTGGCCTACGCGCTGCGGTTCCGTGCGCCCGACCGCACGCTCACCGTCGAGGAGACCACCGCCGCTCGCGACGCCGCCGTCGCCGCGGCCGCCGAGCGGACCGGCGCGGTCCTGCGCGGCGCATGATGGCGGCTGCGCGCACGGCGCTCGTCACCGGCGCGAGCCGGGGGATCGGCCGCGCGCTCGCCGCCGGGCTGGCGGCGCGCGGCGTGTCCGTGGGCCTGGTCGCGCGCGACCGGGCCCGCCTCGACGAAGTCGTCGCGGAGTGCCGCGCGCACGGGGTGGCGGCGGTCGGCGTCACGGCCGACGTCACCGACCACGACGACGTCGCCGCGGCCGTGACCGCGGTGGCCGGCAGCCTCGACCGGATCGACCTGCTGGTCAACAACGCCGGCGTCATCGAGACCGTCGAGAAGCCGTTCCTCGACACCGACGTCGAGGACAGCTGGCGCGTCGTCGAGGTCAACGTGCGCGGCCCGCTGCTGGTCACGCACGCCGTCCTGCCGGTCATGCTGGCCGGCGGGGGCGGGCGGATCGTCAACATGAACAGCGGCCTGGGCTACCGCTCGGCCGAGATCTACACCGGCTACGCCGTCTCGAAGGGCGCGCTGGCCCGGTTCACCGGTCTGCTCGACCTGCAGTACCGGGCACTGGGCGTGCGGGCGTTCGACCTCGCGCCCGGCCACGTCGAGACCGAGATGACGACGGCGATGCCCATGCACGAGGGCCGCACGGAGTGGACGGCGCCCGAGGACGTGACCGACCTGGTCGCCGCCATCGGCGACGGCGTGCTGGACGACCTCGGCGGCCGGTTCTTCCGCGCCGGCACCGACACGCCCGACTCGCTGCTCGCCCTGCGCGACGAGATCCTCGCCCACGACGCCCGCGTCCTGCGCCTGCCCACCGCCGGCCCGGACGACCCGCTGCGCTGACTGTTCGCTCGACATGGTCGCCCCCGCGAGTGGCGCGGCAAACGTGTGCGGCGCAGACCGCATGGCGGCGATCCGCACTCGCCAACGGCCGGCAGATCTCCGCTGTTCAGAACCGGTTGCCTGTGTCGGCTGCCGCTGACAGGGCGGCGTCGGCCGGGGCCGAGGGCTCAGTTCCAGCCGGTGCGGCGGCGCACCCACGCCAGGGTCGTCGCGTGCTGGGCGAGCTGGAACGTGCGCACCGTCGGCAGCCCGGGCGGCGCCGGCCGGCGGCCGGCCGAACCGAAAAAGCCGGCCATGCCGGCCACGAACGCCGTCACGTGCCACGGGTCGACGTCCGCCAGCAGCGGATGCCCCTCGAGGTAGGGCTCGGGGTCGTGGCCGTGGAAGGCCGCGTTCTTCAGCAGCATCACCGAGTCGATCCAGGCCGCGCCGCGGAACGCCCACGGCCAGTCGACGAACCAGACACGGTCCCCGGACAGCAGGACGTTGTCGGCGCGCAGGTCGAAGTGCACCAGTGTGTCGCCGTCGACCACGTCGAGCGCCGACGCGGCGAGGTCGGCCAGCCGGTCGAGGTGCCGGCGCTCCCACGGGTCGAGATCGGCCGGCGGGTCGGCGGCCAGGTCGCGGTAGCCCAGCATGAGCTCGCGCACCTCGTCGCACGCCACCCGCGGCGACGGCACCGGGCACGGCGTCAGCGACCGCGACAGCTCCGTCACGGCGTCGACCACCGCTCGCAGCTCCTCGGGGCGCCAGGGGTCGTGCGGCATGCGGCCGTCGACCTCGTCGAAGACCAGCGCGACCCACTCGCCGTCGTCGTAGCTGCCGCGCAACCGCGGGACCGGCGTGCCGCCGGGCAGGGCCGCCGTGACGACCGCCTCGCGCCGGTGGATGTCCGGCGACTCCGGGTTGAGTGGCGTGCCGACCGCCTTGACGAACGCCCGGCCACCGTCGGCGCAGCGCACGCGCGCGGCCAGGCCGGGGGAGAAGCCGCCGGGCTGGTTGACGGCGGCGACGACCGGCGAGCCGAGCATGTGCTCGACACCGGCGCGCACGGTCGCCGGCAGCGACTCCCAGGTGGCGCGGACTCCGGAGGCGGTGACGGGCGACATGACTCATGGTCGCCAACCCGCCGGCACGGCCGCACCCCATTTACCGCCGGCCGGCGTGACCGGAACCACGTTGCATGAAATTGCGGAACTCTGCATACTCATTCGCATGGGAGCGACTGTGGCGATCGCGGGAGCGAGCGGCTATGCGGGCGGCGAGCTGTTGCGCCTGCTGCTCGCGCACCCCGAACTCGGCGTGGGGACGGTGACGGCGCACTCGAAGGCGGGCGAGACGCTGGGTGCGCACCACCCGCAGCTGATCGAGCTGGCCGACCGGACCCTCGAGCCGACGACGGCCGAGGCGCTGGCCGGGCACGACGTGGTGATCCTGGCGCTGCCGCACGGCGCGTCGGCACAGCTCGCCGCGCAGCTGCCCGACGACGTGCTGGTGCTCGACTGCGGCGCCGACCACCGCCTCACCGACGCCGCCGCCTGGCGGCGGTTCTACGGCACCGAGCACGCCGGCAGCTGGCCCTACGGCCTGCCCGAGCTGGTCCTGCACGGCGGCGGCAAGCAGCGCGACGCCCTGCCCGGCGCCACCCGCGTCGCGGTCCCCGGCTGCAACGTCACCGCCGTCACGCTCGCACTGGCGCCCGGCCTGGCGACCGGCGTCGTCGCGCCCGACGACGTCGTCGCGGTGCTGGCCTGCGGCACGTCCGGCGCCGGCAAGTCGCTCACGCCGCACCTGCTGGCCAGCGAGATCATGGGCGCGGCCAGCCCGTACGCCGTCGGCGGCGTGCACCGGCACATCCCGGAGATCCAGCAGAACCTGCGCCTCGCTTCCGGCGGTGCCGACGTCACGCTCTCGTTCACGCCCACACTGGTTCCCATGAGCCGGGGCATCCTCGCGACGGTGACGGCCAAGCTGACCGGCGACGGGGTCGACGGCGGCAGCGTGCGGTCCGCGTGGGAGCAGGCCTACGCCGACGAGCCGTTCGTGCACCTGCTGCCCGAGGGGCGGTGGCCCACCACGGCCGCCGTTCTCGGCGCCAACACCGCGCACGTCCAGGTGACGGTCGACGAGGCCGCCGGGCGCGTGGTCGCCGTCGCCGCCATCGACAACCTCACCAAGGGCACCGCGGGCGCCGCCGTCCAGTCGGCCAACCTCGCGCTGGGTCTGCCCGAGACGCTCGGCCTGCCGGTGACGGGGGTGGCGCCGTGAGCGTCACCGCGGCGGCCGGCTTCCGGGCGGCGGGCGTCGTCGCCGGGCTGAAGCCGAGCGGCACGCCCGACGTCGCGCTCGTCGTCAACGACGGCCCCCAGCTCGCGGCCGCCGCCGTGTTCACGTCGAACCGGTGCAAGGCCAATCCGGTGCTGTGGAGCGAGCGGACCGTCGCCGACGGCCGGCTGTCCGCCGTCGTCCTCAACTCCGGCGGCGCCAACTGCTACAACGGCCCCGAGGGCTTCCAGACCACGCACGCCAGCGCCGAGCTGGTCGCCGAGCTGACCGGCGGCCAGGCGTTCGACGTCGCCGTCTGCTCCACCGGGCTCATCGGCCAGCCGCTGGACCGGCCGATCCTCGAGGCCGGCATCCGCGCCGCCCACGCCGAGTTGTCGCCCGACGGCGGACCGGCCGCGGCCACGGCGATCATGACCACGGACACCGTCGCGAAGCAGGCGACAGCCACCGGTGACGGCTGGACCATCGGCGGCATGGCCAAGGGCGCCGGCATGCTCGCGCCCGCGCTCGCGACCATGCTGGTCGTCATCACCACCGACGCCGTCGCCGACGCCGCCACCCTCGACCGGGCCCTGCGGGCGGCGACGCGGTCGACGTTCGACCGGCTCGACACCGACGGCTGCATGTCGACCAACGACACCGTGGTGCTGCTGGCCAGCGGCGCCTCTGGCGTGGAGCCCACGGAAGGGGAACTCACGCAAGCGGTCACCGACGTCTGCGCCGACCTCGCGCACCAGCTCTGGCACGACGCCGAGGGCGCCCATCACGACATCGCCATCGAGGTCACCGGTGCGGCGAGTGAGGACGACGCCGTCGAGGTCGCCCGCTCCGTCGCCCGCAGCAATCTGTTCAAGGCCGCCGTCTTCGGCAACGACCCCAACTGGGGCCGGGTGCTCGCCGCCGTCGGCACCACGCAGGCGGCGTTCGAGCCGGAGAAGATCGACATCTCGATGAACGGCGTCAAGGTCTGCGTCGCCGGGGGGACCCAGGTCGGCGAGCCATCGACGTTGGTCGATCTGTCCGGCCGCGACGTCCACGTCCTAGTCGAGCTGAACGCCGGCCCGGCTACGGCGACGATCCTGACCAGCGACCTCACGCACGACTACGTGCACGAGAACTCGGCGTACTCGACATGACGGTGACGACGGCCGCCGCGCTGGCCAAGGCCGGGGTCCTGGTCGAGGCGCTGCCCTGGCTGAAGAAGTTCCACGGCAAGATCGTCGTGGTGAAGTACGGCGGCAACGCGATGATCGACGACGACCTCAAGCGGGCGTTCGCCGACGACATCGTCTTCCTCCGGCTGGCCGGGCTGAAACCGGTCGTCGTCCATGGCGGCGGGCCGCAGATCACTGCCATGCTCGACCGCCTCGGCATCGCCAGCGAGTTCCGCGGCGGGCTGCGGGTCACCACGCCCGAGGCCATGGACGTGGTCCGCATGGTGCTGGTCGGCCAGGTGAGCCGCGAGATCGTGGGGTTGATGAATGCGCACGGCCCGCTCGCGGTCGGGCTGTCGGGCGAGGACGCGGGCCTGTTCACCGCGGAGCGGCAGTCGGCCATCATCGACGGCGAGCCGGTCGACATCGGCCTGGTCGGCGACGTGGCTGAGGTCGACGCCGGCGCGGTTCTCGATCTCATCGACGCCGGGCGCATCCCGGTGGTGTCGTCGGTCGCGCCGGACGCCGACGGCGTCGTGCACAACGTCAACGCCGACACCGCGGCGGCCGCCCTGGCGGTCGAGCTGGGCGCGGAGAAGCTGGTCGTGCTCACCGACGTCGAGGGGCTGTACCGCGACTACCCCGTCGACACCGAGATCGTTAAGGAGATCACCGCCGGCGAGCTGACGACGCTGCTGCCGTCGCTCTCGTCGGGAATGATCCCGAAGATGCAGGCCTGCCTGCGCGCGGTCGAGGGCGGGGTTCCGGAGGCGACGATCATCGACGGCCGGGTCCCCAACTCGCTGTTGCTCGAGGTCTTTACTGATGAGGGTGTGGGAACGATGGTTGTAGCGGGTGCCGACCGCATGGTCCCGACCACAGGCGATTCCCCCGAGGGAAAGGGGGAATGGTCGTCATGACGTATCAGGCGGAGGCGTCCGCACTGGTGCCCGGGCTCACCGAGGACTCGCTGGCAGCCAGCAACAACGCCGCGTGGACCGCGCGCTACGGCCAGGCGCTGATGAACACGTTCGGCAGCCCGCAACGCGTGCTGGTGCGCGGCGAGGGCTGCTACGTGTGGGACGCCGACGGACGGCGCTACCTCGACCTGCTGGGCGGGCTGGCGGTCAACTCACTGGGACACGCGCACCCGCTGCTGGTGTCGACCGTCACCGCACAGCTGGCCACGCTCGGGCACGTGTCGAACTTCTTCGCCAGCGCCCCGCAGGTCGCGCTGGCCGAGCGGCTGCTCGACCTGCTCGGCCCGGCGGCGTCTGCGCTGGGCGGGCGGGTGTTCTTCACCAACTCCGGCACCGAGGCGAACGAGGCCGCCGTCAAGATCACCCGGCGCACCGGCCGGCCGAAGCTCGTCGCCACCGAGAACGGCTTCCACGGCCGCTCCCTGGGCGCGCTGGCGATCACCGGCAAGCCGGCCATCCGCGAGCCGTTCGAGCCACTGCCGGGCGAGGTCACGTTCGTGCCGTTCGGCGACGTCGAGGCGCTCTCGGCCGCGGTCGACGGCGACACCGCCGCGGTGTTCCTCGAGCCGGTCCAGGGCGAGGGCGGCGTCGTCCCGGCGCCGGCCGGCTACCTGGAGGCGGCGCGCGAGATCACCGAGCGCACCGGGACACTGCTGGTCATCGACGAGATCCAGACCGGCATCGGCCGCTGCGGCGACTGGTTCGCGCACACGGCCGAGGGCATCGTGCCCGACGTCGTCACCGTGGCGAAGGGCCTCGGCGGCGGCTTCCCGATCGGCGCCTGCATCGGGCTCGGCCGGGCGGCCGACCTGCTCGGGCCCGGCGCCCACGGCACCACGTTCGGCGGCAACCCGGTCGCGGCCGCCGCCGGGTTGGCCGTGCTGCACGCCGTCGAGCGCGACGGCCTGCTCGAGAACGTCCGCACCGTCGGGGCGCACCTGCGCGCCGAGGTGCTCGCGCTGGGCCACCCACTGATCAAGGGCGTGCGGGGGCGCGGGCTGCTGCTGGGTATCGAGCTGGCCGGACCGTCCGAGGCACGCTTCTCCGCCGAGGGCGGACATGTCGGCGTGGCCGCGGCCGTCATGGCCGAGGCGCTCGGCGCGGGGTTCATCGTCAACGCCGTCACTCCCGATACGATCCGGCTCGCGCCGCCGCTGATCCTCGACACCGCGCAGGCCGACGAGTTCCTGGCGGCGCTCCCGGCGGTGCTCGACGCTGTCGGGACCGCTCCGAAGGAGATCCGATGACCCGGCACTTCCTCCGCGACGACGACCTGTCGCCGGCCGAGTACCTGCAGGTCCTCGACATGGCCGCCGAGCTCAAGGCGGACCGGTTCGCGTACCGGCCGCTCGAGGGCCCGCGCGCCGTCGCCGTCATCTTCGACAAGCACTCGACCCGGACCCGCGTCTCGTTCACCGTCGGCATCGCCGAGCTGGGCGGATACCCGCTGGTCATCGACGCGCAGACATCGCAGATGGGCCGGGGCGAGCCGATCGCCGACACCGCGCGGGTGCTGGACCGCCAGTGCGCCGCCATCGTCTGGCGCACCTACGAACAGGGGCGCCTGGAGGCCATGGCCGAAGCCGCCGCCGTCCCCGTCGTCAACGCCCTGACCGACCAGTTCCACCCCTGTCAGCTCCTCGCCGACCTGCAGACCGTGCGCGAGCGCAAGGGCACGCTGGCCGGGCTGACGCTGACCTACGCCGGCGACGGCGCCAACAACATGGCGCACTCCTACCTGCTGGCCGGCGCCACCGTCGGCATGCACGTGCGCATCGCCTCGCCGGCGGGGTACGCGCCGTCGCCGTCGGTGCTCTCGCGGGCGGGGGAGATCGCGGCGCAGACCGGCGGCTCGGTCGCCCACGTCACCGACCCCGCCGACGGCTTCGCCGGAGCCGACGTGCTGGCGACCGACACCTGGGTCTCCATGGGCCAGGAGGACGAGGCGGGCGACCGCGGGGCGCCGTTCGTCCCGTTCGCGCTGACGGCGGACGCGCTGAAGGGCGCCGCCGCCGACGCGATCGTGCTGCACTGCCTGCCCGCCTACCGGGGCAAAGAGATCGCCGCCGAGGTCATCGACGGCCCGGCGAGCGCCGTCTGGGACGAGGCCGAGAACCGGCTGCACGCACAGAAGGCGCTGCTGACCTGGCTGTTCTCGCAGGAGGCGGTGGCATGACGCAGCCGGCCACCCGTGCGGCCCGGCACGGCCGGATCGCCGAGATCCTGTCGCAGACGCCGATCCGGTCGCAGACGGAGCTGGCCGAGCGGCTCTCCGAGAGCGGCATCGAGGTCACCCAGGGCACGCTCTCGCGCGACCTCGACGAGCTGGGCGCGGTGAAGATCAGGGGCGCCGGCGGCTGGCTCGTCTACGCGCTGCCCGGCGAGGGCGGCGACATGCGCCCCCGCGCTGCCGAGGAAGGCGCCGTCGACGCCCGGCTCATCCGCGTCTGCGAGGAGATCCTGGTGTCGGCGCGCTCGTCGGCCAACCTGGTGGTGCTGCGCACGCCGCCCGGCGCCGCGCAGTACCTGGCCTCGGCGATCGACCATGCGGCGCGCACGGACATTTTGGGCACCATCGCCGGCGACGACACGGTCCTCGTCATCTCGACCGACCCGGAGGGCGGAGCCGGCGTGGCCGCGTGGTTCCTCGCCCTCGCCGAGGGCAACGTGCCCTCGCCGCCGTCATGACCGTCACGTTCGACGAGGGCCGGCCGGTCGCGCTGGACGGCGAGACCGTCACCCTGCCCGAGGCGCTGCTGCTGGCCGGGCAACTGGCTCGCGCGCACGGCCTGGTCGGGCCCGGAGTGTCGGTCCTCGCCGCAGGCGCCGCCGTCCTCGATGCGGCCCACCGCCGGCTGGCGGCCGACAGCGGGACGGTGCCGGTTCCCCTCGCTGAACAGGAACGACGAGTGCCATGACGGAGGACGAGTGAGCAGCAGTGCACTGTGGGGCGGCCGGTTCGAGGGCGGTCCGTCGGACGCGCTGGCCGCGCTGTCGAAGTCGACGCACTTCGACTGGCGGCTGGCGCCGTACGACATCGCCGGCTCGAAGGCGCACGCGACGGTGCTGTACCAGGCCGGGCTGCTGACGGCTGACGAGCTGGCCGGGATGGTGGCCGGCCTGGACCGGCTGGCGACCGACGTGGCGTCGGGTTCGTTCGTCCCGGCGGAGGGTGACGAGGACGTGCACACCGCGCTGGAGCGCGGCCTGATCGACCGCGTCGGGTCCGAGCTGGGCGGGAAGCTGCGGGCCGGCCGGTCGCGCAACGACCAGGTGGCGACGCTGTTCCGGATGTACCTGCGCGAGTCCGCGCGGACGGTGTCCGGGCTGGTCCTCGACGTGGTCGACGCGCTGGTCGCGCAGGCTGACGCGCAGTTCGGGGTCGCGATGCCCGGACGCACGCACCTGCAGCACGCCCAGCCCGTCCTGCTCTCGCACCACCTGCTGGCGCACGCGTGGGCGCTGTTGCGCGACGTCGACCGGCTGCGCGACTGGGATCGGCGCACGGACGAGTCGCCGTACGGCGCCGGTGCCCTGGCCGGGTCGTCGCTGGGGCTCGACCCGCTGTTCGTCGCGGCTCGGCTGGGGTTCTCGACGTCGGTGGAGAACTCGATCGACGGGACGGCGTCGCGCGACTTCGTGGCCGAGGCCGCATTCGTCTTCGCGATGATCGGCATCGACGTGTCGCGGCTGGCCGAGGAGATCATCCTGTGGGCGACGAAGGAGTTCTCGTTCGTCACCCTCGACGACGCCTGGTCGACCGGCTCGTCGATCATGCCGCAGAAGAAGAATCCCGACATCGCCGAACTGGCCCGCGGCAAGGCCGGCCGGCTGGTCGGCAACCTCGCCGGGCTGCTGGCGACGCTCAAGGCGCTGCCGCTCGCCTACAACCGCGACCTGCAGGAGGACAAGGAGCCGGTCTTCGACTCCGTCGACACGCTGAGCGTCCTGCTGCCCGCATTCACCGGGCTGGTGGCGACGCTGCGGTTCCATCCGTCGCGGCTGGAGGAGCTGGCGCCGCAGGGATTCTCGCTCGCCACCGACGTCGCGGAGTGGCTGGTCCGCGAGGGCGTGCCGTTCCGGTCGGCACACGAGACCGCCGGGGCGTGCGTGCGGGTGTGCGAGTCGCGCGGTCTGGAGCTGTGGGAGCTGACCGACGACGATCTGGCCGCCATCTCGCCGTCGCTGACGCCTGGGGTGCGGTCGGTGCTGTCGGTGGCGGGGTCGTTGGCCTCGCGTTCGGCGCGCGGCGGGACGGCGCCGGAGCGGGTGGCCGAGCAGTTGGAGGCGGTGCGGGCGGCCGTGGCAGCAGGCCGCAGCTGGGGCTAGGTTCGCTGGGTATGGCGCTGATCGAGGTCGTCCAGGGCGACATCACCCGCGAGGACGTCGACGCGATCGTCAACGCGGCCAACCCGTCGCTGCGCGGCGGTGGCGGGGTCGACGGCGCCATCCACCGGGCCGCGGGACCGCGGCTCGAAGCGGCCGGAGCGGCGCTGGCGCCGTGCCCGCCCGGTGATGCGGTGGCGACGCCCGCGTTCGACCTCGACCCGCCCATACGCCACGTCATTCACACCGTCGGCCCCGTGTGGCGCGGGGGAGTCGCCGACGAGGCGGCAACGCTGGCCTCGTGCTACCGCCGGTCGCTGGAGGTGGCGGACTCCTTGGGAGCGCGGTCGGTCGCGTTCCCGGCCATCTCGACCGGCGTCTTCGGCTACCCGCCCGACCATGCCGCCCGCATCGCCGTCGACACCGTCCGGTCGGCTGACACGCGGGTCGAGCTGATCCGGCTGGTCGCCTTCGACCGCGCCACCCACGACCTGCTCACCGCCGCCCTCGCGACGTGACCGGGGTCCCGCCGCGGGCAGAGAACATCGCAGCGTGCCGGCAGGGAGAAGGCCTTGGGCAGCCGACCGCGCCAGGCCCGCGACCCGTCGATCACCCCAGGTCGGCCACCGCCGTCCAGCGTCGGCGGCGGGCACATCGGCCCGGACGAGGCCGTCGTGCACCGCATACCGCCACAGGACCGAGAGCAGCGCCGCGGCGAGGAACAGGTTGAGCCCGTGCACCGTGGTGGCCACCGGTTCCCCGATGTGCTCGGCCACCACTCCGGTCGAGAACGGAAGCAGTGACACCACCATGAGCAGCAGCAGGTTGAGCCGCTCGAACACCAAGGTCGTGTGGCCCAGGTGCTCGGAGACGACGGTGTGGACGAACCAGACCGCGCCGATCGTCGCGAAGCTCACCACATAGCCCAGGTAGGACGGCCACTGGTCGCCGAGTGCACCGAGCAGGTCCTCCGCCGACTCGTCGGGGACGGCGATCTCGAGGACCAGCAGGGTGACGGCGATCGCGAACACACCGTCGCAGACCGCCCTCATGCGCGCAGTGCGGTGTCGTGGTGGGCGAGCCGGCGGCTCCTCACCGCGCACACCCGGATTGTGCTCGCACTGGGAGATGCGGTGAAGGGCCTCAGCCCGGCCGATGGTCGCGCAGCCAGGCCGTCACCCGGGCCCTCGAGGCGCGCGACATCCAGGCGTCCTGGATCTGCTCGGCCAGCTCGGCGCGGGTCAGCTCGCCCAGCCGGCTCGCGCGGACCAGCACCGAGAGGTGCCGGGCGAAGTGCGGCGTGGTGAAGTACGGCGTGCGCGGGTCCTGGACCAGTGCCTCCTTCTCCGCCTCGGACTCCACCCACAGCACGATGACGTCGTCATAACGCTCGCCGGACTCGGGGTCGACGGCGTCGGGGCGCGGGTTGCGGAAGAACACGAACGACTTGCCGCCCACCTGGTAGACGGGATTGCCGTTGTTCAACGGCACGACGGTGACGTGCGGCATCGCGAGTGCGAACTCGTGCACGTCGGCGACGGTCGCGGGCCGGTCGCCGTCGTCCACCATGAGCGTCAGCGTAGTGCCGACAGCTCGCGGCTCAGGCGGCGACGGCGATGGTCGGCCACCACGACGGTGAGCAGCGGCGCCCACAGCACCAGGGGCGCATAGGCCGCGATCGCCACCGCCGAACCCCATGGCGACCACCCGCCCGGCGGTCCCGGCATCGACGACGGCGGCAGCTCGCGGCCGGGCGCGGGGACGGTCGCCGTGCTGGTCGCCGCTCTCGCCGTCATGCTGGTGACGGGCCGGTCGCCGGCCGGGCCGCTCCGGCGGATCCGGCGCCGGCGGCCGGCGACCCGAGCCGCGAGGCCGAGGCGGCCCGGACCGACCTGCGGCTGACCGTCCGCGACGCCGGGCGGTGTTGCGGAGCCGCGCTCTGGCGCGAGGCAGCATCGCACATGATCGGACCGGCGTAGGGTGAGCAATGCGGGGCCGACCGGGCTCCCCGGCAAGGGAGCACTCATGGTGGGCTCGACGACGGCGGTTCTGCGGGTCAAGTTCATCGGCGGCGCGCACGTGGACGTCATCGTCGACGAGCCCGACGTGAGCGAGGACGAGCTGGTCGAGCACGCCATCGCCGCGCTCTCGCACGACGACGGCGTACTCCGCGCCCGGCACGGCGACCGGCTGGTGGTGGTGTTCGCGCGGGGCGTGGCCGCCCTCGAGGTCGCCCCGCGCGGAGCCGTCCTCTGACGCTCAGCCGGTCGAGACCACCGCGAAGCCGCCGGGGCGCAGGGTGATCGTCGCCGGGGCGCCGGCCGAGGCGATCTCGCGGCCGGTCGCGTCGTAGACCCGCACCGTGCCCGGGCCGTCCACGGGGATGCGCCGGGGCGAGGATGCCGCGGAGTGCAGCAGCTCCGCCCGGGCCCCGCCGTCGCCGGCCAGCTCGAGGCGCGAGACCTCGGGGCGGACCAGCAGCGCGTCCAGCTCGACCGTGTCCCGCGACGCCGTCACCGAGACCGACGACGTCCCCGCCGGCAGCGCGCGGCGCAGCGGTTGCGGCAGCAGGACGCCCGGCACCGCGGTCAGCCCTTGCGAGCCGGCACGATGCCGCAGCGAGCCGAGCCCGCGTCCGTCCGCCGTCCACGCCGTCCGCGCATCGCCGCGCAGCGGCAGCCACGACACCGGCTCCACCAGCCGCGCGCCCTCCGACGCGCCCAGGTCGAACGTCGCCGTCTGGCCGGGTTCCAGCGCGAGCAGCGACCCGCTCCACAGTGACTCGCCCGTCCACGCCGCTGACGGCGCCCGCACGGTCCCCGTCGTCGACGTCGCCGCCTCGGCCTCGACCAGCCGCAGCCCGTCGCGCGCCTCGACCGACGTCAGCCCCAGCGCCAGCGACCTCACCGCCGCCGGCGCCGCGTCCAGCGCGAGCATCGACAGCTGCCCGTGGATGGTGCTCTCGGCGCCGCTGTTGCGGTTGATCGTCCCGTCGGCCGCCACGCCGTCGAAGGTCACGCCGGTCGCCGGGTCGTACATCGGCTCGCCGGACGGGTTCGTCCCGAAGTACCAGCTCGCCGTCAGCCCCGCGAGCTCGTCGAACGCCGGCCGCTCGGTCGCCGCCGACACCGCCAGCAGCGACTGCAGCCGCGAGTCGACGCCGTAGGCGATCTGCACGCGCTCAGTCGGCGTGGGCAGCCAGCCGTTGTCGGCGCCGCCCGCCGTGAGCAGCACCGGCACGAACCGGGCCGAGTCGACGACGGCCGGCGCCACCAGCTCCGGCGACCCCAGCGCCGTCGACGCGGCGGCCAGCGACGCCGGCATCTGCGATCCCCACGCGTGCCAGATCGACCGCGACTGCGCCCACGGCAGGATCGCGCCGTACGGCCACGAGCCGGCGTCGCCGCCGCCCATCGCGGCGACGCCCTCGGCCAGCTTCCGCAGCGCGTCGCGCGCTCGGGCATCCGACGGCGCGGCCCCGACGTAGGCCGCCAGCCCCAGCACCGCCTCGGCCGTCGCGTCGGCGCCGTCGACGATCAGCCACGAGGGCACCCGCAGCCCGTCGGCGACGGTGTAGTCGCCGTATCGCGTCAGCACCTGCCGCTCGACGGCGTCGACGGCCAGTCCGAGCCGCTCCTGCAGGAACGCCGCGAACTCCGCATCGACGCCGGCGAACGCCGCATACCCCTCGCCGAACGCCCAGATCGTCCGCGCCAGCCAGTAGCTCGGCCCGGAGTCGGACGGGTCGGGCAGCTCGACCGGCTCGGCGCTCGGGTTCAGCACGCCGTCGGGCTGGATCCACAGCACGACGTTGCCGGCGTTCGGGCCGCTCGACGTCTGCAGGTAGGCCAGCGACCGCAGCAGCTCGTAGGCGTGCTCACGGCTGGCCGGCGACCCGGTCTGCCGCCAGTGCCGCAGGTAGACGACGGCCGCGCGGGACACGTCGTCGGCGTTGTAGGCGCCCTGCGACCAGTGCCCGGTCGCCGGGTCGAGCGACCCGCCGCCGATCCGCTCGAACGTCCCGCCCGGACGCGCGTCGGCGTACGTCCACGGGAACGTCAGCGCCGGTTCCTCGGCCAGCCGGTACGTCGTGTGCCCGTCGACCGGCGCCGGGGTCGCCTCGTCGAGCAGGAAGTCCAGGTGCGCGGTGTTGGCCAGCGGCCCGACGGTGTCGGCCTGCGGCGCCGCCGTGGCGACGAGGCCTCCGGATCCGAGCAGCAGAGCGGCCAGTGTCGCCGTCCATCCGATCAGCGGTCTCCTCATCGAGACGGCTCCCTTCCAGGTCAGGTGTTCGTGCGGTCCAGCCGGGCGACGCCGATCTTGCTGTCGGCCATGCCGTAGAAGACGTAGTGCGCGCCGTTGATCTCCTCGATGGCGGTCGGGAAGACGACGTTGGGCACGATGCCGCTGCGCTCGTCGTCGGTCTCCGGCGCCAGCAGCGGCTCCGGCGTGCGGGCGAGCACCGTCGACGGGTCGTCGGCGTCGAGCAGCAGGGCGCCGGCGGCGTAGTTGACCCGCTGCTGCTGGGCGATGCCGGACGCGAGCACACCGGTGACGCCGTGGTGCAGCAGCAGCCATCCCTCGGGGACCCGCAGCGGCGCCGGGCCGCCGCCGATCTTCAGCTCCTCGAACGCGTACTCCGGGCCGGCGAGGAACCGGTGCTCGCGCCAGCGCACCAGGGTGCGCACGTCCTCCAGCACGTCCGTCAGCGGCACGTAGGAGATCCAGATGCTGTGCCGATCGTCGGTGACGCCGCGCGGCAGCACGACGCCCTGGCCGGGCCGGATCTCGCCGAGGTCCCACATCGGCCGGTGCAGGACGGCCAGGCTCTCGACCCTGGCCGGCGACATGACCGGCGTCGGGAAGAACACGGTGTCCTTGTTGTGGAACAGGTTGAGGTCGACGTCGAGGTCGTCGTCGTACTCGAAGAACACCGGGCCGAGCCGCCGCCACGATCGCAGGTCCGACGACACCGCGAGCGCCGTGCGCGGACCCAGCGGCCCGTACGCGACGTAGGTCATGACGTGCAGCCCGAGCGCGGCGACCCACGTGACCCTGGGGTCCTCGACGCCGCCGTGCGAGGCGCCGCGCTCCCACGCCCGGTCCGGCTCGAGGACGACGCCCTCGCGCTCGACGCCCACGGGCACGCCGTCGTCGTCGATGACCACCCGGGCCAGGCCGACGCGCGAGACGTTGCCCGCCGCGACCAGCCGGGGGAGCAGGTAGAGGACGCCGTCGGGGTCGCGGCCGGAGGCCGGGTTGAGCACCCCCTCGGCCTCGTTCGGGTCGCCGTCGCGCGGGGTCATGACGACTCCCAGGCGGGTCAGCGTGTACGGGATCAGGGTCGAGACGGTCATGCTCAGCCTTTCACGCCGGAGCCGATGTTCGTGGTTCTGAAGTAGCGCTGGAAGACGATGAACAGGACGACGGCGGGAACCGCCAGCACGACGGCGCCGGCCAGCACCGCGCCGAACGGGTTGGCCGCCGACGCCGCCACGTTGCTGATGTAGTTGGCCAGCGAGACCGCCAGCGGCTGCATCGACTGTTCCTTCGTGATGAGGAACGGCCACAGGAACTCGTTCCACGGCCCGATGAACGTGAGCAGCACGACGGTCAGCACCACCGGGCGGACCAGCGGCAGCGCGACGCTCCACAGCGTGCGCAGCTCGCCGGCGCCGTCGACGGCCGCCGAGTCGAACAGCTCGCGCGGCAACTGCAGGAAGTACTGCCGGAACACGATGACCGCCGTCGAGTTGATCGCGAACGGCAGGATCATGCCCAGGTAGCTGTCGGCCAGACCGTAGTCGCGGGCGATCAGGACGTACAGCGGGATCATCAGCAGCTGGAACGGCACCACCTGCACCAGCAGCGCCAGCGCGAACGTGACGCCGCGGCCGCGCCAGTGCAGCACGGCCAGCGCATAACCGGCCAGGACGCCGAACACCACGGTCCCGAGCAGCACGCCACCGGTGAAGATGCCCGAGTTCAGCAGCCCTTGCAGCAGGTCGATGCGCTCGTCGATGGCGACGTAGTTGTCCAGGGTGAGGTTGGACGGGTCCGGGAAGGCGCCCGCCGGGGTCGGGTCGGGCGACTCCTGCAGCGAGCCGACGATCATGTAGTAGAAGGGGAACAGGAACGCGAGCCCCCCGATGCCGAGCACGACGTAGCGCCAGAACGAAGCCCCGCGCCTCACGACTCATCACCTCCGACGAAGCGGCGCTGCAGCCAGGCGACCAGCAGGACCAGCACCACCAGGACGACGCCGAGGGCTGCGGCCACACCAGGCGTGCCCTGTTCGATGCCGCGCTGGTACATGATCAGCACCGGCGAGGCCGAGGCGCCGTTGGGCCCGCCGCCGCCGGTCAGCAGGTACGGCTCCGTGAACAGATTGGCGCCGATGATGGTGGACAGCAGCACCACCAGCACGGTCGCCGGGCGTACCGCGGGAACGGTGACCGACCAGAACGTCCGCAGCCGGCCGGCGCCGTCGGTCGCGGCCGCCTCGTACAGCTCGCGCGGCACGTTCTGCAGCGCAGCGAGGTACAGCAGGATGTAGAACCCCAGCTGCTTCCAGGTGACGAAGAACGCGATCGACGGCATCGCCCAGGCCGAGTTGATCAGCCACGGCGGGTCCGGCGCCAGCGGACCGAGGATCTCGTTGACCAGCCCGTTGCCGTTGAACAGGAACAGCCAGACGCCCACGATCGCCACCGACGCCGTCACGTACGGGACGTAGAACGCGACCCGCAGGAAGGTGCGGCCCCGGACCACCTGGTTGAGCAGCGTCGCCAGCACCAGCGAGAGCCCGACCGTCAACGGCACGTTGATGATCAGGAAGATGCCGATGTTGACGAACGAGCGCCGGACGGCCGGGTCGCTCAGCACGGACGTGTAGTTGTCGAGCCCGACGAACGGGCGGGCGACGTCGGCGCCGGGCGCGGCGAAGAAGTAGTCGTGGAACGAGATCCACACCGCGAAGCCCAGCGGGAACGCGAACACCACCGCCACGAACACGAGGTACGGGGCGCTGAACAGCAACCCGGCCGGGTTCTTGCCGAGGAGGCCGCCGCGGCGCGCCCGGCGCCGCCCGGGCGGCGGCGGTGCGCCGTCCGCCGCCCGCGCGTCAAAGTCGAGGACCGTCATGTCGGTCCGCCCGTCAGGACTGGCCGGCCAGGCCGTCGATCTCGTCGGCGGCGCCCTGCAAGGCCTCTTGGAGGTCGCCCTCGCCGAAGATCACCGACTGCGACCACGCGTCGCGCAGCGTCTGCCACACCGCGACCGAGTTCGGGATGTTCGGGACCTCGACGGTGCGAGCGGCCTGGTCGCCGAACGCCTCGTACGCCGGGTTGGCGGCGAAGTAGTCCGGGTAGGTGCCGGGCAGGTCCTGGCGCATCGGCATCTGGCCGGTCGTCTCCAGCAGCAGACCGTCCTGCTCCTCGCTGGTGGCGAACTTGAGCACGTCCCACGCCGTCGCCTGGTTCTCGCACGCCGTGTAGAGCCCGATGTTCTTGGCGTCGCTGAACGTGTAGATCTCCTCGGCCGGCTTGCCCTCCGAGGTCGGGATCGGCACGGCGCCCCAGTTCACGTTCTCGCCGTAGACGCTGATGGCCCACGGGCCGACGATGGCCATGGCGGCCTGGGCGTCGGCGAACGCGTCGGCCTGGTAGGCCTCGCGGCCGGCCAGACCCTCGTCGTAGAGCGTCTTCCAGAACTCCGCGACCTCGAGACCGGCGTCGTCGGCGAACGTCGCCGAGCCGTCCTCGACCAGCGGCGTGCCGCCCGTCTCGGCCGCGTAGAGCGGGTAGAAATCGAACCAGTTCTGGAAGAACTCGCTGGTCGGCGAGGGCCAGATGGCCATCGGGGCGGCGCCGGACGACACCAGCGTGCGCGCGGTCTCGAGGAACTCGTCATGCGTGGCCAGCGGCGGGTTCTCGGGGTCGAGGCCGGCCGCGGCGAACATGTCCTTGTTGTAGAAGATCATCACCGGGTTCGACTTCCACGGCAGCTGGAAGTACTCGCCGTCGGCGGACTGGTACTGCTCGGCGATGTCGCCGCTGCGCTCCTCGATGTAGCTGTCGCCGTCGTCGAAGCTCGACAGCGACACCAGGCCGCCCTGGCGCTCGAAGTCCGGCACGGCCACGGGGGCGGTGTTGAAGATGAGGCAGGGGGCGTTGCCCGCGGTGATGGCGGCGCCGATGACCTCTTCGCTGCTGGCGCCGGCCGGGATCTCCTGCGCCTCGATCTGCTCGTCGGGGTGCTCGGCGTTCCACGCCTCGACCATCTGCTCGCCCCAGGCCACCTCGGCCTCGTTATTGGAGTACCAGATGGTGATGTCGCCGCGGCCGCCGTCCTCGCCGCCGCCTCCGCCGGAGGTCTCGTCGTCGCCGCCACACGCGGCGGCGGTGAGCAGCCCGGCCGCCGTCAGTACGGCGGCGGTGACTCGGGTGCGTCGTTGCACGGTCGTCTCCTTCTCTGGGGACCGGACAGTCAGGGGACCGTCCGGTCGGTGGGTTCTGTGACAGGTGCGGTCGATTCACGCGGCACGAAGCGGGCGGGCGGCAGGTCGGTGTCGCCGGGCTCCTCGCCGGCGATCGACCGCAGCAGGACCCGGGCGGCCACGGCACCCCAGCTGACCGCGTCGGTGGCCACGGTGCTGAGGGAGGGGAAGAGGTGCTCGCCGACGTCGCTGCCGTCGAAGCCGGTGATCGACAGGTCATGGGGGACGCGCAGCCCGGCCCGCTGGGCGATGCCGAGCCCGGCGATGGCCATGGGGTCGTTCGCGTAGACGATCGCGGTCGGGCGGTCGGGGCGCGCGAGCAGGTCGCGGGTGGCGCGGGCGCCGTCGACGGCCCGGAACTCGGTCTCGACGACCATTCCCGCGGGCAGCCCGGCCGCGGCCATGGCCTCCTCGAACGCCCGCCGGCGACGGCTGCCGTGCAGCATGCGGTCGGGCCCGGCGACGTGCGCGATGCGGCGGTGGCCGAGCCCGGCCAGGTGGTCGACGGCGGCCGCGATGCCCGCGCGGTCGTCCATCGAGACGGCCGGGAACGGCGACGGCGCCTCGGGGTGGCCCAGCGTGACGGCGGGGACGCCCAGCTCCGCGGCCAGCGCGATGCGGGCGTCGTCGTGGCGCAGGTCGGTGACGAACACGCCGTCGACCCGCCGGTCGGTGACCAGCTTGCGGTAGGCGGCCAGCTCGGCGGCCTCGTCCGGGACCACGCTCAGCACGAGGGCCTGCCCGGCCGAGGCGAGCTCGCGCTCCACGCCGGCGATGAACGACGGGTAGAACGGGTCGCCGGTGATGATCTCGGGGTCGCGCATGATGACCAGGCCCAGCGCGAACGCGCGGTCGACGGAGAGCGCGCGGGCGCGCAGGTTCGGCTGCCAGCCCAGCTCGCGGGCGGCCTCGAGGATGCGCTCGCGGGTCTGCGGCGAGACTCCCGGCCGGTCGTTCAGCGCGAACGACACCAGGCCCTTGCTGACGCCGGCGCGCTGGGCGACGTCGGCGATGGTGGGCCTGGCGGTGGGCATACGGTCTCCTCGACACTGAGCTCTAAACCGGTTTAGCCACCAAGCCTATACCGGTTTAGATGGCGCCGCAAGGACGGTGGTCCGGTCTGGTGCGGCGGTCGCTGCGCCCCCTGCGCTCCGGCGTCCGCACGGTCCGGCGTCGGCGCGGTCCGGCGTCGGCGCGGGTGACGTGCCGCTGCCGCGGGCGGCGACGACGCCGGCTCGGTGGGAGGCCGGTCCGTCAGCCGGCGGACTGCCAGAGGCCCATGACATTGCCCTCGGTGTCGCGGAAGTACGCCGCGTAGCCCATGCCCATGACCTCGGTCTTCGGCAGGACGGTGCTGCCGCCGAGTTGCTCGACGGTGGCCAGCGCGGCGTCGACGTCGGGCACGTCGAGGGTGATGACGGGGCTCGGCCGTGCGTCGTCGCGGGTGAACATGCCGCCGTTGATGGCACCGGGCTCCTTCGGCCGGCCGGTGTCGTCGGCCGGCGTCGTCATGACGATCGTGTAGTCGACCTCGGGCATCGGCGTCAGCTCCCAGCCGAACGCGGCGCGATAGAACTCGCGGGCCCGGTCGAGGTCGTCGGCGGGAACCTCGAAGTGCACGACGTGTCCGGTCACGATGACCGCCCCCTCAGGTGGCGTGGGTGCGCTACGGGCCGAGCGTAGACCCGTTCGCGGGGTCCGGCTGACGTAGATTCGAGGTAGCCGACGGGCCGGGCGCCGAGCGCGAGGTCCCAGCGGCGGCGAGTCTCACGAGGTGCATGCAGAAGAGAGCGACGAGGGAGCCGACCATGGCGCACAGTCCCAGGACCATCCAGCCGGGCGACGTCCAGGACGAGCGGGTGGCCCGGCTGCCGCTGGCCGCGGCGTACACCTGGGCGTATCTGCCGACGGTGCTCGACGACGACGGCCGCGCGGTCGACAACGCCGCCGTGGTCAACGGGCGGCTGTGGGCGCTGCGGTTCGACGAGCACCCGACGTCGGCCATGGCCGACGACCTCGAGGCGCTGGCCACCGGGGGGCTGATCTGCCGGTACGCCGTCGACGGCCAGTCCTACCTGCACGACCCCGCCTGGCGGCGGCGGCAGCGGCTGGTCCGCCCGGTGCGGTCGGCGCTGCCGCGCTGCCCGGTGCACGACTCCGGCATCCGCGAGTTCGTCGGCGACACCCTCACCTCGGTGCAGGACCAGGTCAGCTCCATCCTCGGCGGCGCCGCCACCAACGCCGGCACCACGAAGGTCCGCGACACCGTCGCGCGGCTGGTCGAGGACGTCACGTTTCCCGTCGACCCCTCCAAGGCGGCGGCGTACGGGCAGCGCATCCGCGACTTCCTCGGCGGCGCCCCGGCCCGGCCCGACGACTCCGCGGGCGCCGAGCGGTTCCCCGTCGCCGGCAGCGCCGGCACCGGGGCCGGCCCTGCCGACGAGGTCGAGTACGACGCCCACGGCGGCGCGGTGGCCAGGGAGGCGAGCCCAGCGGAGCCGCAGGCTGACGCCGTCGTCGATGAGGGTGCCGACCAGGCCGCCGACCAGGCCGCCGACCAGGCCGCCGACCAGGCCGCCGACCGGGGTGCACAGACGCGTGCGCCGGGCGAGGTGTGGCGCGACGCCACCGACGATCCCGCCCCGGAGACCAAGGCGCCCTGACGCTGTCGGTGCGAGCGGCCAGAATGGCCGTGTGTCCCGCTGGGTGCTGCACGTCGACCTCGACCAGTTCATCGCTGCCGTCGAGGTGCTGCGCCGTCCCGAGTTGCGCGGCAAGCCGGTGGTCGTCGGCGGCGACGGCGACCCCACCAAGCGCGGCGTGGTCGCCACCGCGTCGTACGAGGCGCGCGCGTTCGGCGTCCACTCCGGCCTGCCCATGCGCACCGCACTGAAACGCTGCCCCGACGCGATCTTCCTGCCGTCGGACAAAGAGGCGTACGAGGCGGTGTCCGTCGACGTCATGGCCACGCTGCGCGAGTTCGGGACGGTCGAGGTGCTCGGCTGGGACGAGGCGTTCGTCGACGCCGGCGACGACGACCCCGAGGGCACCGCCCGGCGCATCCAGCGGCGCGTGCGCGAGGCCACCGAGCTCGAGTGCACCGTCGGCATCGGCGAGAACAAGCTGCAGGCCAAGCTCGCCACGGGGTTCGGCAAGCCGGCCGGCGTCGCCACACTGACCTACGCGACCTGGTTCGACGTGCTCGGCGACCGCCCCACCGACGCACTGTGGGGCATCGGGTCCAAGACGGCGAAGAAGCTGGCCGAGATGAACATCCACACCGTCCACGACCTCGCGGCCACGCATCCGGACACCGTCGCCGCGCGGTTCGGGCCCACGATCGGGCCGTGGCTGGTGCGCATCGCCCGCGGCGTCGCGTCGGCACGGGTCACCGGGGAGGCCTGGATGGCGCGCTCGCGCGGCAAGGAGAAGACGTTCCAGCAGAACCTCGACGACTGGGCCGAGGTCCAGGCTCAGGTGGTCGCGCTGGCCCACGACGTCACCCGCGAGGTCGTCGCCGAGGAGCGCCCGGCCGTCCGCGTCGTCGTCAAGGTCCGCTACGCGCCGTTCTTCACCTCCACCCACGGCCACAAGCTGCCCGAGCCCACCAGCGACGCCGACGCCATCGCCGCCGCCGCGCTGGTCGCGCTCGACCAGTTCACCGACCGCCGGCCGGTCCGGCTGCTGGGCGTGCGGGCCGAGTTCGGCGGCTGAGTACCGCGACTGCGCACCGCGATATCCCGGGATTCTCTGGACTCCGAGGGCGGGGGAGAGGACCATGTGCGCCAGGGTGGGAG
>NZ_SMKL01000055.1 GCF_004348545.1 Jiangella ureilytica | reverse complement strand
ACCCACCTCACCGGCGACGGCGGCGGCTCCGGCGGGGGCGTGGGGGTGGGTGACGGCGCCGGCGTGCCGGTCGTCGCCGTCGCCGGTGAGGTGGGTGGTGCGGACGGAACGCTGACGCCGTCGTCGCCCGCACAGCCCGCGAGCACGACCGCCGCGGCCGCGACCCCGGCCGTGAGCAGAACCCCGCGTCCGCGCATGTCCCGAGCCTACGAGCGCAGGTCAGCCGAGATCAGAGGCGAGGAGAGTTCTCCCGGCGCCGCGACTTCACTCACGCCGACCGTCTTCACTGTCGCCGGCCGTCCTCGGCGACCCCGCCCACGACTCAGAAGACGGTTCGCGCTCGTGAAGACGACTTTCGCCGGTGAAGACGACCCGCCAGCAGGCACCCGACGGTGGAGCACACGCGTGTCGCATCCGCGGTAGTGCGCATCGCGCAGTAGTGTGGCGCGCACAGGAGAGAGGAAGACCATGGACACCAGTCAGCTCCTCAAGGGTGTGCTCGACCTCGCCGTGCTCGCCGTGCTGCGCGAGGAGGACGGCTACGGCTACGACGTCGTGCGGCGGCTGCGCAACGCCGGGCTGACCGAGGTCGGCGACGCATCGGTCTACGGGACGCTGCGCCGGTTGTATCACGCCGGCGCGCTGACCACGTACGTCGTGCCGTCGGAGGAGGGCCCGCATCGCAAGTACTACAGCCTCAACGGCACCGGCCGCGACCTGCTGCGGCGGTCGGCCAAGACCTGGCGCGAGTTCGCCGGGGTGCTGACGGACCTGGTCGACACCGCCACGAAGGAGGCAGCGTGAGCACCACGCGTCGCACCGCCCACCCGGCCGTCGCGACGTACGTCGCCGCGGTCCGCGACGAGCTCGGCGACCTGCCGCCGGACGAGCTCGCCGAGATCGCCGAGGACGTCCGCGACCATCTCGAGCACGTGGCCGCCGAGTACGGCGACGACGTCACCGTCGGCGTGCTGATCGACCGGCTGGGCGCGCCGGCGGCGTACGCGGCGGAGCTGCGGGCCGCTGCCGGACTGCCCAAGCCGACGCCCGCGCCGGAGCCGGTGCGCACCGGCTTCGTGCGCCGGCTCGTGCGGTTCCTGGTCGCGGCGTTCGGCTGGGGCGCCGTCGGTCTCGGCGCGCTCGCCTTCGTCGACACGCTGTTCGGGCTGAGCGGCTCGCCGGAGGTGTTCGCGGCGCCGGCGCTGGTCGCCGCCGTCGTCGCCGTGACAGCCGCGCTGCTGCTGGTGACCGGGCGCGAGAACCCCGTCGCCGAGTTGCGGCAGATCCCGACCGCGCCGATCCTGGCCCAGGTCGAGGAGTGGGTGCGCAGCATGCCTTGGGGCCGGCCGGCCATCGAGGTGGTCACGTCGCTCCGACCGGCCTGGTGGATCGCGCGGGCGGCGGCGTTCGGGCTCGTGACGACGCTCGTGCTGGGCAGCGCGCCACTCGGGGTCGCCGTGTTCCTGGCGGCGGTGGTCGCCTCGGTCTGGCTGGGCCGGCGGACGGCGGCGGGCGAGATCCGAGGAACGCGGCTGCTCGCCGTCCAGGTCGGCAACGCCGCGCTGGCCATCGCCGGCCTGGTGGTCGCGACGACCGCGGCCGGGTTCGTGGCCGGCGACCGGGTGCAGTACGTCGACGGCGGCTACAGCTACGACGACCCGGGCCCGGGCTTCCACGACGTGAACGGCGTGCAGGTCACGAACATCTTCCCGTACGGCTCCGACGGCACGCTGCTCGAGAACGTCCGGCTCTACGACCAGAACGGCAACCCCGTCGACCTCGGCTGGACCGAGCGGTGCGCGGACGGCGCCTTCATGGGCACGTCGTTCACCGAGCCCAACCCGTGGGGCGACCACGTCTTCCCGCGGCTCACCGTCACCGCCGACGACATGACGGGATCGTGCTCCGACCCCGCCCTCGAGCCGCCGTTCGGCGACCGGCTGCCGAGAGCGGAACCGGCAGGGACGCCGCCGGCCGGCCCGCTGAAGTGACGGGTCAGATGCCGACCGGGTGCCAGACGGTCTTGGTCTCGAGGTAGGCGGCGATGCGGTCGAGGCCGGGCTCGGCGGTCCAGTCGGGCTCGGCCACGGGGGCGCGCACCACTCGCTTGAGGTTGTCGGCGGCCGCCAGTTCCAACTCGCGGGCGTGCTCGGCGTCGCCGGCCGCGCCCGCGAGGTCGATGGCGTTGACGTCCATGTGGGCGGCCAGGGTGGGTGCGGTGTCGGCGAGCCGGCCGGTGAGGATGTTCACCACGCCACCCGGCACGTCGGACGTCGCCAGCACCTCGGAGAGCGTGATGGCCGGCAGCGGCCGCTCCGCCGACGCCAGCACCACCGCGACGTTGCCGCCCACGACGACCGGCGCCAGCACCGACACCAGGCCGAGCAGCGACGACTGCTGCGGCGCCAGCACGGCGACGACTCCGGTGGGCTCGGGCACGGAGAAGTCGAAGTACGGCCCGGCGACCGGGTTGCTCGACCCGACCACCTGGGCGATCTTGTCGGCCCAGCCCGCGTACCAGACCCAGCGGTCGATCGCCTCGTCGACGATCGCCGTCGCCTTCGAACGTGACAATCCCTCGCCGGCCGCGACCTCGTCGGCGAACTGCGAGTGCCGGCCCTCCATGACCTCGGCGACGCGGTAGAGCACCTGGCCGCGGTTGTACGCCGTCGCCCCGGACCAGCCGGGCACCGCCTTGCGGGCGGCGACCACGGCGTCGCGGGCGTCCTTGCGCGAGGCCCGGGCCGCGTTGGCGAGGAACCTGCCCTTGGCGTCGGTGACCTCGTAGGACCGGCCGGACTCGGAGCGGGGGAACCTGCCGCCGACGTACAGCTTGTAGGTCTTCTTCACCGCGAGACGCTCGGCCACGTCATCCCTCCGACTTCAGGTAGGCCAGCAGACCGTGCCGGCCGCCCTCGCGGCCGTAGCCCGACTCCTTGTAGCCGCCGAACGGCGACGTCGGGTCGAACCGATTGAACGTGTTGGCCCAGACGACGCCGGCGCGCAGCTGCTGCGCCATCCACAGGATGCGCGAGCCCTTGTCGGTCCAGACGCCGGCGGACAGGCCGAACGGCGTGTTGTTGGCCTTCTCGACCGCCTCGGCGGGGGTGCGGAACGTCAGCACCGACAGCACCGGGCCGAAAATCTCCTCACGCGCGATGCGGTGCGCCTGGCTGACGCCCGTGAACACCGTCGGGGGGAACCAGAAGCCGCGCTCGGGCAGCTCGCACTCGGGCGACCAGCGCTCGGCGCCCTCGGCCTCGCCGACCTCGGACAGCTCGCGGATGCGGGTCAGCTGCTCCGCGGAGTTGATGGCGCCGATGTCGGTGTTCTTGTCGAGCGGGTCGCCGACGCGCAGCGTGCCGAGCCGCCGCTTCAGCCGGGCCAGGACGTCGTCGTACACCGACTCCTGCACCAGCAGCCGCGAGCCCGCGCAGCACACGTGCCCCTGGTTGAAGAAGATGCCGTTGACGACGCCCTCGACGGCCTGGTCGATGGGGGCGTCGTCGAACACGATGTTCGCGGCCTTGCCGCCCAGCTCGAGCGTCGCCTTCTTGGCAGTGCCGGCGACGCTGCGGGCGATCTGCTTGCCGACCTCGGTGGACCCGGTGAACGCGACCTTGTCCACACCCGGGTGCTCGACCAGCGCCCGGCCGGTGTCGCCGGCACCGGTGACGATGTTGACCACACCCGGCGGGAGGTCGGCCTGCTGGCAGATCTCGGCGAACAGCAGCGCCGTCAGCGGCGTGGTCTCGGCCGGCTTGAGAACGACGGTGTTGCCCGCGGCCAGCGCCGGGGCGATCTTCCACGACAGCATGAGCAGCGGGAAGTTCCACGGGATGACCTGCGCGGCGACCCCGTGGGGCCGCGGGTCGGGACCGGCGCCGGCCCACGCCAGCTTGTCGGCCCAGCCGGCGTAGTAGAAGAAGTGCGCCGCGACCAGCGGGATGTCGACGTCGCGCGACTCGCGGATCGGCTTGCCGTTGTCGATGGACTCGAGCACCGCGAGCTCGCGGGCGCGCTCCTGGATGATCCGGGCGATGCGGAACAGGTACTTGCCGCGGTCGCGCCCGGACAGCTTCGACCACGTGCGCTCGTAGGCGCGGCGGGCCGCCTGGACGGCCTTGTCGACGTCGTCGGCGCCGGCGGAGGAGATCTCGGCCAGCACCTCCTCGGTGGCCGGGTTGACCGACTTGAACATGGACCCGTCGACCGGGTCGACGAACTCGCCGTTCACGAACAGGCCGTAGGAGCTCTTGATGTCGACGATGGCCCGCGACTCGGGCGCGGGGGCGTACTCGAACTTCGTCATGGTGGCGCCGCCTCAGTCGAGCGTGAAGTAGTCGGGGCCCGCGTAGCGGCCGGTGGCGATCTTCTGCCGCTGCATGAGCAGGTCGTTCAGGAGGCTGGACGCGCCGAGCCGGAACCAGTCGGGGTCGAGCCAGTCGTCGCCCGCGGTCTCGTTGACCAGGACCAGGTACCTGATGGCGTCCTTGCTGGTCCGGATGCCGCCGGCGGGCTTGACGCCGACCTGGCGGCCGGTGGCCTCGCGGAAGTCGCGGACCGCCTCGAGCATGACCAGCGTGACGGGGAGCGTGGCGGCCGGCGCGACCTTGCCGGTGCTGGTCTTGATGAAGTCGCCGCCGGCCAGCATGGCCAGCCAGGACGCCCGCCGTACGTTGTCGTAGGTGGCGAGCTCGCCGGTCTCGAGGATGACCTTCAGGTGGGCGTCGCCTGCTGCGTTTTTCACGGCCACGATCTCGTCGAACACCGCGCCGTAGCGCCCGGCCAGGAATGCGCCGCGGTCGATGACCATGTCGACCTCGTCGGCGCCGGCCGCCACCGCGTCGCGGGTGTCGGCCTCTTTCACCGCCAGGCTGGTGCGGCCGGACGGGAAGCCGGTGGCGACGCTGGCGACCTTGACGCTCCGGTGCGCCCCGCCGAGCGCCTCGACCGCCGTCGCCACCAGGTCGGGATAGACGCAGACGGCCGCGACCTGCGGTACCGCGCGGTCGGAGGGATCGGGGCGCAGCGCCTTCGCGCACAGTGCCCGGACCTTGCCCGGGGTGTCCTGCCCCTCGAGCGTGGTGAGGTCGATCATCGAGATGGCGAGGTCGATGGCGTACTGCTTCGCCGTGGTCTTGATGGACCGCGTGGCGAGGCCCGCCGCCCGCGCCTCGGCGCCGGCCTGGTCGACCCCGGGCAGCCCGTGCAGGAAGCGCCGCAGCGACGCCTCGGACGAGGTGATGTCGGGGAGCGAGCTGCGCGCGTCGTCGAGCGTGGTCACACACCCGAGTCTAAGGCGCTGGTCCGGCATTCGAGACATGCGCCGGGTGCGCGGCCGAGGCCTGCACCATCGCGACGGCTCTGGACATGGAACGCTCCGCGCGGCACGGTGCATACGTATACACACGTCTCCAGCACCGGGAAGGGCTCGCGATGAGGACGCTCAAGGACCGCTCCGCCGCCGTGGACCGCACCGCCGAGGCCGCCGCCGTCACGGCCACCGTCGCGCGGATCCTGGCCGACATCGAGGCCGGCGGCGACGGCGCCGTGCGCAAGTACTCCGAGGAGCTGGACTCGTGGTCGCCGCCGTCGTTCCGGCTGAGCGACGAGGAGATCGAGCGGATCGTCGCGACGGTGCCGGCGCAAGCGATCGAGGACATCCGGTTCGCGCAGGCCCAGGTCCGCCACTTCGCCGAGAAGCAGCTCGAATCGATGCACGAGTTCGAGGTCGAGACCATGCCCGGCGTCCACCTGGGGCAGAAGCACATCCCGGTCGCGAGTGTCGGTGCGTACATCCCGGGCGGGCGCTACCCGCTGACCGCGTCGGCGCACATGACGATCGTGACGGCGAAGGTCGCCGGCGTGGCGCGGGTCGCCGCGTGCACGCCGCCGATCCGCGGCGAGATCCCGGCCGCCACCATCGCGGCCATGTCGCTGGCCGGCGCCGACGAGATCTACCTGCTCGGCGGCGTCCAGGCCGTCGGCATGCTGGCGCTGGGCACCGAGACGGTCCCGCGGGCCGACCTCGTCGCGGGCCCGGGCAACGCCTACGTCGCCGAGGCGAAGAAGCAGCTCTACGGCCGCGTCGGGCTCGACCTGTTCGCCGGCCCGACGGAGATCCTGGTGCTCGCCGACGAGACGGCCGACCCGTTCACCGTCGCCGTCGACCTGCTGTCGCAGGCCGAGCACGGGCCGGACTCGCCCGCCGTCCTCATCACCACCAGCGAGGACCTGGCCCGCGAGGCCATCGCGCACGTCGAGCAGATCCTCCCCGGCATGCCGACCAAGGACATGGCCGAGCCCGCGTGGCGCGACTACGGCGAGGTGCACGTCGTCGACACCATCGAGGACGCCTACGCGCAGACCGACGAGCGAGCGTTCGAGCACGTCGAGGTGCTGACGGCGGACCCGCGGGCCGCGCTGGACCGGCTGCGCAACTACGGCAGCCTCTTCCTCGGCGAGCGGACGACGGTGTCCTTCGGCGACAAGGTCATCGGCACCAACCACGTGCTGCCGACGCGCGGCGCGGCCCGCTACACCGGCGGACTCTGGGTCGGGAAGTACCTCAAGACCGTGACCTACCAGGAGATCACCGACGCCGCGTCCAGCGCGCTGCTCGGCGAGGTCTGCGGCCGGGCGTCGCGGGTCGAGCTGTTCGAGGGGCACGCCCGCTCCGGCGACATCCGCGCCGCCGCGCACACCGGCGTCTCCCCGGAGTGGACCGATCACGCGTTCGGCCCCGTGCGAGACTGACCGGCATGGCGAAGGCGCTCGGGCGACCGCCCACCAGCGTCGACATCGCCCGGGCGGCGGGCACGTCGCAGGCGACGGTGTCGCGGGCGCTCAACGGCGGCCGGGTCGCGGCAGCGACGCGGGAGCGGATCCTGGCCGTCAGCCGCGAGCTCGGCTACACCCCGAACGCGACGGCGCGCGCCATGGTGACCAGCCGCACCGGCCTGGTCGGCGTGGTGGTCTCGGACATCACCAACCCGTTCTACCCGGAGTTCCTGGAAGAGATCGCCGCCTGCCTGGGCGCCCGCCGGCAGCACATGCTGCTGCAGAACGCTGCCGGCGGCGACGAGGCCGACGCCGTCGACCTGCTGCTGCAACAGCGGGTCGACGGCATCGTCTTCACCGCCGCGGTCGAGGGCTCCGGCGCCGTCGCGGACCTGGTGGCGCGACGGTTCCCGGTGGTGCTGGCCAATCGGGTCACCGACACCGGCTGCGACACCGTCGAGGGCGACAACGCGGCCGGGGCCGCCGCCGTCGTCGACCATCTCGCCGGCCTCGGGCACCGTCGCATCGCGGTGCTGGCGGGAACGCCGGGCGCGAGCACGTCGGCGCAGCGGCTCGCCGGGCTCCGCCGCCGGCTTGCGGCGCTGGGGCTGCCGCCGGCGCGAGTCGTGCCGGCCGACTTCCACTACGACGACGGCGTCCGCGCGGCGACCGCGCTGCTCACCGGCCCGGAGCCGCCCACGGCGATCGTCGGGCACAACGACCTGCTGGCGTTCGCCGCCCTCAACGCGGCCGCCGCGCTGGAGGTGCCGGTCCCGGAACGGCTGTCCGTCGTCGGGTTCGACGACGTGCGGCAGGCGTCGTGGCCGATCCTGGGCCTGACGACGGTGCGCCAGCCGCTCGCGGGCATGGCGGCGCGCTCGGTCGAGCTGCTCAACGAGCGGATCGCCGACCCCGCCCTGCCTCCACGTCACGAGGTGCTGCCGGCGGCGCTGGTCGTCCGGTCGACGACGGGGCCTGCTCGGGCCTAGTCCGGGTCAATCCCCGCGGCCGATTCCTGCGTATTCCAGGCGACGCAGCTCGACCGAGGAGGTTCGACATGCATGTCCGCAGGCGTCTCATCGCACTGGCCGCCGGGCTGGCGGCCGCCGTGTCCCTGGCCCTGACGGGGCCCGCGACGGCGACGGCGGGGTCCGCGCCGCCGACCCCGTTCAACTTCTACGTCAACAACGTGACCGCCACGCAGGTCTCGATGCAGTGGTCGCCGGGCCACCTCACGGAGCCGACCCGGTGGCGGGTCTACCAGAACGACGTGCTGGTCACCACGAGTCTCGGCAGCGCCTACGTGGCCCGTCACCTGGTGCCGGGCCAGACCTACTCCTACCGGATCGTCGCGGTGGACGGGTCCGGCGACGTCGCCGCGCCGACCCGGACCATCACCGTCACCACCCGCGGCCCCGGCGTCCAGCCCGGCGCGCCGTCCGGCCTGCGCGCGACCGAGGTCGCGCCGGCGCGGGTGGCGCTGGAGTTCGACCGCCCGGGCGACGAGTTCGACGTCTGGGCGTACCAGGTGTTCGACGGGACGGCGCTCGTCGGGACGGCGGCCGCGCCGTTCGCACAGCCGACGGCGACGGTGACGATCCGGCGGCTGGCCCCGGGCAGCGCGCACACGTACACCGTCCGTGCCCTCCGGAGCAGCGGCCTGTCGGCGCCCTCGAACGCGTTGGCCGTGACGACGCCGACGACCACCGACGCGGCGCCGCCGACCGCCCCGGCCGGGCTGACCGGGCGGATCGTCCACTACACCTGCGACAACGCGGCGTTGGCCTGGACGCCGTCGACCGACGCCGTGGACGCCGCGGCGGGCCTCGACTACGAGGTGTTCGGCAACGGCCGCCTCATCAGCGCGGTGCGCGGCACCGGTTCGGCCACGGTCTGGCTGCCCGACCTCGGCGCCAACACGATCACGGTGCGGGCGGTCGACAGCTCGGGCAACGCCTCGGCCTTCAGCAACGCGATCACGCTGACGGTGGACCCGGCCTGCGAGCCCTAAGCACTCTCGACGCGGAGGCTGCCGCCGAACATCGTGCCGGTCACGGTGACCACGTGGGTCACCGTGCCCGGCACCGCGTTGCGGGAGGCGTGGTCACGGATCCGCCCGCCGGTCGCCGCGACCCCGCTCAGGTCGACCGCGACGGCCGGCGGCACGATCAGCCGCAACCGGCCGCCCGACGTCGAGATGCGCAGGATGCTCCGTCCGCCGGCCGGCAGTCGCGCCACCGTGTAGTCCAGCCGCGCCGAGCCGCCCATCATGCCGAGCTCGACGACGGGCGGCACCGCCCAGGCGCCCTCGCGGCGCAGCCGCTGGCCGGCCACCTGCCAGCGCACCACGTCGCCGGCGGCGGGCGGCCCCGCGACCGGCGCCGGGACCGGCGGAGCAGGCGCCGCGACCGGCAGGCCCTCCGTCAGCGGCTCCAGGTCGGCGAAGGTGCGGGCGGTGAGTGCCCGCTCGACGCGCTCCTCCAGCTCCTCGGTGTCGAGCCGGCCGTCCGCCGCCGCGTCGCGCAGGATCTCGACCATCCGGTCGCGGTCGGCGTGCGAGACCCGCATGAGGCTCGCGTCGCCCGGCTCCTGCGCGCTCACGACGCGGCCTGCAGACCCAGCGCGGCGGCGACGTCGGCGCGGACGGCGGCCAGCCGCTGCGTCGCGAGCACCCGGGCGGCGGCCACGTCGGCGCCGTCGACCGGGACCACGACCTCGAGGTAGCACTTGAGCTTCGGCTCGGTGCCGCTGGGCCGGACGACGACCCGGGTGGCGTCGGCGGTCAGGTAGCGCAGGCCGTCGGTGGGCGGCAGGCCGCCGTCGCCGGCCAGCAGGTCGTCGGCGACCTCGACCACGGACCCGCCCAGCGACGACGGCGGCGCCGACCGCAACCGCGCCATGGCCGTGCCGATCAGCGAGAGGTCGTCGACCCGCACCGACAGCTGGTCCGTGGCGTGCAGCCCATGTGCGACGGCGAGGTCGTCGAGCACGTCCCACAGCGTCCGCCCGGCCGCCTTCGTGAGCGCCGCCAGCTCGGCCACCAGCACGGCGGCGGAGATGCCGTCCTTGTCGCGCACCGACTCGGGGTCGACGCAGTAGCCGAGCGCCTCCTCGTAGCCGTACGCCAGGCCCGGGACGCGCGAGATCCACTTGAACCCGGTCAGCGTCTCCTCGTGCGCCAGGCCGTGCGCCGCGGCGATGCGCCCGAGCAGCCGCGACGACACGATCGAGTTGGCCAGCACGCCGCTGGCGCCGCGCTGCGCGAGGTGCGAGCCCAGCAGCGCCCCGACCTGGTCGCCGTGCAGCATCCGCCAGCCGGACCCGTCGGCGGGCCGCACCGGAAGCGCCACCGCGCACCGGTCGGCGTCGGGGTCGTTGGCGATGACGATGTCCGCGCCGACCCGCCGCGCCAGCGCCAGTGCGAGGTCGATGGCGCCGGCCTCCTCGGGGTTGGGGAAGGCGACGGTGGGGAAGTCGGGGTCGGGCTCGGCCTGCTCGGCGACGGTGTGGACGTCGAAGAACCGGGCCCGGATGAGCGCCTCGCCGACGGTGACGCCGCCGACGCCGTGCAGCGACGTGTGCACGATGCGCAGGTCGCGCGGGCCGCCCTGCGCCGCGACCGCCGCGGCCGCCGTCAGGTACGCCGTCACGACCTCCTCGTCGATCTCGGTCCAGCCGTCCTCGGCACGCGTGACCGAGGCGACGGACTCGACGGCGTCGATGCGCGCGGCGATCTCGGCGTCGGCGGGGTCGACGAGCTGCGAGCCGCCGTCGTGACCGCCGAGGTAGACCTTGTAGCCGTTGTCCTGCGGCGGGTTGTGGCTGGCCGTGACCATGACGCCGGCGTCGGCGGCCAGGTGCCGCACCGAGAACGCCAGCACGGGTGTCGGCAGCGTGCGCGGCATGACCAGCGCCTCGAAGCCGGCGGCGGTCATGACGGCGGCGGTGTCGATGGCGAAGTCGTAGGACCGGTGGCGTGCGTCGAACCCGACGACCACGCGATGGCGCGATCCGTTCGCCGGAGGACGGGTGTCTCGCAGGTACGCGGCCAGGCCGGCTGCGGCGCGGATGACCACGGCGCGGTTCATCCGGTTCGGGCCCGCGCCGATCGCGCCGCGCAGCCCGGCGGTGCCGAACTGCAGGATGCCGGCGAACCGGTCGGCGAGGTCGGCGAGCGCGGCGTCGTCACCGCCGGCGGCGTCGTCGAGCACCGCCTGGAGCTCGTCGCGCGTGGCCGGATCGGGGTCGTCGGCCAGCCAGGCGCGGGCCTGGTCGAGCACGTCGGTCATCGCGAGCCATCCCTTCTCGCGGGGCGGGCCGGGCGCCGCGTCGCGTACAGGAGATCCTAGGAGCATGCAGGTGTCCATCCTCGGACCGGTGCGCGTCGGCCCCGCCGGCGCCGTTCCGGGCGCGGGCGTGCGCGCGCTGCTCGCCCGGCTGGCGCTGGCGCCCGGGCGCGTGGTCGGGGTCGAGACCATCGTCGACGACCTGTGGGGCGACCGCCCGGCCAACGCCGCCAACGCGGTGCAGGCGGCGGCGTCGCGGCTGCGCAAGGCGCTGAACGGCCATCCCGTGGCGGTCGAGGCGCTCGCCGGCGGCTACCGGCTCGCCATCGGGCGCGACGACGTCGACGCCGCGGTGGCCGAGGCGCTGCTCGCCTCGGCGACGGCGGCGCTGCGGGCCGGCGACGTCGCGTTCGCCGCGGCCGAAGCGGGCCGGGCGCTGGAGCTGTGGCAGGGCGAGCCGCTGGCCGACGTCGGCGACGCCCCGTTCGCCGCGCCCGAGGCGGCCCGGCTCGCGACCCTGCGACTCGACCTGCGCCGCACCCGGGCCGAGGCCGACCTGCGCCGCGGCGCCCACGCCGACCTCCCCTCGGAGCTGGCCGCGCTGGCCGGCGACCACCCGCTCGACGAGGCGCTGCTGGCGCAGTTGATGCGGGCACTGGTGGCCACCGGGCGCCCGGCCGAGGCGCTGGCGGCGTACGAGGCCGGTCGCGAGCGGCTGGCCGACGCGCTCGGCGCCGACCCCGGGCCGCAGCTGCGCGCCGTCCACCTGGCGGTGCTGAACCACGACCGGCCGGCGCTGCGGCTGGGAACGACGGCGACAGCGGCGACGGCGCCGGCCGGCGGCGGCCGGGCCACGCGGCTGCGCCGCTCGCTGACGCCGCTCCTCGGCCGCGACGGCGAGCTGGCCGTCGTCGAGGCGCTGCTCCACGAGGCCCGGCTGGTCACGTTGCTCGGGCCCGGTGGCGTCGGCAAGACCCGGTTCGCCACCGAGATCGGGTTGCGCCGGCTCGACCGCACCGGCCGCCCGGTGCACCTGGTCGAGCTGGCCGGCCTGCGCGACGGCGACGACGTGCTGCCCGCGGTGCTGGCCGCGCTCGGCGTCCGCGAGCTGAGCGTCACCGACCGCGGCCCTCACCCCGTCGCCCGGGCCCCGGTCGAGCGGCTGCGCGACGCGCTCGCGGACGGCGACGCGCTGATCATCGTCGACAACTGTGAGCACCTGGTCGACGCCGTCGCCGCGGTGGTGCACGAGATGGTGACGGCGTCAGCCGCGGTCCGCGTGCTGGCGACCAGCCGCACCCCGCTCGCCGTCGACGGCGAGGTCGTGCACCCGCTGCCCGCGCTGGCCCTGCCGCCCGGCGACGGCGACGGCGGCGACGGCGACGGCGACGGCGGTGCTCTGCACTACCCGGCCGTGCGGCTGTTCCACGACCGCGCCCGGGCGGCCCGGCCGGCGGTGCGGCTCGACCCAGCGGTCGTCGCGGACATCTGCCGGCACCTCGACGGGCTGCCGCTGGCCATCGAGCTCGCGGCGGCGAAGGTCCGGTCGATGTCGGTCGAGCAGATCGCGGCCCGGCTCGACGACCGGTTCGGCCTGCTGGTCGACGGACCCCGGACCGCGCCCGAGCGGCACCGCACCCTGCTCGCCGTCGTGCGATGGAGCTGGGAGCTGCTCGGTGACACCGAGCGGGCAGTGCTGCGCCGGCTGGCCGTGCTGCCCGGCGGGGCCGACGCCGCCACCGCGGCCGGCGTGTGCGCGTTCGGGCGGGTCGACGGCGCGGGCGTCGACGCCGCGCTGGCCGGGCTGGTCGACCAGTCGCTGCTGGTGGTCGACGAGAACGGCGGCACGGTGCGGTTCCGGCTGCTCGAGACGGTCCGCGAGTTCGCCGACGCCGAGCTCGACGCCGCCCAGGAGCGCGCCGAGGCGACCGCCGGGCTGGTCGCTTGGGCCACCGCGCTCGCTCTGCGGGCCGGGCCGGAGCTGCGCGGGCAGGCGCAGGTCGCGTGGTTCGCGACGCTGGCCCGCGAGCACGACAACCTCGTCGCCGGCCTGCGCGCCGCGATCGACACCGCCGACACCCGCAGCGCGTACGCCGTTGCCGCCACCCTGTGCTGGTACTGGGCGGCCGTGGGCCTGCACTTCGAAGTCGCCGGCTGGGGCGAGCAGCTGCTCGAGATGACCGGCCCGGCCGACCCGCACTCCGAGGCCCTGCTCTGGGCCGTCGTGGTCCCGAACTCGCTGGTCAACGGGCCGCGGCGGCCGGCGGGACGGGCCATGTGGCGGCTGCGCCGGCTGATCGCCGCGGCGCCGGGGATCGACCTGTTCGGCCGGGCCATCGGTGAGCTGGTGCTCGCCGCGGTCAGCGGGCGCCCGGACCGGCTGGAGCGGGCACACGACATCGTGCAGGCATCCGGCGACCGGTGGCTGCGGGCCACCGAGACGATGTTCTCGGGCTTCCTGGCCGAGAACGACGGCGACCGCGAGCGGTCCCGCCGGCTGGCGCGCGAGGCGTACGACGAGTTCGCCACACTCGGCGACCGGTGGGGCCTCGGGATGATCTCGATGACGCTCGGTATGAACGAGGCCGCCGGGGGTGACGCCGTCGTCGCCGTCGAGCTGCTCGACGAGGCGGTGCGCAGCTTCGACGCGCTCGGCGCGGGCGACGACGGCCGGCAGGTGCAGCTGCTCCGCGCGATCATCCGGATCCGCGCCGGCCACGTCGACCAGGGTGTCGCGGAGCTGACCGAGCTGCGCGACCGGTTCCCGGCCGACCCCGAGGTGATCATGCTGGCCGAGAGCGGCCTGGGCGAGGCGGCGGCCCGGCACGGCGACGTCGCGGGCATGCTCGCGCACTATTCCACCGCCGTCGCGGCCGCCCACACCGAGCCGCCGCAGGGAACGCCGCAGCTGCGGATCATGGCGCTGACCGGCGCCGCGCTGGCCCGGCTGCGCACCGGCGACGAGGGCGTCGAGGGGCTGCTCGCCAGGGCGTACGAACTCGCCGTCGGCGACGGCGACCGCCCGGTCATCGGGGCGGTCGCCGCCGCCTTCGGCCGGCTCGCGCAGGTCCGGGGCGACGCGGCACGGGCGGCCCGGCTGATCGCGCTGGGCCGCCGGCTCGGCGCCATCGAGCTGCTCGGCGACGTCGAGCATCCGGCCTTCGCCGACCTCGCCGACCCGCCCGATGAGCTGCTCGCGCCGGAACGCGACCGTGCCGCCGACCTCGCCACTCCCGCCGTCATCGCCGAGATCTCCGCCCTGGTCCGTCCCTGACCCGCGGCCGCGGCTGCCGCCGTCGCCGTCAGGACTTGCGGCGGTAGGCGCGGACGGTGAGCGGCGCGAACACGGCGACCAGGACGGCGCAGCCGATCAGCGCCCAGCCGATGTCGCCGGCCTGCGGGCTTCCGCTCATGAGCCCGCGGACCGCCGTGACCAGGTGCGAGACCGGGTTGACGTCGACCCAGGCGCGCAGCCAGCCCGGCATCGTCGACGGGTCGACGAACACGTTGCTGGCGAACGTCAGCGGGAACATCGCCAGCATGCTGACGCCCTGGACCGCTCCGGCCGAGCGCATGGTCAGCCCGAGGAACGCGAACACCCAGCTCAGCGAGAACGCGAACACCAGCACGAGCAGGCAGGCCGCGACCACGTCGAGCACACCGCCGTCGGGCCGGAAGCCCATGGCCATGCCGACCGCGAGGCACACGACGGCCGCCACGACGTAGCGGATGCTGTCGGCCAGCAGTGCGCCGACCAGGGCCGCGGGCCGCCAGATCGGCAGCGAGCGGAACCGGTCGAAGATGCCCTTGCCGATGTCGGTGTTCAGCGAGATGCCGGTGTACAGCGACGCCATGACCACGGTCTGCACCAGGATGCCCGGCAGCACGAACTGCAGGTACTGCGTCGTGTCGCCGGAGATGGCGCCGCCGAACAGGTAGACGAACATCAGGATGAAGATCACCGGCTGGAACGTCACGTCGAACAGCTGCTCCGGGATGCGCCGGATCTTCAGCACGCTGCGCCAGCCCAACGTCAGGCTGGCCGACAGCGCGCTCGGCGGCTCGGGCCGTTCGACGCGAGTGGCGACGGTGCGGACCGGCCGTTCGAGGGTCGTGGTGCTCATGCGGCGCTCCTTTCGGTGTCGTGGGGGGTGTCATCGGCCGCGTGGCCGGTCAGGGTGAGGAAGACCTCGTCGAGGCTGGGCCGCTGGACCCCGATCTCGTCGATGCCGACGCCCTCGGCGCGCAGCCGGATCATGAGGTCGGCAACGGCGTCCGGGTCGGCGACCGGCGCGGTGATGACGGCGGCCTCCGTGGTGCGGTGCGGAGTGGTGTCCAGCATCTGTGCGACCAGCCGCTCGGCGAGGTCGCGCTGGGTGTCGTCGGCCAGCCGCAGGTGCAGGGAGTTGCGGCCCACCGACGCCTTGAGGTCGGCGCTGGTGCCCTCGGCGATGACGGTGCCGCGATCGATCACGGCGATCCGGTCGGCCAACTGGTCGGCCTCGTCGAGGTACTGGGTGGTGAGCAGGACGGTGGTGCCGCCGGCGACGAGGTCGCGGACGATGTCCCAGACCTGCCCGCGGCTGCGCGGGTCGAGGCCGGTCGTCGGCTCGTCGAGGAACAGCACGTCCGGCGTGACGACGATGCTCGCCGCCAGGTCGATGCGCCGGCGCATGCCGCCGGAGAAGTGCTTGACGGGCCGGTTCGCCGCCTCGGTGAGGTCGAAGCTCTCGAGCAGCTCGGCCGCGCGCTGCTTCGACCGAGTTCGGCTGAGGCCGACCAGCCTCGACTGCAGGACCAGGTTCTCGGTGCCGGTCAAGTCCTCGTCGACCGAGGCGTACTGCCCGGTCAGCCCGATGAACCTGCGCACCTCGTCGGCGTCGTCGACGACGTCGCGGCCGAGCACCCGGGCGCTGCCGCCGTCGGGCCGCAGCAGGGTGGTGAGCATGCGAACGGTCGTGGTCTTGCCGGCGCCGTTCGGCCCGAGGACCCCGTAGACGGTCCCGGCCCGCACGGCGAGGTCGACGCCGTCGACGGCGCGGTTCTCGCCGAACGACTTGACCAGCCCGTTCGCCTCGATGGCCAGTGTGGGCATGCGTTCCTCCTGAGGTCGATGTGCTCAGGAGTCAGCCTCCGGGGCGCGGCTGACCAGCCGCTGACAGTCCGCTGACAGCGTCGGCGCCGTTGGCGTCAGAGCGTGGCGACGACCGCCGCGAGGAGGGCGCTGATGCGCGGACCGGCAGCCTGACCTGCCTCGATGACCTCAGCGTGGCTCAGCGGGGTGGCGCTGATGCCGGCGGCGGGATTGGTGACCAGCGAGACGCCGAGCACCTCGAGGCCGGCCTCGCGCGCCGCGATCGCCTCGAGCGCCGTCGACATGCCGACGAGGTCGCCGCCGATGCGCTGCGCCATCCGGACCTCGGCCGGGGTCTCGTAGTGAGGGCCCCGGAACTGCACGTAGACGCCGTCGGGCAGGCTCGGGTCGATCTCGCGGGCGAGCGCTCGGAGCCGGGGCGAGTAGAGGTCGGTGAGATCGACGAAGTTCGCGCCCTCGATGGGCGACGTGGCCGTGAGGTTGATGTGGTCGCTGATCAGCACCGGCGTGCCGGCCGGCCACTCCTCGCGCAGGCCGCCGCAGCCGTTGGTCAGCACGAGCGTCGACGCGCCGGCCGCTGCCGCCGTCCGCACCCCGTGCACGACGGCGCGCACACCGCGGCCCTCGTAGAGATGCGTGCGGGCGCCGAGGACGAGGGCGTGCTTGCCCGTCTTCTCGACCTTGATGGAGCGGAGGGTGCCCACGTGCCCGGCGACGGCCGGCTTCGCGAACCCGGGGACGTCGCTGCTCGGCAGCTCGGCGACGGTCTCGCCGATGAGGCCGGCCGCGCCGCCCCACCCGGAGCCCAGCACGAGCGCGATGTCGTGCCGCTCCACCCCGGTGGCGGTCGCGATGTACTCGGCCGCGGCCTGGGCGGCGGCCCGCGGGTCGTCCAGCAGCTCGGTCACCGGCCGACCATATCCTTCCGCCGCCGGGCCGGTCAGCGCTGGTGGCGTGTCCCGTCGACGGTGACGCCGCGCCAGGTGAGGACGGCGATGAGCACGGCGGCGACGGTGATGGCGATGTCGGCGACGTTGCCGACGAACAGCCCGCCGTAGTCGATGAAGTCGACCACGTGGCCCTCGAGGAAGCCGGGGTCGCGGAAGAGCCGGTCGATGAGGTTGCCGAACGCGCCGCCGAGCAGCAGCCCGAACGCGACCGCCCAGCCCCGGGAGCCCAGCTTCGCCGACGCCCGGATCACCACCGCGATCACCACGATGACGATGACGGTGAGCACCCACGTCATCCCGGTCGCGATCGAGAACGCGGCGCCGGAGTTGTAGAGCAGCCGCAGCTGCAGCAGGTCGCCGACCAGCTCGATCGGCTCGCGGCCGGACAGCTCGTTCTCGGCCCACCACTTCGTCAGCTGGTCGACCGCCGTCACCAGGGCGGCGATGACGGCGAGCCGCGAGATCAGCCGCCAGTTGGTCGGCGCGGGCGGCGCGTCGGGCGCGGGGTCGTCGCCGGCCGCGGAGTCGGGAGTGGTCGGCACGGAGCAAGGGTGCCATGCCGGGTTCGCCCACCTGACCACCGGGCGTGCCACAGGCGGCGCCGTCGTGCGGGACAATGGCCGCGTGACACGTGTGGCGATTCTCGGCGGCGGACCCGGCGGCTACGAGGCGGCGCTGGTCGCGGCGCAGCTCGGGGCGGAGGTCACGCTGGTCGACCGCGACGGCGTGGGCGGCTCGGCCGTCCTCACCGACTGCGTCCCCAGCAAGACCCTCATCGCCACCGCCGAGGTGGTCACCGACGCGGCGGAGTCGGCGGAGCTGGGCGTCGAGCTGGGCCACGATACCGTCGGCGTCGACCTGCGCCGGGTGAACCAGCGGCTGCTCGCGCTGGCCAAGGCGCAGTCGGCCGACACCACGGCCGCGGTCGAGAAGGCCGGCGTGCAGATCCTGCGCGGCACGGGCCGGCTGGCCCCGGGCGACCGCGTGGTGGTCGACGACGGCGCGCACGAGTTCGTCGCCGACGTCGCGCTGCTGGCCACGGGCGCGCGGCCGCGCATCCTGCCCGAGGCCGAGCCTGACGGCGAGCGCATCCTGACCTGGGAGCAGGTCTACGACCTCGAGGAGCTGCCGTCGCACCTGGTCGTGGTGGGGTCCGGCGTCACGGGTGCGGAGTTCGCCAGCGCCTACAACGCCCTCGGCGCCGACGTCACGCTGGTGTCGTCGCGCGACCGCGTCCTGCCCGGCGAGGACGCCGACGCCGCGTACGTGCTGGAAGAGGTGTTCGCGCGGCGCGGGCTGAACGTGCTGTCGCGGTCTCGGGCGGCCTCGGTGCGGCGCGACGGCGACGGCGTGGTGGTCGAGCTGACCGACGGACGGACGGTGCGCGGCTCGCACTGCCTCATGGCGGTCGGGTCGGTCCCGAACACCGAGGGGCTCGGGCTGTCCGACTGCGGCGTGGTCCTCGACGACCACGGCTTCATCAAGGTCGACCGCGTGTCGCGCACGTCGGCCCGCGGCGTCTACGCGGCCGGCGACGTCACCGGCGTCAACATGCTGGCGTCGGTGGCGGCCATGCAGGGCCGGACGGCGATGTGGCACGCCCTCGGCGACGCGGTGTCGCCGCTGGACCTCAAGACGGTGGCCGCCAACGTCTTCACCGACCCCGAGATCGCCACCGTTGGCTGGAGCCAGGCCGCCGTCGACTCCGGCGACATCGACGCCGTCGCCGTCAAGCTGCCGCTGGCCACCAACGCGCGGGCGAAGATGCTGGGTATCCGCGACGGGTTCGTGAAGCTGTTCTGCCGACCCGGGACGGGGATCATCGTCGGCGGCGTCGTGGTGGCGCCGCGCGCCAGCGAGCTGATCCACCCCATCTCGCTGGCCGTCGAGGCGTCCCTCACCGTCGACCGGATGGCCCGCGCCTTCACCGTCTACCCGTCGCTGTCCGGCTCGGTGGCCGAGGCGGCGCGGCAGCTGCACCGCCGCGGCTGAATCCTCTCGCGCCGACCTTGTCGGTGGGTGCCGCTAAGATCACTTCCATGTTCGAGATCGCGGCTCCGCCTGGCGCTCCACCGGACTTCGGTCCGGCGGAGGATGCGTGCTGGGCCGAGCCGGTCGACGCCGATACGCGCGCTCTGCTGGACGGGCTGGCCGCCTCCTATGCGGCTGCGTCGGCAGCCGGGGCGCTGCCGTTCGCGGTGGAGGAACTGCCGCCGGGGCCGGAGCTGGCGGGGTTGCTCGCCCGGCACGACGTCTCGCAGCCGGTGGACGGGTACGACGTGGTCGAGGCGGTGGCCGCCTGGGAGCGGCTGGCCGCGTGGGTGGCCGCCGGCCGGGCGAAGGCGCTGGCCGAGCTGGCGTCGCGGGCCGAGGTGCGCCCGGCCGAGACCGGGTACCGCTCGGTCAACCCCATCACCAACTCCGCGGTGGTGGTGGCCGGACGATGTCAGCTGACGGCGAAGCAGGCCGAGGGTCTGGTCGGTCGGTCGGTGCAGTTGGTGGAGGACTTCCCCGACACCTGGGCGGCGCTGCTGGCGGGGTTGATCGATCTGCGGCGGGCGCGGGTGATCACCGACGAGCTGGGCGGCCAGGACCCGGCGGTGCGACGGCGGGTGGAGGCGGCGGTGCTCCCGCGGGCGGCGTTGCTGGACTCGGTCGCGCTGCGCAAGCTGATCAAACGGTTGTTGCACGAGCTGGCCCCGGTCGAGGCGGCGGAACGGCACGCGATCGCCCGCGACTCCCGGTACGTGGCGGTAACCCCCGCGAGCGATGGGATGGCGCATCTCGAGGCGCGGCTCCCCGCCGAGGACGCCGTCGCCCTGAACGCGACCCTCAATGCCGCGGCGAGTGCCGCGAAGCGGGCCGACGCCGCTGCCGGCGCTCCCGAGCGCACCCACGACCAACGCCGCGCCGACGCTCTGGCCGCCCTCGGCGGACGTCCGCACGGACGTGATGGCGGCGGCGAGGGCGGCACCGGGTCGGGCGTCGCCGTGTGCGTGTACGTCACGGTCCCGTTCACCACGCTGGCCGGGTTGTCCGACGACGCCGGCGAGCTCGAGGGGTACGGGGCCGTTCCCGCCGACGTGGCGCGCGAGCTCGCCGCGCACGGCGTGTGGCGCTGGCTGCGCACCGACCCCGCGACCGGGCAGCTCCTCGACTACGGCCGCAGCACGTACCGGCCGCCCAAGGCGCTGGCCGACTTCATCGTCGCCCGCGACCGGACCTGCCGGATGCCGGGCTGCCATCGCCTCGCCGCGAGCTGCGACCTCGACCACCGCGTCCCGTTCGAGGCGGGCGGCGCGACCTCGGCCGAGAACTGTCACGCCTTGTGCCGGACCCACCACCTGCTCAAACACCATGGTGACTGGCAGGTCACCACCCTGCCCAACGGCAGCAGCGTCTGGACCGGACCCACCGGTCACCGCTTCCTGAGACCGCCCGAGCGGGCCGGCTAGGTGTACAGCTAGGGCCGGACGAAGTAGGCGCCCGGCTCGTCCTTCAGTGCCTGCATCAGCCGGTCCAGGTGATCGTCGTCGAGGGGCGGCAGCTCGTCCGGCGCGAACCAGCCGACCGCCAGCGACTCGTCGTCGTTGACTCGTGCCTCGCCGCCCACCGGCCGGCACCGGAACGCGATGTCGACGAACTGGACGCGGTCCCCGTTCGGGTAGGTGCCCGGCGGGCCGGTGACGACGCTGCTGATCCGGTCGACCTCGACGTGCACGCCGGTCTCCTCCCAGGCCTCGCGCACGACGGCCACGGCGGGCTGCTCGCCGGGCTCGAGGATGCCGGAGATCAGCGCCCACCGGCCTGTGTCGGAGCGCTGGTGCAGCAGCACCCGCCCCTTCTCGTCGACGATGACCGCGGTGACGCCGGTGAGCCACAGCAGGTCATGGCCCACCCGCTCACGTAGGGCGAGGATGAACTCAGGAGTCGGCACGGTTCGGCGGTCAGAAGTCGCCGCCGCCGAAGTCGCCGCCGCCACCGAAGTCGCCACCGCCCCAATCGCCGCCGCCACCGAAGTCGCCGCCACCCCAGTCGCCGCCGCCATCGCCGCCGCCCTCGATGGAGACGGGACTGGACATGGCTGAGCCGAGCATGGTGCCGATGAGCATGCCGGGCAGCAGACCGCCGAAGTAGCCGCCCGCCCAGCCGCCGTACGCGGGGCCGGCGTCGTAGTACGGACGTCGCTCGCCGTCGCCGACCGGGACCATGCGGGTTTCCGGGTCGTCTCCGTTCCTGACCCGGAACGCGTCCGCGGCACACGCGGGGACGGTGCGCGGTGCACCGCCCCGAGGTGCCCACTCGATGTCCTCGACCGACGGACCATGGCCCGGGTCGAAGAAGCAGGGCAGCCGCCGCTCGGGCAGCGGCTCACCCTTGGTCCGGGCGTCGACGCAGGCCAGCAGCCAGCGGCCCTCTTCGAGGGCGGTGGTGACGGGCTTGAGGTCGGTGGGCTTCTCGGCGCGGTCGGCGAAGGTCTTGGCGTTCTCGTAGAGGTCGAGGGCGCGGCCGTACTCGTGGCGGGCCTCGATCGGGACCCTGGAATTTGTGCCGAGGTCGAGGTCGAGCTCGGACAGCCGCTCGCCGTACTTGGTGATGTCCTCGTCGAGAGCGCCACGGACCTGCTCGAGCTGCACGCGCTCCTTGTTGCGTTTGTTGCGACGGTAGAGGAGGAAGCCGCCACCGCCGGCAGCCGCGAGGATCGCCAGGGGAAGCAGGCCACCTCCGCCGTCACTGGAGCTCGCAGGGCCGCCACCCGCGCCCGAGCCGCCGTCGGCGATCACCTGCTCGGCCGACTGGACGAAGTTCGTGATGCCGGTGCCGAGGTCGCCGTCGGCGTTGCTGAGCGCCGAACTGGCCGCCTGCCTGACGTTGTTGTCGATCTCCGTCGAGCCGGCGCTGAGGCCGCGATTGCCGAAGATCACCAGATAGGTTCCGGTGCCGAGGTCGCGTGCCAGCGTCTGTGCCGCTGCGTCGTCGTCGGCGGCCGCGGGCAGCACGGCGACATAGAAGGGCGTATCCGTGCCATCGAGCGCATCGCGCACCGAGGACTGCCCGGCGTCGTCGAACGTCACACCGAGGTCGCGGAGTTCCTCTACGGCGATCTGGTCGACGTAGAGCGGGTTTTCACGGAGGGCGGCGGCGACGTCGTCCAAGCTGCTCGACATATCTCCATCATCCACGGTCCGGCGGTTCGTGCCACGAGCAGGGCGACGTTGTCTGGGGCGGATGGTTCGATGGGTCCCGTGGAGAAGCTCACCTGGGGCCAGGTGCTCGGCCGGCGGCTGCAGCGCCTGCACGTCACCGACCCGTCTCCCGGCCTGATCGAGACCGCCGGGCGGCTCATCGGCGTGCATGCGCAGGTGGCGTCGTCGGGCGAGCTCATCGCGGGCGTCCGTACCCCGTCGTACCAGCTGGGCGACGCGGCGACGGCGCTGTGGACCGACCGCACGCTGGTGAAGACGTGGGGCATGCGCGGCACGCTGCACCTGTTCCCGGCTGCCGAGCTGCCGCTGCTGGTGTCGGCGTGGGGGCATCGGCAGTGGCCTCAGGTCAACGCCGCGTGGGAGCGCTACCACGGCATCAACCTCGCGGCGCTGCAGCAGATCACCGAGGTCATCGGCGAGGTCCTGCCCGGCAAGGTGCTCACCCGCGAGGAGCTGCTGACCGAGATCGCCGCCGTCGTGAAGGCGCCGGGACTCGCCGAGGCGGTGCGGTCGGGCTGGGGGCAGATGTTCAAGCCGGCCGCGGCGGGCGGCCTGCTCTGCTCGGGGCCGGAGCGCGACCGCAAGGTCACCTTCACCAGCCCGCGCACCTGGGTCCCCGACGCGCCCTGGGACGACGCCCCTGACCAGCACACCGCGCTGGACACCGTCATCGAGCGCTTCCTCGACGTCTACGGCCCGGCCACGCACGAAGACTTCAGCCGCTGGTGGGGCGTCGACGCCGCCAAGGCCCGCCGGCTGTTCAAGGAGCACACCGAGGTCATGGTCGAGGTCGAGCTCGACGGCGTCACCCGCTGGAGCACGCCGGGCACCCTCGAGGCCACTCTGACGGTGGACGACGGCGCCGCCGCCGGCGTGCACCTGCTCCCGGGATTCGACCCGTACGTCATCGCGCCCATCGGGCATCGGACCCGAACCATCCCCGACGGCTTCGTCGATCGCGTGTCACGCGCGGCCGGCTGGATCTCACCGGTCCTGGTGGTCGACGGCGTCGTGCGTGGCGTGTGGAGTCACGAGGCGAAGAACGGCACCCTCGCCGTCTCCGTCGAGCCGTTCGCCACGGTCAGGGCCGCCACGAAGAAGGCCGCTGCCGTCGCCGCGGCCCGCTACGGCGAGCTCCTCGGGGCCGACGACGTCCGGCTCAGCTGGGAGTGAGGTGCAGGCGGCCTCCTCGCGCACCCGGACGCACCCGCCGTGCTTCCCGAGCCGGCGTCAGCCCTCGATGGTGCAGATGACCGCGCCGTTGCCGATGGTCGCGCCGACCGCGGCGGTCAGCCCCGTGACGGTGCCGGCCTTGTGCGCGGTGATGGGCTGCTCCATCTTCATCGCCTCCATGACGACGACGACGTCGCCCTCGGCGACGGTCTGGCCGTCCTCGGCCACGACCTTGATGATCGTGCCCTGCATGGGCGAGGTGAGCGCGTCGCCGCTGACGGCGGCCGCCCCGGACCGCCCGGCGCTGCGCCGCACGGGCCGCCGCGCCGCACCGGCACCGGTTGCGCCGGCACCGCCCGCAGCGCCGACGGCCGCGCCCAGCCCGGCCGGCAGCACGACCTCGAGCCGCTTGCCGCCGACCTCGACGGTGACCCGCTCGCGACCGCCGCCGCCATCGCCGTCGGCCCCAGTGCCCGTGCCAGTGCCCGTGCCCGCGAACGGGGCGACCGGGTTGTCCCACTCGGTCTCGATCCAGCGCGTGTGGACGGCGAACGGCTCACCGTCGGCCGCGGGAACGAACGCGGGGTCGTCGAGCACGGCGCGGTGGAACGGGATGACGGTGGCCAGCCCGTCGACCTCGAACTCGGCCAGCGCCCGCCGCGCCCGCTCGACGGCCTGACGGCGTGTGGCGCCGGTGACGACCAGCTTGGCCAGCAGCGAGTCGAAGTTCTGCCCGACGACGCTGCCCGGCTCGACGCCGGCGTCGACGCGAACGCCGGGGCCGGACGGCGGCCGGAACGTGGCGACCGTGCCGGGCGTGGGCAGGAAGTTGCGGCCGGGGTCCTCGCCGTTGATGCGGAACTCGATGGAGTGGCCGCGGACGACGGGGTCGTCGAAGCCCAGCTCCTCGCCCTCGGCGACCCGGAACATCTCGCGGACAAGGTCGAGGCCGGTGACCTCCTCGCTGACCGGGTGCTCGACCTGAAGCCGGGTGTTGACCTCGAGGAACGAGATCGTGCCGTCGGTGCCGACCAGGAACTCGCAGGTGCCGGCGCCGACGTAGCCGGCCTCGCGCAGGATCGCCTTGGACGCGCGGTACAGCTCGGCGTTCTGCTCATCGGAGAGGAACGGGGCCGGGGCCTCCTCGACCAGCTTCTGGTGCCGCCGCTGCAGCGAGCAGTCGCGCGTCGACACGACGACGACGTTGCCGTGCCGGTCGGCGAGGCACTGCGTCTCGACGTGGCGCGGCCGGTCGAGGTAGCGCTCGACGAAGCACTCGCCGCGGCCGAACGCCGCGACCGCCTCGCGCACCGCGGACTCGTAGAGCTCCGGGATCTCCTCGAGCGTGCGGGCCACCTTGAGGCCGCGCCCGCCGCCGCCGTAGGCGGCCTTGATGGCGACCGGAAGGCCGTGCTCCTTGGCGAAGTCGACGACCTCGTCGGCGCTGGTGACGGGGTCGGGGGTGCCCGCGACCAGCGGGGCGCCGGCGCTCGCGGCGATGTGCCGGGCGCTGACCTTGTCGCCGAGTGCGGTGATGGCGGCCGGCGGCGGTCCGATCCAGACCAGCCCGGCGTCGAGGACGGCCTGCGCGAACTCGGCGTTCTCGGCCAGGAACCCGTACCCGGGGTGGACGGCGTCGGCGCCGGAGCGCTCGGCGACGTCGAGCAGCTTCGCGATGACCAGGTACGTCTCGGCGGCGGTCTCGCCGCCCAGCGCGTAGGCCTCGTCGGCGAGCCTGGCGTGCGGTGCGTCGCGGTCGCCGTCGGCGTAGACGGCGACACTGCCCAGGCCCGCGTCGCGGCAGGCCCGAATCACCCGCACCGCGATCTCGCCGCGGTTGGCCACGAGAACCTTGCTGATCCGGCGGTACTCCACGCTCACTCCTCCCAGAACTGCAGGCGAGTCTAGGGGACCGGCAGCTGAACTCCGTCTGACACATGGACGCAAGGCAACCCCGCAGGCCGTTCGCGCGTGTTCAGCAGCGACAAGGTTCAAGACGTGAGGGCGGGGTCGTGATGCTTATACAGTCCCCAGACGAGGAAGCCGCGGCCGTGGGCACGGCGGTGAGGGCGGGTCGTTCCGAGGCGGACGAGGCCACCATGGATTTCGAGGAGTTCGTCCGGGCGAGCCTGCCGGGGCTGCTGCGCTACGGCCACGCGCTCACGGGCTCGCCGCACGACGCCGCTGACCTGGTGCAGACCGCTCTGGAGAAGGTCGGATCGCACTGGGCCAAGATCATGCGGCAGAACACCGACCCGCAGGCCTACGTGCGGCGGTCGATGGCCAACGCGCACGTCAGCCGGTGGCGGCGCCGGCGCCGCGAGGTGCTGGTCGAGCAGTTCCCGGAGCGGGTGGCGTTCCAGCCGGACCGGCTCGACGGCGAGCCGATGTGGCAGGCGCTGTCCGAGCTGCCGCCGCGGCAGCGGGCAGTGCTGGTGCTGCGCTACTACGAGGACCTGTCCGAGGCGGAGATCGCCGAGGCGCTGGGCATCAGTCAGGGCACCGTCAAGAGCCAGGCGAGCAAGGCCTTGGCGAAGTTGCGGGCGAGCGTGTCCGCGGTGGAGGGACGTGAACGATGAACGACTTCGACGATGAACTGCGCCGGATCCTCGGCGACGAGCGGCTGTCGCTCAACGCGCGGACCGACGCGGTCGGGCGGATCGTCAAGGGCGCACAGCGGCGGCGGACCACCCGCATGGTGGCATCGGCCGCCGGCTCGGTGGGCCTGGTGGCCGCGCTGGCGGTCGGCTCCGTCGCGGTGAGCGGGCAGTTCACCGCCGCCCCGAACCCGGCCCCGGCGAACACGCCGACCACCCTCGAGACGCCCGCGCCCCCGACGGTCGAGGAGACCCCGGCGCCGCCGAGCACGCTCATGACGCCGGACGCGACGGAGACCGGGGAGGCGGTCGAGCCGCCGACCGGCGAGACCCCGGACACCCCGCCCGACGACGAGACCGAGGCGCCCCCCGCCACCGACCCCGGCGGCGAGACCGGCACCGAGACCGGCGCCGAGACGGGCACCGAGGGCGGCGAGGACCCGACCACGGAGGACCCGGCCGCAGGCAAGACCGTCATCTACCCCAACGAGGGCATCGACGGTTACACCGTCGGTACGCCGCTCACCGAGCTCGAGACCATCCCGGGCGTCGTGATCACGCCCTACGAGCCGGGCACGGGGTACCACGAGGCCTGCTACGGCGAGTACCGCAGCGCGAACGCGCACGGTCTCATCTCGGTCCGGGGCAGCTGGGGCGAGTACCCGGACGACCTGCGGCCGCACTTCGAGGTCGCGACGATGCACTTCGACATCCCGGTGGCGACGCCCGAGGGCATCGCGGCCGGCTCGACCGAGAGCGACGTCCTCGCGGCGTACACCGATCCGACGTTCACCGACGACGGGTACTACCGCGCGGTGTTCTACGGCGAGAACGTCATCATGCGGGCCTGGCACTTCCTGATGTCAGGTGGCGAGGTCGCGGAGGTCGTCATGGACGGCGCCGCGCAGTGCGACAGGCAGCCCATCACCGACCCGCCCCCGGGGGGTTAGACCGACAGCCGCTCCAGGTCGGCGCGGCATCGACGCTCCAGGTCCGCGAGGTCGGACAGGGTGGCGTCGATGTCGCGTCGGCGCATCTCCAGCTCCGCCCGGCGCTGCTCGATCTGGTCGAGCAGGTAGCGCAGCTGCCCCACCTCGCCGGGCTCGGCGTCGTACATGCCGATGATCTTCTTGATCTCGTCGAGCGGAAACCCGAGCCGCTTCCCGCGCAACACCAGGCCGAGCCGCACGCGGTCGCCGTCGGCGAAGATGCGCCGGGTGCCGTTGCGGGCCGGCGTCAGCAGGCCCTGCTCCTCGTAGAACCGGATCGTGCGCAGGGTGATGCCGAACTCCTCGGCGAGCTCGGTGATGCTCCACGTCCGCTCCGTGCCGGTCACCCGTCGCCCTCCGCTCCGGAAGCCTGGTCTCACGCCCAAACTTACGTTAACGTAAGCGTCAAGTACCGGGCACTACGGAAGCGGGAACGACGATGTTCGAGCTCTCCGCGGAACACGAGCAGTTCCGCCAGGTCGTCCGCGACTTCGCGCGTGCGCAGATCGCGCCGCACGCCGCGGAGTGGGACCGCAAGCACGAGTTCCCCGTCGCCGTCGTGCGCGCCATGGGCGATCTGGGCCTGTTCGGCCTGACGGCGCCCGAGGAGTACGGCGGCGCCGGCGGCGACCTCACCAGCCTGTGCGTGGCGATCGAAGAGATCGGCCGCGTCGACCAGTCGCTCGGCATCACGCTCGAGGCCGCCGTCGGGCTGGGCATCATGCCGATCCTGACCTACGGCACCGCGGCGCAGAAGGACCGCTGGCTGCCCGACCTCGTGGCCGGCCGGGCGCTGGCCGCGTTCGGCCTCACCGAGCCCGGTGCCGGCTCCGACGCCGGCGCGACGGCGACCCGCGCGGTCCTCGACGGCGACCAGTGGGTCGTCGACGGCGCCAAGCAGTTCATCACCAACTCCGGCACCGAGCTGACCAGCTGCGTCACCATCACCGCGCGCACCGGCGAGCGGTCCGGCGGCACCGCGGAGATCTCCGCGATCATCGTCCCGTCCGGCACGCCCGGGTTCATCGTCGAGCCGGCCTACGACAAGCTCGGCTGGCACGCGTCCGACACCCACCCGCTGACCTTCGACGGCGCCAGGGTGCCGGCCGACCACCTCCTGGGCGAGCGCGGCCAGGGGTTCGCGCAGTTCCTGGCCACGCTCGACGACGGCCGCATCGCCATCGCCGCCCTCGCCGTCGGCTGCATCCAGGCGATGCTCGACGCCAGCGTCCCCTACGCGCACGAGCGGACCTCGTTCGGCGTGCCCATCGGCGCGAAGCAGGCCGTCGCGTTCCAGATCGCCGACCTGCACGTCATGGCGCAGGCCGCCCGGCTGCTGACCTACCGGGCAGCGGCCCTGCGCGACGCCGGTGCGCCCGCCGCCGAGGTGAAGCAGGCGGCAGCGTCGGCCAAGCTCTACGCGACGGAGTCCGCCGTCACCGCCACCCGCATCGCCACGCAGGTGCACGGCGGCTACGGCTTCATGGAGGAGTACCCGGTGGCGCGCTTCTACCGCGACGCGAAGATCCTCGAGATCGGCGAGGGGACCAGCGAGATCCAGCGGCTCGTCCTGGCGCGCGGCCTGGGCCTGCCGGTTCAGGCATGATCGTCTCGTGACGAGAACGGCGACGGGGACGGAAGGGGACGCCGTGGGGCGCGACCACTACGCCGAGGTCGACGCGGCACGCAAGGCCACCGAGGTCCCGTCGGACGCCGGTGCCGCCAAGCTGGCCGCACAGGGCAAGCTCTACGTGCGCGACCGCCTCGACCTGCTCTTCGACACCGGGACCTTCGTCGAGGACGGCCAGCTGGCCCACGCGCTCGCCACGGGGCTGCCGGCCGACGGCGTCGTCACCGGTCGCGGCCTGGTCGAGGGCCGGCCCGCGCTGGTCGTCGCGAACGACCCCACCGTCAAGGCCGGCTCGTGGGGCGCGCGGACCGTCGAGAAGATCGTCCGGGTCACCGAGACGGCGCTGCGCGACGAGCTGCCGGTGTTCTGGTTCATCGACTCCGCCGGCGCCCGCATCACCGATCAGGTCGAGCTGTTCCCCGGCCGCCGCGGCGCCGGGCGCATCTTCCACAACCAGGTGGCGCTGTCGGGCAAGGTGCCGCAGATCTGCTGCCTGTTCGGGCCCAGCGCGGCCGGCGGCGCCTACATCCCGTCCTTCTGCGACGTCGTGATCATGGTCGAGGGCAACGCCTCGATGTACCTCGGCTCGCCCCGCATGGCCGAGATGGTGGTCGGCGAGAAGGTGACGCTCGACGAGATGGGCGGCGCCCGCATGCACGCGACGGTGTCCGGCTGCGGCGACAACCTCGCGGCCGACGACGCCGAGGCGATCGAGCAGGCGAAGGCGTTCTTCTCCTACCTGCCCGGCTCGTGGCGTCAGCCGCCGCCGTCGTACGCCGCCGGGGGCGCCGCTCGCGAGTTCACCCGCGACCTCGTCCCCGCCGAGGAGTCGATGGGCTACGACATCCACGACGTCATCGACGCTCTGATCGACGGCGACTCGTTCTTCGAGGTGAAGCCGCTGTTCGCGGCCGAGCTGGTCACCGGGTTCGGGCTGCTCGAGGGCCAGCCGGTCGGTGTCGTCGCCAACCAGCCCGCCGTCAAGGGCGGCGTGCTGTTCACCGACTCCGCGGACAAGGCGGCCCGGTTCATCTGGCTGTGCGACGCGTTCAACGTGCCGCTGATCTACCTGGCCGACGTGCCCGGCTTCATGATCGGCTCGTCGGTGGAGCGCGAGGGGATCATCCGGCACGGCGCCAAGATGATCACCGCGGTGGCCGAGGCCACGGTGCCGACGGTGTCGGTGATCGTCCGCAAGGCCTACGGTGCCGGTCTGTACGCGATGTGCGGGCCGGGGTTCGGGCCGGACGCCTGCCTCGCGCTGCCGACCGCGAAGATCGCCGTCATGGGCCCGGAGGCCGCGATCAACGCCGTCTACTTCAACAAGATCGCCGCCATCGCCGACGACGAGGAGCGGGCGGCGTACGTCGAGGGGCTGCGGCTGGAGTACGAGGCCGACATCGACATCCTGCGGCTGGCGTCCGACCTGGTCATCGACGCGATCGTGGAGCCCGAGGAGCTGCGGGGCCAGCTCGTCGCGCGGTTGGCGGCCGCGGCCGGCAAGGACCGGCGATTCTCCGAGCGGCGGCACGGCGTGCCGCCGGTCTGAGCCCGTCAGCGGGCCGCGCGGCGGGCGCGGCGGCGGACCGGCTCGTGGTCGGGGTCGGTGCGCCACAGTTCGGTGATCGAGACCCCCAGCCGGCCCAGCAGGGTGCGCAGCAGCGGCAGCGACAGGCCGACGACGGCGTGGTGGTCGCCGTCGATGGCGGTGACGAACGGGCCGCCGAGACCGTCGATGGTGAACGCCCCGGCCACGCGCAGCGGCTCGCCGGTGGCGACGTAGGCGCGGATCTCGGCGTCGGAGAGGTCGGCGAAGTGCACCGTGGTGCTGGCGGTGTCGCCGACCGCGCGGCCGGTGCCGCCGTCCTCGGGTTCGCGCAGGTCGATGAGCCAGTGGCCGGAGTGCAGGATGCCGGACCGGCCGCGCATGCGCCGCCAGCGCCGCACCGCCTCGACGGAGTCGGCCGGCTTGCCGTGGATCTCGCCGTCGAGCTCGAGGACGGAGTCGCAGCCGAGCACGATCATGCCGGTGAACGTCTTGCCGGCGACCTTCTCGGCCTTGGCCCGGCCGAGCAGCAGCGGCACGTCGTGCGGCGGGAGCGGCCCACGCTCGCGCGCCGCGGCCAGCACCGCGTCCTCGTCGACGCCGGAGACCTGGACGACCGGTTCGATGCCGGCGGAGCGCAGGGTCGCCAGCCGGGCGGGGGACTGGGAAGCGAGCAGCAGGCGCACCACGGACCTCACGTTACCGACAATGATCATCGGCGGTCGATGCCTGGAGCAGCATCGGCCGCCGACGATCATGGGGTGATCATGGTCACGCAGAGGTTAACGCCAAGTCGGGCGTCTTGTCTCGCTCCTCACCACCGTCGGCGAACACGTCACCGCGCCGGTCTGAGTTGTACGCCGCCAGATCGAGCAGGCCCTCGCGCTTGGCGACGATGGTCGGGACCAGCGCCTGACCGGCGACGTTGACCGCCGTCCGGCCCATGTCGAGGATCGGGTCGACGGCCAGCAGCAGGCCCACGCCGGCCAGCGGCAGGCCCAGCGTCGACAGCGTCAGCGTGAGCATGACCGTCGCGCCCGTGGTGCCGGCGGTCGCGGCCGAGCCGACGACGGAGACCAGCACGATCAGCAGGTAGTCCGACACCGACAGGTCGAGGCCGAAGAACTGTGCCACGAAGATCGCGGCGATCGCCGGGTAGATCGCGGCGCAGCCGTCCATCTTCGTCGTCGAGCCGAACGGCACCGCGAACGACGCGTAGGACCGCGAGACGCCGAGGTTGCGCTCGGTGACCTGCTCGGTGACCGGCAGCGTGCCGACCGAGGAGCGCGACACGAACGCCAGCTGGATGGCCGGCCACGCGCCGGTGAAGAACTTGACCGGGTTCAGGCCGTGCGCCCGCAGCAGCACCGGGTAGACGACGAACAGCACCAGCGCCAGCCCGATGTAGACGGCCAGCGTGAACCGGCCGAGTGAGCCGATGGCGTCCCAGCCGTAGTCGGCGACGGCGTAGCCCAGCAGGCCGACGGTGCCGATCGGGGCCAGCCGGATGATCCACCAGAGCACCTTCTGGACGATCGACAGCGCGGCCCGGTTGAAGGCCAGGAACGGCTCGGCCTTGTCGCCGAGCTTCAGCGCGGCGATGCCGATGGCCGCCGACACGACGACGAACTGCAGCACGTTGAAGCTCAGGCTCGTGGCCGCCGCGCCGGACTCGGGGTCGATCGAGGTCGACGCCGTGAGGGCGAGGAAGTTGGTCGGGACGAGGCTGGTGAGGAACGCCCACCAGTCGCCGGTGCGACCGGGCTCGGCGGCCTGGTCCTGGGTGACGGACGTGTGCTCGCCCGGCTGCAGGATCAGGCCGAGCGCGATGCCGATGGCGACCGCGATCAAGGCGGTGATCGCGAACCACAGCAGCGTCTGGCCGGCCAGCCGGGCCGCGTTGGTGACGTTGCGCAGGTTCGCGATGCTCGCGACGATCGCGGTGAAGATCAGCGGGATGACGGCGGCCCGCAGCAGGTCGACGAAGAGGCCGCCGACGGTGTCGAGGGTGCTCGTCAGCCAGTTCGGGTTGCCGTCGGCGGCCGGGCCCAGCTCGCGGGCGATCAGGCCGAGGACGACACCCAGCACCAGGCCGATGACGACCTGGACGGAGAACGAGGGCAGGCGCAGCCGGCGGGACGCGGGCGCGCCTGCGGTCGTGGTTTCGGACATGCGAAGACCTTCCGGGTGGGACGAGGGGAGGTGAGGGCGCGGCGAAGCGCGCGGGCGCGCCGCGGTGAGCGCGCGGAGCCGCGACCGGGCGGCAGGGGGCGAGGCAGGGAAGCGGGTGACCGGTGCCGGGCGATCGCGGGTGCTGCGGTCCTAGACCGGACAGGCAGCGCTGGCCTGCCGTCGCAGATCGACGTGCAGGCGCTCAGTGAGGCCCCAGATGTTCACCATGTCGACCAGCCCAACGGCGGGCGAACCGGCCCAATTCCCGCGATCCCGGATCGACGGCGTGATCCGGGTCACAGCCGAGATCAGGCCATCCCAGACGGGACCAACGGCTGGCGTGCTCTACGGCACGCTGCTCACCGCGAGCCTGGCAGCCGTCACAACCGGGCGAGCGCCTCGCGGAGCGGGTCGAGGCCGATGGAGCCGAGGTCGAGCGCCGCCCGGTGGAACTCGCGCAGGTCGAACGCGTCGCCCTGACGGCGGCGGGCGTCGTCGCGGGCGGCGAGCCAGATGCGCTCGCCGATCTTGTACGACGGCGCCTGGCCCGGCCAGCCGAGATAGCGGTCGAGCTCGAAGCGGAGGAACTCGTCGGGCATGCGGCAGTGGGCGCGCAGGAAGGTGTACGCCGCCTCCGGCGTCCAGACCCCGGCCGGGAACCCGTCGGCCGCCACCAGCGAGGCCGGGATCTCCTTGCCCAGGTGGATGCCGATGTCGACGACGACGCGGGCGGCGCGGAAGGACTGGCTGTCGAGCATGCCGAGGCGGTCGCCGGGGTCGTCGAGGAAGCCGAGGTCGGCCATGAGCCGCTCGGCGTAGAGCGCCCAGCCCTCGCCGTGCCCGGACACCCAGCACAGCAGCCGCTGCCAGCGGTTGAGGACCTCGCGCCGGTAGATGACCTGGGCGACCTGCAGGTGGTGACCGGGCACGCCCTCGTGGAACACCGTGGTGGTCTCGCGCCAGGTGGAGAACTCCTCGACGCCCTCGGGGACGGACCACCACATGCGCCCGGGGCGGGTGAAGTCGTCGCTGGGGCTGGTGTAGTAGATGCCGCCCTCCTTGGTGGGGGCGATGCGGCACTCCAGCCGGCGGATCGGGTCGGGGATGTCGAAGTGGACGCCGGCCATCGCCTCGATAGTGCGGTCGGACAGCTTCTGCATCCACGACTGCAGGCCGGCGGTGCCCACGATCGTGCGGGCCGGGTCGGCGTCCAGCGCGGCGACGGCGTCGTCGACCGTGCCGCCGGGGACGATGTCCTGCGCGACCTCGGCCAGCTGGGTCTCGATGCGGGCCAGCTCGGCGACGCCCCACTCGTAGGTCTCGTCGAGGTCGACGGCTGCTCCGAGGAAGTAGCGCGAGGCGATGGCGTAGGCGTCGCGCCCGACGGCGTCCTGTTCGCGCGCCGTGGGCGCTGCGGTCTCGGTGAGGTAGCCGCCGAACGCGCGGTACGCCTCGGAGGCCGCGGCGGCAGCGGCGTCGAGCTCCGCCCGCATCGACTCCGGCCCGGCTGCGGCCAGCTCGCCGAAGAACGTGTTCGCGACCCGGCCGGCCTGCTCGGCGACGGCGAGCACCTGGCGGCGCGGCGACGGGCGGCCGGCGGCGATGTCGGCGTCCATGGTCTGGCGGTACTGCTCCAGTGCCGTCGGCACGGCGCGCATGCGGGCGGCGATGTTCGCCCACTGCTCCTCGGTGTCCGTGGGCATGAGGTCGAACGTCTCGCGGGCCCAGTGGAACGGGCTCTCGATGACGTTGAGGTTGCGGTTCAGCCCGGCGTCGTCCATCTCGATGTCGAGGGACAGCCGCTCGCGCATCGCCTCGCCCGCGACCCGCTCGCGCTCGTCGGCCGCGGTGGCCGTCGCGAGGGCCGCGAGGGTGCGCTCGGCGAGCGCCCGGCGCTCGGCGAACCCGTCCGGCGACAGGTCGGTGCTGAGGGCGTCGTAGCCGCTCAGGCCGGCGTAGGTGGCGGTGTACGGGTCGAGGGCGGCGTACTCGTCGACGTAGGCGTCAGCGATCTCGTCGACGGTGCGCGGCGGCTGCGGAGTCGTCACCCAGCGACCCTATCCGGGCAATCTTGTGACGAGAAGGACGAACGGCGGGCAGATCTGTGTCAGATCAGCGGGGGAGGGCGCTGGCCCGCCACGCGCCCGCGCCCGGCGCCAGCGGCGCCCGGTGGTTCCAGTACGACGCCCACGACGACCGCTCCGGGGCCGACGGCGCGCGCCCGGCCGCCGCCCTCGCCGTCAGCACGACGACGAGGGCGGCCAGCTCCTCGTCGGTGGGCGTTCCGCGGACGACCCGGAACAGCGGCGGCGCATCGGTCACGCCGTCACTCTATCCGGATCGTCGAGTCCGGCTCGGTGGGACCGGAACGGCAGCAGCCGGTCGGGGCTCGCGGCCGAATCCGGACTCAGCCGCCCGAGCGGTCAGAGCGGGATGTTGCCGTGCTTCTTCGGCGGCAGCGTCTCACGCTTGGTGCGCAGCGCCCGCAGCGCCTGGATGATCGACACCCGGGTGCGCGACGGCTCGATGACGGCGTCGACGTAGCCGCGCTCGGCGGCGACGTACGGGTTCGCCAGCGTGTCCTCGTACTCGGTGACGAGCTGAGCGCGCCGCTCGGCGGGGTCGTCGGCGTCGGCGAGCTCGCGCCGGTACAGGATGTTGACCGCGCCCTGGGCGCCCATGACGGCGATCTGCGCGCTCGGCCAGGCGAGGTTGACGTCGGCGCCGAGGTGCTTGGAGCCCATGACGTCGTAGGCGCCGCCGTAGGCCTTGCGCGTGATGATGGTCACCAGCGGCACGGTCGCCTCGGCGTAGGCGTAGATGAGCTTGGCGCCGCGCCGGATGATGCCGTTCCACTCCTGGTCGGTGCCGGGCAGGAAGCCGGGCACGTCGACGAAGGTCAGCACCGGGATGTTGAACGCGTCGCAGGTGCGCACGAACCGGGCCGCCTTCTCCGACGCGTCGATGTCGAGGGTGCCGGCGAACTGCATCGGCTGGTTCGCGACGACGCCGACGGACTGGCCCTCGACGCGGCCGAAGCCGACGATGATGTTGCCGGCGAACAGCGGGTGCACCTCGAGGAAGTCACCGTCGTCGAGCACGGCCTCGATGACGGTGTGCATGTCGTACGGCTGGTTCGCGCTGTCCGGCACCAGGGTGTCCAGGGCCAGGTCGGAGTCGGTGACCTCGAGCGGCGCGACGGCGTCGGGGAACGACGGCGCCGGGTCGAGGTTGTTCTGCGGCAGGTACGAGATGAGCGCCTTGACGTAGTCGACGGCGTCGGCCTCGTCCGCGGCCATGTAGTGGGCGTTGCCGCTCTTCGTGTTGTGCGCCCGCGCGCCGCCGAGGTCCTCGAAGCCGACGTCCTCGCCGGTGACGGTCTTGATGACGTCGGGGCCGGTGATGAACATGTGCGACGTCTGGTCGACCATGACGGTGAAGTCGGTGATGGCCGGCGAGTACACGGCGCCGCCCGCGCACGGGCCCATGATCAGCGAGATCTGCGGGATGACGCCCGACGCGTGCACGTTGCGGCGGAAGATCTCGCCGTAGAGGCCGAGCGAGACGACGCCCTCCTGGATGCGCGCGCCGCCGGAGTCGTTGATGCCGATCATGGGGCAGCCGGTCTTCAGCGCGAAGTCCATGACCTTGACGATCTTCTCGCCGAACACCTGGCCGAGGCTGCCGCCGAAAACGGTGAAGTCCTGGGCGAACACCGCGACCTGGCGGCCGTCGACCGTCCCGAAGCCGGTGACGACGCCGTCGCCGTAGGGCCGGTTCCTCTCCATGCCGAACGCGGTGGACCGGTGCCGGGCCAGCTCGTCGAACTCCACGAACGAGCCCTCGTCGAGCAGCATCGCGATGCGCTCGCGGGCCGTCTTCTTGCCGCGCGCGTGCTGCTTCTCGACCGCCCGCTCGGAGCCGGCGTGCACGGCGTCGTCGATCCGCTGCCGCAGGTCGGCGAGCTTGCCCGCGGTCGTGTGGATGTCCGGACCGTCGTGCGTCGTCATGGTGTGGCCTCCGTCGTCGGGTGAAGCCCTAGCAGGGTAGAGCACACCGGACGAAGCGGCAGTGACTCCCGTCTCGCCCTCCCGTCTCGGACTGTGGGGTGCGGACCCGGCGTTCCATGTCCGCTGTCTACGCTGGGCGCATGGCTTCCACTGCCACCGGATCCCGCGAGGCGGCCCGTTTCGAGATGCCCGAACGGCTGCGTGCCGACGTCCGGCAGCTCGGCGACGCCCTGGGCCAGGTGTTGCGCGAATACGGCGGCGACGGCCTGCTGGCCGACGTCGAGCGGCTGCGCGAGCTGACCATCGCCTCGCACCACGAGGACCAGACCGTCGCCGACGACGCCGCCGCCCAGGCCGAGCAGCTGGTGGCGTCGTGGACGCTCGACCGGGCCGACGAGGTCGCCCGCGCGTTCACCGTCTACTTCCACCTCGTCAACGCCGCCGAGGAGTACCACCGGGTCCGCTCGCTGCGGGCCGGCGACCGCCCCGACCACCCGCTGGCCGGCACCGTCGCGAAGGCCGTCGAGGACGTCGCCCGCCTCGCCGGCCACGACAAGGCCAAGCACCTGCTCGACGGCCTCGAGTTCCGGCCCGTGCTCACCGCACACCCCACCGAGGCGCGCCGCCGCGCCGTCGTCACGTCCATCCGGCGCATCGCCGGACTGCTCGAGCGGCGCGACGACCCCCGCCTGGGCACGTCCGAAGACGCCGAGACGCAGCGCATGCTGCTCGAGCAGATCGACGTGCTGTGGCGCACGGCGCCGCTGCGGGTCGACCGCCCCGGCCCGCTCGACGAGGTCCGCACCGCCATGTCCGCCTTCGACGACGTGCTCTTCCACGTGGTGCCGCAGGTGTACCGGCGCGCGGAGATGGCGCTCGCCGGCGGGGCGGCCGTGGTGGCGGCCCCGCAGGTGCCGGCGTTCGTCCGGCTGGGCTCCTGGATCGGCGGCGACCGCGACGGCAACCCGCACGTCACCAGCGCCGTCACCCGTCAGGCCATGGCGGTCCAGTCCGACCACGTGCTCCGGGCGCTCGAGGCGGCCTGTGCCCGGGTGGGCCGCGGGCTCACGCTCGACGCCGCGTCCACGCCGCCCGCCACCGAGCTGCGCCGCATGCTGGCCGACGCCCAGGCCGCCCAGCCCGAGCTCTACACCGAGCTGGCGTCGCGCTCGCCCAACGAGCCGCACCGCATCGCCGTCCTGTACGCGGCCGCCCGCATCGGCGCCACCCGCCGCCGCGACGCCGACCTCGCCTACGCCGCGGCCACGGAGCTGCTGGCCGACCTGCGCGCCGTGCAGGCCAGCCTGGCCGAGGCCGGCGCCGCGCGGCAGGCCTACGGCGAGCTGCAGGGCCTCATCTGGCAGGTCGAGTCGTTCGGCTTCCACCTGGCCGAGCTCGAGGTCCGCCAGCACAGTGCCGTCCACCGCGCCGCACTGGAGGAGATCCGGGCCGGCGGCGTGCTGTCCGACCGCACCGAGGAGGTGCTGGCGACCATCCGGGTCATGGCGCAGATCCAGGCCCGGTTCGGCCCCGACGCCTGCCGCCGCTACGTCGTCTCGTTCACCCAGTCCGCCGACGACGTCGCCGCCGTGCACGAGCTGGCCCGCCACGCCCTCGACGGCCGGCCGGTCGAGCTCGACGTGGTGCCGCTGTTCGAGACCGGCGCCGACCTCGCGGCCTGCGTGGCGATCCTCGACGGCGTCCTCGAGCTGCCCGAGGTGCGCGCGCGGCTGGCCGCCACCGGCCGGCGCATGGAGATCATGCTCGGCTACTCCGACTCCGCCAAGGACGTCGGCCCGGTGTCGGCCACGCTGGCGCTGTACGACGCGCAGGACCGCCTCACGGCGTGGGCGCACGAGAACGAGATCACGCTGACGATGTTCCACGGCCGCGGCGGGGCGCTGGGGCGCGGCGGCGGGCCGGCCAACCGGGCGGTGCTGGCGCAGGCGCCGGGCTCGGTCGACGGCCGGTTCAAGCTCACCGAGCAGGGCGAGGTCATCTTCGCCCGCTACGGCGACCCCGCCATCGCGCGGCGGCACATCGAGCAGGTCGCGTCGGCCGTGCTGCTGGCGTCCACTCCCGCGGTCGAGGAGCGGGCCCGGGCGGCCGCCGTCGACTTCGCCGGTGTGGCGGCGACGCTCGACGCCGCGGCCCGCGAGACCTACCACGCGCTGGTCCGCACCGACGGCTTCCCCGAGTGGTTCGCCCGGGTCACTCCGCTGGAAGAGGTCGGCTCGCTGCCCATCGGCTCGCGGCCGGCCCGGCGGGGCCTGACGGTGTCGTCGCTGGACGACCTGCGCGCCATCCCGTGGGTGTTCTCGTGGTCGCAGACCCGGGTCACGCTGCCCGGCTGGTACGGCCTCGGCTCCGGGCTGGCCGCCGTCGGCGACCTCGACCTGCTGCGCCGCGCGTACCAGGAGTGGCCGCTGTTCACGGTCATGATGGAGAACGCGGAGATGTCGCTGGCGAAGTCCGACCGCCGCATCGCCGCGCGCTACCTCGCGCTGGGCGACCGGCCCGAGCTGACCCGGCAGATCCTCGACGAGCACGCGCTGACCACCCGCTGGGTGCTCGACGTCACCGGGCACACCCGCTTGCTCGAGGACCGTCACGTGCTGGGCCGCGCGGTCGCCCTGCGCAACCCGTACGTCGACGCCCTGTCGTACCTGCAGGTCCGCGCGCTGCGGGCGCTCCGGCAGGACGAGGTCGAGTCCGGATCGGCCGCCGAGGCCGCCACCCGGCGGCTGCTGCAGATCAGCGTCAACGGCGTCGCCGCGGGCCTGCAGAACACCGGCTGACGGCCCGTGTGGACGATTCACCGCATCGCCACGACGGGGTCGACGAACGCCGACGTCGCCGCGGCGGCCCGTGACGGCGCGGCCGAGGGATACGCCGTCGTCGCCCAGCACCAGAGCGCGGGCCGGGGCCGGCTGGACCGGCGCTGGGAGGCCCCGCCCGGCACGGCGCTGGCGATGTCGTTCCTGCTCCGGCCCGACGATGTCCCCGTGGCGCGCTGGCCGTGGCTGCCGCTGCTCGCCGGGGTCGCCGTCGTCGAGGCGGTGCGGCTGGCGGCGGGGGTGGACGCCGTCCTCAAGTGGCCCAACGACGTCCTGCTCGACGGCGGCAAGCTGGCGGGCATCCTCACCGAGCGCGTCGACACGCCGGCCGGGCCGGCCGCCGTCGTCGGCATCGGGCTCAACGTCGCCCAGACGGCGGACCAGCTGCCGCCGGGCGGTGTCTCGATGGGGGTCGTCACCGGGGAGTTCGAGCAGGACACCGACGCGGTGGTGCTCGACGCCGTCGGCGACCGGCTGGCCGCGCGGTACGAGGGCTGGCGCGCCGCCGGCGGCGACCCGCTCGCCAGCGGGCTGGCCGAGGACTACACCCGCCGCTGCGACACCCTCGGCCGCGACGTCCGCGCCGAGCTGCCCGGCGGAGACGCCGTCGAGGGCCTCGCGACCGGCATCGACGACTCCGGGCGGCTGCTCATCGCGACCGCGGCGGCGGGTGACCCGGTCGCCGTCGGCGCCGGAGACGTCGTCCATCTGCGCCCGCGGTGAGAGCGCCTGTTCTCGCTCGCGGGTGTCACGTGCCAGGATTCACGCCATGGGGTTTTCCGATAAGCAGCTCAGCGACGACGAGCAGGTGATCTACCACCTGCACACGCACGTCAAGGCGCTGATCGTGCCGGTGCTCGTGCTGCTGGTCCTGGCCGCCGGGGTGGGTTTCGGGCTCGGCGCGCTGCCCGACGGCGAGCTGGTCGGCACCGTGGGGCGCTGGGCCATCGTCATCGTCGGGCTCGTGGTGCTCGGCGTCTGGGTCATCTGGCCGTTCCTCACCTGGCTGACCACCACGTACACCATCACCAGCGAGCGGCTGATCACGCGGCAGGGCATCATCACCCGCACCGGCCGCGACATCCCGCACACCGTCATCAACGACGTCGCGTACGAGATGCAGCTCACCGACCGCATCCTGCGCTGCGGCACGCTGGTCGTCTCGGCCGCCAGCGAGCAGGGCCAGGTGCGCCTGCACGACGTCCCGCGGGTGCACCAGGTGCAGCTGCGGCTGAGCGAGCTCGTGCGCGAGGCGCACGACCTGGACGAGCGCGCGTGACACTGCCGCCCGAGCCGCCGCGGCGACCCACCGCCGACGAGCTCGAGCGGCTGCTGCTGGGCGCGTCCCGCCGCTACACCCGCGAGCAGATCGCCGAGGGCGCCGGGCTCAGCGTCGACGAGGTCACGCGGTACTGGCGCGCGCTGGGCTTCCCCGACGTCGGCGAGGAGCAGGCGTTCACCGTCTGGGACATGGAGGCGCTGCGCGGGGTCACCGAGCTGGTCGAGGACGAGGTGGTCGACGAGGCCACCGCCGTGCAGATGGTGCGGGCGCTGGGCCGCATGACCGGCCGGCTCGCCGAGTGGCACGTCGAGACGCTCGCCGAGATCATCGAGGCGAACGAGGCCGGCGGGCGCGGCACGGGGAGCCGGCTGACGTCGGCCTATCTCGTGGCGCAGAAGCTGCTGCCGGAGTTCGAGCGGCTGCTCATCTACGCGTGGCGCCGCAAGCTCGCCGCGTCGGTCAACCGGCTGGTCGCCATCGGGCGCATCGGCGAGGCGCCGCTGCTGGCCGCGCCCGCGTCGGTCGGGTTCGCCGACCTGGTGTCGTTCACCCGGTTGTCCCGCGGGTTGAGCGTCGACGAGCTCGGTCAGCTGGTCGAGCAGTTCGAGGCCACCACCAACGACGTCATCTTCGGCACCGGCGGGCGGGTCATCAAGACCCTCGGCGACGAGGTGGTCTTCACCGCCGACGACCCCGAGACTGCGGCACTCATCGGCTGCCGGCTGGTCGAGGAGATCGGCGAGGACGACGACCTGCCCGACATCCGGGTCGGCATCGCGACCGGACCGGTGATCGCCCGGCTGGGCGACGTGTTCGGCACCCCGACGAACCTCGCCGCCCGGCTGACCGCGCTGGCCGAGCGCAACACCGTCCTCGTCGACGACCTGACGGCGAAGGAGCTCGCCGACGTGCCGGCCTTCCTGTTGCGCGCGCTGCCGCCGACGACGGTGCGCGGCCTCGGCACCGTCAACGCCTTCACCGTCTCGCCGCGGCGCGAGCCCCCGCCCCCGCCCCCGGCC
>NZ_SMKL01000054.1 GCF_004348545.1 Jiangella ureilytica | reverse complement strand
AGATGTGCCGGCGGTCATAGCGGCGGGGAAACGCCCGGACCCATTCCGAACCCGGAAGCTAAGCCCACCAGCGCCGATGGTACTGCCCTCTAGCGGGGGTGGGAGAGTAGGACACCGCCGGACACTTACCCATCGTGAGGCCCCGACCCCTAGTGCGTCGGGGCCTCACGCATGTCCGGACCCCCTCCTGGACTCGCCGAGGCGGTCGACGGGGGAGAATGGGGTAACGGCATGGAGACGAGAGGATCATTGATGTCTGGTCGTGACCGCGAGGGCACGGACCCGTCCGACGACGGCCGAGCTCGGCGAGGCGGCAGCGGCCGGGACGACCGGCCGGCCCGCGGCTCTGGCGGTCCCGGCGGTCCCGGCGGCAATCGTTCGGGCGGCGCCCGATCCGGTGGTTCGGGCGGCGGCCGATCCGGTGGTTCGGGCGGCGACCGCTCCTCTGGCGGCCGCTCCTCCGGCTCGCGCTCCGACGATCCCCGCGGCAGTGGCCGCCCCTCGAGCGGCGGCCGATCCGGTGGTTCGGGCAGCGATCGCTCCCCTGGCGACCGCTCCTCCGGCTCGCGCTCCGACGAGTCCCGCGGCAGTAGCCGCCCCTCCAGCGGCGGCCGTTCCTACGGCTCCCGTCCCGATGACTCTCGCGGCGGCGGCCGTTCCTACGGTTCCCGGTCGGATGACTCTCGGGGTGGCGATCGTTCCTCCGGCGGTAGCCGCTGGAGCGGCGGCTCCGGCAGCGACCGTTCCGGCGGTGGCCGCTCCTATGGCTCGCGTTCCGATGACTCTCGTGGTGGCGACCGCTCCGGTGGCGGCCGCTCCGGTGGCGACCGTCCCTCCGGTGGTGGCCGCTCGTACGGCCCTCGTTCCGATGACTCTCGTGGTGGGTCGGGCGGTGGTCGTTCCTACGGTTCCCGTTCAGACGATTCCCGTGGTGGTGGCCGCTCGTACGGTCCCCGCTCCGGGGACGACTCGCGTGGCGGGTCCGGCGGCGGCCGCTCGTACGGCCCCCGTTCCGGGGACGATTCGCGTGGCGGGTCCGGCGGTGGCCGCTCCTACGGCTCCCGGTCCGACGATTCCCGTGGTGGCGACCGCTCTGGCGGCGGCCGTTCCTACGGTCCCCGCTCGGGCGACGATTCGCGTGGCGGGTCGGGCGGTGGCCGTTCCTACGGCTCGCGGCCCGACGATTCCCGCGGTGGCGACCGCTCCGGCGGTAGCCGCTGGAGCGGCGGCTCCGGCGGCGACCGTCCCTCCGGTGGCGGCCGCTCGTACGGTCCCCGCTCGGGCGACGACTCGCGTGGCGGGTCCGGCGGCGGCCGTTCCTACGGCTCCCGGTCCGACGATTCCCGTGGTGGCGACCGCTCCGGCGGTAACCGCTGGAGCGGCGGCTCCGGCGGCGACCGTCCTTCCGGTGGCGGCCGCTCGTACGGTCCCCGCTCGAGCGATGACTCTCGCGGTGGCGACCGCTCCGGCGGCGGCCGTTCCTACGGCCCTCGCTCCGGCGATGACTCCCGCGGCGGCGGCCGACCCTCGAGCGGTGGCCGCTCCTACGGCCCTCGCTCCGGCGATGACTCCCGCGGCTCCGGACGCGGCAACGATCGCGAGTCCGGCGGTCGCTCGGGCGGCGGCGAACGACGCGGTGGTCCGGGCGGTGCGGGCGGTGGCCGATCCGGAGGCGGACGCGGCGGTGACCGTTTCGGCGGCGGTGGCCCGCGCGGCGGGTCCCGCGGCCCGGCCGACGGCGACGACCGCTCCCGCAACGCACCGGGCCCGTCCAGCGCCCCGCGCGTCCCTGACCCCGTCGTCGACGAGGACGTGACCGGCCGCGAGCTCGACGAGGAGATCCGCGCCGAGCTCAGTGCGCTCTCCGGTCAGATGTCCGCCGCCGTCGCGCGGCACCTGGTCATGGCGCAGCGCCTGCTCGACGACGAACCGCAGCGGGCCTACGAGCACGCCATGGCCGCGCGGCGGAAAGCCGGGCGCATCGGCGTCGTGCGCGAGGCCGCCGGCGTGGCCGCATATATGGCCGGCAAGTACGCCGACGCGCTCGCGGAGCTGCGAGCCGCCCGGCGCATGACCGGCTCGGCCGAGTACCTGCCCATGATGGCCGATGCCGAGCGTGGCCTCGGCCGTCCGCGCCGAGCACTCGACCTCTCGCACGACCCCGCCGTCACCGGTCTGGACACAGCCGGGCGCATCGAGATGCTCATCGTCGCCGCCGGCGCGCGGCGCGACCTCGGCGACCACGAGGCGGCAGCGGTGTCGCTGCAGGTGCCGGAGCTGCGATCCACCGCGCATGCGGAGTGGGTCGCCCGCCTGCGCTATGCCTACGCCGACGCGCTCCTCGCCGCGGGCCGCGACAAGGAGGCCCGCCGCTGGTTCCTGCGGGCCGCCGACGCCGACATCGAGGGCGAGACCGACGCCGCCGAGCGCGCCGCCGAGATCGGCGACGGCGACAGCGACGACTGACGTGTCCCAGCGGCCCGCTGGGGCCGCTCGAACGCCCGCCCAGCAGGTCTCTCGTCCACAGCCCCGACGACTTCGCCGCTGGTTCCTGCGGGCCGCCGACGCGGACATCGAGGGCGAGCCCGACGCCGCCCGAGCGCGCGGCCGAGATTGGCGACGGCGACAGCGACGACTGACGTGTCCGAGCAGCCCGCCGGGCGCCGCTCGAACGCCCGCCCAGCAGGTCTCTCGTCCACAGCCCCGACGACTTCGGCCCGTCATCCACAAATCGACGATCCGCGGCTGCGCGACCGCCCGTCCGCGCCCACGATGGTGGACAGGACCCGATCCCCATCCGCCGAAGGAGTCGTCATGAACACCGCAACGGTGCCCGCCGAGCACCTCAACGAGGTCCGGCTCGTCGGCCGGTTGTCCGCCGAGCCCGAGGTCATCCTGTTGCCCAGCGGCGACGAGATCGTGTCGGCGCGACTGGTGGTCCAGCGCCCACGTCCGCCCGCCGGGCTGGGCGCTCCCCGCCGCGTCGACACGGTCACGTGCACGGCGTGGGCGTCCGCACAACGCCGCAAGCTCCGCGTCCTCGAAGAGGGCGACACCGTCGAGATCACCGGTGCACTCCGCCGCCGGTTCTGGCGGTCCGGAGGCGCCGGACAGAGCACCTTCGAGATCGAGATCGACTCCGCCAAGTGCATCGCGCGGCGACCACCGGTGAAGCAGAAGAAGCAGAAGGCCCGCAAGGCCGATCCACCATCCGAACCCGCCACCGCCTCGCCCGAGCGCCGGCTCGTGCTGGTCGGAGCCGAGGCCGCGGGCCAGTGACTCGGCCGGTGCTCATCGTGCTCTGAGGCTCCGGCAGGTCGGGGGCCATCCCGCATCGGTCGTGCCCGGATGCTCGGCGGGAACCGGGGCTGCCTGCGGCGCGGCTGGCGATCGTGGTGGCCGGGGTTCAGCGTCGATCATGGCGGGCGGGGCTACTGGCCGGTGGCGAGCTCGCGCATCAGCAGGCCGGTCCACGGCTTCGGCCCGAACGAGGTCGACTTGCGTGGCATCCGCTCCCCGCGGGCGGCCAAGTCGAGCACGTCGGCCAGGGCGGGCGGACGGGTCAGTACCGCGACGCCCGCGTCACGGCCTGCCGAGCGCAGCGCCTCGTCGCCGTCGTGGTGGTACGTCACGCGCGGGTCGGCATCGTCCACACCCCAGAGGTGGGCGAGCAGCACGTCGACCAGCACGCCGGCGTCCAGCTCGCGCCACCCATCGGGCCGGTCGGATGGTACGGCGTCCTCGAGGACCGACGGCCGCGGCGAGCGCAGCAGCGCCAGCCGAGGTCCCGCGCCGATGACGAACGCGGTGCCGTGCTCGCGGCCGAGCATGGTGGTGGGATCGTCGCCCGCAGCCAGCGGGACGACGTCGAAGCCCTTGGCCGCCGCGGCCACCGCGTCCTCGAACGAGAGGCCGCTGACGCTGCGGTGGATGCCGCGCAACTCCAGCGGGTGCCGGGCGGCATCGACCAGCAGGGCGAGGCCGTGATCGGCACCGGAGGGGGCCCGGTCGGCGGCCTGCACCGCGCGGTAGGCGGCGAACCGGTGGTGTCCGTCGGCGATCAGCGCGGTCCGGCCGGCCAGGTCGGAGGCGATCGTGGCCAGCTCGTCCGGCTCGGCGACGCGCCAGAGCCGGTGCACCTGGCCGGCCACGGTGAACTCCAGCATGGGGGCGGTGGCGGCCGTGCGGTCGACGACATCGCTGGCCGAGCCACCACCGTCATAGGTCAACAGGATCGGCTCGAGTTGCATCCGGGTCGCGCTCATCAGGGCGGCGCGGTCGGCCACCGGGCCGGGGAAGGTGTTCTCGTGCGGAAGTACCGGGCCGTCGATTCCGATGCCGCCCACCAGGCCGATCGCCGCGCCGCCGGCGGTCACGTGCTCGTAGACGTACAGCGCCGGGGCGGGGTCGCGCACCAGTACGCCCGACTCGCGCCAGGCCGCCAGCGAGCGCGCGGCCACCGAGTACCTGTCGCCGTCGCCGGGGGCGGGCCGGGGGAGCGTCAGGTGGACGATGTTGTGCGGGTCCTGCGCCTCGAACGCCGCGAGCCGATCGCCGATGACGTCGTACGGCGGACACACGACCGCCGCGAGGTCGGTGCCGGGGGCGTAGGTCGTCGCCCGGAACGGCGTCAACCGCAACGGTGGCGTGGCGGAGGTCATCAACGGATCGTACGCGGACCGAGAAGGGCCGGGCAGACCGGCGACAAGAGGGCGCCGGAGGCCTCATCGACGTGGTCGGTGCGAGGCGCCGAGCCAGAGCGACGTCGCCGGGCCGGTGCCCGGCCCGACGACACCTCGTGGACCGCACCGCCCGCCCGGCCGCGACCACCGTCAGAACCGGCTGGGAGGATGGGGGCCGTGCCGCATCTGACCGAGCTCTACGACGTCGCCCTGCTCGACCTCGACGGGGTCGTCTACGTCGGCCCACGGCCGGTGTCCCACGCCCCCGAGGCGTTGCGGCAGGCCCGTACCGCGGGCATGCGGCTGGCGTTCGTCACGAACAACGCCGCCCGGCCGCCGGAGCGGGTCGCGGCGCACCTGACGGAGATCGGCGTCGAGGCGTTGCCCGACGAGGTCGTCACGTCGGCGCAGGCGGCCGCACGCTTGCTGGCCGAGCAGCTGCCGGCCGGTTCGAAGGTGCTGGTGGTCGGCGGCGAGGGGCTCGAGGTCGCGCTCCGCGAGCAGGACCTCGTTCCGGTCTCCGGCGCCGACGACGGCCCGGTCGCGGTCGTGCAGGGGTTCTCGCCGACGGTCGGCTGGCCGCTGCTCGCCGAGGGCACCTACGCCGTGGCCTCCGGGCTGCCGTGGGTGGCCACCAACACCGACCCCGTCGTGCCGACCGACCGCGGCCGGGCGCCCGGCAACGGCACGTTGGTCGCGGCGATCCGGACGGCCACCGGGCGCGAACCGGTCGTCGCGGGCAAGCCGGAGCCGCCGATGCACCGCGAGGCGATCCTGCGCTCCGGCGCGACCCGGCCCCTCGTGGTCGGCGACCGGCTCGACACCGACATCGAGGGCGCCAACGCCGCCGGAGCCGACAGCCTGCTGGTGCTCACCGGAGTCACCGACCCGATCGATGTGGTGCTGGCACCGGCTCGGCTGCGGCCCACGTACGTCGGGCACGACCTGCGGGCGTTGCACGTATCGCCGGACGCGCTGCGCGTGCGGGCCGGCGACGCGACGGTGGGTGCTTGGCACGCGGTCGTCGACGGCGGGGGGCTGCGGCTCACCCGCGCCTCGGCCCACGCCGGGTCCGGCGGCGCCGAGGGCCTGGCCGGAAGTGCGGCGAGCGACGGTGCTGGGAGCGACGGCGGCGTGGCTCGGGTCCGGGGGGCGGCGAGCGACGGTGCGGGGAGCGACGGCGGCGAGGCTCCGGTCCGAGGGGCAGTGAGCGACGAGAGTCGCGTCGGGGCGGGGAGCGATGGCGGCGAGCCGGGCCAGGACGCGCTGGACGGCCTGCGGGCGGTGTGCGGTGCGGTGTGGGCCGCGGCCGACGCCACGGGGGACGCGGCCGGCGCCACGGGGAACGCGGCCCGCGCAGTGGGCGATTCGGTCGAGGCCGTGACCGGCGGCGTGGTCGACCGGGCGTCGGTAGAAGCGGCGCTCGATGCCGCCCGAATCACCCGTGCGCCCGCGCGGCCGTACTAGCGTTACTGCCATGCGGGAACTGACGGACGACGGCGGCGCCGGGGACGCACAGGTGGACGAGGCGGTGCGCACGCTCGACACGCTCGAAGGGCTGCCGGTGCACGAGCACGCGGCTGTGTTCGAGCGGGTCCATCAGGTACTGCAGGACCGCCTGACCGGCGAACCCGACGCCGACGACGCGGCTGACGCCGGCGACGCAGCCGACGCGGCTGACGCGGCTGACGCGGCTGACGCGGGCGACGCGGGCGACCCAGCTGACGCGCGCGACGCGGGCGACGCGGCTGACGCCGGCGACGCAGCCGCCACACGCGACGCGGGCGACGCGGGTCCCGACGGCGGCGAAGGCTGACCTGCCGGTGCCACCCAGACGACGCCTCGACGCGGAGCTGGTCCGCCGTGGGCTGGCCCGCTCGCGCGAGCACGCGGCCACGCTCGTCGGCGACGGCAGGGTTCTGATCAGCGGGCGGGTCGCGACGAAACCGGCCACGGCGGTCGACCCGGCCGACGCGGTCCTGGTGACCGAGCCGGCCGAGGGCGACGAGTACGTCTCGCGCGGCGGGCACAAGCTGGCCGGCGCGCTGGACGCCTTCGAATCGGCAGGACTGACGGTCGCAGGCCGACGATGCCTCGACGCCGGCGCGTCGACCGGCGGCTTCACCGACGTCCTGTTGCGGCGGGGGGCGGCGGCCGTGGTGGCGGTCGACGTCGGATACGGGCAGCTGGCGTGGTCGCTGCGATCGGACCCACGCGTCGAGGTGCATGACCGCACCAACGTCCGCGACCTCACCCCGGACGTGGTCGGCGAGCCGGTCGCCGTCGTGGTGGGCGACCTGTCGTTCATCTCGCTGCGGCTGGTGCTCGGCCCGCTGGTCGCGGTGAGCAGGCCCGACGCCGATTTCGCGCTCATGGTGAAGCCGCAGTTCGAGGTCGGCAAGGACCGCGTCGGCAAGGGCGGGGTCGTGCGCGACCCGGCACTGCGGGCCGAGGCCGTCCTCGACGTCGCCAGGGCGGCCGGCGAGCTCGGCCTCGGTGTCAGCGGTGTCACCGCGAGCCCGCTGCCCGGCCCGTCCGGCAACGTCGAGTACTTCCTCTGGCTGCGCGCCGGCGCACCCGAGGTCCGCCCCGAGGACGTCCAGCGCGCAGTAGAGGAAGGCCCGCAATGACCCGCACGGTTCTGCTCGTCACCCACACTGGGCGCGAGGAGGCCAGACAGGTCGCCGCCAAGGTGATCGACAAGCTCGGCGACGCCGGCGTCGCCGTGCGCGTCATGGCAGACGAGCGCCACGACATCCCCATCCCCGAGGCCGACGCCCGGGTCGCGTCAGTCGTCGCAGAAGGCGATCCGCTGGCCGCCGAGGGCTGCGAGCTCATCGTGGTCATCGGCGGCGACGGCACGATCCTGCGCGGCGCCGAGGTCGCCAGGCCCACGGGCACCCCGATCCTGGGCGTCAACCTCGGCCATGTCGGCTTCCTCGCCGAGTCCGAGGTCGACGATCTCGGGTACACCGTCGACCACATCGTCAAGCGCGACTACACCGTCGAGGAGCGCATGACCATCGACGTCTCCGTGCGCCACGACGGCACCGAGATCGCGACCGGCTGGGCGCTCAACGAGGTCAGCGTCGAGAAGGCCAGCCGCGAACGCATGCTCGACGTCGTCGCCGAGATCGACGGGCGGGCGCTGTCGCGGTGGGGCTGCGACGGCGTCGTCATGGCGACTCCCACGGGGTCGACGGCGTACGCGTTCAGCGCCGGCGGCCCGGTGGTGTGGCCCGAGGTCGCGGCGCTGCTCATGGTGCCGATCAGCGCGCACGCCCTGTTCGCCCGCCCGCTCGTGGTGTCGCCGTCGTCGAGCATGGCCGTGACGATCCAGCACCGCACGCCCGGCGCGGTGCTGTGGTGCGACGGGCGGCGCGCGGTCGAGCTGCCCGCCGGCGCCCGCATCGAGGTCTGCCGCGGGGCGCAGCCGGTCCGGCTCGCGCGGCTGCACGAGGCCCCGTTCACCAAGCGCCTGGTCGCCAAGTTCGCCCTGCCCGTCGAGGGCTGGCGGGGCGCCCGGCCCCGGCCGCCGGGCAGCGCCCACCCGGAGCATCCCGCGTGACACCCGGGCGGCCGACATCCCGGACCAACCGCACATCCACCGTTAGGCTGAGGTCCTGTGCTTGAGGAAATCCGTATCCGTGGACTCGGCGTCATCGACGACGCCCAGCTCGAGCTGGGGCCGGGGCTCACCGTCGTCACGGGCGAGACCGGCGCCGGCAAGACCATGGTGCTGACCGGCCTCAACCTGCTCATGGGCGGCCGCGCCGACGCCGGCGCCGTCCGCACCGGCACCAGCCGCGCCCTCGTCGAGGGCCGGGTCACCATCGACGCCGACGGCCCGGTCGCCGAGCGGGCCGCCGAGGCCGGCGCCGAGCTCGAGCCCGCCGGCACCGTCGGCAAGGGGAAGAGCAAGAAGGAGCGCGTCGAGCTGCTGCTCAGCCGCACCGTCATGGCCGAGGGCCGCTCCCGCGCCCACATCGGCGGGCACAGCGCGCCGGTGAGCCTGCTCGCCGAGTTGGCCGACGGCCTGGTCGCGGTGCACGGGCAGAGCGACCAGCAGCGGCTGCTGCGCACATCGCGCCAGCTGGCCGCGCTCGACCGGTTCGCCGGCGCCGCCGTCGCCGAGCCGCTCGCCGAGTACTCGACCCGCTACGCCCGGCTGCGCGCCGTCGAGACCGAGCTCGAGGAGGTCACCTCCAAGGCCCGCGAGCGCGCCCAAGAGGCCGACCTGCTGCGCCTCGGCCTGGGCGAGGTCGAGTCCGTCGACCCGCAACCCGGCGAGGACGAGGCCCTGCGCGCCGAAGAGAGCCGGCTCGCCCACGCCGACGCGCTGCGCACGGCCGCCGTCATGGCGCACCAGAGCCTCTCCGGCGACGAGGCCGTCCCCGACGCGCCCGACGTCATGAGCCTGCTGGCCCAGGCCAGGCAGGCGCTCGACCCCGAGCGCGACCACGACCCCGAGCTCGCCGGCCTGGCCGACCGGCTCGCCGAGGCCGCCTACCTCGTCGGCGACGTCGCTGCCGACCTCGCCTCCTACGGCGCCGGCGTCGACACCGACCCCGAGCGGCTCGCCCAGCTGCAACAACGCCGCGCCGCGCTCACCGCCCTGACCCGCAAGTACGGCGAGACCATCGACGAGGTCCTCGTCTGGGCCGAACAGGGCTCGCGCCGGCTGCTCGAGCTCGACGGCGACGACGACCGCGTCGCCACGCTCGGGCAGGAGCGCGAGTCGCTGCTCGCCGAGCTGGGCGACCTCGCCGCCACCATCACCAAGGCGCGCACCGAGGCCGCCACCCGCTTCGCCGACGACGTCAGCGTCGAGCTCACCGCGCTCGCCATGCCGCACGCCCGCATCGTCGTCGAGGTCCGCCCACGCGACGGCTTCGGCCCCACCGGCGTCGACGACGTCGAGATCCTGTTCACCGGGCACAACGGCGCCCAGCCGCGGCCGCTCGACAAGGGCGCGTCCGGCGGCGAGCTGTCCCGGCTCATGCTGGCCATCGAGGTCGTGTTCGCCGGCGCCGATCCGGTCCCGACGTTCGTGTTCGACGAGGTCGACGCGGGTGTGGGTGGCAAGGCGGCGGTCGAGGTCGGTCGCCGGTTGGCCATGCTGGCCCGGCACGCGCAGGTCCTCGTCGTGACACACCTGCCGCAGGTCGCGGCCTTCGCCGACCAGCACCTCAAGGTCGTGAAGTCCGACGACGGCCGCGTCACCAGCAGCGGCGTCGAGATGCTCGACGAGACCGGCCGGGTGAACGAGCTGTCGCGCATGCTGGCCGGCCTCGAGGGATCCGCGTCCGCGCGGGCGCACGCCGAGGAGCTGCTCGAGACCGCGGCCGGCTCGAAGCGCAGCCGCTGACGCGTGCCGCCGCCGTCGCGCCGCCGTCGCGCCGCCGTCTCCGTCCGGCGGGTCCATCACCAGGCGTACCCGAGCGTTACCAGGCCTGCAGGCCTGGTGTGGCAGGGGATTCGGTGGTGAACGTGATCATCTCGAATCGAGTCGACGGCGCCGATCGCGGCGAGATCCCGTCCGGCGGGTCCGGACGGGGCTAAGGTGATCACAGTTCGGTGGTGGAGCGACGCCGTCGCGACCCGGACCCAGGGGGCGCCCATGGTCGCGGCTCTCGTGGCCCTGCTGGCTGTGGCCGCCACGGCGGTTCCGGCGCAGCAGGCGAGTGCGGTGGATGCTGCCCCCGTGGCGGCGGCCGGCACCGTCCTCGGAGCCTCGCCCGAGCTGCCCCCGCCACCCGAGGACGAGGACGTCCCGCCGCCCGAGCCGAGCACGCCCGAGCAGGACACCGCCTCCGAGCAGCTGATCGAGCGGTACGCGCCGGTCGTGCGCGTGCGCGAGCAGCTCGAGCCATGCCGCGACGGCGAGCCGTACCTGCCGGTGAGCGTCGACGTCGTCATGGACAACGACGGCGTCGCCCTGCGCGGGCCGTGGACGTCGAACGACCTGGTCGAGATCGCGCCGGGCGCGGACCGCATCGAGACCGGCCTGCTCGAGTACCACCTGGACTTCCCGGGCGACGCGCTCGACCCGGGGTGCGGCTACGAGCAGTGGAGCCGGCAGATCAGCGAGGGCACGGCGCCGACGGTGTACGGCCGCGTGGTCACGGACCCGGCCCGTCCCGGCCACGTCGCGGTGCAGTACTGGTTCTTCTACGTCTACAACGACTTCAACAACCTGCACGAGGGCGACTGGGAGATGATCCAGCTGATCATCGACGCCCCGGACGCGGTGGAGGCCCTCGACGTCGAGCCCACGAGCGTCGGCTACAGCCAGCACGCCAGCGCCGAGCGGGCCCTGTGGGGCGACGACAAGCTCGAGATCGTCGACGGCACGCATCCGGTGGTGTACCCGGCCGAGGGGTCGCACGCCAACTTCTTCGGCGACGCCCTGTACCTGGGTGCGAGCTCGGCGGCCGGCGTCGGCTGCGACGACACGAACGGCCCGCACACCGAGCTGGGGGATCTGCGGACCGAGGCGGTCCCCACCGACACCGACGACTATCTGGCCGGCTACCCGTGGCTGGGCTTCGATGGCCGCTGGGGCGAACGCCAGGAGGCCTTCTACAACGGTCCCACCGGCCCGAACATGAAGTATCAGTGGACCGCCCCGATCCGCTGGTCCGAGACCAGCTGGCGTGACTCCAGCGCGACGGTGCCGCTGGGCTCGTCGCTGGGCCCCAGCGCGACAGGCGCGTTCTGCGGCGTCGTCGAGGCCGGCTCGAACCTGCTGCTCCAGCTGATCCGCAACCCGGCCGCCGTCCTGCTGCTGCTCGCCGGCGCCGTCCTCGCGATCGTCGTCATCGCGACCCGGACCACCTGGACGCCGAGCGACCCGTACCCCGTCGCCCAGCGGCGCAGCTGGGGCCGCATTCTCGGCGCCTCCCGGCGCATGTACGGTCGGCACCCGCTGCTGTTCACCGGCATCGGGCTGGTGTACGTGCCGGTCATGCTGCTGGCGGCCGGGCTGCAGTGGGTACTGGTCGAGGCGGGCGAGCTGACGTCGCTGGTCGACACCGACGGCGATCAGAACGCGGCGACGGTGTTCGTCGTGGTCCTGCTCGGCGGGGCCATCTCGCTGCTGGCCTACTTCTGCGTCGTCGCGGCCGTCGCGCAGGCGCTGCACGACCTCGACGCCGGCCGGCCGGTCACCGTGCTGTCCGCGTACGGCGAGGTCAGACGGCATCTCCGGCCACTGGCCCTGGTGGCGGCGCGGCTGGTGGTGGTCTGTTGGGCGCTGCTGATCTTCGTGTTCACGGCCCCGCTGGCGCTCATCTACGCCGTCCGCAACGGCTTCGCCGTCCAGGCCGTCATGATGGAGGACCGTTCCACCGGCGACGCGATCCGGCGCAGCCGAGACGTGGTGCGCGGTCACTGGTGGCGCACGACGGCGGTCGCCGCGCTGGTCGTGGGGCTGGGCGCGATCACCGGCCCGCTGGTCGGGGTCGTCCTGCTGCTGGTGTCCGACGGCTCGTTCGACGTCATCAACCTCATCACCGCTCTGGTGTACGTGGTGGCCATCCCGTTCGTGGCGATCGTCCTCGGCTACCTCTACCTCGATCTGCGCGTGCGGGCCGGATCACCTGAGCCGGGTGAGGCCCGGCCCGACGTGCCCGCGGGAGCCTGGCCGTGAGGCGAGGTGGCGCGATGGGCGGGAACGGGACGGCGGGCACCGGCCGGCCGCTGGTCCTGCGGGCCGCCGGGCGGGCCGGGCGCGTGGTCGCCGGCGCGGCCGGGCTGGCGCTCCGTGCGGCGACGGACGTGCCCACGCGGCTGGGCGGGCACCACCGCACGCCGGACGGATGGGATGCCCCGCCGGCACCACCGGCGCCGGGTGGGCACGACGAGACGGCCGCGGTCGTGCGGCTCGCGGCCGCCCGGCTGGGCGAGGCGGCCCTCGGCCTGGCCGCCGTCACGAGCCGCCGCGCCCTCGATGTCGCCGCGGCCGCCGCGCTGCCGGTCGAGGCCGCCGCCACGATCGCCGTCCGGGCGGGCACGGCCGTCGCGGGCCGGAGCCGGCTGGCGGGGCGCATCGACCGGCTGGCCCGGGTCGGCCGCGTCGAGCAGCGCCGGAACGAGCGTGAGGCGGCCCTGCTCCTGCGATCGGCCTGGCAGCGGTCGGTGGCCCGCGCCGTCGCGGCGACCGACGTCGACGCCGTCCTCGACCGGATCGACCTGGACGCCGTCGTCGCCAAGGTCGACCTCGACGCTCTCGTCGCGCAGGTCGATCTGGACGCCGTCGTCGCGCGGCTCGACGTCGACGCCGTCGTGGGCCGCGTCGACCTGGACGCCCTCATCGCGCGGCTGGACATCCCGGTGCTGGTCGAGCAGGTGCTCGACGACGTCGACCTGGGCCGGATCGTTCGCGAGTCCAGCACCGGCATGGCCGCCGAGACCGTCGACGCCGTGCGCTCGCGCAGCGCCGGCGCCGACCGCGCGATCAACGGCTTCGTCGACCGCGTCGTGCTGCGCCGCCCGCCCCGCGACGGATCCGTGCCGGCGCCGTCGGAACCCGGACGAGCGCCACCGTGACCGGCGCCGGTCTGGTGTCGCGGTGCGCCGCGGCCCTGGTCGACGTCGCCCTCGTCGCCGCCGCGTCCGCGCTGGCCGGCATCGTGCTCAGCGGAATCCGCTACACCGTCGACGGGCCGCCGTTCGCGCTCCCGCCACTGCCCGGCTGGGCGCTCGGCGTGGGCCACTCGGTGCTGGTCCTGATCTACCTGACCGCGAGCTGGACGCTCACCGGGCGCACGCCGGGCCAGCTGGTGCTCGGCCTGCGCGTCGTCACCGCGGCGGCGCGGCCGCCCGGTCCGCTGCGCGCGCTCGTGCGGGCGCTGGTCTGCGTCGTCTTCCCCATCGGGGTGCTGTGGCTGCTGGTCAGCCGCCGCACGCTCGCCGTCCACGACGTGGTGGCCCGGACGGTGCTCGTCTACGACCCGCCCCGGTGGTGAGGGAGGCCGCAGCATGACGTACATCGTTCGCAGTGTCCTGACGCTGGTCTGCGCGCTCGTCGTCTACTACACACTGCCGCTGTCGCGCCCGCACGATCCGCCCGAGGTCGTCAGCGGCGCACTGTTCCTGGCGGGGGTGGCCGGGCTGGTGTGGCTGACGGTGCACGAGGTCCGCAGGTTCGCCGCCAGGCTCGGGGAGGCGCGCACGCGGGTGTTCGGCCTGCTGTCGGTGCTCTACATCGTGGTCGTGTTCTTCGCGCTCACCTACTACCTCATGGAGCGCAACGACCCGGCGCAGTTCGACGGCCTCGCGACCCGCACGGACGCGTTGTACTTCTCCATCGTCACGCTGGGCACCGTCGGCTACGGCGACGTCCACGCCGCCGGACAGGCGGCCCGGATCGCGGTGATGGTGCAGATCGTCTTCGACCTGGTGGTGATCGGTGCGCTGTTCGCGGTCGCGTCGTCGCAGATCGCGCACCGGATGACCGTCGCGCGGGCCGGCCACGAGCACGGGGGCGCCGGACGACCGCCGCCCGAGATCACCCCGCGGGGGTGAGGATGAGCGCCGTCCCCGGCTGCCACGCTGCGACCGGAGGTGGACCATGGACGACTACCCGCTCCTGAACCTGTTCCTCACGATGCTCTGGTTCTTCCTGTTCATCGCGTGGATCTGGCTCCTGGTGACCCTGCTCACCGACGTGTTCCGCAGCGACGACCTGTCCGGCTGGACGAAGGCGCTGTGGACGATCTTCATCCTGGTGCTGCCGCTGCTCGGCGCGCTGATCTACCTGATCGTGCGCGGCTCCGGCATGACCGAGCGGATGGCGCGCGAGTACCAGCGTCGCGACGAGGCGTTCCGCGACTACGTCCGCGACGCCGCCAGCCCGAACGGGGCCGGCGCTCCGAGCACCGCCGACGAGCTGTCCAAGCTGGCCCGGCTGCGCGACGAGGGCGTGCTGAGCCCGGACGAGTTCGCGGCGCAGAAGGCGAAGCTGCTGCAGCCGCACCCGACCGCCGTCTGACACCGTCGTCGTCGAACCACACAGAGGAGCACTGCGATGCCGCTGACCGAGTACTCGCCCGGGCGGGCGTTCCCGGGCGTCGTCGGCCGGACGTTCGACGTCTCCGAGCCGGCCTGGCCGGAGCCGCGACGTGCGGCCGAGGGCGCACCGAACGTGCTGTTCGTGATCCTGGACGACACCGGCTACGGCCAGCTCGGGTGTTACGGCAGCCCGATCGAGACGCCGAACCTGGACCGACTGGCCGGCGGCGGACTGCGCTACGCGAACATGCACACGACGGCGCTGTGCTCGCCGACGCGGTCGTGCGTGCTCACCGGCCGCAACCACCATTCCAACCATCTCGCCGCCATCACCGAGGTGTCGACCGGGTTCCCGGGATACGACGGCTACATCCCGTTCGAGAACGGCTTCCTCCCCGAGATGCTGCTGCAGCACGGCTACAGCACGTACGCCGTCGGCAAGTGGCACCTGACGCCGGCCGATCAGGTGTCGGCGGCCGGGCCGTACGACCGCTGGCCGCTGGGCCGTGGCTTCGAGCGCTACTACGGGTTCCTCGGCGGCGACACGCACCAGTACTACCCGGAGCTCGTCCACGACCACCATCGGGTCGAGCCGCCCAGGTCCCCGGACGAGGGCTACCACCTCACCGAGGACCTCACCGACCGGGCCATCTCGTTCATCGCCGACGCCAAGCAGGTCGCTCCGAACAAGCCGTTCTTCCTGTACTTCGCCACCGGTGCCATGCACGCGCCGCACCACGTCCCGCGCGAGTGGGCCGATCGGTACGCGGGCGCGTTCGACGACGGCTGGGAGGCCTATCGCGAGCGCGTGTTCGCCCGGCAGCAGGAACTCGGGCTCGTCCCGGCCGGCGCCGAGCTGTCACGGCACGACCCCGACGTCCAACGCTGGGCGGACTGCACGGACGAGGAGCGGCGGCTCTACGCCCGGATGATGGAGGTGTTCGCGGGCTTCCTCACCCATACCGACCATCACATCGGCCGGCTCGTCGACTTCCTCGATGACCTCGGCGAACTGGACAACACGCTGATCATGGTGCTGAGCGACAACGGGGCCAGCGCCGAAGGCGGCCCGAGCGGCTCGGTCAACGAGAACAAGTTCTTCAACTTCGTGCCGGAGTCGCTGGAGCGGAACCTCGCCGCCATCGACGAGCTCGGCGGGCCGAAGCACTTCAACCACTACCCGTGGGGCTGGACGTGGGCCGGCAACACGCCGTTCCGGCGGTGGAAGCGCGAGACGTACCGCGGCGGCATCAGCGACCCGTTCATCGTGCACTGGCCGCGCGGGTTCGCCGCGCGGGGCGAGCTGCGCGCACAGTACGCACACGCCATCGACATGGTGCCCACCGTCCTGGACGCGCTGGGCCTGGAGCCGCCGGACCAGATCCGCGGCGTGACGCAGTCGCCGCTCGAGGGGATCAGCTTCGCGTACACGTTCGACGACGCCGCGGCGCCCTCGCGGCACGTCACCCAGTACTTCGAGATGATCGGCCACCGCTCGATCTACCACGACGGCTGGCGGGCGGTCTGCCCCTGGCCCGGGCCGTCGTTCGCCGAGACCGGGCGCGAGTTCGGCACCCCCATCACAGCGGAGGCGCTCACCGAGCTCGATGCCACCGGCTGGCAGCTCTACCACGTGGCGGAGGACTTCGCCGAGAACCACGACGTCGCGGCCGAGCACCGCGACAAGCTCATCGAGCTCATCGCCCAGTGGTACGTCGAGGCCGGGAAGTACCACGTGCTGCCCGTCGACGGACGGGGCCAGCAGCGCATCGCCGAGCAGCGGCCGTCGATCGCGCCGCCGCGCACCCGCTACGTGTTCCGTCCCGGCACCCAGGAGGTGGCGCAGGACGCCGCCCCGCGCATCGTCAACCGCGCCCACACCATCACGGCGCTGGTGACGATCCCCGACGACGGCGCCGAGGGCGTGCTCGTCTCGCAGGGCGGCGTCGACGGCGGCTTCACCTTCTACGTCCACGACGGGCGGCTGCACTACGTCTACAACTATGTCGCCGACCAGGAGTTCCACGTCGTGTCCGACACCACCGTCCCGGCCGGCCGGCACGCGCTCAGCTTCGAGTTCGAGCCGACGGGCGAGCCGCGGCCGCTGGAGGGGAAGGGCGCGCCGGGCATCGCGACGCTGTTCGTCGACGGCGATCCGATCGGCTCCGGTGAGCTGCCGGTGACCATTCCGATCACCATGGGGCTGGCGTCGGGGATCGCGGTCGGCTCCGATGCCGGGTCGCCGGTGACCGACGCCTACCGCAACCCGTTCCCGTTCACCGGCGTGATCGACCGCGTCGTGTACGACCTGTCCGGCGACGGCGTCGTCGATCATGCCGCGGAGATCCGCATCGCGCTCGCCCGCCAGTGAGCCGGGAGCCCTGGGCCGGGCGCGGGTGATCGGCAGGGAAACGGCCAACACACACCGGACCGATGCGGTGTTACGGACCCGAACGTGGCAGGATTCGCTTGGTGAGGATGCCAGCACTGCGCCGCCGCAAGCCCGATGACCTGCCCGGGGTCAGCGGCACGGTGCGTCTGGACCACCGCACGAAGAACCTCACGAAGCGCCTCAAACCGGGCGAGATCGCCGTGATCGACCACCTCGATCTCGACCGCGTCAGCGCTGAGGCCCTCGTCGCCTGTCAGGCCGGCGCGGTCGTCAACGTGCGCCCGTCAGTCAGCGGCCGTTACCCGAACCTGGGCCCCGACATCATCGTCCGGGCCGGCATCCCGCTCATCGACGACGTCGGGCCCGACCTGTTCAGCGCGGTCAAAGAGGGCGAGCGGCTGCGCGTCGACGGCACCACGCTGTACCGCGACAGCACCGGCGAGGCCGTCGGCGTCGGCATCCGGCACGACGAAGAGAGCCTCGCCAAGCTGATGAGCGCGGCCCGCGAGGGCCTGTCGGCGCAGCTCGAGGCGTTCGCCGCCAACACCATGGAGTACCTCAAGCGCGAGCGCGAGCTGCTCCTCGACGGCGTCGGCGTGCCCGAGATCCGCACCGACTTCGACGGCCGCCACGCCCTCATCGTCGTCCGCGGTTACGACTACAAAGAGGACCTCGCCACACTGCGGCCGTACATCCGCGAGTACCACCCCGTTCTCATCGGCGTCGACGGCGGCGCCGACGCGCTGCTCGAGGTCGGGCTCGAGCCGGATCTGATCGTCGGCGACATGGACTCCATCTCCGACTCCGCGCTGTCCAGCGGCGCCGAGCTGGTGGTGCACGCCTATCGAGACGGCCGCGCGCCCGGGCTGGGACGGCTCGAGCGCATGGGGCTGTCGGGCGTGCCGTTCGCCGCCACCGGCACCAGCGAGGACATCGCCATGCTGCTGGCCGACGACAAGGGCGCGAGCCTCATCGTCGCCGTCGGCACGCACGCCACGCTGGTCGAGTTCCTCGACAAGGGCCGTTCCGGCATGGCCAGTACCTTCCTCACCCGCCTGCGGGTGGGCAGTAAGCTCGTCGACGCCAAGGGCGTGAGCCGGCTCTACCACAGCAGCGTTCCCACGTGGATGCTGGCCGTGCTCATCGTCGCGGGCATCACGGCGGTCGTCGCCGCCATGTACTCGACCCCGACGGGCCAGGCCTACCTCGACATCGTGGGCTCGTGGTGGGACCGCTTCTACTTCTGGGTGCAGGGACTCTTCTGACGTGATCGACTTTCGTTATCACCTGGTCTCGATCATCGCCGTCTTCTTCGCGCTGGCGGCCGGCATCGTGCTCGGCGCGGGACCGCTCGGCGACACCGTCGACGACACACTGGCCGAGCAGACGTCGTCGCTGCGCGACGAGAACCGCGAGCTGCGCGAGCAGCTCGAGGCCACCGAGGCCGACACCGCCTACCAGCAGGCGTTCCTCCAAGAGGTGACGCCGCGGCTGGTCACCGGCCAGCTCGAGGGCCAGTACGTCGGCGTCATCGCGCTGCCGGGCGCCGACGAGGACACCGTCACCGCCGTCCGCGAGACCCTCGAGACCGCGGGCGCGACGGCCGAGCTCACCGTGCGCATCGAGCCGACGTGGACCGACCCCGACACCGAGCCGGTGCTCGACGAGCTCGCCACCGAGCTGGTGTCGTCGGGCACCGAGCTGCCGGCCACCGGCGACGGCTACGCCCGCGGTGCCGCCGTGCTGGCCGCCGCGCTGCTGGCGCCGCCGGTCGAGCCGGGTGCGTCGCACGAGACCATCGACACCGCCACCGTCACGGCGTTCGAGGAGTCCGACCTCATCACGCTCGAGCAGGACGCCTCCGTGGCGCCGTCGCTCGCGGTCCTGGTGGCCGGGTCGGTGTCCGGTGACGACGCCGAGGACCGGCTGAACCGGCTGGGCACACTGGCCGCCAGCATCGACGCCGCCGGCACCGGTGCCGTCGTGGCCGGTCCGGCGTCGACCGCCGAGGACGGCCTGCTGCGCACCATCCGCGACAACGGCGACATCGCCGAGATCGTGTCCACCGTCGACTCCGTCGACCTGCCCAGCGGCCGCGCCGCCGTGGTCTTCGCGCTCAGCGAGCAGTCCGAGGGCGGCTCCGGGCAGTACGGCGTGGTCGGCGACACCGACGGCGCGCTGCCGCCGGTGCCCGAGGAACCCGGGCAGAGCGTCACCGACGAGGCCACCGAGGGGGGATCGGAGTGAAGCGCATCGTCGGTTCCCTCGTCGCCGCCGGTGCCGCGGGCGCCGCGGCCTGGCTGGCATCCCGCCAGGTCGGTGCGGCTAAGCCGGGCGGCGCCGAGCTCTGGGAGCGCAAGAACTTCCGCGGCTCGACGGTCACCCTGGCGGCCGGTCCCGCCGTCGCCGCCGGAGCCGCCGCGGGCATCGCCGTCGCGCCGGGGCTGCCCGCGCGGGTCCGTACGGCGGGCGTGGCCGCCGCCGTCGCCGTCGGCGCCGTCGGGCTCTACGACGACCTGTTCGGCTCGACGGCGAGCAAGGGCCTGCGCGGTCACCTGTCGGCGCTGCAGTCGGGCGAGGTCACCAGCGGCGTCGTGAAGATCGGCGTCATCGGCGCGGCCGGGGTCATCGGCGGGGCGCTGGTCAGCGACAACGTCGTCGACGCCGCCATCGGCGGTGCCGCCGTCGCCGGGCACGCCAACCTGCTGAACCTGCTTGACCTGCGCCCGGGCCGGGCCAACAAGGTGGTCCTGCTGCACACGCCGTTCGTGGTGGGCGGTCCGGCGGCGCCGGTCGGGGCGGCCGCCGTGGGCGCGTCCGCGGCCACGCTGGCCGACGACCTCGGCGAGCGGACCATGCTGGGCGACGCCGGCGCCAACACGCTCGGCGCGCTGCTCGGCCTGGCGCTGGTCGCCCGCGAGGGCCGGGCCGCGCGGCTGGCGCACCTCGCCGTGGTCACCGGGCTGACGCTGGCCAGCGAGAAGGTCAGCTTCACCAAGGTCATCGAGCGCACCCCGGTCCTGCGCGAGCTCGACGGCCTCGGCCGCCTGAGCTGACGAGCGTGAACGCGCGCCGGGTCTCGGCCGGGCGGGTCGCTGCCGGGGCGGCCGCCGGCATCGCGGGCGGCGCGGCGCTGATCGCCGTGGTCAGCGTGCTGGCCCGCGTGGTGGGCTTCGGCCGGCAGCTGGTCTTCCAGGCCCAGGTGGGCGAGACGCTGCTCGGCTCCGTCTACGCCACGGCGAACGCGATCCCCAACGTCGTCTTCGAGATCGTCGCCGGCGGCGCGCTGGCCGGCGCCGTCGTGCCGCTGCTGGCCGCCGCGGCCGGGCGGGGCGACCACGCGCACGTCCGGCAGACGGTGTCGGCACTGCTCGGCTGGACGCTGGTGCTGCTGGTGCCGGTCGCACTGCTGGGCGTGCTGGTCGCCGGGCCCTTGATGTCGGTCATGCTGGGCGACGCCGGCGGCTCCGAAGGCGTCAGGGTCGGCCGGTCGATGCTGCTGCTGTTCCTGCCGCAGATCCCGCTGTACGGCATCGCCGTCGTCACCGCCGGGACGCTCCAGGCGCACAGGCGGTTCCTGGCCGCGGCGCTGGCGCCGGTGGTGTCCAGCGTCGTCGTGGCGACGGCGTACGTGGCGTTCGGGGCGGTGTTCACGGGCTCGGCGGACGACCTGTCGTCGCTGGACCGGACCTCGGAGCTGGTGCTGGCGGGCGGGACGACGGTGGGCGTGCTGGCGCTGGCGCTGGCGACGCTGCTGCCGATGCTGCTGCGGGTCACCGGCGTGCGGCCGACGCTGCGCTTCCCCGACGGCGTGCGGCGGCGGGCGGCGCTGCTGGCCGGCGCCGGGCTGGTGACGCTGGTGGCGCAGCAGCTGGCGTATCTGACGTCGTACCTGATGTCGAACGAGCACGGCGGCACCGGCGGCGCCGTCACCTACCTGAACAGCTGGATGGTGTACCTGCTGCCCTACGCGGTGCTGGCCGTCCCGATCGCGACGGCGGCGTTCCCGCGGCTGTCCGAGCACGCGGAGACGTCGCGCTCGGAGTATGCGTCCGTGCTGGCGAGGTCGACCAGGGCGGTCGTGCTGGTGTCGCTGCTGGGTGCGGCGGTGCTGGTGGCGGCCGCCTGGCCGGTCGCCCGGTTCTTCGCGGCCATCGGCGCCGGCGACGCGCCGCCCGAGCGCATGGCGTGGGCGCTGGTGGCGTTCGCGCCCGGCCTGGTGGGCTACGGGCTCGTGGCGCATCTCGGCCGGGCGCTGTACGCGCGGGGCCGCGGCAAGACCTCGGCGGCGGCGACGGCGGGCGGCTGGCTCGTGGTCATCGCGCTGGCGGTGGTGCTGACCTCGTCGGTCGGCGAGGACGGCGTGACGGCCGCGCTGGGCCTGGCGCACACGGCCGGGCTGAGCGTGGCGGGGGTGTTGCTGCTGGCGGGGGTCGTGCGCGACTCCGGCGGCGTCGCGCTGGCCGGCGTGGCCCGGACGTTCGTGGTGGGCGTGATGGCGGCCGGGGTGGGCGGAGCGACCGGCTGGGCGGTCTCGTCGGCGTTCGGCTCGGGGTCGGCGGCGTACCTGGTACTGGCCGGCGCGGCGGCGGCGCTGGCGGTGACGGCGGTCGCCGTGGCCGGGTCCTGGCCCTTCCTCCGCGGCGACCTGCGGGCGCTGCTGCGGCGCTGACGCCCGCACGAGGCGCTGCGGCCGGTTCGGTGGTGGGACGTCAGACCCCGCCCGGCGGGTGGGACCCCACCCTACGGGCGGGCACCGACACTCGCGCCCGGCGAACGTTAGGTTGGACCCTTTCCAGCACAGGAGGACAGCGATGAGGCTGACGATCGTCGTCGGCATGACGGCGGGGGGCGTCGGCATGCACGTGCGCTCGCTCGTGGAGCGGCTCGGCGGGCTGGGCATCGAGGTCGGCGTCGCCGGCCCGGCGCAGACGCAGGAGCGGTTCGACTTCACCGGCGCCGGTGCCCGGTTCGCGCCGGTCCGCATCGGCAGCGCGCCGAACCCGCCGGCCGACGTCGCCGCGGTCCGCGGCCTGCGCCGGGCGTTCCGCGGCACCGACGTGGTGCACGCGCACGGCTTCCGCGCGGCGGCGCTGTCCGGCCTGGCTCTCGGCCGGCGGCGGCCCGGGCGGGTCCCGCTCTTCGCCACCTGGCACAACGCCGTCCTGGCGACCGGGCCGAAGCGGATGCTGATCGGCGGGCTGGAGCGGCTGGCCGCACGCCGGGCCGACGTCACGCTCGGCGTCTCGTCGGACCTGGTCGCGCGGGCCCGCGAGCTCGGCGCGCCGGACGTCCGGCTGGCCCCCGTCGCCGCGCCGCGGGTCCAGCCCGCGAAACGCGACGCTGCCGCCGTCCGTTCGGAGCTCGGGGCACAGGACCGTCCGCTGCTGCTCGCGGTGAACCGGCTGGCCGAGCAGAAGGGCCTCGACGTCCTGCTGGCGGCCGCGAAGCGGTGGAAGGACCGCGACCCCGCCCCGCTGGTGGTCGTCGCCGGGGACGGGCCTCTCGAGGACGAGCTGAACCGGGCCATCGCGTGGGACGACCTGCCCGTGCGGCTGCTCGGCCGGCGCTCCGACGTCCCGGACCTGCTGGCCGCCGCCGACGTCTACGTGCTGACGTCGGTCTGGGAGGGCCGGCCGCTGGTGATCCAGGAGGCCATGCAGGTGGGGCTGCCCGTGGTCGCGACGGCGGCCGGCGGCGTCCCTGAACTGGTCGGCGACGGCGCGCAGGTGGTCCCCGTCGGCGACGTCACCGCCGTCGCCGAGGCCGTCAACGCGCTGCTCGACGACCCGCAGCGGCGCACGGAACTGGGGGAGCGCGGCCGGCGGCATGCCGCCACGTGGCCCGACGAGGACGACAACGCCCGGCTGGTCGCCGGCCTGTGCCGGGACCTCGCCGGGCGCTGACGAAGTGGTCCGCCCCCGCCAGCCGCGAGTCCGGCGGGGGCGGTCGGCCACCACGGGGGAAAGTGGCCGAAGCCAAACGTACCGGATCAAGATCGGCAAGCCACCCCGATCGGAGAAAGATCTCATCGAGTTCTGCGACGGCGAACATGTGTCACGGCGAGTCGGCACGGGGAGGTCCGAGGGACTGTTAGGCTGGAGGTCCGTGGGAACAAGGTTCAGCGTTTCTTCACCTTGAGCCACCAGCTGACGGATTGACCACGGGAGCCCCTCTTGGCCTTGCAGCCGACCACCCATGTGTTCGTGACCGGTGGAGTCGCGTCCTCTCTCGGCAAGGGGCTCACCGCCTCGTCGTTGGGGAGCCTGCTCACCGCCCGCGGCCTCCGGGTCACCATGCAGAAGCTCGACCCTTACCTCAACGTCGACCCCGGAACGATGAACCCGTTCCAGCACGGCGAGGTGTTCGTCACCGAGGACGGGGCCGAGACCGACCTCGACGTCGGCCACTACGAGCGCTTCCTCGACCGCGATCTCAACAAGTCGGCCAACGTCACCACGGGTCAGGTGTACTCCGACGTCATCGCGAAGGAGCGGCGCGGCGAATACCTGGGCGACACCGTCCAGGTCATCCCGCACATCACCAACGAGATCAAGGACCGCATGATCGGCATCGGCGACGGTGACGTCGACGTCGTCATCCACGAGATCGGCGGCACCGTCGGCGACATCGAGTCGCTGCCCTTCCTCGAGGCCGCGCGGCAGGTCCGCCACGACGTCGGCCGCGACCGCTGCTTCTTCCTGCACGTGTCGCTGGTGCCGTACCTCGCGCCGTCGGGCGAGCTGAAGACGAAGCCGACGCAGCACTCCGTCGCCGCGCTGCGCCAGGTCGGCATCACGCCCGACGCCATCGTGTGCCGGTCCGACCGGCCCATCCCTTCCGGCGTGAAGAAGAAGATCTCGCTGATGTGCGACGTCGACGCCGAGGCCGTGGTGGCCGCCGTCGACGCCCCGTCCATCTACGACATCCCGAAGGTGCTGCACGCCGAGGGCCTCGACGCCTACGTCGTCAAGCGGCTCGGGCTGTCCTTCCGCGACGTCGACTGGACCGCCTGGGACGAGCTGCTGCGCCGCGTGCACCACCCGCGCCACGACGTCACCGTCGCGCTGGTCGGCAAGTACGTCGACCTGCCCGACGCCTACCTGTCGGTCACCGAGGCGCTGCGGGCCGGCGGGTTCGCCAACGACGCCAAGGTGCACATCCGCTGGGTGCCCTCCGACGAGTGCGAGACGCCCGAGGGCGCGGCGGCCCGGCTGCACGACGTCGACGGCGTCGTCATCCCGGGCGGCTTCGGCATCCGCGGCATCGAAGGCAAGATCGGCGCCATCCGGTACGCCCGCGAACACCAGATCCCGATCCTCGGGCTGTGCCTCGGCCTGCAGTGCATGGTCATCGAGTACGCCCGGTCCGAGGCGGGCCTCGTGCAGGCCAGCTCGGCGGAGTTCGACCCCGACACACCTGAGCCGGTCATCGCGACCATGGCCGACCAGAAGAGCATCGTGGCCGGTCAGGGTGATCTGGGTGGCACCATGCGGCTCGGCTCGTACCCCGCGGTGCTGGGCGACGGCACGCTGGCGCGCGAGCTCTACGGCGCCGGCCGCGTCACCGAGCGGCACCGGCACCGCTACGAGGTCAACAACGAGCACCGCGACCGGCTGGTCAAGTCCGGGCTCGTGGTCTCGGGCACGTCGCCCGACGGCACGCTGGTCGAGTTCGTCGAGCTGCCCCGCGACGTCCACCCGTTCTTCGTGGCCACACAGGCGCACCCCGAGCTCAAGTCGCGCCCGACCCGCCCGCACCCGTTGTTCGCCGGGCTCGTCGCGGCCGCCGTCGGCCGGCAGCAGGAGACCCAGCTGGCGGTCGACGTCGAGCCGGCGGTCGTCTCCTAGCCGGTCGTGCTCGCCTCGGCCGGTCCGCCGGCCGAGGTCCCGGCCTGTCCGCCGGCCGAGGCCTCGCGCCTCAGCCGGAGCCGGACCTCGTCCAGCAGAGCGGGGTCCGGCATCGGCAGCCCGGCCAGCGCGCTCAGGTAGAGCCCGTCGCCGACCAGCCGCACGATCTCGGCCGTCACCGGGTCCTTCACGTTCCCGCGAATGATCTCGGCCCACCGGACGAAGCAGTAGATCACCAGCTCGCGGGCCTCGTCGCTGGCGATGTCATTGCTGCGCAGCGCCGCCAACAGCGGCCAGTAGACCGCGTCGTCGGAGGACGCCACCGACGACCGCAGGTAGAAGTCGACCACCTCGTCCGGCGGCATGCCTTGGACCTTCTCGAAGTCGGCCTCGACGTTGTCGGCCAGCCGCTTCGCCAGGCCGGTGATCAGCGCTTCCTTGCTGGGGAAGTGGTACAGCAGGCCGCCCTTGGAGATCCCGGCCTCGTCGGCGACGGCCTCCAGCGTGACCGCGTGCAGGCCCGTGCCGACCAGGATGCGCTGCAGCGCGTCGAGGATGCGATCGCGGGACGAAGGACGTGGCACGGGAATCGACCTCGCTTCTGACGGGTTACTGTACCGTCTGGACGGTTGAGTTTACCTCGATGGAGGGTGTGAGATGGCGATCATGGAGCAGGACCGCGAACGCGCACTGGCCGGACCGCGCGAGTGGGCCGCGCTCGTCGTCCTCCTGCTGCCGGTGCTGCTGATCTCCATCGACATGACGGTACTGAGCTTCGCCGTCCCGCACCTGAGCGCCGACCTCGCGCCGTCGGGCACCGAACTGCTGTGGATCGTCGATGTGTACGGCTTCATGATCGCCGGGCTGCTGGTCACGGCCGGCACGCTGGGGGACCGGATCGGCCGCCGGAAGTTGCTGCTGGCCGGTGCGACGGCATTCGGCGTGGCGTCGGTGCTGGCCGCGTACTCGACGTCGCCGGAGATGCTGATCGTCGCCCGGGCCCTGCTCGGCGTGGCCGGGGCGACCCTGATGCCGTCGACGCTCTCGCTCATCCGCAACATCTTCCACGACGTGCGGCAGCGGACCCTCGCGATCGCGATCTGGGCGACGATGTTCTCGGCCGGCGCCGCTCTGGGACCGGTGGTGGGCGGCTGGCTGCTCGAGCACTTCTGGTGGGGCTCGGTGTTCCTGGTGGCCCTGCCGGTGCTGGCGCTGCTGCTGATCTTCGCGCCGCTGGTGGTGCCGGAGTCGAAGGACCCGGCGCCGGGGCCGTACGACCTGCCCAGCGCCGGGCTGTCGCTGGTGGCGATGCTGGCGGCCGTGTACGGGATCAAGGGCCTGGCGACGGGCTCGCTGTCGGTGCTGTACGTCGCTGCGCTGGTGGCCGGCGTGCTGGTCGGAGTGGCGTTCGTCCGGCGGCAGCGGCGGCTGGAGACGCCGCTGCTCGACCTCGGGCTGTTCGCGCGGCCGGCCTTCCGCGCGTCGGTCGTGACGAACCTGCTGACGACGTTCGCGATGATCGGCGCGCTGTTCTTCATGACGCAGTACCTGCAGCTCGTGCTGGGCATGGAGCCGCTGGAGTCCGGCCTCGTGCTGGTGCCCGGGCTGGTGCTGGCGATCCTGACCGGGCTGGTCGCCGTGCCGCTGATGCGCCGTCTGCCGACGCCGTGGCTGCTGTTCGGCGCGCTGCTGGTGGTGGCGGCCGGGTTCGGGCTCATGGTGCTGGCCGGCCGCGGACTGGGAGCCGGGCTGGTCATCGCCGCGTTCGTGCTGGTCGGCGCCGGGGTCGGGCTGGTGCAGACGATCACCAACAACATCATCATGAGCACCGTCGATCCCGCCCGGGCCGGTGCCGCGGCGGCGGTGTCCGAGACGGCGTACGAGGTGGGCGGCGGACTGGGGACGGCCGTGCTGGGCAGCGTGCTGACCGCGGTGTACGCGTCGTCGCTGGTCGCGGTGCCCGGGGTCGACGGTCCGGCGCTGGAGTCGGCACGGGAGACGCTGGGTGGTGCGGTCGACGTGGCCGGCTCGCTGCCGTCGTCGGCGTCGGCCGCGCTGCTCGCGGCCGCGGACGACGCGTTCACCCGCGCCGTCGAGGTGACCAGCGTCATCGGCGCCCTGGTCGTGGTCGGCGCGGCCGTCCAGGCGCTGGTCGTGCTGCGCCGGGGCGGTCCGTCGCTCGCCGAGTCGTCCGTCGACCCGTCCGACGAATCGGCCGCCGAGTCGGCCGTCCAATCGTCCCTCGGCGGCCACTGAGGCCGCACCGGTACCCTGGGCGACCGTGGGGATTCAGATCGCGCCGAGCATCCTGTCGTCCGACTTCGCCAACCTCGAGTCGGAGATCGCCCGCCTCGGCGACGCCGACCTGGTGCACGTCGACGTCATGGACAACCACTTCGTCCCCAACCTCACCCTCGGCCTGCCCGTCGTCGAGGCGATCCTCGCCCGCACCGACCGGCTGATCGACTGCCACCTGATGATCGACGAGCCCGACCGCTGGGCGCCCGGGTACGCCGAGGCCGGCGCCCACAACGTCACCTTCCACGCCGAGGCGGCCGCCGCGCCGGTCCGGCTGGCTCGTGAGCTGCGGCGTCTGGGGGCGCGGGCCGGTGTCGGGCTGCGGCCCGCCACCCCGGTCGAGCCGTGGGCCGACCTCCTGCCCGAGATCGACATGCTGCTGGTCATGACGGTCGAGCCCGGCTTCGGCGGCCAGGCCTTCCTCGACGTGTGCCTGCCGAAGATCCGCCGGGCTCGCGAACTGGTGTCGCAGGCCGGCCTCGACATCTGGATCCAGGTCGACGGCGGCGTGTCCGCCGAGACGATCGAGCGCTGCGCCGGCGCCGGCGCCGACGTCTTCGTCGCCGGCTCCGCCGTCTACAGCGCCGAGGACGCGGCCGCCGCCGTCACCGAGCTTCGCGCGCTGGCTCAGAAGGCCGCCCCCGGGCACTGACCACTCTCGGCTCTGGTCGCTTCCGTCGCGCCGGCCGTGCTTCGGCCGTCCTGGCCGTGCCGGCTGCCTTGCGCGCGTTCTGTCGGCCGTGCCGGCGGAGCGCGAGCACTGCGCCGACCGCGTCGGCCGCGTCCGGCTGGCGTTCTGGCCGTGCCGGCTGCCTTGCGCGCGTTCTGTCGGCCGTGCCGGCGGAGCGCGAGCACTGCGCCGACCGCGTCGGCCGCGTCCGGCTGGCGTTCTGGCCGTGCCGGCTGCCTTGCGCGCGTTCTGTCGGCCGTGCCGGCGTCGCGCGAGCATTGCCCCGACCGCGTCGGCCGCTTCCGCCAGGCGCGGGGCTCTGCCGGCCGCGTCGGCCTCCTCGCGCGCGTTCTGTCGGCCGTGCCGGGGTCGCGCGAGCACTGCCCCGGTCGCGTCGGCCGAGTCCGGCTGGCGTAGAGGCTCTGCCGGCCGTGCCGGGCCTCGCGCGGCGCCTGCCGCCGGGAACCGGAGGTCGATCTTGGAGTAAGCGGGGTATTGGTGCCCGGAATGCCTGATAGATGGCGCACTTTCTCCACAATCAACGTGCGGTGGGACGGGGGCGGTGGGGTTAGCCCTGGAGGTTGCCCGCCGGAGTGCGCGGGGATCGGGCAAACGTGCCTGATCAGGGCAACCTTTCGGGCAACCGCCGGGCTGGTCCGGCGAGGCGACAGCGGATGATCCGGCTGCTTAGCGTGGTGTTTGTCGCGGATCGCTCGCGACGTCCCAGCCCCCGCCGAGCCCCATCGAGGAGTCCCCGTGAACGCCAGCCACGTGCTCGACCGCACCCCCGGATCGCCGGGGTACCGCACATCCGACCTGCACGCCCTGCCCGTCGACGGGCCTCGCTACGAGCTCATCGAGGGCTCGCTCGTCGTGTCGCCGCCGCCGACCGGCGCCGAGACCGCGCTGTCGCAGTGCCTGGCGAACACGCTGGAGGTCGCGAACCGGGGGAGTCCGCTGGTGGTCGATCGCGGCCAGCCGGTACGGATCGGCGAGCACGACGAGGTCCGGCCCGACATCGTCGTCGCCCACGTGTCGATGGCCGAGACGACGCCGATCCCGGCCGACGCGCTGATGCTCGTCGTCGAAGTGGTGTCGCAAAGCTCAGTGCTGCGCGACACCGCGACGAAGCGTGCCCTGTACGGAGTGGCCGGCGTGCCCGCGTACTGGATCGTGCTCCCGCAGCGCAGCCCGGTCGGCGTCGCGGTCACCGAGCTGCGCCTGAACGAGGCGACCGGCCAGTACATCGTGCGGACGCCGCCCACGTCGGCGAGGTTCGGCACCGATCATCCCTGGCCGGTCACGGTCGACGTGCCGGCACTGGCCGAGCAGTGGTCGGCGCTGGTCCTGGACGCGGGCCGACGCGGAGAGGAGGCCTGAGGCGGGGCCGGGAATGCGTTCCGGGCGGCGGCGGTTACCCTTCAAGAGACACAACGCGTGCTCCGGGGTCGGTGAAAGTCCGAACCGGCGGTGACAGTCCGCGACCCGGCCGTCGTCTACACGAGGCGTCCGGTTGACTCGGTGGAACTCCGAGACCGACGGTGAAAGTCCGGATGGGAGGCAGCACGCGCGGCCGTCTCGGCTGGTCGTGCTCGTGGAGCGCGCCCGAACCGCCGACCCGGTCGTCAGTGGCGCACCCGCGCCCGCCCCGGAGCTCGCCCGAGTAGGCGAGGAGGGGCAGGTGGCGAGTCCCGCGGAACTGGCGGCGATGCGCCGCGCCATCGAGCTGTCCCTGAACGGCGCCGACACGACTCCGCCCAACCCCGACGTCGGCTGCGTGATCCTCGACCCGGCCGGCGCGACGGTGGGTGAGGGCTGGCACGAGCGCCCTGGCGGGCCGCACGCCGAGATCAACGCACTGGCGCAGGCGGGCGAGCGGGCTCGGGGCGGTACCGCCGTGGTGACGCTGGAGCCGTGCGACCACACGGGCCGCACTGGACCGTGCACCCACGCGCTGATCGCTGCCGGGATCGCCCGGGTGGTGGTCGCGGTCGCCGACCCGAACCCGGTCGCAGCCGGGGGAGCGGCCACGCTGCGCGCGCACGGCATCGACGTCGAGTTGGGGATTCTCCGCGACGAGGCGGCCGGCGCCAACGCACGCTGGCTTACGCCGTTCCGTACGCACCGGCCGTTCGTGGTGTGGAAGTTCGCCGCCACGCTCGACGGGCGCAGCGCGGCCGCCGACGGCAGCAGCCGCTGGATCACGGGCGCCGAGGCGCGCGCCGACGTCCACCGGCTGCGGGCCGCGGTCGACACCATCGTCGCGGGGTCGGGGACCGTCCTGGCGGACGATCCGCGGCTCACCGCTCGCCTCGACGCCCCCGTCACCCCCGCCGCCGGCCTCGGGGCCGCCGCCGACCTCGGCGTTGCTGCCGTCGGGCCCACCCCCGCCCTCGACCCAGACGCTGATCTCGGCATCGCCGCCGCCGATCTCGACGTCGCCGACGCCGATCGCAGTGCTGACCTCGACGGCGCCGCTGCCGTCGGGCCCACCACGGACCTCGACGTCCCCGCCGTCGGCTCCGCCGGCGCGGCCGGCGCACGCGCCCAGCCGCTGCGCGTCGTCGTCGACAGCGCGGGCCGGACGCCCGCGAGCGCCCGCGTCCGCGACGACGCCGCGCCGACCTGGATCGCGACGGCGGCGGAGATCGGCGCCACCCCCGACGGGCGGGTCGACCTCGTGAAACTCCTGAGCGCCCTCTACGAGCAGGGACGCCGCTACGTCCTGCTCGAGGGCGGACCCACACTGGCCGGCGCGTTCTGGCAGGCGGGGCTGGTCGACCGCGTCGTCGGCTACGTCGCGCCCGCACTGCTCGGCGCCGGTCCGGCCGCGCTCGCCGACGCCGGCGTCGCCACCATCGCCGACACCATCCGGCTCGACGTCACCGACGTCCGGACGGTCGGCCCCGATCTCCGCATCACCGCGACACCACGCGAACAGCCGCAAGAGGACAGGAAGGCGTGAGGCAATGTTCACCGGGATCGTCGAAGAACTGGGCGAACTGGTCGCCATCGAGGGCGACGCCGAGGACGGCCGGCTCACCGTCCGCGGACCCAAGGTCGCGGCCGACGCCGTGCACGGCGCATCGATCGCCGTCGACGGCGTCTGTCTGACGGTCACCGCCGTCGACGGCGACACGTTCACCGTCGACGTCATGCGCGAGACGTTCGACCGCACCACGCTGGCGAAGCTGACCAGCGGCGACGCCGTCAACCTCGAGCGGGCGGTCAAGGCGTCCGACCGCCTCGGCGGCCACATCGTCCAGGGCCACGTCGACGGCGTCGGCACCGTCGTCGCGCGCACGCCCGGCACCCGCTGGGAGGTCGTCCGCATCGAGGCCGCGGCCCCGCTGCTCCGCTACGTCGCGGAGAAGGGATCGGTCGCCGTCGACGGGGTGTCGCTGACGGTGTCGGGGCTGGGTGCCGACTGGTTCGAGGTGAGCCTCATCCCGACGACGCTCGAGCTGACCACGCTCGGCCGCCGCCAGCCCGGTGACGGCGTGAACCTCGAGGTCGACGTCGTCGCCAAGTACGTGGAACGGCTGCTCGAGACAGGAGCGCGCGCATGACCGTCCACCTGGACACCGTCGAGCGGGCCATCGCCGACATCGCCGCCGGCAAGCCGGTCGTGGTCGTCGACGATGAAAACCGCGAGAACGAGGGCGACCTGGTCTTCGCCGCCGCGAAGGCGACGCCGGAGCTGATGGGCTTCATGATCCGCTACACCTCCGGCGTGGTCTGTGTGCCGATGCTGGGCAGCGAGCTCGACCGCCTGAAGCTGCCGCCCATGACCTTCGTCAACGAGGACCGCAAGGGCACCGCCTACTCGGTCTCCGTCGACGCCCGCCACGGCATCGACACCGGCATCTCCGCCGCCGACCGCGCGCACACGGTGCGGGTGCTGGCCGACTCCGCCACCGAGGCCTACGAGCTGACCCGCCCCGGCCACGTGTTCCCGCTGCGCGCGAAGGAGGGCGGCGTGCTGCGCCGGCCCGGCCACACCGAGGCCTCCGTCGACCTCGCCCAGCTCGCCGGCCTGTCGCCGGCCGCCGCCATCTGCGAGATCGTCCACGACGACGGCTCCATGATGCGGGCACCGGCGCTGCGCGAGTTCGCCGACGAGCACGGCCTGGCCATGATCTCCATCGCCGACCTCATCCGCTACCGCCGGCGCACCGAGCGGCAGATCCGGCGCGTCGCCACGACCCGCCTGCCCACCCAGCACGGCACGTTCACGGCGCACGCCTACCGCGACATCCTCGACGGCAGCGAGCACGTCGCGCTGGTCATGGGCGACGTCGCGTCCGACGAGGTCGGCGACGACGCCGTCCTGGTGCGGCTGCACTCCGAGTGCCTGACGGGCGACGCGTTCGGCTCGCTGCGCTGCGACTGCGGTCCGCAGCTGCGCGCCGCGCTGGACATGGTCGCCGGAGCGGGCCGCGGTGTGGTCGTCTACCTGCGCGGGCACGAGGGCCGCGGCATCGGCCTGGCGCACAAGCTGCAGGCGTACGAGCTGCAGGACGGCGGCCTCGACACCGTCGACGCCAACGTCGAGCTGGGCCTGCCGGCCGACGCCCGCGACTACGGCACCGGCGCGCAGATCCTCGCCGACCTCGGCGTGCGCACCATCGCGCTCATGACGAACAACCCGGCCAAGCTGACCGGCGTCGAGGGCTACGGCCTCAAGCTGGCTGAGCGGATCGCGCTGCCGGTCGCCGTCAACCCCGAGAACCTGCGCTACCTGACGACGAAGCGGGACCGCATGGGACACGACCTGCAAGATCTGCCAGGCTCTGAGCCACACGAGGAACGAGAGGACATCGGACGATGAGCGGTCAAGGCGCGCCGGAACTGCAGGTCGGCAAGGTCGGGGACCTCCGGGTCGCGGTCGTGGCGTCGCTGTGGCATCAGCAGGTCATGGACGGTCTGATCGCCGGGGCACAGCGGGCGCTCGACGAGGCGGGGGTCGAGGACCCGCTGGTGCTGCGGGTGCCGGGCTCGTTCGAGCTCCCGGTCGTCGCCGCGCGGCTGGCCCGGGCCAACTACGAGGCGGTCGTCGCGCTCGGCGTGGTCGTCCGCGGCGAGACGCCGCACTTCGACTACGTCTGCCAGGCCGCCACCGACGGGCTGACGCGGGTCGCCGTCGACACCGGTGTCCCCATCGGCTTCGGCGTGCTGACCTGCGACGACGAGGAGCAGGCGCTGGCTCGCGCAGGGCTGCCCGGGTCCAAGGAGGACAAGGGCTACGAAGCGACGCAGGCCGCGCTCGCCACCGTCGTCGCGCTGCGCAACTGCTACGCGTAGACCTGCCGCGGTGTCCGGCCCGTGAACCGGCGCGTCGTCGAGGGATGCGGTATCCGTACCCTTGTGCGACGTGAAGAGTTTCGATGACCTCTGGGTCGAGCTGTCCGCGAAGGTGGAGTCCGGTGAGGCCGGCTCCGGCACCGTCGAGGCGGTCCGCCACGGGGTCCATCACGTCGGCAAGAAGGTCGTGGAAGAGGCCGCCGAGGCATGGATGGCGGCCGAGCACGAGAGCACGGAACGGGCGGCTGAAGAGATCTCCCAGCTGCTCTACCACGTGCAGGTACTCATGCTGGCCCGCGGCGTGACTCTCGCCGACGTCTACGAAAGGCTCTGACCGATGACTCTTCGGATCGCCGTGCCCAACAAGGGCTCGCTGTCCGGGCCCGCCGCGGAGATGATGCGCGAGGCCGGCTACCGGCAGCGCTCCGACGGCGGCCGCGAGCTGGTGCTGCGCGACCCCGACAACGACGTCGAGTTCTTCTACCTGCGCCCGCGCGACATCGCCGTCTACGTCGGTGCCGGCACCGTCGACGTCGGCATCACCGGCCGTGACCTCCTGCTCGACTCCGGCGCGTCGGCCGAGGAACTGCTGCCGCTCGGCTTCGGCGGCTCCACGTTCCACTTCGCCGCCCGCCCCGGCACCGCCGAGAAGGTCACCGACTTCGGCGGCCTGCGCGTCGCCACGTCCTATGCCGGCCTGCTCCGCGACTACCTCGCCGAACGCGGCGTCGACGCCTCGGTGGTCCGGCTCGACGGCGCCGTCGAGACCGCCGTCCAGCTCGGCGTCGCCGACGTCATCGCCGACGTCGTCGAGACCGGCACCACGCTGCGACAGGCCGGCCTCGAGATCGTCGGCGAGCCCATCCTGCGCTCCGAGGCCATCCTCATCGGGCGGCCCGGCGGCGACCGCCCGGGCCCCGTCGACCTGCTGCTGCGCCGGCTCAACGGCGTCATGGTCGCCCGCGGCTACGTGATGATGGACTACGACATCCGCGCCGACCGCGTCGACGAGGCCAGCGCCCTCACGCCGGGTCTCGAGTCGCCGACGGTGTCGCCGCTGCACCGCGAGGGCTGGGTCGCCGTCCGGGCCATGGTGCCGCGGGCCGAGGCGCAGCGCGTCATGGACGACCTCTGGGCGGTCGGCGCCCGGGCCATCCTGGTCACCGAGATCCTGGCCTGCCGCATCTGACGTCGCGCACCCCCGGCCGGGCCGATGCAACCCGGAACCGCCGCCGTTCCGTGCACCCGGTGGGGACCTCACCCGGGAACGCCAGCGGAGGTGGCCGATACAGGCAGCGGACGAGACGACGTTCAAGGACTTCGTCACCGCTCGGCGTCGTGCGCTGCTGCGCATGGCCTTCCTGCTGACGGGCGACTGGCACGCCGCCGAGAACCTCGTCCAGGACGCGAAGCTGTACGTGTCGTGGCGGCGGGTGTACCGCACCGACGACATGCTGGCCTACTCCCGGCGGGTCCTGGTCAACGCCCACATCGACGGCACTCGGCGGCCGTGGCGGCGCGAGCAGGCGGTCGAGGCCGTACCGGAGCTCCCCGGCGCCGGTGACCCCGCGGACGGCGGCGACCTGTACACGCGGGAGCGGCTGTTGGCCGCGCCGGCGGCCGTCCCGCCGCGGCAGCGGGCCACGCTCGTCCTCCGGTTCTGGGAGGACCTCGCCGTCGAGCAGGTGGCCGACCTCATGAACTGCAGCACCGGCAACGTCAAGAGCCAAGACGGCGCGCGGTCTGGAGCGGCTGCGCGCCGTGCTCGGCTCCGACGCATTCGTGGAACTGAAGGAGTCGGTATACCGAGCCCTCGCTCAGAGACCTGTCCCAGAAGACGCTGACCGGCGAGCCGGCCCAGCTTGTCGTCGCCGACGAGGACGTGTCCCGCGGCCGTGCCCGCGTGCGTCGGCTGTGGCGGCACCGCGTCGCCGGTGGCGTGGCCGTCCTGGCGGTCGCCGGCCTCGGCGCGGCGGTGCTCCCGGCCGTCCTCGACGACGACCGCGACAACGTGGCGTCGGCCGACGGCGCGGGCGACCCGGCCGGCTACCCGCCGCAGGTCGGCGCCGACCCGGTCAAGCAGCGCATGTGGGACGCGATCGAGTCGGCGCTGCCGGCCGACGTCGAGGTCGTCCCCGCCGAGGACCTGGAACACGAGGTCGTGCCGGAGACCGGCCCGAGCGTCGAGGTGACGCTGACCCGAGGCGGCAGGACGAGCTTCGATCTGGCCGTGACGCTGGAGCCGACCCGGACCGACCTGCCCGAATACCGGCCGTGCAGCGAGCCGGGCCTGTTCGATGGCGTCGCGGGCCAGTGGCTGAACTGCGAGGATGGCCGCGACGACGACGGCGTCTACCGGGCCGCCGGCGATCTGAACGGCCTCGTGGCGTCAGCGGTGCTCGCGGAGAACGACGATGTCTCCGTCACAGTGCGCTGGAACGTCCGTCCGCTCTCACCGACCGGCTCCGACCAGCCGGCGCCGGACGACCCGCTCCCCATGTCGGCGCTGGACCGCGCCGAGGGCGAGGCCATCGGTGATGCCGTGCTCGCGGCGGCCGCCGGTCTGGACCCCGCCGACCTCACCAGTGGCGTCGAGCTCGCCGCCGTTGCGGAGGCATGGCCGGAGATGACCAATGTCCTCGAGGAGGCCGTTGGGGCCGAGCTGACGGCGGTCGGGCCCGAGGTCCCGGTCGTCGACCTGCAGGACGCCGAGCACCAGGCAGGCACCGTCTCGGCCGAGTACGTGACCGACGACGGTCTCGAGCTGGAGCTCTGGTTCCGTCAGCGGCCGCGGGTGTCCGAGCCGATGTGCGTCGATCGGATCATGTGGTGCTTGCGGTCACCGGCGGGCAGCCGGGGATGGGCAGCGAGGGTGGTGTGCCTGGCGTGCAGGTGGGGATGCGCGGTGACGCCTGGATTCGCCGCAGCTCCGAGAGCCCGGACGGCGAGGGTGTGGTGACGGACCTCGGCGTGGCGGTCCGGACGCTCCAGGAGCAGCTGGCGCAGTTGGTCCAGTCGCCGCTGGACGGCGACTGACCCCGATGCAACCCTGAACGCCTCCGCTACCGTCCAAGGGGTGACGGGCGTGGGGGGAGGCGATGCATGGCGATCGACGAGGCGGCGTACCGCGAGTTCGTGTCGGTACGCCGTCGCGGGCTGCTGCGTACGGCCTACCTGCTGACCGGTGACTGGCACGCCGCCGAGGACCTCGTCCAGGAGACGCTGACCAAGCTGTACCTCAGCTGGCGCCGGGTCCGCCGCCGCGAGGACGCCCCGTCATACGCCCGCCGCACCATGCTCAACGCCTACATCGACAGCACCCGGCGGCCGTGGCGGCGCGAGCAGTCCGTCGCCGTCGTCCCGGACCACCTCGGCGACGGCGACCCCGCCGACCGCGGCGCGCCCGACACCCGGTCGCGGCTGCTCACCGCCCTGGCCGGCGTTCCGCCGAGACAACGGGCCGTGCTGGTGCTGCGGTTCTGGGAGGACCTCTCCGTCGAGCAGGTCGCCGAACTGCTCGACTGCAGCACGGGCAACGTCAAGAGCCAGACGGCGCGTGGCCTCGACCGGCTGCGCGACGTGCTCGGCGAGGACCAGCTCACGGCGATCAAGGATGCGCGATGACCGACACGCTGAAGGAGCTCTTCGAGGACGCCCTCGCCGGCGAGCCCACCCGGCCCGTCAGCCCCGACGAGGACATCGCCCGCGGCCGCGCGCAGCGGGCCCGGCAACGGCGGCAGCGCTGGAGCACCGGGGTCGCCGTGGTGGCGGTCGCCTGGCTCGGCGCCCTGATCGCGCCCTCCCTGCTGGGTCCCGGCGGCGGCGACGTGACGGCCGGCGACGGGGCAGCGGCCGCCCCCTACGACGAGCTCCCCCCGATCGTCCCGCTGCAGGGCGTCCGCGCCCAGGTCGCCTCCGGAGACCATCCGGCCTCGAGCGATGCCGGCTCGCAGTCCGGCGGCTCCTTCGAGGGCGAGAGCGGCGCCGAGTCCGGCGGCGACGAGGCCGCGGGGCTCGAACCGGCGGCCATGCTGGGCGCCATCCGACGGGCACTGCCGGCGGGCTTGGCCCTCGAGACCGGCCGCACCTCGAACACCTACGCCCGCCGGCACCACCTGGTCCTCGCCGGCGAGCGCGACGGCCAGCCGGTCACCCTGCGGGTCTGGTGGCAGATCGGGACCCCTGACCCGCGGGACGAGTTCCGGCCGTGCTCAGAGCCGGTCGCCGCGTTCAGCCGCACGGCGGTGTGGGACGCATGCTCTGCGGGCATGGACGAGCAGAACCGGTGGCGGATCATCGGCACCCCGGATCCTCAGCACCGCGTCCTCGTCGTCGACGGCTTCGTCGCGGCCATCACGGTCGCCTGGGAGTCCCACGCCGGGAACGAGCCGGCGGCGGTGCTGAGCGACCACGAGGCGGACCGCATCGCCGAGGCGGCGTGGGACGTCGCCGTCGAGTCCACCGTGAGCCTCACCAACAGACCGGGCGGCAACGTGCAGGAGCTCAGAAGCGATTTCGAGCTGGGTGCCGTCATCGCCTCCTGGCCGAACGTCGAAGCCGCGCTGACGCGGGTCCTCGGCCCGCTGACTCCTGTCCGGCTGAACCAGCCCGATCCGGATGCCCTGGCCAACTGGATGGTGAGGCCGCCGGTGCCGAAGGTCGTCACGGCGACGTACCAGACAGCGGGAGGCGGCACCGTCGACCTCGCCGTCTGGCAGGCCGGGCCCATCTTCGGCGCCTTGTGCACGGTCCTCACGGCCTGTGACGTGTGGCCGGGAAGCCGCGAGTACTTCGAGCCGTTGCTCATGGCGCCGGCCGACGCGAAGGGCGGCACGGCGCTGGGCGACCAGGGCCAGGCGTACCTCGTGCTCGACGGTGTCCCCGGCGACGCCGCCGCGTTGCACCGCGCGGCACTGGAGGCCGTGTTCTCGGTGCTGCCGCCTCCGGACTGACCGGGCTCAGCCGGCGGTGACCTCGAGCTCGTCGCCGACGGCGATGGTGCCGGTGCCGTCGGGAACGAGGTTCATGCCGAACCAGACCTTGCCGTCCCAGTGGCGGTGCCGGGCCAGGGTGCGCAGCGGCTCCTTGCCGCGCCTCTGGGTGTCGGGGTCGATGGTGGTGAGGACGCACCGGTCGCACAGCTTGACCGCCCGGAACGGCACCTCGCCGATGCGGAGCTTGCACCAGGTGTCCTCGGCGAACGGCTCGGCGTTGTCGACGACGACGCTGGGCCGGAACCGGCGCATCGGCAGCGCCGCCTCGGGCGGCAACTCGCCGCGCAGCAGCGCCTCTTCGACGACCCAGTCGTTGAGCCGGGCCAGCGACCCCGTGGTGGTGACGAGCAGCGGGAACGCGTCGGCGAAGCTCACGCGGTCGGCGGGCAGGCCGTAGGCCGGGTCGACCGGCCTGCGGGTGGGGTCGTCGAGCCAGACCAGGCGGACGTCGTCGTCGAGGAGCTTGCCGAACCAGGCGTCGGCGGCGACGCTGGGCCGCACGGCGTCGAGGGCGTTCTTCCAGATCTGCACCGGCACGAGCTCGCACGACGTGGTGGCGTCGACCTCGATGGCCGCGGCGTGCGGGCCCTCGAGCAGGATGCGGCCGCGGCCCAGCGGCGTCACGCGCACGCCCAGCAGCGCCGGCCGCACGCGCGCCGTCACCACGTAGCCGGAGTCGTCGACGACCATCCAGCGGCGGTCGCCGACCAGACCCCACGGCTCGACCTCGGCCTGCGTCACCTGCAGGCCGCGGGTCGACTTGACGGGGTAGATGGCCAGCTCGACGACACGCACGCAGACAACCTAACCGCTGATGTCGTCGGGCCGAGCATGCCCCCGAGGATGGTCGCCCTGGCTCGGCGCTTCGAACCGACGATCTCGAGGAGTCCTCCGGCCCCCTCTCATCGCCGGTCTGCCCGGCCCTCCTGGGCGGAGATCCGACACGGGCTCGTCCCCGGCCTCGCCGACCACGTCTCGTAGGGGATCGTGCGGAACGGCGGACGCCGTGTCGATGCGAAGGTCGGCCCGTTCGCGGGTGTGCTCGGCGGCGAACAGCGCGTCCTCCTGGCGGGCCCAGCGCTCCCAGTACGGGCGGAAGTCGTCGCCGTCGCGCTCGATGCCGCGAGCCATGCGCACGTCGTGCGGCGCCTCGACCCAGAGCAGCAGCGCCAGGTACGCCGCGCCGGGCGTCGAGCCGCTTCCACACCCCTCGACGACGAGGATCGGCGCGGACGGGACCTCGACCCACTCGGCGTAGCGGCCGGCGTGCCAGTCCCAGCGCCGGTACCGCGCGGGCCGCCCTGCGGCGAGCGGCACCAGCACCTGCTCGGCGACGGCGGTGGCGGCGTGCGCGAGCCCGTCCCAGCCGGGGTAGAGATCGTCCATGTGCACGACCGGTGCGTCGTCGAGCCGGGCCGCCAGCCGCTCGGCCAGCGTCGTCTTGCCGGAGCCGGCCGGGCCGTCGACGGCGACCACCGTCGTCGAGCCGGCGCGCGGCAGGGTCGCTCGGACGCGGCGGGCGAGGGCATCGAGGGAGACGACGGGCACGCGCGGAGCCTACCCATCGGCAGGGTGATCTAAAGGAAGGTCTTCCCGTCGCCGCGGTACGTCGCGATGGTGTCGACCAGCCGCTCGCCGCGGACCAGGTAGTACTGGTCGAACCGTTCGGACAGCTCGCCGGCCTTCGCGTGCCGGAACCACACGCGGTCGCCGATGGCGAGGTCGTCGGCGGGGGAGCCGAGCAGCGGCGTCTGCGCCTCGCCGGCGCCCTCGTTGCGGTCCAGCGTCAGGCCCTCGGGCAGCCACGGGACGGGCAGGCGGTCGTGGCCGGCCGCGCCGCTGGCGATGTAGCCGCCGCCGGCGACGGTGACGATGCCCGGCCCGGGACGGCGGACCACCGGCACCGCGAAGAACGCCGCCGGACGCGGCGAGAAGCTCGTGTAGCCGTCGAACAGGCGGGGCGCCAGCAGCCCGGACCCGGCCGTGACCTCGGTGATCGACAGGTCGGACACCGTGCGCTCGACGGAGCCGCTGCCGCCGCCGTTGACGAACTCGAGGTCGGCGATCTTCCGGACCGCCTCGACCGCGGCGATGCGCCGCTCGGAGAGCTCCGTCCACGACCGTTTCTGCATGGACCGCACCATGCGCCCGCGCCAGCCGCGCCCGGGCGGGGCGTCCTGGACGCCGGCGATCTGCGACTCGTAGCCCATGACGCCGACCAGCCGGAACCCCGGCCGCGACTGCACCGCCTGGGCGAGCCGGACGAGGTCGTCGACGCTGTGCAGGGGGGAGCGCTTGGCCCCGACGCGGACGCGGCCGCCCATGGGCTGCCACGAGAGGTCCAGCTCGAGGCAGACCCGGATCTCGACCCGCCCGTCGGCCGGCGCGACCGCGTCGACCAGGTCGAGTTGCGCGACGTCGTCGACCATGATCGTGATGCCCGCGGCCAGCTCGTCGTCGCCCGCGAGCCGGGCCAGACCCCGCCGGTCGGCGGTGGGGTAGCCCACGACGACGTCGGAGCTCAGCTCGGTGCCCACGAGCCAGAGCGCCTCGGACAGCGTCAGCGCCAGCACGCCGTGGAAGCCGTCGCGCCCCAGCACCTCGCGCAGCAGCGTCCGGCTGCGCAGCGACTTGCTGGCCACCCGGATCGGCTTGCCCGCGGCCCGCCGGACGAGGTCGGCCGCGTTGACGTCCCACGCGTCCATGTCGACGGCCGCGAGCGGCGTCTCGAAGCCGGCCGTGGCCGTGTTGAGCCGATGCCGCAGGTCAGCGCGCGAGCTGGCGACCGGCGGCGTGGGGGCAGGAGGGGTGGGCGGCGGCGGTACGTCTGGCATGGTGGCATCGGGCACGGTGATCTCCACAGCGAATCCTTACCAGATCGGGACGATCGTGGCCATGTTCACCGAAGAACGGCGGACGACCCCTTCCTGCCGCAGGGTACTGGAGCCCCTAGTGTTGCGTGGATGGCGAGGACCCTCGTTCTCATCCGGCACGCGAAGGCCGTGCACCCTGAGGGACGCGACGACCACGCGCGCCGGCTGGCCGACCAAGGGCGCCGCGACGCGCCCGTCATCGGCCGGTGGTTGCACGAGCAGGGCGTGCCCGTCGACGTGGCGATCGTGTCGAGCGCGCGGCGGACCATGGAGACCTACCGTCTGCTGGCCACCGAGCTGGGCGCCCGCGCGCCCGACCCCGTCGTGAGCGACGACGTCTATTACGGGTCGGCCGGCGACCTGCTCGAGATCGTGCGGGCACTGCCGCCGGAGACGTCGTCGGCGGCGATCGTCGGGCACAACCCGGGGATCGGCATGCTGGCCAGCGCCTTGGACGACGGGACGTCGCTGATCGAGGCGACACGCATGCGGGCCGGCTTCCCGACCTCGTCGGTCGCGGTCTTCGCCGTCGACGGCGACTGGGCGACGGTCGATCCCGGCGGAGCGCGGCTGGTCGGCTACGCCGTCGCCCGCGGCTGAGGGTTCTGCCCCCGGAATGACGCTTCTATGTCAAGCGGCTGGCTGGTGGCAGGTCAGCGGTGGGATGTCGCGGCGGAGCGTGCGGTGGATGACGTCGGTGAGGTGGCGTTTGAGCACGCGCATGGCGCCGCGTTTGCCTTTGTTGTCGAGGTGTTTGGCGATCAGG
>NZ_SMKL01000053.1 GCF_004348545.1 Jiangella ureilytica | reverse complement strand
GGACGGGTCCGGGGGCAGTCAGGTGCGGTCGAGGATCACGAGCTCGCTGGCATAGTCGCCCACCAGCCCGACCCGCAAGCCGTGGTGCATGAGCAGCGCACCGCTGGAGCGCGCCCCGGTGGCGGCGTCGACGTAGACGGCGGCCGGGTCGAGGCCGCGCAGCCGCAGCAGCACCGTCCGCCGCAGGTGGCGCACCGAGGGCGCGAACGCGAACACCGCGACCTGGTCTCCCGACGGCGACCGGTAGCCGACCGCCGTCACGTCGTCCGGTGCGCCGCTCAGCCGCCGCATGGTTCCGTACTGCACCGTCGCCCGGATCCGCTTGTACTGCGCGACGTACTCGGCGCCGGCCGACAGGTCCGCCGGCGACCAGTGCGCCAGGTTCCCGCCGATGCCCAACAGCCCGGTCATGGCCGAGTGGAAGCGGAACCGCAGCGGGATCTCGCGCTTGGTCAGGTAGGTGGGGGAATCGGTGACCCAGGCCATCATCGTGTGCGGCGAGTGGGCGTAGGCGTACCCCTGCTGGATCGACAGCCGCTCCAGCGCGTCGGTCTGGTCGCTGGGCCACACCCACTCGGTGCGCGACAGCACGCCCAGGTCGGCCCGGCCGCCGCCGGAGGCGCAGCTCTCGATCCAGACATCCGGGTGCAGGGCGCGGAGGCGGTCGAGCACCTCGTAGAAGCCCTCGACATGCCCGATCCAGACCGAGCCGGCCTCGTCGAGGCCGTCCGACGCCTCCGTCAGCGGCCGGTTGAGGTCCCATTTCAGCGCGTCGACCGGCGCCGACGACAACAGTGCGTCCAGGGCCTCGACGAGGTGGGCGCGGACGTCCGGGCGGCTCAGCGCCAGCAGGTGGGTCTGCCGGGCGAGCGTGCGCGGGCGGGTGGGCCACTGGTAGATCCAGTCCGGGTGGGCGCGGAACAGGTCGCTGTCGGGGCTGACGGCCTCGGGCTCGACCCACACGCCGAACCGCATGCCCAGTGCGTGCACCTCGTCGGCCAGCGGCTTCAGGCCGCCGGGGAACGCGGTCGGGTCCGGGGTCCAGTCGCCGATGCCCGCGTTCTCGTCGTCGCGGCCGGCGAACCAGCCGTCGTCGACGACGAACAGCTCCGCACCCAGGCCGGCCGCCCGGCGGGCCAGCTCCAGCTGCGACTCGGGGCGGACGTCGAAGAACGTCGCCTCCCAGCTGTTGTAGAGCACCGGCCGGACGACGTCGGATCGCGGCACGACGTGCCGGCGCTCGTAGGCGTGCCAGCGGTCGGTGAGGTCATCGTGCCCGGCGGGCGCGAAGACGCCGGCGGTGACGGGGGTCGTCCACGACGCGCCCGGGGCCAGCGGGTGCTGCAGGTCGAAGTCGTTGACCCCGGTGGTGACGTGCAGCCGGCCGTCGGCGGCGAGCTCGGCCGCCAGCCGCCACGAGCCGCTCCACGCCAGCGCCACGCTCCAGACCGCGCCCGCCTCGTCACCCGCTCCGGCGTCGAGGGCCAGCCACGGCTGCGCCGCATGGCCGGGGATGCCGCGGCGCGACTCCAGCACCAGCCGGCCCGGCCCGAGCGCCCGCCTGGTCACCTGCGTCTCGGCGGCGTACATGCCCGCCAGCCAGGTCGCCTCCCAGTGCGGCTGCCACGGCAGCGCCCAGCTCGCGGAGTACGCCCGGTCCAGCACGACCGGGGTGTCGCCGTCGTTCACCAGCGTCGTCCACCGCTCCAGCGCGCCGCCGCGGACGCGGTAGTGCAGCTCGGCGGCGAACGGATAGTGCCGGTCGGCCAGCCGGACCGTCAGCTCGTCGCCGTCCGGGCCCACGGCCGAGGACACGACGGCGAGGTCGAGCGCGCGGACGCCGTCGGCGAACTCCACCTTGAGAGCGGTCTCGTCGAGCCGGCGCCCGCCGTGCGCGACCAGCTCCTCGGCGTGCGCGCGCGGGTTGGACCAGGTGTTGGAGCCGAAGTCACCCGCGTCGTCGTCCAGCAGCACCGCGACGTCGGCGGGTTCGAGGGGGCCGCCCCAGTGCAGGTGGCGCAGGTCGCCGTCGGGGGTGACGGCGAGCGCGTAGGCGAACCCGTCGCCCCGCAGCAGGAAGGCGTTGCGGTCGGTGAGGTGCTCCACGGCAGGCACGCCGCAGCCTAGTCATGGCAAGGTGTTCCATGTCAACGCGTGGCGCGTTGACATGGAACGGCCGGTCCCCGAGGGTTCTGCCCCATGGCGCAGGCCGGGATCGGATCGCGGCTGCCGGCCGCGGCGTTCGCCGGCCTGGCGGGCGTGGCCCGGCGCGACGTCACCCCGCCGCCGGGCATCCGCACCCGCAACTGGGGCCCGGCCGTCACCGACGTCGCGGACGGCGTCCACCGGCCGCTGACCCTGACGGCGCTCGCGCTGGCCTCGCAGGACGAGGCGGCCGCGCCGCTGGTGCTGATCGCGGTCGACGGCACCTGGTGGCGGCGGGTCGCGGACGAGCGACGGATGCGGACGGCCGTGCTCGGCGGGCTCGGACTCCCGGAGGACCGGCTCCTGGTCGCGCTGTCGCACACGCACGCGGGCCCGGTGCTCTGCGCCGACGACACCGGCCTCGACGGCGGTGCGCTGGTGCCCGCGTACCTGGACCGGCTGGCCGCCGCAGCCGTCGACGCCGGGCGCGAGGCCGTCGCGGCGCTGGAGCCCGCGGTCCTGGACTGGGCGACCGGCCGCTGCGCCCTCGCGGCCGACCGCGAGCTCGACCTCGCCGGGCGGGCGGTCGTCGGCGCCAACCCCGCGGCGGCCGCCGACGACACCGTGCTCGCCGGGCGGCTGACGGCGGCCCGCGACGGCCGCGTGCTCGGCACCGTCGTCAACTACGCCTGCCACCCGACCACGCTGGCTTGGCAGAACCGGCTCGTCTCGCCCGACTACGTGGGAGCCATGCGCGAGACGGTCGAGGCCGCGACGGACGCGCCGTGCCTGTTCCTGCAGGGCGCCTCCGGCGAGCTGGCCCCGGCCGAGCAGTACACCGGGGACGTCGCCGTCGCCGACCGGCACGGCGCCGCGCTCGGGCACGCGGTGCTGAGCGCGCTGGCCGGGCTGCCGCCGGCCGGGACGGCGCTGACGCTGACAGAGGTGGTGGAGTCCGGGGCGCCGCTCGCCGTCTGGCAGCCGCGGCCGTCGGCGCCCTCGCCGGTGCTCGCCGCCCGTTCGTCGGACGCCGAGCTGCCGGTGCGGCCGCTGCCCACGTGGGCCGAGCTCGAGCGCGAGTGGGCCGGCATCGACCCGCGCAGCCGCGACGAGCGGCTGCGGCGGGCCCGCCACCTGCGCGAGGGCTATCTGGACGGCGGCGCCACGGTCGCACACCCCGTCTGGGCCTGGCGGCTCGGCGACGCGCTGCTGGTGGCCCACCCGGGCGAGGCGTACTCGCGGCTGCAGCGCGACCTGCGGGCGCGGTTCCCCGGCCGCCCCGTGCTCGTCCTCAACCTCACCAACGGGCCGGGGTTCGTGTACCTGCCGACGGCGGACGCGTACGACCGCGGCGCCTACCAGTCCTGGCAGACCCCGCTGGCGGCCGGCGCGCTGGAGCTGCTCACGACGCACGCCGGCGCCATGCTGGACGAGCTGACGGAGGAACCGACGGAGGAGCCGCGCCCATGAGCACCAGCGTCGTCGTCACCGGGTCGGGACGAGGGATCGGCCGTGCCGTCGCCGAGCGGCTGGCCGCCGACGGCTGGCTCGTCGTCGGCGTCGAGCGCGACCCGTCGATCGACACCGGACCCTGCGCCGTCGTCGTCACCGGCGACACCGCGGCCCGCGCGACCCACACCGAGGCGGCCCGCCGGGCGCGCGAGCTGGCGCCGCTCGGCGGCTGGGTCAACAACGCCGGCATCACTCGGCTCACGCCGCTGGACGCGCTCGACCCGGACCTCGTCCGCGACGTCGTGGAGATCAACGGGCTCGGCTACCTGTGGGGCTGCGCGGCGGCCGTCGAGGCGTTCATCGCGCAGGGCGGACCGGGCGCGATCGTCAACGTCGGCTCGATCCACGGCCGCGCCAGCCACCCCCACCACGCCGCCTACGAGTTCACCAAGGGCGGCGTCGACGCGCTCACCCGCAGTGTCGCCGTCAGCCACGGGCCGGCCGGCATCCGCGCCAACGCCGTCGCTCCCGGCGGGGTGCGCACGCCGAGCCTGCAGGCGCACATCGAGGGCTCCGCCGATCCCGTGGCGACCGAGCGCGGCCTGGCCGCCGGCCCGCCGTTGCGCCGCATCGGCGAGGCGCCGGAGATCGCCGCGGTGGTCGCGTTCCTGCTCTCGCCGGACGCCGCGTACGTCAGCGGCCAGTCGATCGCCGTCGACGGCGGCTGGACGGCCTCCTTCGGCTGACAGGACCGGTCTAGAGCTGCGGCCAGATCCGGCGCTCGCCCGGCGCGGCGGACAGCTCGCCGTACCGGATGCCGCCACGGCTCCGGCGCGCCTTGACGTACGGGAGCAGGACGGAGATCGCCGTACCCTCGCGGTGCTCCAGCTCGACCCGGATCGCGTCGGCACCGTCGGCGGCGACATTGGCGACGAACGCCGCGGCCAGCAGGTCGCCGGCCTGCTGCTGCACGCCGATGTAGAGCAGCTGGAGCAGCTCCGACGGCGCCGGCGGCTCGTCGCCGTCCCATGCGCTGACCAGCCGGCCCTCCCGGTCGTGGGCGACGACCATGCCGTACGGGAAGAACTCGCCGTGCGCGTCGAGCTGCTGCCGGGCGAAGGGGAGGACGGCGGTGAGCAGCGAGTCGAGCTCGTGCTGCGCCTCGGCGGAGGCGGCGTCGCGCCAGGAGGTCATGGGGCCGCATCCTCCCGCGCGCGGCCGTCACACGTCCAGGACCACCCTGGCGGCGGGGGAGAGGCGGTCGTAGACGGACTTGCGGACGTAGGCGGCCTGGTCGAGCTGCTGCGGCTCGTCGCGGCGGCAGTAGGACATGGTCAGCCCGCGCCGGGGGACGCCGGTGCGGTTGAGCGTGCCGCCGTGCCACAGGTGCGCGTTGAAGATCACGACCGTCCCCGCCTCGCCGAGCAGCAGCCGCTCGTCCGGGTGCGCCGCCGTCGGGTCGGCGAGGTCGTCGGCGGGGACGCGGCCCCAGCGGTGCGAGCCGGGCACCACCCGCGTCGCGCCGTTGTCCGGGGTGAAGTCGTCGAGCAGCCACATCGAGTTGCAGAGGTGGTAATCGCCCTCGTCGACGGGCCTGCCCCAGTCGGAGTGCAGGTGCTGGTGGCCCTGGCCGGGCAGGGCGGCGCGGAAGTTCAGTGAGTTCACCCGCACGTTCCCGACCACGTGGTGCGCGGCGGCCAGGACGGCGGGCTCGGTGAAGACCGACTCGAACACCTCGCCCTTGTTGACCAGGTCGGCCAGGATGGCGGCGCCGGCCTGCCCGCCGATCTCGTGCCCGGCGGCCGAACCCTCGAACCGGCGCAGTTCGTCGGTCCGCGTGCGCAGCGCTTCGAGCCGCTCGCCGGCGAACAGACCGGGCAGCACGAGGAACCCGTCGACGTCGAGGCCGGCCCGCTGCTCGTCCGTGAGGGCGTCCGTCGTCGCGCCCAGGTCGGACAGCGCGGTCTCCAGGCTGGTGTCGGTGGTCGAGGTCATGACGGCGGCTCCTGTCGGTCCGTCGGGTCGGTCGTGGCGCCTCCATGGCATCCCGAGGCCGGGTCCGGCGGCAATGCAGCGGCCGTCCGGGAGCTTGCACGGATCGACGACGGCGGCAGCTCGCTTCCCGCTCGGGCCCGGTCGTGACGGGCAGGCCGTTCCGAAACCGGCCCGAGGCCGGTAGCATCCAGCGGCACCATGACCAGTCCACCGGTGGAGCAGTTCCCGGGCTCGGCGCTGAGCAGGGCCGAGGCCGCCGCGCGGCAGTGGCCGAGCCCGCCGCGCCCGATGTTCGTGTCGGCCGGCGCGTACGCCGCTCCCAGGCTGCGCCATGCCGCTGCGCACCGGTACGCGGTGTGGAAGCTGGCCTACTACCGGTCCGGCTCCATCGATGCACTGGTCGACGGCGTATCCTATCCCGTGGCCGCCGGGTCGGTGCTCGTCGTCCCACCGCACGCCGACCACGCCGAGCTCGCCCACACGGCGTACTCGAACTACTTCGTGCTGGTCAACGCCCGTCCCGACCAGCCCTGGCCGCGGCTCACCACCGACGACGGCCGGCAGCGGCTGGGCGCGGTGTTCGCGGCGCTGGTGCGCGAGAAGTCCGATCCCGACGAGCACGCCCGCGCGATGGTCGACGCCCTGGTGCGGCAGGTCGACATCCTGCTGCGCCGCGATCTCGCCCGCCGGCACGACTCCGCCGCGCGCGTCGTCGTCAACGCCGTCGAGCAGCTCATGGAGGAGCGGTACGCGGAGCACGTGGCCATCGACGCGCTGGCCCGCGAGGTCGGCGTCTCCGGATCGACGCTGCGGGCGCACTTCGCCGCCGAGCTCGGCACGTCGCCGCAGAGCCGGCTGCTCGACATCCGGCTGCGGCACGCGGTCTCGCTGCTGCAGACCTCGGACCTCACGCTGGCCTCCGTCGCCGAGCGCTGCGGCTACCACTCCGCCAGCCACTTGAGCCGCCACGTCAAGGCGGCCCTGGGCGCCACGCCCGGCGAGATCCGCCGCCGCGGCCGGCTGCCCTCGCCGTAGCGCCGTCCGCGCCCCGTGCAACGCCTTCGGTGCGCTGTGTATTGAGCCCGCGACCGCGCTGCGCTGTGCTGACGTCCATGCCGACGACGCCGCGGAAACTGCTGCCGTACGTGTCCACTGCAATCGCGGTGTATGTCGCCGCCTCGGTCGTCGCCCATCCCGAGCCGAGTCCGGAACCCGCGCCCGGCGGCGCGCAGGCTGCCGCCGTCGTCCCCAGTGGGAACGGCGCGAGCCCGGCCGAGCCCGTCAGCGCGCTCGGCCCGACCTGGGGGATGGTCGGCTACGCGCCGGGCCACATCGCCGCCGTCCCGCAGCCGTTCGGCTATGACACCGTCGTCGACGGCGAGACCACCAAGCGGATCTTCCTGAGCTTCGGCGCCCAGCCGGACGTCTCGACGGCCGCGTCGGTGTTCTACACCGCGACCTCCGACGACGCCGGCCAGCGGTTCCTCACCTCGGAGCAGACGCCGTGGACGGCGCTGAACCTGGTCCGGCTCGACGATGGGTCGTTCCTGTCGGTCGAGTTCATCCCGGACTGGGTCGACTCCACCCACGTGAAGATCCGGACCTGGCGCTCCACCGACCAGGGCGAGACGTGGACGCTCACCCAGGGCGACTACGCGGCGCCCGAGCCGATGGGGTTCCTGCGGGTCTGGCGCGGGCCGATCCTGCTCTCCGACGGGACGGTGATCGTCCCGGCCTACACCGAGTACGCGAGCGACACCCGCAACGCCAGCCTGATCCTGCAGACCGACGACCTCGGTGCGACGTGGACGCTGCGCTCGACCATCGTCGAACCGACCACCGACCTCGGCACCAACGAGGTCGGCCTGTCGTACACGACCGACGGCCGGCTCATCGCCGTCATGCGGCCGGACACCCCGCAGCCCTACCACCTGCGCCAGGCCTTCTCCGACGACGACGGCCGCACCTGGTCCGCGCCGGAGGTCGTCACCGGGCCGGACGGCCCTGTCGGCAGCATCAGCCCGGTGCTCACGCTGCAGCCGAACGGCATGCTGCTGCTCAGCTACGGCCGCCCCGACAACAACCTGCTGGTCAGCACCGACGGCACGGGCAGCGAGTGGACGCAGCACGAGTTCGTGTTCGGCAACGCGCCCGCCACCAGCGGGCCGGCCCGCGACATGGGCTCGAGCGGCAACACCGGCCTGACGACCGTGGAGGCGAACCGCTCGATCGTCTACTACGACCGCTGCCACAGCAACAACCTCTGCAAGCCGTACAACGAGCAGTACAGCATCTGGGGTGCCTACGTCGACGCCGTCACACCCGGCGCCGGGAAGATCGACGTCGCGACGAAGCTGCGCACCGGCAGCGCGACCATCAGCGGCGACGTCGCCCCGGCGGACCCCGTCTTCCCGGAGACCCGGCTCGAGGGCGCCGTCGACGGCAGCTCCGAGCGGCACGCCGCCGCGGTGCTGCGCGCCGACGCCGGGCCGCCGTCGCTCGTCATCGAGCTGGACCGCGCGTACCTGCTGGACCGCATCGGCCTCATGCTCGGCCACGACCGGCCATACAGCGCGAGCATCCAGCTGTCCGAGGACGGCCGGCGGTGGAGCCCGCCGGTCGTGCGGACCACCGGGACCCGCGACCACGCGCTGCGCTACAGCGACATCGAGCCGCAGCGGGCGCGATTCGTGCGCGTCACCGGCGTCGCCGGCACCGACACGCCGGTCACCGAGCTGGAGCTGTACGCCGCCGACCTCGACACGTTCGAGAACGACCCGGTGTTCGGGATCCCGCGCGGCTGGACCGACGCGCTCAACGCCACGACCACCGACGTCGACCTCGGCGGGTTCGAGAGCCGGCGGTCGCTGCGGCTGTTCGACAACTACACCGACCAGGTCGCGAAGATCACCCGGCCGGCGCCGGACCGGAACCGTCAGGTGGCGACGTTCGAGCTGGGCAGCTCCGAGTGGAACTACCGCGGCCAGTTCGTCTTCGACGTCGCCGGCCGCTCCGGCGACAGCCGCACCGTGCGCTGGCACTTCCTGCTCACGCCGGGGGCGTACCCGGCGCCGGGCAGCACCGGCACCCCGGCCAGGCCCACGCTGCAGGCGTGGAACGGCTCACGCTGGCTGCCGGTCGGCACGCTGGACGAGCCGATCCACCCGCACACCTGGCGCAGCGTCACCGTCGATGCGACGCTCGACAGCGCCACCGTCACGATCGGCGGCCAGTCCTTCACCACGACGACGACCTACCAGGCGGCCACCGCCCTCGCCGGCATGTCGTTCACATCCGCCGGCACCGGCGTCACCAGCACCACCTGGTTCCTCGACGACGTCCGCATCAGCGGCAGCTGACCCCCGTACCGAAGGAGACCGCGTGCTCGACCTCGACGTCGTCGACGCCCATCACCACCTGTGGGACCTCTCGCAGCCGTACCCGTGGCTGCAGGAGGCGGCCGGGCGGCTGCAGGTGCACGGCGACGACACCGCGATCCGCCGCGACTACCTGCTGGCCGACTACCTGGCCGACGCCGCGCCGCTGCGGCTGGTCGCGTCGGTGCACGTCGACGCGGGTGCCGCCGACCCCGTCGCCGAGGCACGCTGGGTGCAGGGGCTGGCCGACGAGTCGGGCTTCCCGCAAGCGATCGTCGCCGGCGCCGCGCTGCACGACGACGGTGTCGCGGACCGGCTCGCGGCGCTGGCCGAGCTGCCGAACGTCCGCGGCGTGCGGCACAACCTCAACTGGCACCCGGACCCGACACTCACCTACACCGACCGCCCCGACCTCGTCGACGACCCGGCCTGGCGGCGCGGCTTCGCCCGGCTCGCCCGGCACGGGTTCTCGTTCGACCTGCAGGTCTATCCGGACCAGCTGGCCGACGGCGCCCGGCTGGCGGCCGCGCATCCGGACACGGCCGTGATCCTCGACCACGCCGGCATGCCGCTGGGCCGCGATCTCGACGCGCTGCGGTCCTGGCGCAAGGGCCTGGACCTGCTGGCCGAGCAGCCGAACACGTCGGTCAAGATCTCCGGGCTCGGCATGACCGACCACAGGTGGAGCGTCGGCTCGCTCCGTCCGCTGGTACTCGAGGTGATCGAGGCGTTCGGCGTCGACCGCGCGATGTTCGCCAGCAACTTCCCCGTCGACTCCCTCTACTCGTCCTTCGCGGAGCTGTACGAGGCGTTCGATACGATCACAGCCGACTTCTCCACCGGCGAGCGCGCGGCGTTGTTCGCGGGGACCGCCCGGCGCGTGTACCGCATCGATGACGTCCGCCCGAAGGGGGCCGCCGCATGACGACGCCGACCATCACCGCGCTGCGGGCGTACGTGCCGGACTCCACCGGCGGCGCCGACTACCACGCGCAGCCGGCCGGCCACTGGATCGACGACCACATCGCCAGCCCCATGGCGAAGTACCCGGAGTACCGCGAGAGCCGGCGCTCGTTCGGGCTCAGCCTGCTCGGCAACGTCGTCGTCGAGGTCGAGGCGTCCGACGGCACCGTCGGGTTCGCGCCCACCACCGGCGGCGAGCCGGCCGCGTGGATCATCGAGAACCACCTGGCCCGGCTGGTCGAGGGCGCTCCGGTCACCGACCTCGAGCGGCTCTGGGACCAGATGTACCTTTCGACGCTCTACTACGGCCGCAAGGGCCTGGTGGTCAACGCGATCAGCGGCGTCGACCTCGCGCTCTGGGACCTGCTCGGCAAGGTGCGCGGCCTGCCCGTGCACGCGATGATCGGCGGCGCCGTCCGCGACGAGATCCCGTTCTACGCCACCGGACCGCGGCCCGACGTCGCCCGGAAGCTCGGCTTCATCGGCGGCAAGCTGCCGCTGCAGCACGGCCCGGCCGAGGGCGACGAGGGCATCGCCAAGACCGTCGCCCGCCTGGCCGCCGCCCGCGAGGCCGTCGGCCCCGGCTTCTGGCTCATGCTCGACTGCTGGATGTCGCTGACGCTCGACCACGCCGTCCGGCTGTCGCACGCGCTCGACGGCGTCGGCCTGCGCTGGCTCGAGGAGCCGCTGCTGCCCGACGACTACTGGTCGCACGCCACGCTGCGCGAGCGGATGCCGGCCGGCATGCTGCTGAGCAGCGGCGAGCACGAGTCGACGCGGTACGGCTTCCGGGCGCTGCTCGAGCTCGGCAAGGTCGACCTCGTCCAGCCCGACGTCGGCTGGTGCGGCGGGCTGACGGAGCTGCTGCGCATCTCGGCGCTGGCCGAGTCGCACGGCGCCATGGTCGTGCCGCACGGGTCGAGCGTGTACTCCTACCACTTCGTCGCGACGCGCCAGCACAGCCCGTTCGCGGAGTTCCTCATGATGCACCCCGAGGGGACCGAGGTCGTGCCGATGTTCTCACCGCTGCTGGTCGACGAGCCGGTGCCGGTGAACGGCCGGCTGAAGGTGTCGGAGCTGGACCGGCCCGGGTTCGGCGTGCGCCTGAACCCGGACCGGCCGTTGGGCCGCCCGTACCCGCGCTAGTCGACGTCGGTGGTGTTGTAACGCAGCGCGATGGCCGCGTTGCGGTCGGTGTCGTAGACGACCGTGACCAGCCGGGTCGTGCCGATGGCGGCCGTGCCCGGGTACCCGGAGTCCCAGTTCGAGCCCGGGTTGTAGAGCATGTGCTTCGGGGTGTCGGCCCAGAGCACGTTGGTCCGCCGCAGCGCGATCACCGTCGGCCGGTTCGTCGGCGACGTGCTCGCGTTGGGCTGGCTCCACAGCGTCGGCACCAGGTTCGTGCCCGGGATGAACTCCACCTCGGGGCCGTGCATCGCCACCCCCAGCGAGGTCGGCGCCGTCCACGTCGTCATGTAGGTGTTGTCGTAGGAGTCCGTCTGCACCCCGGCGGTGCTGGCGCCCGACGTCGAGGCGGTCCGGATGATCGCGCGGACGTGTCCCGGCTCGATCTCGGTGATCGCCGGCTCCTGGTAGTTCACCGCGGGACTGCTGGCGATCGTCTTCTGGCGGCCGGTCACCCGGCCGTCCCACGTCACGCCGCCGTCGACGCTGGCCACCACGATCGAGGCGTGCGTGCTCGACCCGTTGGGCGTGCCGTACAGCGGGATCAGCAGCTGTCCGTTGTCGAGCTCGGCGATCTTGGCGCTGTTGATCGGCCGCGGCATGGTGCTGGAGAACACCTGCACCGGTGCCGAGAACGCGGCGTTGTCGGCGTCGCGCCGCTTCACCTGCGTCTGCACGAACGCCCCGGTCTGGCCGTCGGCGACGAAGTACGAGAGGAGCACCCGGCCGCTGCTCAGCGTGGTGATCGACGGGTCGCGGTAGTCGTAGTCCTCGAAGTCGGCGACGATGAAGGGCGTCGCCTGCTGCCAGGTGGCGCCGCCGTCGCGGCTGCGCATCATCCGCAGCTGGCTGGGCTGCTGCGAATGGGCGCTGGACCAGCGGTAGACCATGAGCAGGTCGTCCGCGTCGCCGTGCGGGTCGCGGGTCAGATCGGGGAAGTACGCCCGGCACGTGGTGCCGAGCACGGGGTCGCCGCAGGGGCCGCCCGGCACCGCGACCGACTGGACGATCGAGGCCGGCGCCATGTCGTCGGCCGCCTTGGCCGCGGACGTGGTCGGCGTGGGAGCGGTCGCCGTGGCCGGGAGCCCGGCGAGTGCGACGGCGAGGGTCGCCGCGAGACCGGCGAGGATCGAGATTCCCTTGCGTGGACCGAGTCGTGTCATGACCGCACCTCCGACGCCGAGTTGTGGCACGAGGAAAGTGCAGAACGTCATTCCATGTCAATGAGCACGGATCATCGCATTTCTGGCACTTGACATGGAATGACGTTGTGCGTTCCCTGGGAGAGGTGCCGGAACCCCTGAACGTCCTCGTGGCCATGCCGGTGCACGAGGAATGGCTGGCCCGCATCCGTGCCGCCGCACCCGACGCCGTCATCGACTGCCGTGACCCGATCACACCCGGCGAGAAGCTCCCCGAGGCCGAACTGCGCGACCGCACCGTCCTGTTCGCCGATCACGCCCCGGCCAATGCCGAGGCGCTGGCGTCGCTGCGCTGGCTGCAGCTCGGCTCGGCCGGGTATCAGCAGCTGGCGGGCCTGCCGCTGCCCGACGGCGTGCGGGTGACGAACGGCAGCGGCGTCAACGACGTCCCGATCGCCGAGTGGTGCGTGCTGATGATCCTGGCACTGGGCCGGCGGCTGCCGCAGAGCCTGCGCGACCAGGCCGCCTGCCGCTGGGACCGCGACGTCACCTACCAGATCGAACTGCGTGGCCGGCGGGTCGGGATCTTCGGCTACGGCAGCATCGGCCGCGAGGTGGGCCGGCTCTGCCGAGGTCTCGGCCTCGAGGTGTGGGCGCTCTCGCGCAGCGGGTTCGAGCCACGACCGCTCCGGTTCCGGCCCGCCGCCGCCGACGGCGACAGCGACCCCGAGCCCGATCGCGGCTTCGGACCGTCCGAGCTGCCCGAGTTCCTCGCCGGACTGGACGTCCTGGTCGTCACCGCGCCGCTGACCGACGAGACCCGCGGCGCGTTCGGCGCCCGCGAGCTGGCACTGCTGCCGCCGCGCGCGGTGCTGCTCAACCCGGCCCGGGCGCACATCGTCGACGAGGCCGCCCTGCTCGACGCGCTGCGCTCCGGTCGGCTGGCCGGTGCGGCGCTGGACAGCCACTACCGCGAGCCGATGCCGCCGGACGACCCGTTCTGGACCGCCCCGAACACCATCGTCACCCCGCACGTGTCCGGGTCGACCGGCAGTCCGCACTTCAGCTCCCGGCTGTGGGAGCTGTTCGCGCAGAACCTGGACCGGTACCGCGCGGGCCGGCCGCTGCTCAACGAGATTGCGGATCGCGACTGGCGGTAATGCACCATATTGACATGGAATGACCTTCCGTGTCTTCTGGTCAGCCACCGACCCCCAGGAGGCAGTCCATGCGTGTGTCCCGGCCTCTCGCACTGACGGCGGGGGTGACCGCCGCCGGCGTCGTCGCCTCGCTGATCCCGGCCACCGCGCCCTCGGCCCGCGACATCGACGTCCCCACCGACGGCGGCGACCCGAACGGCTACGTCATCGCCCAGCACGACCCCACCACCGTGTACGAGCCGCCGCCCGGCGTCATCGGCGGCAACGCCACGGTCGAGGCGTTCGACGCCGTCGACGCCGACGGCCTGCCGGTTCGCCGCGTGCAGATGACCTGGCAGTCGAACGAGGACGTCGCGGCCGCCGACAGCGAGGCGTCGATGGTGCTGTCCGACGACGGCGGCTGGACATTCCCCAGCGGGGTCAACGCCGACACCGGCGCCGGCTGGTTCTCCAAGCTGCGCGACGGGTCGATCATCGGCGTCGAGTTCATCCCGGAGCGGGTGATCGACGAGCACAGCGTCGAGCTGATCGCCCGCCGCTCCACCGACAACGGCAGCACGTGGAAGGACCTTCCGTCCACGTTCACCACCGACCAGACGTTCGATCCGTCGAAGTTCGACCGCGGCATCCGCGTGCATCGCGACATCTTCTACGCCAGCGACGGCGCGCTGCTGATGACGTACTACACGACCTACGCCGGCGACCCGGGGTACCGGACCGAGCTCGCCCGCAGCACCGACGGCGGCGCGTCCTGGCAGCGATACGCGACGGTGGCGCAGTTCACCGACGGCCGGACCATGGGGGAGTCGGGCATCGAGCGGGCCGCCAACGGCGACCTCGTCGCCGTCCACCGCACCGGCATCCCGGGCGGCGCGAACTTCGGCCCGCTGTACGTCAACCGGTCGAGCGACGACGGCCGCACCTGGACCCGCCCCGAGCCGCTGCGGCTCACGACGGCGTCCGGCGAGCCCGCGCCGGCCACCGGCGTCATGCCCGTGCTGCGGCTGCTGCCGAACGGCATCATGACGCTGACGTTCGGCCGGCCGGACAACTGGATCGCGATCTCGCCCGACGGCCTCGGCCACAGCTTCGAGCAGGCCCAGACCACCTACGTCAACCATCCGCGGGTCAACGCGGCGTTCCAGCGCAACCACGGCTCGTCCGGCAACGGCGCGCACGCCGTGGTGGCGGCCAACCGGGTCCTCGTCGTCGGCGACAACTGCGCGCCGAGCTGGGGCTGCCCCGAGACCGACGCCGGCTTCACCGTCGACGGCGAGTACCGCGTCTGGAAGAAGTTCGTCGACGTCGTCGGCCCCAACGTCGGCAAGATCGACCTGCTCGGCAAGGTCCAGGCCGGCACCGTCACCGTCGACACGAACATGACGCACACGACGCCGCGGCTGCCGGAGACGAACCGGCTCGGCGCCATCGACGGCAGCACCGACTGGGCGTCGGCGGCGGTGTTCCGGTCCGTCCGCGGCGAGGGCGTCTACACCGTCAACCTGGACCGCGAGTACACGCTGAACCAGATCGGGCTGGCCCTGCAGCACGGCGTGCCCGGCGCGGCCCGCGTCGAGGTGTCGGCCGACGGCTCCACCTGGACCGAGGTCGTCGACACCGGCACGACCACCTCGTACACCCAGACCTACTATCCGGTGCCCGACGTGCGGGCCCGGCACGTGCGGGTCACCGTCGCCGACGCCGACCCGCAGGGCCCGGAGTTCCTCGGCGAGCTCGAGCTCTACTCCACCACGGACTCGTTCGAGAACGACCCCGTCGGTCAGGTGCCCCGCGGCTACACCGGCGCGATCGGCGCCACCGTCACCGACTTCGACGTCGACGACTCCCGCCACGTCATGCGCCTGGCCGACGCCTGGATCGACAAGATCGCGACCGCCCGCTGGGTGTCGGACCCTGCGGACGAGCAGACGCTGTCGTTCCGGGTGAACTCCATCGGCTACGCCCGCGGCTTCGCCTTCACCACGATGGGCACCACCGAGGATCGCGAGAACGTGCCGGCCTACCACCTCAACATCGGCTCCGACGGCAGCATCGGCTGGTACTCCTACGAGACCGGCACCTGGACGAAGATCGCGCCGGCGGGCAGCGCACCACAACGGACCTGGCACGAGCTCCGGGTCGAGGCCACGCTGGACGGAGCCGAGGTCTTCCTCGGCGGCGAGTCCGTCGGCACCGTGGAGCCGTCGACTCCCGGCCTCACCGCCCTGACCGGCCATCAGTTCTCGTCCAGCGGCACCGCCAGCCAGTACGACCACTTCCTCATCGACGACGTCGAGCAGTCCTAGGGTGTGTCTCCCAAGTCTCGGCCGTAGCGAGCGCCGCCTGGGCGTCGCGCAGTAGGCCATGGACTTGGGAGACACACCCTAGGGGTGTCTCCCGTGCCCCGGGAGCCGACGTCTCCGTGATCAACGGTGGCGGGTGATGTCGGCCCCGGGGTCGAGGAGCTGGGCGAGGTGGACGCTCCGGCGGCCGGCGAGATGGTCCGCCTGGGTGCGGCAGGAGAAGCCATCGGCGAGCAGCACGGCTTCCGGGGCGGACCGCAGCGCCGGCAGCAGCGCGTTCTCGGCGACCGCGACCGAGACGTCGTAGTGCCCGGCTTCCATGCCGAAGTTGCCGGCGAGGCCGCAGCAGCCGGCGATCGCGGTCACCTCGGCACCGGTCCGGCGCAGCACGCGCAGGTCGGCGTCGTAACCGGCGGTGGCGTGCTGGTGGCAGTGCGGCTGCGCGACGACGTCGGTGCCGGCCAGGTCCGGCGCGGCCCAGTCGCCGGCGCCGTCGAGCAGCTCGGCCAGCGTGCGCGTGGCGGCCGCGACGGCGTGGGCGCGCGGATCGTCGCCGAGAAGCTCGACGAGGTCGCCGCGGAGCACGGCGGTGCACGACGGCTCCAGTCCGACGATCGGCGTGCCGGCCCGGGCGTGGGGCTCGAACGCCGCCAGCAGCCGGCGCAGCCGCGTCTTGGCGTGGTCCAGCTGGCCGGTGGTGATCCAGGTGAGCGCGCAGCACACCTCGCCGGCGGAGACGGCGACGGCGTAGCCGGCCGCAGTGAGCACGCGAACGGCGGCCCGCGCGGCGCCGGGGGAGAACGCGTCGGTGAACGAGTCGACCCACACGAGCACAGGCCCGCGGTGCGCCGGACCGGCCGGTAGCGCGGGCTGCCGACGCCACCACCGGCGAAACGCGGGGACGGCGAACCGGGGGACGTCGCGGCGTGGATCCAGGCCGCCCAGCCGCAGCAGCGCGCGTCGCAGCGGCCGGATCGCCAGCACCCCGTTGACCGTGCGCGGCGCCAGCCCGGCCAGCCGCGCCCACGACGGCAGCCGGCCGAGGAGGTAGTGCCGGCGCGGCCGGAACCGGCCGTGATAGGCGCGGTAGAGGAACTCGGACTTGTAGGTCGCGATGTCGACGCCGGTGGGGCAGTCCGAGCCGCAGGCCTTGCACGACAGGCACAGGTCCAGCGCGTCCTGCACCTCCGCCGCCCGCCAGCCGCCGTCCACCAGTGTGCCATTGGCCAGCTCCTGCAGGACCCGGGCCCGGCCGCGCGTGGAGTCCTTCTCGTCGCGGGTGGCGAGATAGGACGGGCATATGAAGCCGCCCGCGGCCGAGGTGTCCGCCCGGCACTTCCCGACGCCGACGCAGCGGTGCACGGCGGTGGTGAAGTCGCCGTCATCCGCGGCGAACCCGAACCCGCCGACGGCGAGCAGCGGCCGGGCCGCCGGACGGCGCAACTGCTCGTCGACCGGCGCCGGCCGCACCACGACACCGGGATTGAGCAGGTCGTGCGGGTCGAACAGGCCCTTGAACCGCTCGAACAGCGCGATCGCGGACGGTGAGTACATCAGCGGCAGCAGCTCGCCGCGGGCGCGCCCGTCACCGTGCTCGCCCGACAACGAGCCGCCGTGCGACGCCACCAGCCGGGCCGCGTCGACGAGGAACGGCCGCAGCCGCTGCGGCGCGCCGGCCAGCGGGAGGTCCAGTCGCACGTGCACGCAGCCGTCGCCGAAGTGCCCGAACAGCAAGCCGTCCAGGCCGTGCTGCGCGAGCAGGGCGTCGAAGTCGCGCAGGTAGGCGCCAAGCCGCTCCGGCGGGACGGCGGCGTCCTCCCAGCCCGGCCAGGCCGGTGCGCCGGCCGGCGTGCGCCCGGCCAGCCCGGCGCCGTCCTCGCGGATCCGCCACAGCGCGGCCGCCTCCGGTCCCGCGCCCACGACACCGGTCTCGAGCGCCCCCGCGCCGGCCGCGACGGCGCGGGCGGCAGCCAGCGCCGCGGCCTGGTCGTCGCCGCCCACCTCGACCAGCAGCCAGCCGGCGCCGGCCGGCAGCTCCGGCACGCGGCCGCGGTGCCGGCGCACGACGCCGACCAGCCGCCGGTCCAGGCCTTCGACGGCGAGAGGCCGGTGCGCCAGCAGCGACGGGACGGCGTCGGCGGCGGCCGCCATGGTGGGGTACCCGAGCACCGCCAGCGCCCGCGCCGGCGCGACCGGCACCAGCCGCACCCGCGCGCCCAGCAGCAGCCCGCACGTCCCCTCGGTCCCGGTCAGCGCCTTGGCGAGGTCGCCGCCGCGCTCGGGCAGCAGGTGCTGCAGGCCGTACCCGGAGACCTGGCGGCCGAACCGGCCGAGCTCGGTGCGCAGCACTGCGAGCTCGGAGCCGACCAGAGCGGCCAGCCCGGGCACGGGGTCCAGGCCGCGACCGGCGGTGAAGCGCCGCCCGGTGCCGTCCACCCAGTCCAGCTCGATGACGTTGTCGGCGGTGGTGCCGTGGGCGACGGTGCGCGGCCCGCACGCGTTGGTGCCGATCATGCCGCCGACGGTGCAGCGCGCCTGGGTGGACGGGTCCGGGCCGAACCGCAGGCCGTGCGGCGCGGCGGCCGCCTGCAACGACGTCAGCACGGCCCCGGGCTCCACCAGGGCGCTGGCCGATCCCGGGTCGACGTCGAGGACCCTGCGGAGGTGCCGGGAGAAGTCGACGACGATGCCCGGTCCGACCGCGTTGCCGGCCACCGACGTGCCGCCGCCGCGGGCGGTCAGCGCGACACCGGCCGTCCGGGCCACCTCCACGACAGCAAGGACGTCGTCGACGTGGCGCGGGAAGACGACCACGCGCGGCACGACCCGGTAGTTGGACGCGTCGGAGGAGTACTCCGCCCGCCGCCGGGTGGACGCGTCGACGCCGCCGGGGACCGCCCGCTCCAGCCGTTGGACGAGGTCGGTCACCGGCCCAGCTCGAGGTCCGCCGGGTCGATCAGGTTGAGCAGCGGCCGGCCCGCGAGGTGGCGGGCGAGGTTGCGGCCGAACAGGTCCCACAGCCGGGCGACGAAGTGCGTGCTGCCGGTGGAGCCGGAGATGTGCGGCGTGATGACCGTGTTCGGCAGGTCCCACACCGGGTCGTCGGCGGCCAGCGGCGAGCGGTAATGGGTGTCGAGGGCCGCGCCGGCGATGGCGCCGGTGGCCAGCGCGTCGCGCAGTGCCCGCTCGTCGACCACGTGCGCCCGGGCCGGGTTCAGCAGCACCGCGTGCGGCGGCAGCGCGGCCAGCGCCGCGGCGTCAATCAGCCCCTGTGTCGACGACGCCGCCGGCACCGCGACGACCAGGTAGTCCAGCCCGGCGTAGAACTCGGCCCGCCGGTCGTAGCCGAACGCCCGGTTCGGCACCGGCCAGTCCGGCTCCGGCCGGTCCAGCGGGTCGTACCGGCCGGCCCGGGGCCCAGGCGCCGACCGGGTCAGCGTCCAGATCTCCAGACCGGCCGCCCGGGCCAGCCGGGCCGACTCCTGGCCGACGTTGCCGTAGCCGGCGAAGCCCACGCGGAGGCCGCGCAGCTCGGCCTGGAACGCGGCGGCCCGGTTCCAGCGCCGGGACCGCTGCTCGGCCAGGATCGTGGGCAGCCGCCGCCGGAACGTCAGCATCATCAGCAGGCACCACTCGGCGATCGGGATGTCGTTCACGCCGCTGGCATTGGCGACGGCGACGCCGGGCCGCAGCTGCGCACCGGCCAGCTGGGCGTACCCGGCCGAGCCGAGCTGCAGCCAACGCAGCCGCGTCAGCTCCTCGGCTCCGGCCGGGCACTGGTCGGCGAAGAGGACGGTGGCGGTGGTCAGCGCGGCCGGCAGCCGCTCGCCGGGCCCGTACGGCGCGACGACGTCGACCCGGGCGTCGCCGGCCAGCTCGCGCACCCGTCGCAGGCCGGCGTCGTCGACCGGCTGGGCCACGACGATGTGCTCGCTCATCGGCTCAGCTCCGCAGCCGCTTGCCCGGCACGCTGGCGAACTCCTCCATGCCGGGGCGGAACGGGAACCGCTCCTTGACCTCGTCGGTCAGCGTGACCCCCAGCCCCGGCGCGTCGGGCCGCAGCACGTGGCCGTCCTCGATCACGAGGTTGTCGCCCCAGAGCAGCGTGTGCAGCTCGCCGGCATCCGGCGGGATCTCCACGATCAGCGCCGACGGCGACGCGAACGCCGCGTGGATGTTCTGCATGACCCCCGCCCCGGCGCTCCACGCGTGCGAGGCGACCATCGCGCCGCGCCGCGCGGCCAGCCGGCCCACGTCGACGAACTCGGACGGCCCGAGCCACGACGCGTCCGGTTGGGCGACCGCGAACGCGTCCCGATCCATCCACAGCCGGAACTCGTCGTAGCTGCTCAGCTGCTCACCGCCGGCCACCGGGACCGGCGACACCCGGGTCAGCTCGGCGTACTCGCCGGGGTCGAGGTAGGGCAGCGGCTCCTCGAAGAACGTCAGGCCGTACGGCCCGAGCGCGGTGAGCACGGCCGTGGCCGTCGTCAGGTCCCAGCGGTCCCGGTCGCCGCGGTGGCCCATGTGGCCGTCGAGCATGATGCCGACGTCCGGGCCGGCCTGCGCCCGCAGCATCTCCACCTTCTCCACCTCGACCTGGGCGGCACCCTCGGGGCCCCGCGGCGACGGAACTGGGGTGCGCGCGGCCTGGTCGAGGTAGCCGGACGCGACCTTCACCGCGGTGAAGCCGAGCTCGAGGTACCGGTCCAGCTTGCGCTTGAGCTGCTCCGGGGGCCACGGCGACGGGCCGCCGGTGGCGTACGCGGGCAGCCGGTCGTACCGCGCGCCGCCGAGCAACTGGTGCACCGGTACGCCCTCGGCCTTGCCCGCCAGGTCCCACAGTGCCGCCTCGACGGCGGAGATGACGGCCGCGCCGGCGCCGACCCGGGCGATGTAGGTCAGCGAGCGCCGCATCCTGGCGGTCAGCTCGCGCGGGTCGGTCGTGTCGGCCCCGACGAGGATCGGCCGGACGTAGTCGACCACCGGGCCGACCAGCTCGGGCCCGAAGTAGCCCGCGTAGGTCTCGCCGATGCCGGTCAGGCCGGCGTCGGTGCGGATCTCGACGAACGCTGCCGTCCGCAGCCGCTTGGCGAAGGTGATCCACGGGTCGTTGCTCGAGGGCCCGGTGAGCAGGACCGGGCCGACCTCGGTGATGCGCATGTCGTCATCAGATATGGAATCCGGTGCCATGTCAACACCGCAATCGGCCAGATGCGGGACCACCGCCGACCTTGGCGGGCGCCGTGAACGCTCTTGACATGGAACCAGCTTCCATGAATTCTCGTGCCACCTTTCCCGCGATGTCCGGTTCGACGAACAGGAGACAGTCGATGGACGAGATCAGGTTCTCCCGGCGCGCAGGGCTGGCCGGGGCGGTGGCGGGCGGCCTCACCCTGGCCGGCGCCGGGACCCTCGCCGGCACGACCGCGTCGGCCACGGAGGTGCACTGGACCGACGACCTGGACGAGCTGACACTGTTCGCGTTCGACCAGGTGTCGATCCCGTCGGTGCAGAACCTCAAGCTGGAGATGCGCAGCCCGATCAAGCATCCGGCCAACCCGGTGGTCCCGCGCGGCGGCGCCGGCGCCGTGGACTCGTGGGCGGTGCAGTTCTACGGCTCGGTGATCAAGGTCGGCGACGTGTACCGCATGTGGTACTGCGCCGTCAGTGCCGAGGAGCGCGCGGAGCACACCGGCAGCACGTCCGCACTGTGGCGGGTGGCCTACGCCGAGAGCACCGACGGCGTCACCTGGACCAAGCCCGACCTCGGCCTGGTCGAGTTCCGCGGCAGCACGCACAACAACCTGGTCCGGATGGACCCGCCGATCGGCGTGCTGAACCTCAAGGTGCTCTACGAGCCCGACGACCACCCCAGCCGCCGCTACAAGATGGGCTGCCACGTCTACTGGCAGAACAGGGGCAACCGGCACGGGACACTCGCGGTCTACGCCAGCCCGGACGGCCTGACCTGGACGTCGCTCACCGACATCGCGCCGGTCGACGCCGAGATGGTCGCCGACGAGCTGTTGCTGCCGGCGTTCCACGCCGAGCCGGTCGGCGGCCTGTACAAGTGGCAGGACACCTACTACGCCAGCGGCCAGAACGGCATCGGCGCGGTCCGGCCGGTGCACGGGCGGGTCGGGCGCACCTGGGAGTCCGGCGACTTCGCCCAGTGGCAGCAGACCAGCACGTTGAGCTGGATCCGGCACCAGCAGCACACGCTGCTGGGCCCGGGCCGCAGCCTCGACGGCGAGCAGCAGCACGAGGGCATCGCCGTGTGGAACCGCGGCAACGTCCTGCTCGGCGTGGTCGGCCGCTGGCACGGCGACATGAGCTGGCAGAACGTCACCATCGACCTGGGCTTGCTGGTCAGCAACGACGGCCTGAGCTTCCGCGAGCCGGCGCACGAGTGGACATTCATCCCGCGCGGCGGCGACGGCGCGCCACCGGCGCTGGTGCCGAACCCGTCGTTCGAGGACCTCGACGACGACGGCTGGCCCACCGGCTGGACGCTCGACGCGAACCGGGCGCAGACCGCTGCCGCCAGCACCGAACGGGCCCGCACCGGCGCCACCAGCCTCCGGGTCGAGAACGCGGCCGGCACGTCCGTCGGCGTGCGCACGGCGAAGCTGCCGGCCGACGAGGGCGTCGAGTACACCGTTTCGATGTGGGCGCTCACAGAATCCGGCGCCACGGCCCAGCTGTACCTGGAGTTCTTCGACGGCAGCGGCCGTCGGCTGGCCAACCACTCCGTCCAGCCCGGCGCGTCGGACGACTGGGCCGAGGTGACGCTCACGGCGACCGCGCCGGCCGGCACCGCCAGCCTGAACGTGATGGTCTACGGCGCCACGGCGACGGCCGGCGTGTCCTTCCACGACGACGTCGCCGTCAGCTGGCCCGGGTCCGGCGAGGGTGAGCCGGACTGGGACCGCGGCGGCGTCATCCAGGGCCAGGGCTTCGAGAACATCGGCGACGAGACGTTCGTCTACTACGGCACCTGGGACCCGCGGGTGAACATCCCCGGCGTGCCGCTGCCGCCCCGCGGCGGCGTCGGCATCGCCGTCCTGCCGAAGGACCGGTTCGGCGACCTGACCGTCGACCTGCGCGCCGAGGGCGAGGGCGACTACCAGATCCCGGAGGTCACCAGCGAGTTCATCACGGCGACCATCGTGCTGGGCGCGCGGCACCGGCGGCCGAGGTTCCACGTCAACGCCGAGGGCCTGGGCGACGGCGCGACGCTGCGGTTCGAGCTGCTGACGCACGACTTCGTCCCGATCCCCGGCTACTCCGGGGCCGACGCCGCGATCGTCAGCACCGACGGGTTCCGCACACCGCTGTCCTGGGGCCGCGGCCGGGTCCCGGAGAAGGTCCGCCTCCGCGGCTACTTCGACGGGGAGCAGAACACCGACATCAAACTCAGCGCGATCTACGTGGACTGAGGGCGGTGGCCGCGATGGAGCCCATGCGATTCACCCGCCGGGCCGGACTGGCCGGCGCCGCCGCAGGCGGCCTCGCGCTGGCCGGCGTCCGATCCGCCGAGAGCACCGAGGTGGCGGCCACCTCGGGGCCGGGCGGCGAGATCACGCTCTTCGCATTCGACCAGGTGTCGATTCCGTTCGTGCAGAACCTCGAGGTCCAGATGCGCACGCCGGTCAAGCACCCGGCGAACCCGGTCGTCCCGCGCGGCGGGCCGGGGGAGCCGGACTCGTGGGCGGCGCAGTTCTACGGCTCGGTGATCGAGGTCGGCGGCGTCTACCGCATGTGGTACTGCGCGGTGGGCGACGAGCGCAACGAGCTCGGTGGCAGCCCCGAGTGGTGGAAGGTCGCCTACGCCGAGAGCACCGACGGCGTGACCTGGACCAAGCCGGACCTCGGCCTGGTGACATACCGCGGCAACACCGCCAACAACCTGGTGGCGATGGACCCCGGCATCGGCGTCCTCAACGTCAAGGTGCTGTACGAGCCGGACGACCCCGACCCGGACCTGCGCTACAAGATGGCGGCACACGTCTACTGGGACAACCGGGGCAACAACCACGGCACGCTGGCGCTGTTCGCCAGCCCGGACGGGCTCAGCTGGACCTCGCTGACCCCCATCACGCCGGTCGACTTCATGCTGGAGGAGAGCGACCCGGTCATCCCGGCGCTGCACGCCGAGCGGGTCGGCGGCCTGTACCGGTGGGAGGGCAACTACCACCTGTCCGGGCAGAACGGGAACCCGTCGGTGCGGCCTTACCACGGCCGGGTGGCCCGCGGCTGGATCTCCGGCGACTTCGTCACCTGGTCGCAGACGAACGTCATGGCCTTCGCCCGCACCGCCCAGCACACGCTGCTCGGCGCCGGTCGCAGCCTGGAGGGCGAGCAGCAGCACGAGGGCGTCAGCGTCTGGAACCGGGGCAACGTGCTGATCGGCACCGTGGGCCGCTGGCACGGCGCCGCCGACTGGGACGACATCGGCATCGACCTCGGCTTCGTCATCAGCAACGACGGGGTGAACTTCCGCGAGCCGGCGCACGAGTTCACGTTCCTGTCCCGGAGCGGGCTGGTCCCGCCGGTCACCGTCGCCAACCCGTCGTTCGAGGACCTCTCCGGCGGCTGGCCGGCGGGGTGGACGCTGGACCTGCCGCCGCGGGGCCAGACCGCGTCGAGCAGCACCGCGCAGGCGCACAGCGGCACCCGCAGCCTGCGGGTGCAGAACGTCGCCGGCACACCCATCGGCGTGCGCTCCCCGCGGCTGCCGGCGCAGCCGGGCGGGCCGTACACGGCGTCGATGTGGGTGCTGACCGAGAGCGGGACGCCGTCGCAGCTGTTCCTGGAGTTCTTCAACGCCGCCGGCACCCGGATCGGCTGGACGTTCGTCCAGCCGGCCGCGAGCGGGACCTGGCAGCGGGTCACGGTGACCGAGACCGCGCCCGCCGGGACGGCGACCCTCGACGTCATGGTGTGGGGCACGACGGCGGCGGCCGGGGTGTCCTACCACGACGACATCGCCGTGACGCCGGTCGACTGGGACGCCGGCGGCGTGCTGCAGGGCCAGGGGTTCGAGCACCTCGGCGACGAGACGTTCGTCTACTACGGCGCCTGGGACCCCCGCACCAGCGACGACCCCGAGCCGCGGGCCGGGCGGGGCGGCGTCGGCATCGCCGTGCTGCCGAAGGACCGGTTCGGCGACCTCGTCGTCGACCTGCGCGCCAAGGGCGCCGGCGACTACCAGCTGCCGGAGATCACCAGCGAGTTCCTGACCGCTCCGATCGACATCGGCGCCCGCACGGAGGCGCCGGACGTCTTCGTCAACGTCGAAGGGCTCGGCACGGACGCGACGCTGCGGCTGGAACTGCTCGACGACCGGCTGACGCCGCTGGCCGGCTACTCCGGGACGGACACCGCCGTCGTCTCGACCGACGGCTTCCGCACGCCGGTGACCTGGCCGGGCACGGCCGCGCCGCCGGAGCGGATCCGGATCCGCGGCGTCTTCGCCGGCACCGCGAACACGTCCATCAAGCTCAGCGCCATCTACCTCGTGTAGGAGGACCGGGACATGACGAATCTCTCCAGGCGCACCGTGCTCAAGGGCACCGCGGCGTCGTTCGTGGCCGCCGGCACGGCCGGCGCCCTGACCAGCACCGCCGGCCCGGCCCAGGCGGCGCCGTTCTCCGTCGTCTACGGGATCGCCCCGGGGCCGGCGGGCGACGTGGAGTACGGGCTGCTCGGCACCATCCCGTCGGCGCCCGCGCCCACGCTGGTCATCCTGTCCCTGACGATCGACCGGGCGCTCACGAGCAGCCACCTGCAGGCCGGCACGATCCTGGTGGAACCGCCGGCGAACTACCTCTGCGTCTCCATCGACCCGCCCTGCCACGGCGGTCACCTGTATCCGGGCAGGTCCGAGGGGTTGCCGGGCTGGGCGGAGCTCGCGGTCGACGAGCACGACTTCGTCGCTGACTTCAACACCCGGCTCAAGCAGGTGCTCGACCATCTGATCGACGAGGAGCTGGTCGACGCCGAGCGCATCGCCGTCGCCGGGACCTCTCGCGGCGGCTTCCTGGCGCTGCGCTACGCGGCGTTCGACCCGCGCGTGGCGTGCGCCGTGGGGTACGCGCCGGTGACGGACCTGCGCCAGGTGAGCGAGTTCGCGACCGCCGCGTCGGTGCCGTTCGTCGACGAGCTGAGCCTGGCGGCGCACCTCGATCCGCTGGTCGGACGGCCGGTGTACATCGTCATCGGCGACCGCGACGTGCGCGTCGGGACCGACTCCGCGATCGAGGCCGCCCGGGCGCTCAGCGCCGCCGCGGTCACCGGCTTCCCCGTGGCCGGGATCGTGAACCCGTCGTTCGAGGACCTGACCGGTGGCTGGCCGGCGCCGTGGACGCTGGACCCGCTGCCCAAGACGCAGACCGCGGGGCCGAGCACCACCCAGGCGCACACGGGGACGGGCAGCCTGCGGGTGGAGAACGCGAGCGGCACGGCGGTCGGGGTGCGCACGCCGCGGTTGCCGGCCGTTCCCGGGTCGCAGTACACGGCGACGAGCTGGGTGTACACCGAGTCCGGCACGCCGGCGACGATGTTCCTGGAGTTCTTCAACGCTTCCGGCACCCGCGTCGGCTACGAGTTCGTGGCGCCCGCGGCGAGCAGCACCTGGGAGGATGTGTCCGTCAGCGCGGTGGCGCCGGCCGACGCGGCCACGCTGGACGTGCTGATCTACGGCGCCGTCGCGGCGCAGGGCGTCTCGTACCACGATGACGTCACGCTGACGCGTAGCGTGGCGAGCGAGGTGGAGCTGCACGTGCTGTCCGAACCGCGTGGGCACACGACACCGACGGGCGCCCCCGAGCACTCCGCCGCCTGGATCGAACGGAACGTGAGCCCTTGAGCACCGACGAGGCGAGGTACCCGCGCACGGTGCTGGCCGCCTGCTGCGTGCCGTGGGACGAGTCCGGCGAGGTAGCCGAGGAGCTGTTCCGCGCCAGCATCGCCGACCAGGTGGCGCAGGACCTGCGCCACTTGTACGTCTTCGGCACGGCGGGCGAGGGCTACGCCGTCGACGAGCGCCGCTTCGACCAGGTCGTGGACGTGTTCGCCGACGAGTCGCGGCGGCACGGCGTCGACCCGATGGTCGGGCTGATCAGCCCGTCGCTGCCGGTGGTGATCGGCCGGATCGAGCGCTGCGTCGCCCGCGGGATCCGGTCGTTCCAGCTGTCGCTGCCGTCCTGGGGCGCGCTCAACGACGCCGAACTGGCGACCTTCTTCGCGCAGACCTGCGGGCGCTTCCCGGAGGCGGAGTTCCTGCACTACAACCTGGCGCGGTCGGGGCGGATGCTCACCCCGGACGACTACGCGACGCTGGCCGCGGCGCACCCGAATCTGGTGGCGGTCAAGCACACCCGGGCCGACTACGCGACCGTGCACGGGCTGTTCGCCAAGGCGCCGGCGCTGCGGCACTTCGTCACCGAGGCCACGTACAGCTACGCGAGCCTGGTCGGTCCGGCCGGCTTCCTCGTGTCGATCGCGTCGGTGCGGCCCCGGCTGGCTCGTGAGTACTTCGACGCCGGGGTCGCCCGCGACGCCGACGCCCTGCTGGCGATCTGTGCGGAGCTGCTGGAGATGAGCGGCGAGCTGCGCCGGGCGGTCGGGCCGGGCCCGCACATGGACGGCGCGTTCGACAAGATCTTCGCCAAGGTGCGCGACCCGCGGTTCCCGCTGGCGCTGCTGCCGCCCTATCAGGGCGCCTCCGACGCGGCCTTCCAGGCGTTCCGGGCCGCGCTGCGTGAGCGTCACCCACGGTGGGTGGAGGCGTGACGGACCGGGCGAGGATCGCGGTGTGGGCGGCGGCGGCGCCGTTCCTGCCGGCCACGCTGCGGACGCTGGACGAGGCGGGCGTGCCGTACGCGGTGCTGCCCGCCTCGCCCGTCGACATCGAGGCCGTGGCGGCCGAGGCGCTCATCGTCGGCGGCGCGCCGGTGAGCGCCGGCCTGCTGGCCGCCTTCCCGAAGCTGCGGCTGCTGGTCCGGGGCGGCGTCGGGGTGGACAAGATCGACCTGGCGGCCGCGGACCGGCAGGGGATCCTGGTCACCAACGTCGCCGACTACGGGACGAACGAGGTCGCCGACCACGCGATGCTGCTGCTGCTCGCGACGGTCCGGCGGCTCGGCCACTTCACCGCGCAGACCGGCGGCGACTGGCGCTCGGTCGAGCAGGTCCCGGTCCCGCGGCTGCAGGGCCGCCGGCTCGGCATCGTCGGCCTGGGCCGGATCGGCACGGCGGTGGCCGGCCGCGCGCGGGCGTTCGGCCTGGACGTCGTCGCCTACGACCCGCTCGCCCCGCACCGGTTCGAGCGGACCGGCGTGGGCGCGGTGGAGCTGGACGAGCTGCTCGCGACCAGCGACGTCATCAGCCTGCATGCGCCGCTCACCCCGGCCAGCCGGCACCTGCTGGACCGCGCGGCGTTCGCCCGCATGCGCCGCCGCCCGGTGATCGTCAACACCGCCCGCGGCGGCCTGATCGACACCACGGCGCTGGTCGAGGCGCTCGACGCGGGTCTGGTCGCCGGCGCCGGGCTCGACGTCGTCGAGGGCGAGCCGGACGCCGCCGCGCTGCGGCCGCTGCTCGGCCGCGACGACGTCCTGGTCACGCCGCACGTCGCCTGGTACTCCCAGGGTTCAGAGGAACAGCTGGGGCGGACCGCGGCGCGGGTCGCCCTCGACTTCGTCCAGCGGGGCATCCGGCCCCGGCCGATCGACCGATGAGGTGACACCGTGAACGACCTGCCTGCGTTCCCGATGACGCGGCTGACGCCGTTCGACCCGCCGCCCGGGTACGCCGCGGCGCGCGAGGCCGGTGGGCTGACCCGGGTGCGGCTATGGGACGACCGCACCGCCTGGCTGGTCACCGGGTACGAGCAGGTGCGTTCGCTGCTGGGCGACCCGCGGATCAGCGTGGATCGCCGCCGGGACGGGTTCCCGTTCCCGACGCCGGGCCGCGAGGCGCTGGAGCGGTCCGGCCGCACGACGTTCGTCGGCATGGACCCGCCCGACCACACCCGGCTGCGCCGCGTGTTCACCAAGTACTTCGCCATCCGGCGGATCGAGGCGCTGCGCCCGGTCGTGCAGGGCATCGTCGACGACCTGATCACCGGCATCCTGGCGGCCGGGCCGCCGGCCGACTTCGTGACGGCGCTCGCGGGAGAGGTGCCGTCCCGCACGATCTGCCACGTGCTGGGCATGCCGCTGGACGACCGGGCCCGGTTCCAGGCGCTGGACCACGAGCGCAACACCCTCACCACGTCGCCGGAGAACGTCATCAGGGCGACGAACGAGATGCTCGCCTACGCCGACGAGCTGATCGAGCGCAAGCGGCGCGAGCCGGCCGACGACCTGATCAGCGAGCTGGTCGCCGACCAGCTCGGCGGCGACGTCGTCACCCGGGAGGAGCTGGTCGCGGCGGTCCGGCTGCTCATCACCGCCGGCCACGAGACCACCACGAACATGATCGGGCTGGGCATCGCGACGCTGCTGCGGCACCCGGACCAGCTGGCCGAGCTGCGCGCGGACCCGTCCTTGGTGCCGGCCGCCGTCGAGGAGCTGCTGCGCTACATCAGCATCTTCCACATCTCGCCGACCCGGGTGGTGACCGAGCCGATCGAGATCGCCGGGCAGCGGCTCGAGGCCGGCGACGGCGTGATCGCGGCGGTCGCAGGCGCCAACCGCGACGACGCCGCGTTCCCGGACGCGGACACCTTCGACGTGCACCGGGAGGCCCGGCACCACGTCGCCTTCGGCTACGGCGTGCACCAGTGCCTCGGCCAGCCGCTGGCCCGGGTCGAGCTGCAGACCGTCGTGGAGACGCTGTTCCGGCGCGTCCCGTCGCTGCGCCTCGCCGTCGACCCGGCCGAGCTGGAGGTCAAGGAGTACGCGTTCCTCAGCCTGGCGGCGCTGCCGCTGACCTGGGACGAGCCACGGGAGGACCGATGATGATCGAGGTGGAGATCGACCAGTGCGTCGGCGGCGGCCAGTGCGTCATGGCCGCGCCGGACGTGTTCGACCAGGACGACGACGGCCTGGTGGTCGTGCTCGACGACGACCCCGGGCCGGATCGGGCCGACGACGTCGCGCTGGCCGCGCGGCTGTGCCCCGCGCGGGCGATCAGGCTGGCCGGCGGGTGACCGCGGCGGTCCGGCGGGTCGTGATCGTCGGCGGCGGCGCCGCCGGCCTGACCGCCGCGGAGTCGCTGCGCGCCGACGGGTTCGACGGCGAGCTCACCCTGCTCGGTGCCGAGCCGCACCGCCCCTACGACCGGCCGCCGCTGTCCAAGCAACTCCTCGCCGGCGCCTGGGCGCCGGACCGGCTGGAGCTGCTGGCCGGGCACCGCTACGACGAGCTGGGGATCGACTGGCGGCCGAGCAGCGCGGCGACGGCCGTCTCCGTCGCGGACCGGACGGTGCGGGTGGCCGGCGCCGACGTGCCCTATGACGCGCTGCTGGTCGCGACCGGCGTCCGGCCGCGCACCCTCCCCGAGACCGCCGGGCTGGCCGGCGTGCACGTGCTGCGCACGCTCGACGACACCGTGGCGTTCCAGTCCGCCGCACGGTCGGCCGCCCGGGTGGTCGTCGTCGGCGCCGGCTTCCTCGGCGCGGAGACGGCGGCGACGCTGCGCGGCCTGGACGTCGCGGTCACGCTGGTCGACCCGGCGCCCGCGCCGCTGTTGCGCCAGGTCGGCCCGGTCGTGGCCGGGCTGCTGGCGCGGCTGCACGCCGAGCACGGCGTGCAACTCCGGCTCGGGACCGGTGTCGCGGGCCTGACCAGCGACGCCGGCCGGGTCACCGGGGTCCGCCTGGACGACGGGACGACCGTGGCGGCCAGCTGCGTGCTGGTCGCGATCGGCTCGGTCCCGGCGACGGACTGGCTGGCCGGCAGCGGCCTGGACCTCGCCGACGGCGTCGGCTGCGACGACCGCTGCCGGGCCGCGCCCGGTGTGTTCGCCGCCGGCGACGTGGCCCGCTGGTTCCACCGCGGTCGCGGCGAGAGCGTGCGGATCGAGCACCGGACGAACGCGACCGAGCAGGCGATGGCCGCGTCCCGGGCGATGCTCGGCGCGGACGATCCGTACCAGCCGGTGCCCTACGTCTGGAGCGACCAGTACGAGGTCAAGCTCCAGGTGTACGGGCGGCTGACCGGGACCGACCGGTTCGCCGTCGTCTCCGGGTCGCCCGAGGACGGCCGGTTCGTCGCCCTCTACGGCAGCGACGGCCGGGTCACCGGCGCACTCGGCTGGCGGTCGGCACGCGAGCTGCTGCGGGCCCGGGCCCTGGTGGCCGAGGCCGCGCCCTGGCCGGACGCGGCCCCGCCTTGACCCCGTCAGGGCGCCTTCAGCCCCAGCAGCTCGAGGCTGTCGCGGTGCAGAATGTCCTCGATCGTCGCCGGCTCGATCTGCGGGAACGGCGACCAGTCCTTCCGGGCCATCGCCCGCAGCCCGTCGATGCCCTGCCGCGGCGTCCAGATCGGGTAGTCCGAGCCGAACATCAGTTTGTGCACGACATCCCACTCCTGGGCCCGGACGATGGCCTGGTAGCCCTCCATCGTGCGCAGCCACATCGCCGACACGTCCGCGTAGACGTTGGCGTGCTTGCGCAGCACGATCACGCACTCGCGCTGCCAGGGGTGCGACATGTGCGCCAGCACCATCCGCACGTCCGGGTGCCGGCGGGCCAGCCCGTCGTACACCAGCGGGTGGCTCAGCTCCAGGATGGCGTCCTTGGAGGCGCTGGTGCCGGTGTGGATGAGCAGCGGGATGCCGAGCCGGGCCACCTCGCGGAAGAACGGGTCGTGCTTGGGCTCCCGCACGTCGAAGCCGGCCAGGATCGGGTACAGCTTCACACCTTGAAGCCCCCGCGCCAGGCCGTCCTCCAGCTGGTCCATGACGTCGTCGTCGCACAGGTCCAGCGCCATGTAGCCGATGGCCGGCCGGGTGGTCTGCTCGACGAAGCCGGCGATGTACTCGTTCGGCGTCGCCACGCCCAGCCGGGTGGCGCGCAGGCCGACGACGATCGAGACGTCGACGTCGGCCATCGCCTCGTCGTATTTCTCCGGCGGGTTCTCCGGCCGGTCGCCGTAGATCCGGGCCCGGTCCTGCTCGTACCGGCCGTGGTGGGCCGAGGTGTTGCAGTGGGTGTGCACGTCGACGATCAACGAGTCTCCTCGGTCGATGGACTGCGTGTGCCATGACTATATGGAATCGGGTGCCATGTCAACGGCGGTACTCGCCCGCCGCGCTCATGCGGGTATTGCCGGCTGTAGTGCCCTTGTGCAGCGGCGACCGGCCACGGTGCTAGTCTGCGCGCAGACGCGAGGGGCGCCCCGGCGCCGGTCGCGTCGACGATACGTGAAATGAGCTTCCACAAGGAGGTGCGGCATGGAGACCCCCACGGGCGGCGCGGCCGGGGCCGACCGCGCCCATTACCACTCGCACGCACTGACGCGGGGGCTGCGCCTCCTGGTGCACGTCGCGTCGGCGGGTGCGCCCGTGACGCTCACCGAGCTGCACGAGGCGACGGAGCAGCCGAAGAGCACGCTGGTCCGGTTGCTCGCGGTGCTGGAGGAGCAGGACTTCGTCCTCCGCATCGACGACCGGCCGGCGTTCGTGCTCGGTCACGGCGTGCTGCCGATCGTCGCCGCCTACCTCGACAGCGGCACGCCGGTCGACCTGCTCCGGCCGCACGTGCGCGCACTCGCCCACGAGGTCGGCTGGACGGCGAAGTACGCGGCCCTCGACGGCGTGCACGCCGCCGACCTGTGCGTCGAGTTCCCGGAGCGGCCGCTGCACTTCACCGGCAAGGAGGGTGGACGGTCGCCGGCGCACGCCTCCGGCGTCGGCAAGGCGATGCTGGCCGGCCTCACCTTCGACGAAGCGCGAGAGCACCTGCCGGCGCAGCCGTTTCCGCAACTCACCGAGCGCACCATCGTCACCGAGCGGGCACTGGAGGCCGAACTGCGGCGCATCCGCGACCGTGGCTACGCCATCGACGACGAGGAGTGCGCCCGCGGCCTGCGGTGCGTCGCCGTCGCGGTACGCGTCGACGGCGAGCTGGTCGGTGCGCTCGGCGTCTCGGGTCCTGCTGCCGAGCTGACTCCGGAGCGTGAGCCGCACATCGTCGCGACCCTGCGCGACGTCGCCGGCGAGCTCGCCGGCGACGCCGGGGTCGAGCCGGTGCTGGCGATGTTCGCCAGGGGAGCCCTCAGCCGGCGCCGGTGAGGCCGCAGCGATGACCCACCTGCAACGGTGGCACAGCCGGCTGGTCTCCGCGGGCAGGTCGGGGCCAGGTCGTTGGCGCCGAGGTCACCAGGCCGTGACGGCTACCGTCCCCCTGTGCCGAGCCGGGCCGCGGGCTGCGCGAGACGGCGGCGGCGCCGGTCGGGGACACGACCGGTGCCGCCGCCGTCGGACTCTCCCCCTAGGGTGTGTCTCCCAAGTCTCGGCCGTAGCGAGCGGCGTCCAGGCGGATGCCTCGCAAGGCCGAGGAGGGAGTCATAGCGGGGTTCTATGACGACCGACGAGAACGCAGCGAGGCGCCGCCTGGGCGTCGCGCAGTAGGCCATGGACTTGGGAGACACACCCTAGTGCGCCGTGCCGTCGGCCTTCATCGAGGCCAGGACGTCGCGGGCCGCATCGAGGGTGCGGTCGACGTCGTCCTCGGTGTGCGAGCCGGAGATGTGGTTGCGCTTGAGCGACATCGGGATCATCAGGAAGCCGGCGTCGGTCATGCGGCGGTGGAACGTGGCGTAGGCCTGGTCGTCGTTGCGCATGAGGTCGCGGTAGCCCTTGATCGGGCCGGCGGTGAAGTAGAGCGAGAACACGCCCCCGAAGCCGGCCACCGTCGCCTGCAGGTCCAGGTCGGACACGATGCCCGCGAGACCGGACCGCAGCCGCTCGCCCAGCGCGTGGGTGCGGGTGTAGAAGTCCGGGTTCGCGCGCAGGTAGTCGATGGTCGCGATCGCGGCGGTCGCGCCGAGGGCGTAGCCGTTGAAGGTGCCGGCCAGCAGCACGTCGCCCTTCTGGCCGTCGAAGCGCTCCATGAGCGAGCGCGGCCCGGCCAGGCCGCCGATCGGGTAGCCGTTGGCCATGCCCTTGCCGAAGGTCGTGAGGTCGGGCCGGACGCCGCAGACCTCCTGGTAGCCGCCCAGGGCGTGCCGGAAACCGGTGATGACCTCGTCGAAGATGAGCAGGGCGCCCTCGTCGCCGGTCAGCGCCCGCAGGCCGTCGACGAACTCCTGGGTGGGCACCAGGGCTCCGACGTTGTGCGGGATCGGCTCCATGATGACGGCGGCGATCCGGTCCGGGTACTGCTCGAACAGCGCCTTCACCGAGTCGAGGTCGTTGAACTCGGCGATCAGCGTCGACTCGAGGGCGGTGTCGAGGATGCCGGCCGACAGCGGGTCGCGGCCGTAGGCCAGCTCCGGGCGGGAGATGACGTTGCGCGCGACGGCGTCGTGCCAGCCGTGGAAGCCGCCCTGGAACTTCACCAGCAGCTGCCGGCCGGTGGCGGCGCGGGCCAGCCGCACCGCCTGCGCGGTGGCCTCGGAGCCGCTCATCGTGGCGATCATCATCTCGGCCGACGGGATCGCCTCGGTGACGCGCACGGCCAGCTCGACCTCGAGCTCGGTGACGCCCAGGCCGAACAGGTCGAGGGCGCCGACGGCCGCCCGCACCGGGTCGTCGACCACCGGCGAGTTGTGACCGAGCAGGATCGCGCCGAACGCGGCGTGGTAGTCGAGGTAGCGGTTGCCGTCGAGATCGACGACGTAGGCGCCGTCGCCACCGCCGAACGCGTACGGGTGGCCCACGTACCGCGTCGCGGAGTTCACGCCACCCGGGATGACCTCCGCGGCGGCTTGGTGCAACGCCCAGCCGCGGGTCGCCGTGTTGCGTGGATTGTGGTCGGAGGCTGCCGTGCCGATCCCCGGGGACATCGGACTCCTGTTCCCGCGTCGCGGCCCGGCACGTGGCCGTCACGCGACGCCTCTCGGTGGTGTCGTTGCCGGAAGCGTAGGTTGCTTCGTCAAGCATGGCAAGACGTTCCATTTCTCGCGCCGTTACGTGATCGTCACGGCGCGAGCCCTTGACACGGCGAGGCCGCGACCCAAAGATGACTCGGCATGGCACGCCATTCCGTGATTGACGACACCCGCCCGCTCGGCGTGGTGATCGTCGGGGCCGGCTTCATCGCCGACCACCACGGCGCCGCGCTGCGAGCCAGCGCCCGCGCCCGGCTCGCCGGCATCGTCGACGTCGACGCCGGCCGGGCCAGTGCGGCCGCGACCGCCGCCGGCGGCGTGCCCTGGACCACCGACCTGGCCGAGGCGCTCGGCCGGGCCGACGTCGACGCGGCGATCGTGTGCACGCCGAACGTGACGCACGAGCCCATCGCACTGCAGGTCGCCGCGGCTGGCAAGCACCTGCTCATGGAGAAGCCGCTCACCATCACCGTGCCCTCGGCCCGCGCCGTCGCCGACGCGTTCGACGCGGCGGGCACCGTCGTCATGGCGGCCCACACGCACCGGTTCTACGACTACGCCCGGGCGGTGAACGACGCGATCGCCGGCGGCGCCGTCGGCCGCCCGGTGTTCGCGCGGTTCGCGCTGCTCGGCGGCTGGATCTGGCCGGACTGGCGGGCCTGGGTGCTCGACCCGGCGAAGTCCGGCGGGCACGCGCTGCACAACGGCGTCCACCTGCTCGACCTCGTGACGTGGTGGCTGCGCGACGAGCCCACGGTCGTCTACGCCCGGGGCCGCGCCCAGACCGCCGCCGAGCTGCGGATCTACGACTACCTGGAGATGCACGTGGAGTACGCGGGCGGCGCCGACGCGGTCTGCGAGATGAGTCGCGGCCACCGCCCGTCGACGCTGGACCGCCGCGACGTGCTGGTCGCCGGCACCGACGGCGTGCTGCAGCTGCCCGCCGAGGGCTGGGGCTCCACCGTCGTGACGGAGTCCGGCACCAGCCTGCTGCACCCGCAGGCCGCGAACGGGTTCGCCGTGCAGCTCGACGCGTTCCTCGACGCCGTCGCCGACCCGGCCGCCGAGCGGGCGATGACCCAGGCCGACGGCGTCCGCGCGGTCGCGCTCGGCGTCGCGACCGAGCTGTCCATCGAACGCGGCGAGCCGGTCACGCTCGACGAGGTCATGCAGGGGGTGCTCGCATGAGTGACACCACCCTCGGCGTGCTGCTGCTCGGCTTCGCCGGACTCGGCCCGGACCAGGACCACCAGCGGTCCATGTACGAGCCGGCCTTCGAGGCGCACCCCGGCTTCGAGATCGTCGACGGTGACCTCGACGATCCCGCCGTCGACGTCGTCAGCATCTGTGTCGAGCCGGACCGCCGCGCCGACGCCGCCATCGCCGCGCTGCAGGCCGGCAAGCACGTGCTGGCCGACAAGCCACTGGCGCTGACCGCGGCCGACGCGGCCAAGGTCGCCGCCGTCGCCGCCGAGACCGGGAAGGTCTGCCTGCCGGCGCACCACCAGCGGTTCCACCCGATGATCGCGGCCGCGCGCGGCGCCGTCGCCGGGGGCAAGGTCGGACTGCCGTGGAACGTGCAGGCCGACTTCCTCGTGGCCGGCGGAACGCCGTCGCCCGCCGGCGAGCTGGCCAACTTCGCCGTCTACCCGCTCGACGTCGTCCTCGCGCTCACCGGCCTGCGGGTCCGCCGCGTGTACGCCCGCCTCACGACGCATTGGAACGACGGCGGCGCCGACGACCTCGCGCTGCTCTTCCTCACCCACGAGAACGGCCTGACCAGCACCATCAGCGTCGGCCGGACTCGCGAGCTGGCCGACACCCGGCCGGCCGGACTCGCCGTGCACCGCTATCGCGTCAGTGGCTCGCACGGTGTCCTCGACATCGACGCCTCGCGCCCGGCTGTCGTCCTTCGCCGGGGCGAGGCGTCGAGCTACACGACGTCATCGGGGCCCGACGGCAGACCTCGCGGTCGGCTACCAGGCTGGCATGGCCCCAGCACCGTCGACCGGCTGCTGGACGAGCTGCACGCCGCCGTGACGGCCGGCCGCCCTTCCAGCCCGTCCGCGGCCGACGCCGTCCACATCGCCGAGATCGTCGACGCGGCCCGCACGTCGGCCGCGTCCGGACAACCCGTCGACCTCCAGGAAGGCAGCCGATGAAGCTGGTCAGCTACACCCGCGACGGTGCGACCCGGCACGGGTACGTCGTCGACGAGGCCGCCACCGTGGCCGAGCTCGGCGACGGCGACCTCGGCGCGCTGGTCGAGGCCGGCGCCGGCACCACCACCGGCTGGCGGCCGGGCGACACCGTCGGGACCCACCGGCTCGCCGACGTCGCCGTCCGCGCCCCGATCACGCGCCCCACGAAGGTGCTGGCCGTGGCCGCGAACTACCAGGAGCACGTCGCCGAGGGCGGCGGCGAGCCGCTGGACAAGCAGACCCTGGCGCCGCGGCTGTTCCTCAAGCCCGGCACCTCCATCACACACCCGGGCGCCGACATCGCCCTGCCGACGGTCAGCACCCAGGTCGACTGGGAGGCCGAGCTGGTCGTCGTCGTGGGCCGGGGCGGCCGGGACATCCCGGTGGAGCAGGCCCTCGAGCACGTGGCCGGCTACGCCGTGGGCAACGACGTGTCGGCGCGGTCGGTCGACTACGGGTACGAGCGCGACACCTCGTCCTCCGCGGTCGGCTTCTTCGACTGGCTGGCCGGCAAGTGGCCGGACGGGTTCGCCCCGTACGGCCCGTACCTCGTCACGGCGGACGAGGTGCCCGATCCGCAGGACCTCGACGTCGAGCTCGAGGTCAACGGCACGCTCCGGCAGAAGGGGAGCACCGCCGACATGATCTTCACCGTGGCCGAACTCGTCGCGTTCGCGTCGCGGCTGATGACGCTCGAACCCACCGACATCATCATGACCGGGACGCCGGCCGGAGTCGGTGCGGCGTCCGGAACCTATCTCGCCCCAGGCGACCAGATGACGGTGCGCATCGCCGGCCTCGGCACCCTCACGAACCGCGTCGTCTGAACCCGTTCCACCCACCCGCCGGGGCGGTCCCGGCCAGAGCAGACCATGAGAGGTAGCTGTGAGACGTTCCCGAGCGCAGCGCGCAGCCCTGATCTCCGCCGGCATGGCGATGGTTCTCGCCGTCGCGGCCTGTTCCGATCCGACCCAGGACGACACCAGCGGGTCCGGTGACGACGGCGCCTCGAGCGGCTCCGAGGACACGGTGCTCAACGCGTACCTGTACCAGCCGCCGGCGGCGGTCTTCAGCCCGATGGCCCCGGCCAGCGGCCCCGACCAGGTCGTCATGAACCTCATCTTCGACTCGCTGCTGGGCGTCGACCCGGACTACGACCTGTACCCGCGGCTGGCGGCCGACCTGCCGGAGATCTCCGAGGACGGCCTCACCATCACGTACAAGATCAAGGAAGGTCTCACGTGGAGTGACGGCGAGCCGTTCACCTCCCAGGACGTCCTCTTCACGTACAACCTGATGACGAATCCCGACACCGGTAGTCCCGGTGCCAGCAAGTTCGCCGACGTCCAGGGCGCCGCCGAGGTCGCGGCCGGCACCGCCGAGACGGTGTCCGGCTTCAGCGCGCCCGACGACACCACGTTCGTCATGACGCTGACCAAGCCGAACATCGGCATCGTGGCCCTCACCGGTAACACCATGATCGTGCCGGAGCACATCCTCGCCGACATTCCGGCGGCGGACATGGACACGACAGAGTTCTTCACCCAGAGCCCTAACGTGGGCCTCGGGCCGTACATCTTCCAGGAGTACAAGACCGACCAGCACGTCCACCTGGTCAAGAACCCGAGCTTCCGCGAGGGCGAGGTGGAGATCGACGAGATCTATCTGCGCCCGGTCACCTCCGACGTCGCCACGGCGCAGCTGGGCACCGGCGAGATGGACCTCGTGCAGATCTCGCCGGCCGACCTCGAGACGGTCGAGGCGATGGACGGCATCGAGGTGGGCTCCGGCCCCGGCGCCGGCTACATCCGCACGTCAGTGAACGAGAAGAAGCCGTACCTGCAGGACGTCAGGCTGCGCCAGGCGATGCTGTACGCCGTCGACCGTCAGCAGCTGATCGACGAGGCGCTCGGCGGCCACGCACAGCCGGTCAACACCAGCTTCATGAACGACGCGCTGCCGGACGACCTCGAGACCTACGACTACGACCCGGACAGGGCCCGCGAGCTGCTGGCCGAGATGAACTGGGACCCGAACCAGGTCATCGAGCTGTCGTGGATCCCCGGCCAGCGCGACCGCGACACGGCCGCCACCATCCTGGAGAGCCAGCTCAATGAGGTCGGCATCAAGCTGCAGCTCAAGCAGGTGCAGCCGGGTGAGCTCACCGACCTGATGAACAACCAGTCCTACGACATGACGCTCTACGGCGGCGGCAACTACGCCACGGACCCGTGGGCGGTGTACCCGATCAACTCGTGCGCCACCTGGTTCCCGAACGGCGGCAACCTGTCGTACTGGTGCAACGAGGAGTTCGACCAGTTGATGCTCGAGGCCAACGCGACGGTCGACGAGGCCGCCCGCTACGACCTCTACCAGCAGGCCGCGCGCATCGAGAACGCCGAGGTGCCGATGATCTACCTGTACAACCCGGACACCATCTGGGCGTACACGGACGACATCAAGGGCTTCGTCCCCAACGGCGACTTCACGAACCCGTTCTGGAACGTCCAGGAATGGTCGCTGGAGGGCTAGGTTCGCACGAACCCGCGGATGCCGGGCGGCCGCCACGAGCGGCCGCCCGGCACCGCGGCCGGACGAGGAGGAGGTGAACGGTGACGGCGTTCGTCATCAGGCGGATCCTGGTCAACATCGTGGTGTTCATCCTGATCGGGATCGGCGTGTTCCTGCTGGTCCGCGCGGCACCGGGCGACCCGGTACGCATGATGATCCGGCCCGAGGACCTGCAGGAGGGCAGCGAGGCCTTCATCCAGGCCCGGCGTGAGGAGCTGGGACTGAACGACCCGGTCCTGGTGCAGTACGGACGATGGTTCCTCGACGCGATCACGGGCAACCTCGGCGACTCGTTCGTCAACCGGCAGCCGGTCAGCGGCCTGCTCCTCGAGCGGCTCGGCCCGACCGTGCTGCTGATGTCGACCGCCCTCGCGATCTCGCTGCTGATCGCCATCCCGCTGGGCACGGTGGCGGCGGTGCGCCGCAACACCAGCGTCGACTACGCGGCCGCGGCGCTCAGCCTGGGCGTCATCTCGGTGCCGTCGTTCTTCCTCGGCATCGTGGCCATCTACATCTTCTCGCTGCAACTGGGCTGGCTGCCGTCGTCGGGCATGTCCACACCCGGCGGCGGAGGCGGCACGGACGTCCTGCAGCACCTGATCATGCCGGCGGCGATCCTGGGGCTGGCCAGCGCCGGGCCGCTGACGCGGTACGTGCGCGGCAGCCTGATCGACGAGCTGTCGGCCGACTACGTCCGCACGGCCGAGGCCAAGGGCGCCGCCCCCGGGCGGGTGGTGACGCGGCACGCACTGCGCAACTCGCTGATCCCGCTGATCACCATCATTATGATCAACATCCCGCAGATGCTGGCCGGCGCCGTCGTCCTGGAGCAGGTGTTCGCCTGGCCGGGCATGGGCCAGCTCGCGGTGCGCGCGGTGAACGCGCAGGACTACCCGGTGATCGTCGGCTTCGCCCTCTACGTCGCCGCGCTGGTGCTCATCTGCAACCTGCTCGCCGACCTCGCCTACGCCGCCGTCGACCCGAGAGTGAAGGTGACATGAGCGACCTGCGCCCGTCCCTGGACACTCCGGAGGTGGCCGCCGCCGAGGAGGTGGTGGCCACCGAGACCACCGCGGCCGTGCGGTCGCAGCGCCGCTCGCCGCTGGGCATGGCGGCGCGCCGGTTCCGGCGCAACAAGATCGCGGTGGGCGGCGGCGTGTTCCTGCTGCTCATCCTGCTGCTGGCGGTGTTTGCTCCGCTCATCGCGCAGCAGTCGCCGACCGCCGTCGACCTCGGTGCGATCCGGCGGGCACCGTCGGGCGAGCACTGGCTCGGCACCGACGCCTCCGGCCGCGACGTGTTCGCGCGGCTCGTCTACGCCGCCCGCGTCTCGCTGTTGGTCGGCATCTTCGCGGCGCTGCTGGCGGTGCTCCTGGGCACCGTCGTCGGCGCGGTCGCCGGGCTGTTCGGCGGCTGGCTCGACACCGTGCTCATGCGCACGGCGGACATGATGCTGTCGTTCCCGAGCATCGTCATCCTCATCGTCCTGGCCGGCATCCTGGGGCCGAGCATCCCGATCCTCATCGTCTCGATCGCCATCACGACCTGGCCGACGACGGCGCGGCTGGTCCGCGGCGTCACGCTGGCGGTGCGAGAACGCGAGTACCTGCACGCCGCGCGGGTCGCCGGAGCCTCGCGCGGCTGGATGCTGCGCAAGCACATCGTGCCGGCCGCCATGGGCCAGATCGTGGTCGTCGGCACCATCTCCGTCGCCGGCGCGATCCTCGCCGAGGCCGTGCTGTCCTTCCTCGGTCTCGGCGTCCAGCCGCCGCAGGCCAGCTGGGGCAACATGCTCAACGACGCGCAGAGCCTGACGGTCATCCAGTCCATGCCGTGGCTGTGGCTGCCACCGGGCCTGGCCATCGCCGCGACCGTGCTCGCGGTCAACTTCGTCGGCGACGGCCTGCGCGACGCCGTCGACCCGCGGCAGTCGGGGAGGTCCTGATGACGCTCGACACCACCGAACCGCTGCTGGTCGTCGACGACCTCGCCGTCGAGTTCCGCACGGACGAAGGCGTGGTCAAGGCCGTCGACGGCGCCGCCTTCACCATCGACCGAGGCGAGATCGTCGGCGTCGTCGGCGAGTCCGGCTCGGGCAAGAGCGTCACCGCCATGTCGATCCTCGGCCTGGTGAAATCGGGCCGCCGGGTCCGCGGGTCGATCCGGTTCCGCGGCCGCGACCTCGGCACGCTGCCGGCCAAGGAGCTGCGGGCGATCCGCGGCGCCGAGATCGCGATGATCTTCCAGGACCCGATGACGGCGCTCAATCCCGTCGTCACCATCGGCCGGCAGATCGTCGAGGCACTGCGGCTGCACGACAAGAAGATGTCGAAGTCCGCCGCCCGCGACCGCGCGATCGAGCTGCTCGCCCTGGTCGGCATGCCCGACGCGGCGGCCCGGTTCAGGCAGTACCCGCACGAGTTCTCCGGCGGCATGCGCCAGCGCGCCATGATCGCCATGGCGATCGCCAACGGGCCCAGCCTGCTGATCGCCGACGAGCCCACCACCGCGCTCGACGTCACCATCCAGGCGCAGGTGCTCGACCTGCTGAAGGTCGCGCAGCAGGAGACGCAGGCGGCGACGCTGCTCATCACCCACGACCTCGGCGTGGTGGCCGAGCTCGCCGACCGCGTCGTGGTCATGTACGCCGGCCGCGTGGTCGAGCAGGGCGACGTCACCACCGTCTTCACGACGCCGCGGCACCCGTACACCGTCGGGCTGCTCGAGAGCCTGCCCCGGCTGGACCGCGATGTCGACGAGCTGCACCCGATCCCGGGCAGTCCGCCGAGCCTGCTGTCCCCGCCGCCGGGGTGCCCGTTCCACCCGCGCTGCCCGCTGGCCCGCGACAACTGCCGCACCGACCGGCCGGAGCTGCGGGTCGTCGGCAACGGCACCGCGGTCCACCGGACGGCGTGCCACTACGCCGAGGAGCTCGCGGCCGTCCCCACGGAGGTGACAGGCTGATGTTTCTGTCAAGCCGCTTTGGGCGGTCGGGGCTGGTAGGGCTGGCGGTCGCGGAGTATCGCGTAGAGAACGTTGATGCGTCGGCGGGCGAGTGCGATGAGGGCTTGGTGGTG
>NZ_SMKL01000052.1 GCF_004348545.1 Jiangella ureilytica | reverse complement strand
GCCGGGTGGGGCGGGCGGTCCTGCGGCGCGGGGCCGGGTCGTCGCTGCTGCACGTACCTCATCGCGACCTCGCCCTGCTGCGCCGCAGCGTGCCGCACTTCCTCGGCGAGCGCGCGCTCTGTGCCGCCATCGGCCTGCTCGTCCCGACGGCGGCGATGGCGGCGCTCGCGGCCGGCGGTGTGCGGCTGCCGTTCGCGGTGCCGGCCATCACCGCACCGGTCGCCGCCGTCTTGCTGTCCTACCTGCCGCTGTACACCGTCGCCGAGCTCGCCCAGGCCAAACGCGCGGAGTTCCGCCGGGCCATGGCCACCTACATCGACCTCGTCGCGCTGGAACGGGCGGCCGGATCCGGGGCCACGCAGTCGCTGGAGTCGGCGGCGCGCATCGGCGAGTCGTGGGCGTTCCAGCGGCTGCGCGACGAGTTGGCACACGCGAGCTGGGCCGGCGTCCCGGCGTGGGAGGCGTTGCGCACCGTCGGCCGCGACCTCCGGCTGCCCGAGCTCACCGACACCGGCGACGTCATGCGGATGTCCGCGCGCGAGGGCGCCACGGTCTACGAGGTGCTGCGCGCGCGGGCGTCGGCCATGCGCAGCGAGTTGCTCACCAGCGACCAGGCCCGGGCCGGCGCCCGCACCGAACGGGCCACGGCGCCGCTCGCGGCCACGGCGGTGGTGTTCATGCTGATCCTCGCCGCGCCCGTCGCCATGCGGATCGGGTGAGCGCTGTGGCTCGACGACGATCCGAACGTGGCTCGGCGACGCTCGAGACGGTGATCCTCTGGCCGGCGGTGTTCCTGCTGATCTTCGGCGTCGTGCATGCCGGCATCTGGTTCCACGCCCGCAACGTCGCGCTGGCCGCGGCCCGCGAGGGCGCCCGGGCGGCCAGCGTCGCCGACGGGTCCGGCGGCGCCGCCCGTGCCGCCGACTTCCTGGCGTCGACGACCGACGGCTCGGTCCTGCGGGTCCGCGACATCCACGAGTCCACCGACGCCGGCTCCGTCACGGTGACGGTCACCGGCTCCTCGACCACCCTGATCCCCGGCTGGCAGGTCGGCCTCAGCCAGACCGCGACCGCGCCGATCCGGCGCTGGACCGACCCATGAGACGCCTCGACCAGCAGCGGTCCCACCGGGGTTCGGCGACGCTGGAGCTGGCCGTCCTCGTTCCCGGGCTCCTGCTGCTCATTGCGCTCGTCGCGCTGGCCGGCCGGTTCGCCGTCGCCGACGGAGCGGTCGACCAGGCCGCCGCCGAGGCCGCGCGCGCCGCTTCGCTGCAGCGCACGCCGTCGGCCGGACTCGACGCCGCGAGCCAGGTCGCGCACGCCTCGCTGACCGGGCAGGGGTTGTCCTGCCTGCGCACCGAGATCGACGCCGACGTGTCGGGGCTCCGGGCGCCTCCGGGCCGGCGCGGCCAGATCACGGTGACCGTCCGCTGCCCGCTCCGGGTGGCCGACCTGCCGATGTCCGTCCCGGCGATCACGCTCACGGCGACCGCCGTCAGCCCCGTCGACACCTATCGGGAGAGGTGAGTCCATGCGCCGGCGCATCGACCACGCCGACCAGACCGGCAGCTTCACCCTGATCTTCGCCGTCGTCACCGTCGCGTTGCTGGCCATCGCGGGGCTCGTGTACGACGGACGGCGGCAGCTCACCGCCCAGCAGCGGGCCGACGCCGTCGCCGCCGAGGCCGCGCGAGCGGCGGGGCAGCAGATCGACGGCTCGGTGCTGGCCGGGTCGCCAGGCCTGGACCGTGCCCGGGCGCTCGCCGCGGCCCGCGATCACCTCGCCGCCGCGGGCCTGAGCGGCACCGTCGCCGTCGACGGCAGCACGATCGTCGTCCGGGTCGACGCGACCGAGCCGGCGGCGATCCTGCCGCTGATCGGCATCACGACCCTCGAGGCCACCGGTGAGGCCAGCGTCGAGATCGTCACCGGGATCCGAGGTCAGCCGGGTGGGAACTCGGCGCCGAACTCGTCATAGGCGGCGGCCACCTTCCTCGGCACGCACATCCGCCAGGCGTCGGTGATCAGCTCGCGCATCTCGGCCTCGTCGATGGCGGCCAGCCGCACGCGAACCCACTGATACCGCTCGTCCGACTTCAGGGGTGGGAGGAACTTCGACGGATCCGACGCGATCAGATCGTCCCGTTCGTCCTTGGGATAGCCGAAGCCCATGATCGTCTCGTCGGGCGAGATCGCCGCGTACACGATGCTCTTGATGCGGAACTTCACGCTGTCGCGGACCAGGCCCTCGGTGGTCCGCGGCAGCGACAACGCGTGCCGTCGCACGTCGTCGGCCGTCACCATGCCTCTCATTGTGCCGTGGGGGTCCGACAGGATCGCGTACCAGGGGTGAGAGTGCATCACCAGCCATGACACCTCCGAGGAAGTGTCTGACGGATCTTCGGCGGCGCGGATCGACGACCACCAATCGACCAGCTGCGCGCAGCCGGTCGCATGGTCTGATCGCCGAGGTGCCCGAGGTAGCGGACCGGGTCCGCGATCGCGTCGGGCCGACGGGGTCGGCTGCGGCGCCCGAGGCGGCCGTGGCCGGCGTGGTGACGGGCGTGGGTGCTGCTCACGGCGTCGTCGGCATCGAGGCGGTCGCCTGTTCGACGGCATCGGCTCCGGCCGGCGACCGTCCTCGCACTCGAGACGGACGCCTTCGCCGACGCGGTCGGGCTCGACCGACCCGCCCGCCGCCAGATCGATCGAGGAGATTTCGCGGCTGCTGTCACATTCGGCCGTTCGAATCCACCCATAGAAGGTGAGACGCGTCGGCGGAAGGGAGTGGCGGCATGGCCGGGACCGGCACACCGAACGCCGGCGCGCCTCACCCTCGATCACCGGTGTGGCCGCCGCGGAGGGCCGCGTCGCCCGGCCCGGCGGCCGCATCGGATGACGGGCTCGGCAGGTGGCCCGGCGGGCGGGGGCGGTTCGGCACGGGTGCGGCACGCGACCCGGCAGAGCGTTCCCGCCGCGTGGAGCGGCTGCTCTGGCTGCTGGTCGCCACGGTCACGGTGGCGGGGGTCGTGCTCATCGGCGCGATCGTGCGATCGGGTCCCGATCCCGGCGCCGGTCCGCCGCTCGCCGACGCGGCCGGCGTGGAGTCTTCAAGTGCCGGCAGGGACGATCCCGAGGCCGGCGCCACGGGCGAGCGCGCTCCGCCCGGCCAGGGCGACGCCGGCGCACCGGACGAGCACACCGGGTCCGCGGCCGGCGGTCCGCCCACTGGTGGCCGGCCCGGCACCGGTCCGTCGGCCGACGGACCCGCCGCCGATGCCGGTGGTGACGAGTCCGCCGATGCCACGGGCGGCGAGGAATCGGCCGGCGAGTGCTCACCTGGCGACGGCACGGGCGACGAGGAGTCGTCGGGCGACAGTGCGGGCGACCGTTGGCCCGGCCGCAGCGCAGCCCGCGACGACGATTCGTCAGACACCAGCACGAGCGACCACGGGTGGCCTGGCGGCAACGCCGCCGACGACGAGTCATCAGACACCAGCACGAGCGACCAATGGCCCGGCCGCAGCCCAGCCCACGACGACGAGTCGTCGGACGCCAGCACAAGCAACCAGCGGTGGCCTGGCGGCAACGCCCCCGACGACGACCCGCCAGACGACAACCTGGGCGACCACCGGACCGGCGGCAACGCCGACGACGACTCGTCAGACGCCAGCACGAGCGACCGCCGGACGGGCGGCAACGCGGCCCGAGACGGTGCGGGCGACCGCGAGCCCGGCCGTCACGCGGCCGGCGACGGCACGGATGCGGACGGATCATCCTGCGACGGCGCCGGCGGCGCCGGGTCGCCCGGCGGCGGGGCCGAGGCTCCGGCCGGGACGAACCACGGTGCGCCGGCGGGCTGGTCGGAGGTGGCGCGCGGCTTCGGGCTCGCGTTCACGCGAACGAGCGTCGGACAGGAGGCGTGGTTCGCGGCGATGTCGTCGTGGCTCACGCCGGAGCAGGCCGCGGAGTACCGGGACGTGCCGATCGACGACATCCCTGACGGCGAGCTGGTCGAGGTCGACGTGGCCGAACCGGGAGAGGCGCCGCACACCCGCGGAACCCTGACCTACGACACCGGCATGGTGCTCGAGATCGGGCTCAGTCACGTGGAGGCGGCAGGTGGCTGGCTCGTCGCTCGGGTGAGCCTCGCCGGCACTCACTCCGGCCGGAGCGCCATGGTCACGGGCGGGAGGAGCGGCGGACGGCGCGGCGTTCGGTGGCGAGGACGGCCCGGTCGGCCGCGCTGCGCCCGGCACCCCAGCCGGCCGCGTTGCCGGCCGAGAACGACCGCCGGACCGTGGCCGTGGCGAAGAGGGAGGTGAACAGGGTGTCGACGGCGTGGGCGCGGCCGGCGAGGACGGGGACGAGGTCGGTGCCGGTGGCGGCGGCCGTCTGCGCCGCGGCCTCGCGCAGCCGTTCGCCGATGCGGGTGGCATAGGAGAGCAGAAACGCGTGCCGGAACGACCGGGTCCGCGAGGTGCCGAGGCGGGTGTACTGGGTGCCGCTGGCGAGCATCGCCCGGGCCGCCTGCACCAGCAGGGAGGTCGACAGCACCTCGACCACGTCGAGATCGACCTCGGCGCCGAGGACGGTGACGAAACCCAGCTTCTCGCTCGACACGGTGCGGCAGTGGTTGGCCGAGCCCACCTCGGCCACCAGCAGCGTCTTGGGGCCGAGGTAGGGCGCCTCGAGCCAGATGCGGCGGGCGGACGCCACCGTGGTGCGGCGGCCTGGCACGACGGGCTCCGCGAGCGCCTGCTCGATGGAGTACCGGCTCATCAGCTCCTGCGCCTTGGCCGACAGCGCCTCCGCCTCGTCTGGGAACTGCGTGGACTCGGCCTTCGCCAGCAGCGCCCGCACCCGGCTCAGCATCTTCTCCGACGACGGGCCCGACAGCGGCTCCGTCGACGGCCCCTGACGGGGCCGCGACGCACCATCCGCGCGGTCGGCCGCACCGGACACGCGGCCCGGAGGCGGCACGATGACCTGCAGCGCCGGCAGCCGCAGCGCGACGCCGACCAGCTCGAGCGCCGCCGCCAGCAGTGTCTCGCGGTCGGCACCGTGCCGCGCGGTCCACTGCCCCGGATAGGGCGCACCCGGATTCCACCACGGCGATCCCGCCCCGACCGAACGCAATTGCTCCAGCCACCGCGGGTGCACGGAAGCCGCCGGGTACTGCTGGGCGGCGTCGGCCATGGCGTCGACCACTACGGCGGCGGCCAGCGCCGACCCCTGTCGCCGGGCCACCTCGACGAGGTCGACAGGCAGCCAGCCGAGGGACCAGAGCCGGTCGACCTGTGCCCGCAGCACGACCGCCACCCCGGCGTCGACCACCCGCGGCGCCGCCAGGTCCGACACCGACCGCAGCCCGGCCAGCACGGCCTCGGGACCCCGGCGCAGGCCGTCGGCCGCCACGGTGGTGAGCCAGTCGGCCACGACCTGCGCCGTCACCGAACCGGGCCGCTGCCGGTCGTCATCGTGGGCAGACACGGACCACCTCTCGTCAATCCAAAATAAGATCACCCGAACCGAGCATTCCGCCCCATCATCGCCGTCCGGTCCGACACAGTTGTCCCTACGAGCCGGGCCACCACCGCAGGGGTGCCCACGGGATGGACGACGCTACCGAGGTCGTCGCGTGGTGTCATACCTTGCGTCAGGTCGCCTTGTTCACCGACGACCGAACGGGAGATGCGTGCGATGACCAATGGGCGGGTCCCGGTCCGCGACGGCGAGCTGTTCTTCGACGAGCGGGGCGCCGGACATCCGCTGGTGCTGCTGCACGGCGGATCGCTCGACCACCGCATGTGGGACGGCCAGGTCGGCCCATTCGTCCGCGCCGGCTACCGGGTGATCCGCTACGACGCCCGCGGCCACGGGCAGTCGTCGACCCCGACGTCGGACTTCGCGGCGTACGACGACCTCGCTCAGCTGCTCGCCGGGCTCGACATCGCGCGGGCCTCGCTGGTCGGCCTGTCCTACGGCGCGCGGACGGCGGTCGACTTCGCCCTGGCCCATCCGAACACCGTCGAGATGATGGTGCTGGCCAGCCCGGGCGTCAGCGGCATGCAGTTCACCGATCCCGCCATCCTGGCGCTCATGCAGCACCAGGCCGAGGCCGCCCAGAACCGCGACGCCGCCGCGTACGTCGAGTACTTCCTGCGCGCGTGGGTCGACGGCCCCCACCGGACGCCCGACGCCGTCGACCCGCAGGTGCGCGAGCGCTGCCGGCAGATGGCCCGCGGAGTGGTCGACGCCCACGCGTCGGGCTCCGGGGCGCTGCGCGAGCTGGGTGCGCTGGAGCGGCTCGGCGAGCTGTCGACACCGCTGCTGGTCCTGGTCGGCGACCTCGACTCCAACGACATCCACGCGGTGGCCGGGCGCATCGAGGCCGAGGCGCAGTTCGCCGCCAGCGCCGTCGTGCCGGGCACCGGTCACACGCTGGCCATGGAGCAGCCGGCCGCGTTCAACGCCGCCGTCCTCACCTTCCTCGAGCGGGCCCGGCTCGCCCGCTGAAGGGCGAGACGGCACACCGGCGACGACGGCGCCGGCTCACTCCACGCGCAACCCGCGTGAGATGACGTCCAGCGCGCCGTCGACGATGTCGCGCAGCGAGTCGCGGTACCCGGAGTCGTGCCAGTACGCGATGGCCTCGACGAACGCGGCGATGAGCGCCGCTGTGACGACCCGCAGCTCCAGCCCGTCGGGGTCGCGGCCCGTGTGTTTGGCCAGGACCTGCGCCAGCTCGGCAGCCATCACGTCGGCCTGCCGGTTCAGGCCGTCGCGGATGGCCGGCTCGGTCATCGTGTAGTGCATGCGGCGCCGGATGAGCCGCTCGTCCTGCTGGAACAACGCCGTCGTGACGACCTCGGTGAGCACCTCGCGCAGCGCCGAGATCGGGTCCCGCGCCGCCAGCTTGTCGTCGAACGCCCGCAGCATGACCGGGTCCCACTCGTCCCAGAGGACGATCATCTCCTTGGTGCCGAAGTACCGGTAGATCGAGCTCGGCGACACCTCGGCCTCGGAGGCGATGCGCTCGATCGTGACGTGCGCATACCCGTCGCGGTCGAAGAGGTTCAGCGCCACGTCCTGGATGTGGCGCATCGCCTTGAGCTTCTTGCGCTCGCGCAGGCCGAGCGGCTGCTGCGTCGTCGACTGGGTCATCAGCGCGATGGTAGCGCCGAATCCGGTCAACTGACAGTGGCTCGCAGTTCGGCTCAGATCTCCTTGGTCAGCAGCACGCTGTTCTGCCTCTGCTCATAACCCAGCCGGGTGTAGGTGCCGAGCGCGCCGGTCGGGTTGTCGGTGTCGACGTCGAGGCCGGCGTACTGCATGTCGCCCGCCCTGTAGGCACGCATGGCCGCCGTCAGCAGCGCGCCGGCGACACCGCGGCCGCGCCACTCGCGCCGGACGGCGACGAGGTCGGTCCAGCCCTCGGTGTAGCCCTGCGGCTTCCAGTCCTGGTCGTACGCGCCGGACATGAGGTAGCCCGCGATGCGGCCGGTGGACTCCTCGACGGCCATGAAGCTCCAGTCGGGCCGGAACTTCTCGCCGCCGACGACGTCGAGGGACCACGCCTCGGCGTCGATGGGGCTGGAGCCCCAGTGGTCGCGCGCGAAGGACTCGTTGTGCGTGACGCGGACGTCCTCGTCGCGCTCCTTGTCGTAGGGCTCGATGCGCAGCCCCTCGGGCACGTCGCCGGCCGGCAGCGGCACCGAGAGGTCGCGGCGCATGACGACGTAGTAGCGCTTGGGCGCGTAGCCGCAGGCCTCGGCCAGCCGGCGCGCCTCGGCGTGGTGGCCGTCGAGGTAGATCCGGATGCGGGCCGGGAGCTCGACCTCGGCGGTGGCGAGGCGCTGCCGGGCCCGGCCCTCGGACCAGGCGAGGAGAGCCCGGCCGATGCCCCGCCGGCGATAACCGGGGTGAACCGCCCCGAACAGCACCGGGGCGTGCGTGCCCTCGGTGACCGGCCGGAACTCCGTCCACGCGTACGCACGCACGTGGCCGTCGGCGTCGAACCCGGCGACGCTGTCGAGGGCGGGATCGCGCCAGCCGCCCTTGAAGCGGTCGGTCAGCTCGGATTCGGCGAGCCGCTCGATGGCCTTGTCGTGGTCGTCGACCACCTGGTGCAGCGCGAACCAGGCGGGGACGTCGGCCGGTGTCAGCGCCCGCCAGGTCAGGCCCACCCCGGACGGGAGGGCCGGCAGCTCGGCCGGCGCCGCGGCTCGGACGGCGAGCGGCTCGTGATCGACGGTGCTCACTGGAGCACCGTAGGACTCACCTCGCCCCCGCCGCGAGCGAATTTCGGCCGGCCGGGACCGTGGGTCAGTCGGTGCCCAGCATGAGCGTCCACCAGGACGACAGACCGAGCAGGCCGCCGCGCTCCGTGCCGACGCCCACCGAGGTGTACGAGCAGTCCAGCAGCCGGTCGCGCTCGTCGCCGCCGTCTTCCCACGACCGCACGACCTGCTGCGCGCTGCGCACGCCCTGGGACAGGTTCTCGCCGACCTGGGCCGTGTAGCCCTTGTCGGCGGCCCGCTCCTCGGGCCCCTCGCCCTCGGGGTTGACGTGCGAGTAATAGGAGCGCTCACGCATGTCCTCGCTGTGCGCACGCGACGCGAGAGTGAGCCTGGAGTCGACACGCAGCGCCGGGCAGCCCGCCTCGGCGCGCGCCTCGTCGACGGCGTCGACCATCTGCATCTCGGCCCGGGAGAGGTCGAGGATCGGCAGCGGGAGCCCGGAGTCGGGCTCGTCGGTGGGCTCGTCGGTCGGGTCCTCGGTGGGCTCGTCCGTCGGGTCCTCGGTGGGGGTGGGCGTCGGCGTCTCGCAGTCGATCGGCGCGACGAGGTCGATGCCCTTGCGCACGAGGTCCTGCGGCGGGACGCCGTCGGACCGGCTGGAGTGGATGACGTCGACCGGCACCCGTCCGCACTCCTCGGCACCGTCGTCGACGGCGTGCTTGTCCGGCAGCGACACGGCGCCCGGCCCCTCGACCCAGGCGCCCTCGATGCTCACCGGGGCGTACGGGTGCTCGGCGAGGTTCTCGGTGCCCAGGAACGTCAGCGTGGTGCGGCCGGCGTCGTTGTTGTGGGCGATGATGAACGACTCGAGCTCGTCGGAGTACTGCCAGTCGGCCGAGAACGCGTTGGCCACCGAGAAGCTGCGGTCGTTCTCCGGCGTGCTCGCCTGCCAGCCCTCGGCCGTGAAGACCTCGGTACCGGTGGCGAACGTCGGATCGGCCGAGCGCCACGCGAACTGGCCGGCGCCGTTGCTGCGCAGCGCGCCGGCACCCGTGGTGTCGGTGAAGATCAGGTAGAACAGCCCGTCGAGGTGGACGGCGCTGGGCTGGCCGGCGCCGTAGTCGTTGCCGGTGTCCTGCTGGTTCGCCGGCGCGATGACGGGCGCCGAGACCATGCGCTCCCAGCTCAGGCCGTCGGCGCTGCGGGCGACGCCGATGGTGGTGACGCCGTCGTTCACCGCCGCGCCGTAGTACATGTAGTAGGTGCCGCCGACCTTGACGATCGACGGGTCGCAGGTGTGCTGCCCGTCGAAGCTGCCGTCGCCGCGGCCCTCGAAGACGATGAGCGGGTCGCCGCCGCCGGGAGCGGTGAACGGCCCGTTCAGGTCCGGCGACTCCGCGTACAGGATGTCGTCGCCGGGCACGGCGCCCTGCGGGTCCTGCCCGCAGTACCACATGCGGTAGACGCCGTTCTCGGCGATGATCGTCGGAGCGTATTCGTAGGCCGCGTCGCCGCCCGTCAGCGGGGCGGAGTTGGGCCGCGGGTTCTCGGTGGTGAGCGGCACGTCCTGGGCGCTCGCCGAGCCCGCCGCGGCGAGCACGAGAGCGGCGCCGGACGCGACGGCCGCGAGAGCGAAGACACTGCGGGTGCGTATGGTGTGGTGCCTCATCCAGTTCCCATGTTTCAAGTGCCCGCGCGCAGCACCATAACAGAGGGTTTACTGCAGGTCGTTCCAGGTGATGCGGAACGGCTGGGTGGTGTCGGCCTCGGCGCTGGTCCCGCCCAGGATGGCCAGCTCGTCCGGCTTGTGACGCAGCACGTTCTCGACGTAGTCGCGCGCGGCCTCCTGGAGGCCGACGTCGCGGCCGAGGTTCTCGGAGAGGTACCAGCGGTGCTCGAGCACCTCGTGGAAGATCTCCGGTCCCTCGAGCTTGCCGCGCAGCTCGCGCGGGATGGCCCGCAGCACCGGCTCGTAGCCGTCCATGACCCACGCGTTGGCGACGATCTCTTCGTCCTCGCCCTGCTGGTCGGTGACCGCGGCGTAGGTGTCGAGGTCGTTGAGCAGCCGGCGGGCCTGGTTCTCCTGCGCGTCGATGCCGGTGAGGCGGAGCAGCCGGCGCGAGTGGTGGCCGGGGTCGACGACCTTCGGCTGCACCCGGATGGTGCGCCCGCCGATGTCGGTGACGATGTCGAGCTCGTCGACGTCGAAGCCCAGCTCGTTGAGGCGGTCGACCCGGCGGGCGATGCGCCAGCGCTCGTTGACGTCGAACGCCTCCCACTCCGTGAGCTCGGTCCACAGCGCCTCGTACCGCTCGACCACCTGGTCGCTGACGGCGATGGGGTCGACGGTCTCGTCGAGCTGGCCGGCGGCGAGCAGGTCCATCATCTCGCCGGCGATGTTCGTGCGGGCGGTGTCGAGGTCGTGGGCGCGCTGGCCGGCGCTGAGGGAGTTGTGCAGCTCGCCGGTCTCGGCGTCGACGAGGTACGCGGCGAACGCGCCGGCGTCGCGGCGGAACAGCGTGTTGGACAGCGAGCAGTCGCCCCAGTAGAAGCCGGTGAGGTGCAGCCGGGCGATGAGGACGACGAGGGCGTCAATGAGGCGGTCGACGGTGTCTCGGCGCATCATGCGGGCGAACAGCGCCCGGTAGGGCAGCGAGAACTGCAGGTGCCGGGTGACCAGAACGGAGTCGAGCGGCTCGCCGCCGGGAGCCTCGCGGCCGCTGACGACGCCCACGGCCTGGACCGCGGGGACGTCGAGCCGGGCGAGGTCGCGCAGCATCTGGTACTCGCGGTCGGCGAACGGCTTGACGATCTCTTTCAGCGCGTAGACGTTGCCGCCGAGCCGGGTGAAGCGGACGACGTGCCGCGAGATGCCTCGGGGGAGCGCGACCAGGTACCACTCGGGCCACTGCTCGAGGGGCATGTCCCAGGGCAGGTCGAGGAGAGCCTGCTGCTCGCGCGGTGCGGCGAGGATCCGAAGCTCCATGGGGACATTGTCCCGTACGAAGCCGCGGATCCTCGCCGCCGGCCGATCGGGTGAGGCGGTCAGGGCTCGAGACGCTCGCCGGTCTTGACCGAGAAGAAGTGCTCACTGCCCTGGCGGACGGTGAAGTTGATCTTCTCGCCCTTCTGCGGGGCGTTGCGCGGCTCGACCCGGGCGATGATCTGGTCGCTGCGCAGGCGGTCGGCCTGCTCCTCGGCGGCCGGGCCGGCCGGGCGGCCGTAGACGTAGGCGTCGGAGCCGAGCTCCTCGACGACGTCGACGAGCACCGGGATGCCGCCGGTCTCCTCGCTGGACGCGGGCGTCAGCGACTCGGGCCGGAAGCCCAGGACGACGGTGTCGGAGCCCTCTTCCGCCACCTTCGCGGCGATGGACGCCGGGATGGCGACGTCGGCGTTGCCGAGGGTGGCGCGGCCGTCCTTGACGTCGAACGTGGCGATGTTCATGGCCGGCGAGCCGATGAACCCCGCGACGAACACGTTGGACGGCTTGTCGTACAGACCCAGCGGGCTGTCGACCTGCTGCAGCAGGCCGGCGTTGAGCACGGCGACGCGGTCGCCCATGGTCATGGCCTCGACCTGGTCGTGCGTGACGTAGACGGTGGTGATGCCCAGCCGGCGCTGGAGCGAGGCGATCTGGGTGCGGGTGGAGACGCGCAGCTTGGCGTCGAGGTTCGACAGCGGCTCGTCCATGAGGAACACCTGCGGTTCGCGGACGATGGCCCGGCCCATGGCGACACGCTGGCGCTGACCGCCGGAGAGCGCCTTCGGCTTGCGGTCGAGGTACTCGGTGAGGTCGAGCAGCTTGGCGGCGTCGCCGACGCGGCGGCGGATCTCGTCCTTCGAGACGCCGGCGATCTTGAGCGCGAAGCCCATGTTGTCGGCCACCGTCATGTGCGGGTACAGCGCGTAGTTCTGGAACACCATCGCGATGTCGCGGTCCTTGGGCGGCATGTGGGTGACGTCGCGGTCGCCGATGCGGATGGCGCCGCCGTCGACCTCTTCGAGGCCGGCCAGCATGCGGAGGCTGGTGGACTTGCCGCAACCGGAAGGACCGACGAGAACGAGGAACTCCCCGTCCTCGATGGCGAGATCGAGAGCGTCGACCGCCGGCTTGTCGGTGCCCGGGTAGATCCGGGTCGCCTTGTCGAACGTGACCGTAGCCATCGTTGATTCCCTTCACCGGCAGGTACGTGCCGGACGATCCGTTGTGAAGTGGACGGGGTATGAAGTTGTCCCGCAGGTTTCTGACAGGTTGCGGGTGATACGAGACACTATAGGTCGGCGTGCGCGACGTCACCCGGGCGTGACGTAGGTCACGTCGGCCTCCCGGCGGGCGCTGGCCGGGGTGGCCCGCACGGTACCGTCCGTCCATGACGGTGCGGCTCAGCGACGTCGCCCTGCACGCCGGCGTCAGCGAGGCGACGGTCAGCCGGGTGCTCAACGCCAAGCCCGGAGTGGCCGCGCAGACGCGGCAGGCGGTGCTGGCCGCGCTCGACGTGCTGGGCTACGAGCGGCCGAGCCGGCTGCGCTCCACCAGCGCCGGGCTCATCGGGCTGATCGTGCCGGAGCTCGAGAACCCCGTCTTCCCGGCGTTCGTCCAGGTCATCGAGACCATCCTGGCGCAGCGCGAGTACACGCCGCTGCTGTGCACGCAGACGCCCGGCGGGGTCAGCGAGGACGAGTACGTCGAGATGCTGCTCGACCGCGGCGTCGCCGGCATCCTGTTCGTCTCCGGGCTGCACGCCGACAGTACCGCCAGCCCGGCGCGCTACCACCGCCTGCGCGAGCTGGGGCTCCCGATCGCGCTGGTCAACGGGTTCGTCGCGGGGCTCGACGCACCCTTCGTCTCCACCGACGACGTCGCGGCCGCCGAGCTCGCGGTGCAGCACCTGGTGTCGCTCGGGCACCGGCGCATCGGGCTGGCCATCGGGCCGCGCCGGTTCGTCCCGGCCGCGCGCAAGATCGAGGGGTTCACGCGGGCGTTGCGCGCGGTGCCCGGCGCACCGGACCCGGAGCGCGTGGTCGTCACGTCCTTCTTCACCGTCGAGGGCGGCCGGGCCTGCGCCGCACAGCTGCTCGACGCCGGGTGCACGGCCATCGTGTGTGGTTCGGACCTCATGGCCCTGGGCGCGGTGCGCGCGGTCCGGCAGCGCGGGCTCTCGGTGCCGGGCGACGTGTCCGTCATCGGCTATGACGACTCTCCGCTCATCCCGTTCACCGACCCGCCGCTCACCACCGTCCGCCAAGCGGTCCCGGCCATGGCGGCGGCGGCCGTCCAGGTGCTGATGGAGCAGATCGCGGGGGTGCCGGCGGACCGCTCGGAGCTGCTCTTCACGCCCGAGCTCGTGGTGCGCGGGTCGACGGGCGCGGCGCCGGCCGGCGCACTTGGGGTGGAGATTCCCGGGTAAACCGCCCTCGACTGTTCAGAAGCCTTTCCGGATCGACGCGAACGCCGTACGGTTCAAAGGCACCAGGAGTACTCCGATGCCGGCGTAGGAGGCCCCCGATGCGCATCTCCGACATCATCCGGACCAAGGGCAGGACCGTCGTGACGGTGCCCCCCGACACCGATGTCCGCACACTTCTCTCCGTCCTGGCCGAGAACCGGATCGGCGCCGTCGTGGTGTCGGCCGACGGCAACGCCATCGACGGCATCGTCTCCGAGCGCGACATCGTGCGCGCGCTCGCCGTCCGCGGTGCCGCGATCCTCTCCGAGCCGGTCTCCGCCATCATGACCGCCGAGGTCCAGACCTGCGTCGCCGGCGCGCACATCGACGAACTCGCCGAGGCCATGACGCTGGGCCGGTTCCGGCACATGCCGGTGGTCGGCGACGACGGCCGCCTCGACGGCATCGTGAGCATCGGCGACGTCGTGAAGATCCGTATCACCGAACTCGAGGTGGAACGCGATTCGCTCTCGTCCTACATTCGCACCGCCGCCACCTGAGTGCCTTTCTCTGTGAGCCGAACCCGGTGCCGTTGGTCCGATAGGGGCATCCACCGATCGGCCGATCTTTCCTGACGTTTACCGGCAAATCGGTCAGCGTGTTCCCAGGTCCGGGCGCGTCGGCATGCACGACAAGTCGATCTCTGAAAGTGTTTGCCCGGTCGAATTCTGCGCGAGATCGTCATGCGTTGCGAGCAGCCGCGCATTCTCGGACGTGGCGGCTTTCGGGCCGCCACCTCCGGTTGTGGGGACCGCCTGAAATCAAACCCGCAGTCGGAATGGTCACATGCCCTCGTGACCGAAGCCGGAGGGCCCGGTGCTCCATCCTGGGGTGCCGGGTCCTTCGCGTTCGCGCCGACGGGTCACGGTGGACAATGGAACCCTCATGTCGACACCGCGCCGCGCCTGGACGATCTGGGCCGTCGGCATATCCGCCTACATCGTCGCCGTCATGCACCGCACGACGTTCGGCGTCGCGGGGCTCGATGCCGCCGACCGGTTCGACGTGTCGGCCAGCGTGCTCGCGTCGTTCGTCGTGCTGCAGCTGGTGGTCTACGCCGGCCTGCAGATCCCCATCGGGCTGCTGCTCGACCGCGTCGGCGGCCGGCGGCTGGTCATCGCCGGGGCACTGCTGATGGCACTGGGCCAGGGCGTGCTGGCAGTGGCGGGGTCCGTGCCGGTGGCCGCGACCGGCCGGGTCCTGGTCGGCATGGGCGACGCACTGACGTTCGTCAGCGTGCTGCGCATCGTCTCGGCCTGGTTCCCGCCCGGCCGCGTGCCGGTCATGACCCAGCTCACCGGTCTGGTCGGGCAGTCCGGGCAAGTGTTGTCCGCCGTCCCGTTCGTCCTCGTCCTGCATTCCTACGGGTGGAGCGCGGCGTTCGGCTCCGCCGCCGCGACCGGGGTGCTGGTGGGCGTCCTCGCGGCGGCGGCGCTGCGCGACACTCCCTCAGCGCGGGCCCAGCCGGTGCAGGACCGTTCGATGCGGCACCTGGGTGCGGACCTGGTCACGGCGTGGCGGCACCCGGGCACGCGGCTGGGGCTGTGGACGCACTTCACCACGCAGTTCTCCGGCACGGTCTTCGCGCTGATGTGGGGCTTCCCGTTCCTCGTGTCGGCCGAAGGGGTGTCCGAGGCGGCGGCAGGTGCGCTGCTGACGCTGACGGTGATCGCCGGCGTCGTCGCCGGGCCGATCATCGGCGTCATGGTGCAGCGGCACCCGCTGCGGCGGTCGTGGCTGGTGCTCGGCATCGTGGTCGCGAACGCGGCCGCCTGGACCGCGGTCCTGCTGCTGCCCGGCCGCGCGCCGGGCTGGCTGCTGGTCCTGCTGGTGCTGTCGATGGCGCTGAGCGGCCCTGGCTCGATGATCGGCTTCGACTTCGCCCGTACCTTCAACCCGCCGAACCGGCTCGGCACCGCCACGGGCATCGTCAACGTGGGCGGGTTCCTGGCCTCGCTGCTGACGATCCTCGCGATCGGCCTCGTGCTCGACGCCCGCACCGGCGGCACGTCGACCTATGGCCTCGACGACTTCCGGGTCGCGATGTGCGTGCAGTACGTGATGTGGGCGATCGGGTTGGTGGGCATCCTGCGCTCGCGCCGGCTGGCCCGCCGCCGCCTGGCCGAGAGCGGCGTGGTCGTCCCGCCGATCCGCGACGTCATGGCCGCCCGTCGCCGCCGGCGCCGAGAGCAGCCGTGAACAGGGTGCTGTGGGCGAGCGTGTGCGCGTGCTCGCGCCAGGACCATGTCTCGACCTCCGGCGCTCGGGGCTCCGGCCGGCCGGCCCACCAGCGCGCATGGCGTTCCGGACGCTCCAGCATCGCGTCGACCGGTCCGGCCCGCTGGCGGCGGGCGAGTCCGTAGCCGTCGGCGACGACCGCGAGCCGGGGCGTCGGTGCCCAGCTGCCGCGGTGCGCCGTCGAAGCCGCGGCTCTCGAGCAGCCGCAGCAGCGCGGCGGTGAACTCCGGATGCGGACCGGCCGCGCGGCGCACCGTGTCGCCCACACGAACGACTCCGGCCGTGAGCCGGCCGGCGGTCAGTGGCTCTTCGCCGGCCACGTGCGGGCGACGCGGAGCTCGTAGAGATAGGCCTTGGTGACGCTGCCGCCGTAGTCGTCGATCAGGGCGCCGATGCAGTCGTACAGCCCTCGGCGCAGGTCGGGGTGGAGCGCGCGGTGGCCGGAGTACGTCGACAGCAGGTCGAGGTAGCCCTGCCGGTCGTAGGTGACGTCGGCGCGGTAGCGGCGGCGGACGGCCGGCTCGAACAGCGGTGATTCGTCGACCTCGTCGGTGAGCGGCGCGATCTCGTCGGCCGGCGTGAGGCGCAGGCCGGGCGGCGTGGCCGGGTCCCAGCGCTCGTAGCACTCCTGCACGTCGGCGAAGAAGTCCGCGGTGCCGCCGAGCACGTGCTCCGTCGTCACCGTGGCCAGGGCGCCGCCGGGCCGCAGCACGCGGGCCACCCGCTCGCCTCGCACGGCGGCGTCGAGCCAATGCCAGGCGGTGAACGACGTCACCAGGTCGGCCGACGCCGGCGGCGCTGCGTGCGCCCAGCGCTCGAACGCCGCCTCCACCACCACGACCGGCTGTCCCGCCGTCCGCGCGCGCAGCACCGCCGCCAGGTTCGCCCCCAGCTCGACGGCGACCACCTCGGCGCCGCGGTCCACCAGCCGGCGAGTCGCCTGCCCGGTCCCGGGCCCGATCTCGACCACGCGGCTGCCCGGACCCAGCCCGGCCAGGTCTCCGAGATCGTCGAAGATCGCCTCCGGATAACCCGGCCGGCAGCGGTCGTAGAGCTCGGCGTCCTCGTCGAAGATGGAGCGCAGCTTCCGGTCGGCCATGACGGGGATCGTGCCATGACGGACCCGGCGCGGCATCCCCATGTCCAGGAGCCCGAAGTCGGATTCGAACCGACGACCTACCGCTTACAAGGCGGTTGCTCTGACCAACTGAGCTATTCGGGCAGAAGAGGAAACGGTACCCGAGCGGGCACCGTCCCCTCCACCGCGTCGAGCGGCGCCGGCGTCAGACGACGGCGCCGTAGTTCGGGTCCTCTCGGCTGCGCTTGTCGACCTTCTTCGCGGGCGGCGGCGGAGCCGGCTTCTTGCTCTCGAGCATGATCGTGAGCGGCACGGCCGTGAAGTTCGACGAGTACGTGCCGATCAGGATGCCCAGGACGAGGGCGAGGGCGAAGTCGGACAGGGAGTCGCCGCCCAGGACGAGCAGCGCGACGAGGATGAACAGCGTGCTGGCGCCCGTGTTCACCGATCGCGGCAGGGTGTTGAGGATGGCCGTGTTGGCGACGTCGGTGAACTTCTCGCCGTCCTTGCGGGTCCACGTCTCGCGGATCCGGTCGAACACGACGACCGCGTCGTTGACGCTGTAACCGATGATCGTCAGCAGGGCCGCGAGGAAGATGCCGTCGAGCGGCTTGCCGATCCACGCGAAGATGCCGACGGTGATCGCGACGTTCTGGAACAGCGCCACGACGGCGCTGGCGCCGAACGTCCAGCGGAACCGGATGGCCAGGTACGCCAGCTGTGCCGCCAGCGCCACGCCCAGCGCGATGAGGGCGTTGCGCTGCAGCTCGTCGCCGAGGCTGGGCCCGATGAGCTCGTCGCGGACCAGTTCGGCCCCGCCACCGGCCTCGTCGAGCGCCGCGATGACGGCGGCCGCCTCGTCGTCGGACATGTCGCTGGCCCGGACGGTGATGTCGTCGTCGCCGGACTCCTGGACGATGGCCGTCGGGAAGCCGGCGTCGGCCACGGCGGCGCGGGCGTCGTCGACGTCGATCGTCTCGGTGGGTGACACCTCGACGAGCCGGCCGCCGGTGAACTCGATGCCGAACTCGAGACCGCGGACGACGATGCCGGCGACACCGATGGCGACGGCGGCGGCGGAGATGATCAGCCAGCGCCCGGCGCGCGACATCAGCTGCGGGTTGCGCCGGCGCAGCCACAGCCGGACCCGGCCGTGGTGCGCGATGCCGCTGGCGTCCGGATGGGCCTGCACCCAGCGACGGTCGGCCAGCCACTCGCTCAGCACCCGGCTCAGCACCAGAGCCGACAGCAGCGAGGCGAGGACACCGATGGTCAGCGTGACACCGAAGCCGCGAACCGGGCCGGAGGCCAGGAAGAACAGCAGCCCGGCGGCCAGCAACGTCGTGACGTTGGAGTCGGCGATGGCCGACAGGGCGTTCTTGAACCCGCTCTGCACCGCACCGCGCAGGCTCTTCGTCGTGCCGTCGACGTACTCCTCGCGAGCACGTTCGAAGATGAGGACGTTCGCGTCGACCGCCATGCCGATGGCCAGCACGAAACCGGCGAGGCCGGGCAGCGTCAGGGTGGCGCCCAGCGCGCTGAGAGCCGCGTAGGCGATGCCGGCGTAGCCGAAGAGCGCGAGAATCGCCATGAGGCCGATGAGCCGGTACGCAACCCCGATGAAGATCGCCGTGGCGACCATGCCGATGATGGCCGCCCACGCGCTGGCCTCGATGGCGGCGTCACCGAGCGTCGGGCCGACGACCCGCTGCTCGATGGTGGTGACGTCGACGGGGAGGGCGCCGCCCTCGACCAGGGCGGCGAGGTCCTTGGCCTCCTCCTCGGAGAAGTCGCCGGTGATCTCCGTCTGCCCGCCGCGGATGCCGACGCCGCACTGGACGCTGTTGGTGACGTTCGGGGAGGAGATGACGGTGTCGTCGAGGACGATCGCGATGCGCCGGCGCGGGTCGCCGTCGGGCTGGCAGGCGGCATCGCTGGTCAGCTGCGCCCAGGTGTCGCCGCCGCTGCCGGAGAAGTCGAGCGTGACGAGCCAGCCGCCGCGCTGGACGTCGAAGATGGCGTCGGCGCCGTCGATCTCCTCGCCGGTCATCGCCGTCGGCGCGAGCAGCAGCGGCTGGCCGGACTCGTCCGGCAGCACCAGCTGGTCCTCGCCGCCAGGGGCGGGCGTCTCGCCCGGCGCGGGCGTCTCGGCCGGCGCGGCGGGGTCGGTGGGGGCCGGCGTGGTGCCGGCGACGACATCGGTGCCGGTGTCGCCCGTGGCCGTCTCGGGCGCGACGGCGCCGCCGACGCTGCCCTCAGTGGCGGGCGGAGTGGCCGGCGGCGTCGCGGGCGCCGTCTCCGCAGGCGGGGTGGCGGGGGGTGTCTCGCCCGGCGCCGGCGTCTCGGCCGGCGGCAGGCCGGAGGTGTCGTAGCCCGTGACGGCGTGCACGGTGAGCTGGGCGGTTCGGCCCAGCGCGTCGGCCGCCTCGCGCGGGTCGGAGACCCCGGGCAGCTCGACGATGATGCGACGGTCGCCGGACCGGCTCAGCGACGGCTCGGAGACGCCGAGGGCGTCGACCCGGCGCCTGAGCACCTCGAGGGCGCGGTCGGTGGACTCGGCATTGGCCTCGACGGTGTCGGTGCTCTGCGTCTCGAGGACGATCTGGGCACCGCCCTCGAGGTCGAGGCCGAGGTTCGGGCTGGCGGTGAGGGTGACGAAGGCGGAGCCGGCGAGCACCAGCAGGGCGGCGACGGCGCGGGCCGCACGGCCGCCGTCGGGCGCGCCGTTGCCGCGGTTCTTGGCGCGGCGCCGGATCAACGCGTACGTGGCCAGGATGACGGCCGTCGCACCGCCGACGAGGTAGAGCGCGGTCATGCGATCCACAGGAGTCTCCAAGGGGCGTGCCCGGCGGCGCGGGCACGGGTCGGCGCACCGTCGGGCGGGGAAGGCGGGGGACGTCTACTGCTGGGTCGCCGGCGGGCCGCGCTGTGGATCGGTGGGCGTCCACGCGGAGTCGGCGGGCACCCGGTCGGCCGGGCCGAAGCCGGCGTCGAGCAGGTAGAGGTCGAGCGGCCCGACGACGGTGCCGGCGGGCGCGGGCGGCGCGTAGCCGAGCTTGACGGTGCCGCCGGCGGCGACGGCGACGGTGTCGGGGACGTCGTCGGCACCGGCGACGGCGGTGGCCGACGGGTACCGGTCGCCGCCCGCGCGGTCGGCCGACGCGGCGGCCGGCGGGCCGGACGAGATGAGCATGAGGGCGCCGGAGAGCAGGATGGCGGGAAGCGTCCAGGTCCGCTGCAGCACGCGACGACGCGTGCGGCCTCCGGACCGCTGACCGGACACTGCCTCGACCTCCTGACACGTCGTCTCGACGGCGTTTCGCGCACCGTCCCCCCGAACCGCGCCCACCATACCCGCTGCATCGGGGGCGTACGATGGTGAGGACCGGTACCTGCCAGGAAGAAGATGACTTATGGGCCCCATCGGTACACCCGAGCTGATCATCGCGGTCGTTGTCCTGTTCCTGCTCTTCGGTGCCAAGCGCATGCCGGACATGGCACGAGGCATCGGGCAGTCGCTGAAGATCTTCAAGACCGAGATGTCGAAGCCGGCTGACAGCGATGCGTCCAACGCCGTCATCGTGGATCCCGCACCGGCCCAGGCGCCGACGGCGCCGACGGCGCAGGCCACCGCGCAACCGGCTCAGGCCGCCGAGGCGCCGGCTACCGAGACGCCGGCCGCGCCCGCTGCCGCTCCGGCCGATCCGCAGGTGCGCCCGGCCCAGTGACCGGAAGCTCGCCCAGCTCCGCGAGGGCGGCCTCGGCCAGGTCGCGTGCGTACTGCGCGGCCTGGTGGTCGCCGGCCGCCTCGTGGCTGTCTGCGAGCTTGCGCAGCGTCACGACCTCGTAGTACAGCCCGCCGAGCTCGCGCAGCAGGTCGAGCGCGTGCTCGAAGCAGTCGACGGCGCGGTCGTACGCACCGAGGCGGTGATGGGCGAAGCCGAGTGTGTCCCACGTGGCCGCCTCGGCGAGCCGGTCGTCCAGACCCTGCAGGATGCTGAGCGCCTGCCCGGCGAACTCCAGCGTTCGCTGGTACCGGCCGAGCTGGGCGTGCGCCCAGCCGACGGCGTTGAGCGCGCCCGCGAGGCCGGCCGGCTGCCCGATCCGCCGGAACAGCTCCAGCGTGGCGAGGTCGTGGCCGAGCGACTCCTCGTGCCGTCCGGTGCGCTCCTTGACCACGCCGAGCGACCGCAAGGTGCGGGCCTGTCCGACGAGGTCGCCGCGCGCGCCGTACAGCTCCAGCGCCCGGTCCAGGTGCGTGCCGGCGTCGTCGTGCCGGTCGAGGTAGCCGTAGGCACGGCCCAGCAGCCGGTGCAGGTGCGCCTCGGGCTCGGTGTCGTCGAGCGCGCGGACGGCGAGCAGCGCCGAGCCGTTGACGCGGGCGATGTCGCGCCACCGGCCGCGCCAGTCGAGGTCGATGGTGTGGGTCCACGCCAGCTGCCAGGCGTGGACGGCGTACCCGTGGTCGGTAGCGGCGTCGACGGCGGCGAGCAGTGTCCGGCGTTCGGCGGCGAACCAGGTGCGGGCGGCGTCGGCCCCGCGGATCGGCTCGGCGACCCCCGGGCCCGCCGTCGTCGGCGGCTGCGGTTCGAACGTCTCGCGGTCCGAGCGCAGGAACCGGCTGGCCACCAGCGCCGTCGCCAGGTAGTGGTCGAGCAGCCGGCCCAGCGCCGGCCCCGATTGCGGCCCGGCCAGCTCCCGCGCGTAGGCGCGCAGCAGGTCGTGCGCCGACCAGCGGCCGGGGACGTGCTCGGTGAGCAGATGCGCCCGGGTCAGCTCGCCCAGCAGGGAGCGGACGGTGTCGGGGTCCTGGTCGGCGAGGGCGGTGGCCGCCGCCGTGCCGATGTCCGGGCCGGGGGCGGCGCCGACCAGCCGGAACAGCCGCGCGGCCGGGGCGCTCAGGCCGTCGTAGGACCACGAGAACACCGAGCGCAGGTCGATGGTGGCGTCGTCGGCGGCGAACGCCTCGAGCCCGCCGCTGGCCGCCCTCAGCTGCGCGACCAGGTACTCCAGCGACTCGGGCTGGCCGGCCACGCGGGCGGCGGCGACGGTGAGCGCCAGCGGCAGCCGTGCGCACAGGGCGACGAGCTCGTCGACGGTGTCCGGCTCGGCCGTGGCACGGTCGCCTCCGATGCGCCGGGTCACCAGCTCGCGCGCGTCGGAGGCCGGCGGCAGGTCGAGGGTGACGGCCCGGGCGCCGGCGGTCGCGGACAGCCCGAGCAGCTGGTCGCGGCTGGTCACCAGCGTCAGGCAGTCGGCCGAGCCGGGCAGCAGCGGCCGCACCTGCCGGGCGTCGCGGGCGTTGTCGAGCAGCACCAGGACCCGGCGGCCGGCCAGCATGCTGCGGTAGAGCGCCGCCTGTCCGTCGGGGCCGGCCGGAATCAGCTCATGCGGCACCCGCAGTGCGTCGAGGAAGCCGCGGATCGCGTCGGCCGGGTCGACGGGCGGCCGGTCCGGATCGAAGCCGCGCAGGTTGACGTAGAGCTGACCGTCGGGGAACCGGCCGGCCACCCCGTGCGCCCAGTGGACGGCGAGCGTCGTCTTGCCGACGCCCGCCGTGCCGGAGACGGTCGCGACGGGCGACGTGGCGGCGGCGTGGTCCAGGTGCGCCAGGGCGTCGGCCCGGCCGACGAAGTCCGGTACGTCGGCCGGGAGCTGGCGTGGGACCGGCCGGGCCGACGCCGTCCTGGCCGGCGTGGGCGGCGGGTCGGCCAGCAGCCGGGCGTAGACCGCCTGCAGCCGCGGCCCGGGGTCGGCGCCGAGCTCGGTGACCAGCCGGGCCCGAACCCGCTCGTACTGCGCGAGCGCCTCGGCGCGGCGGCCGGAGCGCTCCATCGCCTCCAGCAGCAGCGCCCATGGCGGCTCGCGCAGCGGGTGGGCGGTGGTGAGCTCGCGCAGCTCCGGGATGAGGTCCGCGGGCCGGCCCAGCTCGAGGTCGAGGGCAATCCGCCGCTCCTGTGCGGCGAGGTACCGTTCGGCCAGCCGCGGCGCCTCGGTGTCTGACAGCCACTCGGACTCGACGTCGTCGAAGGGCGTGCCGCGCCACAGCTCGAGCGCCTCGGCGAGGCAGGCGCGCTGGCGCAGCGGGTCGGCGCTGCCGTCGGCCCGCTCCAGCAGCCGCTCGAACCGGAGGACGTCGACGGCGGACTCGTCGGCGTGCAGGACGTAGCCGGTGATGGTGGTGGCGATGACGTCGGCGCCGAGCAGGGCGCGCAGCCGGGTGACGTAGGTCTGGACGCTGCGGCGCGGGTTGGCCGGCAGGTCGTCGTCCGGCCACAGCGCGCCGACGAGCTGCTGGATCGTGACCGTGCGGCCCGCGGACAGCGCGAGCACGGCGAGCAGCGCCCGCAGTCGCCCGGTGGTGACCTCGATCGGCCGCCCGCCGGCGCGCAGGCGCATCGGGCCGAGCAGGTCGATCTCCACAAGGGTGCTCACTCCTTTGATGACAGCTGAGGACCCTCCACGGTTGCACCCGCGGTCTCACCGGTCGAGAGGACGCGGTCCGGCAGCGCGACGGTGCCGGCGCCGGTGAGGGTCAGCGCGCGCAGCCGCAGCCGCCCGCCGTGCACCGCGACGGTGACGCCCACACCGCCGCCGGCCGTCCGCTGGGTCACCGTGCCCCACGCGTCGCCGCTCGCCCAGAACCAGGTCACCGGACCCCCGGCGACGTCCGCCGGCGTGAAGCGGAGCTCGCCGTTGACGCCGTCGTACCCGAAGCCGGTCAGCGCGACGAGGGCGCCCCACGCCGCCATGGCACGTACGTAGTGGTGGCCGCACTCGGCCTCGTCGAACGGGTTGCGCCGGCGGCCGTCGAAGCGGCTGCGGACCGCTTCGACGACCCGGACGCCGTCGTCGACGAGCCCCGCCTGCAGCAGGCCGATCGCCGCGGTGTACTCGAGGCCGGTCCACACCTCGGCGAAGTACGGGAACGGGCGGGCCGGCCGGTTGCCGTGCGGGTACGACGCCACCAGCAGCCCCGGCTCGCCGGCGAGCGCGTAGCTGCGCTTGGGGTTGAACGGCGCCCCGGGTGCGGTGCGGTCGTTGTGGCGCAGGATGCTCTGCAGCGTGGTCCGCACGTGGCCGGTGTCGAGCAGGTCGCCGAGCCCGGTCAGCCGCGCGACGTGCTGGCCGACCAGCTGGTCGGTGAGGCAGCCGTCGCCGATCTGCAGCTCCGGCTCGGCGAGGTCGCGGGCGCCGATGCCGGGCAGTCGCAGCCCTGGCGCGATGGCGTCCTCGCTGCCCGGCGGGCGGATCTCGTGCCGGTAGAACTCGCCGTTGAACAGGTGCGCGTCGATCCAGGCGCTGCCGCGGGCGAACAGATCGGCGCAGGTGGCGGCGAACTCGTCGTCGCCGAGGTGCCGGGCCATCTCCTCCGCGGCCCGTAGCGCTGCCAGGTACCAGCTGCCGACCTGCGGGTTCGGGCCGAAGTACTCGACGTCCATGGTGTTGTGCTGGGAACCCTCCATGACGCCGTCGCGGTCGGCGTCCCAGCCGCCCGGGATCCAGGCGAACTCCAGCGCGCGCCGTGCGGCCGGCCAGAGCGAGCGCAGCAGGTCGTCGTCGCCGCTGAGCCGCCACTCGCGATGCAGTTTGACCAGGCAGCCCATCTGGCCGTCGGCGGCGGCGACGCCGTGGTCGCGGGAGCGGTCCAGCGGCAGCTCGAGCCGGAAGCTCATGTGGCCGTCGCCGGCGGTGGCGTGCAGGAACTCCAGCTCGCGCATCGACCGCGCCAGCTCGCCGAACAGGTACGGCGTGGTGTGCTCGTAGTTCCAGACGTGGGTGCAGTTGCCGTAGCAGCTGCCGCTGTCGTCGTGGCAGCCCTCCCAGCCGTAGAAGCGGCCGTCGGCGGCGCGGAAGCAGGTCGGCGAGCGCAGCGTGCTGACGTTGCTCAGCGCGGCCTCGACGACGGCGGCGGGCAGATCGGCGCCGGTCAGCGCCTCGACGAAGGCGACCGTGCGGTCCTCGAGGTCGGACAGCTTCGGCGCCGTCGCCGTGACGACGTCCCAGGCGTCCTCGTACAGCGACGCGTAGTGGTTGCCGATGACGGTCTCGCCGCGCCAGTCGCGCCGGTTCGGGAAGTGCCAGGTGAGCAGGAACGTGAACGCGTGGGTCTCGCCCGGTCCGAGCGTGCGCAGCGCGGCGACGGATGCCACCGGCCGGCCGTCCGCGGGGCGCTCGTCCAGCCGGCCGTCGGCGCTCAGGTCGTCCCAGAAGTCCAGCAGCGGGCCGCCCCAGCTGGACCCGGCCCAGGCCGTGCGCACCGTGACGTCGTGCTCGTCGAGAACCGCGAGCGCGAGCGAGCCCCAGCGCTCCCCGTCCTCGTCCCCGCCCGACCGCAGCAGGACGCCGTCGGGCCGTGGCTCGTTGCCCGGTTGCGCACCGGGGTTGCCGACGCTGCCGGCGACGGTGACGTCGACGGGTGCGCCGCCGGGGTTGGTGACGACGTAGCGCAGCACCGCGACCGGCAGCGAGCTGGCCTCGACGTCGGCCGGGACCAGCGGGTTGAACGCCTGCAGCCGCACCGACACCGGCACGTCCGGGTCGTCGAGCTGCACCTGGCCGAGCGGGTACGCGGCGAGGAACCGCGAGGTCGCGAACCGCGGCAGGCTGTGGTTGGGCACCGCGGCGCCCTCCCAGCCCTCGTACAGCACGGGGTCGACGGGGCCCTCGAGTGCCCGTACGGCGTCACCCGCGCGGACGGCGAAGAAGCTGTCGCGCGGGGCGAAGCCCTTGGCGGGCTGGTTGCGGATCTCCCAGTCGCGCAGGTCGCCGCGGCCACCGAGCGACACGGTCCCCGTGCCGATGCCGCCGAGCGGTAGGGCGACGCGCAGCGAGTGGTCGGTGTCGTACCGGCGCAGGACCGGCCATTTCGGCTTCATGCTCCGACCCCACGTGCAACGGCATTCCATGTCAAGGTGCGGTGGGCCGCTCCGAGACGATGACGGCCAGAGTCCTGCGGCCGACGCGTCGGCGCTCGGTGCGCAGGCCGGTCTGCCCGAGCGCCGTCAGCCGCGCCGTCACCTCGTCGATCTGCGCCGGCGTGATGCCGTGGCCGGCCCGGTCGAGCAGCCGCTCGCCCAGCACCAGCCGCCCGCCCGGTGTCAGCTTCGCCGTCAGCGCGGCCAGCCCGCCGTCGCGGTCGGCCCAGTGGTGCATCGAGGCGAGCGTGAAGATCGCCGTGAACATGCCGTCGTCGAACGGCACGTCCTCGGCGCCCGCCACCCGGACGTCGGCACCGGGCACCCGCTTGCGCGCCATGGCGACGAACGTCTCGGACGGGTCGACGGCGGCCGCGTGGTCCGCGCCGACGGCCCTGGCGGCCAGCTCGAGCCCGACGCCCGGGCCGCAGCCGACCTCGAGGACGTGGTCGCCGGGGCGCAGCGCCGCGACATCGACCACCGCCCGGTTCGCCTCGGGGTGGCGGTTGAACCAGGCGTAGAGCCGCGCGCCGATCGTTCCGAAGGCCATCGGGACCGAGCCTAGCGGCCGCGTCGTCCCCCGTCCCCTGCTGAAGCCGCGGTGAAGCAGGGATGAAGACGTCGATCGTCACGATATGTCGACCTGGGGGCTCCCCCTGGCCGGTTCGTGGGTTCGGGTTGTGCTGGAGGGACGTCGGATGACCAGGTCTGCATGGATGAGGCGTGCGGGTGTGCGCGCGGTTGCCGGGACGGCGGCCGCCCTCATGATCGGGACGCTGCTCCCGGCGCCGGTCGCACCGGCCGCACCGGCCGCGCCGCCGTCGGCCGCGCCGCCGTCGGCCGCGCCGCCGTCGGCCGCGCCGCCCGACGAGACGGCCGTCGCGGTCGAGGAGGCACGGTCGCGGGGAGAGCGGGTCGAGGTGACCGGCCTGCGCACCGAGACCCGCACCGTGTTCGCCGAGCCGGACGGGACGATGACCGCCGAGCTGAGCTCGGAGCCGGAGCGGATGCTCGACGAGGGCGGCTGGGTCGACATCGATACCACGCTCGCGCAACGCGGCGACGGCACCGTCGGCCCCGTGGCCACCCCGGTGGCGATGGCGTTCTCCGGTGGCGGCGACGGACCCTTGGTCCGGTACGGCCGGGACGATGCCTGGATCGAGCTCTCCTGGCCCGACGGCGAACTGCCGGAGCCGGTGCTCCACGGCGCCGCGGCGACCTACCCGGAGGTACTGCCCGGCGTCGATCTGGTGCTCGAGGCCGATGCCGACGGCTACGCGCAGTACCTGGTCGTCGAGAGCGCGGAGGCGGCGGCGAATCCCGCCGTCCGCGAGGTCCGGCTGGGTGTGCGCACCGACGGGGTCGGGCTGACGGCGACGCCGGGTGGCGGGCTGGAGGCGCGCGACTCCGCCGGCGTGTTGCTGTTCTCGGCGGCCCCGTCGATCATGTGGGACGCCTCGACGCCCGAGCGGCGGCAGGCTTCGGTCGGCGTCGCCGTCGACGACGGCGCGCTGGTGCTGCGGCCGGACGAGGCGTTCCTCGACGACGAGGCGACCCGGTACCCCGTCACCGTCGACCCGAAGTGGCACACCGCGGACAAGCAGTTCTGGACCACGGTGCTCTCGGGCTCCGACCAGGCCCGCCCGAACAGCAGCGGCGAGCCACCGCTCGCTCAGGTCGGCCACTGCTGGACCGGGTGGAGCCACTGCAACGGCATCGGCATCGCCCGCACCTACTGGCGCTTCGACACCAGTTTCCTGGCGGGCAAGGAGGTGCTCGAGGCGTACATGGACGTCACCGTCGTCTACAGCCCGTCCTGCGCCACCGGATCCAGGCACGAGCTGTGGGAGGCGCGAACACCGGTCGACAACAGCACCCGCTGGGGGAGGCAACCGGTCAACGACCGGCTGGGCAGCTTCGTCCCGCCCGCCGTGAACGCCCTCCGCGGCTGCCCGGGCAACAAGGGCGCCGGTCTGCTGGTGACCAGCGCGGTGAACAAGGGCGGCTACACGACGTTCCTGATCAAGGCGGAGAACGAGGGCGACCTCCACCAGAACCCGTACTGGCGCAAGTACGACAACAACGCCAAGTTGCGGGTCAAGTTCAACACGCACCCGAGCACGCCGACGGGGCTGACCAGCGACCCGGCGATCCCCGCACCCTGCCACTGGTGCGGCGGCGTGCGGTACGTCTCCGACGACAGCATCCGGTTCCAGGCGCGGCTCGCCGACCCCGACCCCGCGGACCAGCTGCGCGCGCTCTGGCAGGTGAAGGTCAACGGCGTCGCGACGCAGACCTGGGGCGGATTCAAGAGCAACGGGAGCATCCACGACCTCGTCCAGAGCCTGCCGAGGCGCCAGGACGGCAGCAACGCCGTCATCGAGTGGGCGGTGAAGGGCGACGACGGCGCGCATGGCAGCCCGTGGGCGCTGGGACCGACGTTCGTCTCGGACCGGACGGCGCCGGCGCACCCGCCGACGGTCGCCGGTCGGCTCTACGCCGCCGACAACCGCTGGCACGGCGGCGTCGGGGTGGAGGGGACGTTCGACTTCGGCGCCAACGGTGTCGGCGACATCGACCACTACCTGTACGGCTGGAACGGCGCGCCCACCGGCAAGATCGTCGCCCGCGCGCTCGGCGGGCCGGCCACCATCCGGCTGATCCCGCCGGGCGACGGGCCGCAGGACCTCTACGTCTGGAGCGTCGACCGGGCCGGCCACCGGAGCCAGCGGGCCGTGCACCACTTCTACGTCCGCGCCGGCAACGGCCCGCTGGGGCAGTGGTCGCTGGACGGCAGCACCGTCGACGACGCGTTCCTCGGCGACCGTGACGGTGTGGCTCAGGGCGGCCTCGACTACGTGCCCGGCGCCGTCGGCCAGGCGTTGCGGCTCGACGGCGTCAACGGCTCGGTCGCGGTGCCGAACGCCGTCCGCACGGACGAGAGCTTCTCCGTCGCCGCGTGGGTGCGCCTCGACGCGGCCGGCGGCGCGCACGCGGCCGTCAGCCAGGACAGCGACGGCGCGTTCGCCGGCTTCGACCTCTGGTACCGCCCGGAGAGCGGCAGGTGGGCGTTCGGAATGGCCCGCGACAAGGCCACCTACAAGGGCACCGACATGGCGCAGTCGGCGCAGCCCGCCCGGGTCGGGGTCTGGACCCACCTCACTGGCGTCTACGACGCCGAGGCCCGGACGCTACAGCTCTACGTCGACGGGGTCCCGTCGGGCCCCGCCGTCACCCGGGTGGTCCCGGACTGGCACGCGAACGGCTACCTGCGCATCGGCCGGACGCAGTGGAACGGCAACCCCGCCGTCGACCACTGGCCGGGGGCCATCGACGAGGTCGAGGTGTACGACCGGGTGCTCCGGCCGGAGGAGGTGCACGCGGCCGTCGGCGCCGACAACGTGCAGGTGGCGCACTGGGCCTTCGAGGAGCCGTCCGGCACGACCGCGCGCAACGCGGTCCCCGGCGACATGCTCGCGCTCTCCGGCGGCGCGGAGCTCTCGGGCGACGATCCCGCGGATCCGGACCAGCTGCCCGACGGTGGCGCGGTCGGCGGCGGGCTGTTGCTGCCCGGCGACACCGGCCCGAACGCGGCCGACGGCGGCCAGGCGGTCACCGGCGGGCCTGTCGTCCACACCGATCAGGCGTTCACCGTTGCGGGCTGGGTGCGCCTGGACGAGAAGCCCGCCGACGGCGCCACCGTGACCGCGTTGTCCCAGGACGGCGGCCGGCTGAGCGGGTTCTTCCTCGGCTACCGGCAGCTCGGCGAGGTGGGCGTGTGGGAGCTCTACAGTCCGGACAGCGCCGACGGCGGCGGGCAGATGCTGCGCTCGCCGGTGGACGAGCCGGCGGTCGTCGGCGACGAGGTGCATCTCGCGGTGGTCTACGACGACGGCCTCGAGACACCGGAGGTCCGGCTCTACGTCAACGGCGATCTGGTCGCGACGGCGCCGCAGACCCGCACGTACGACGCGACCGGGGCGTTCGTCGTCGGGCGCGGATTCAACGGCGGTCCGTCCGGCTACTGGGCCGGCATGGTCGACGAGGTCCGGGTCTACAGCCGTGCCGTCACCGAGGCCGAGCTGCAGGGCCTGGTCAGTCGCGACGGCGTGACGGTCGGCGAGTGGGCGCTGGACGGCAACGCCGAGGAGGCGACGGGGAGGCTTCCGGCCGGCTCGGCGGAGGGCGGCGTCGAGTGGACCGCCGGCCAGACGAACGTCCCCGACCCGACCGACCTGGCGGCCCGCCTCGACGGCGACGGCGCGCACCTGCGGCTGCCGCACGCCGTCGACGTCGAGCGGACCTTCGCCGTCACCGCGTGGGCCAAGCTCGACGAGGTCGGCGGGAATGCCGCCGTGGTCTCCCAGGACGGCTCCAGGACCAGCGGGTTCCAGCTGCAGGCCACGGCCGACGGCCACTGGGCGTTCGCCATGTTCGGCGCCGACGTGAACGGCGGTGGCAGCCGGCACGACCGCATCGTCGGGCCCGAGGCGCAACCGGGCGTGTGGACGCACCTCGCCGCGGTGTACGACGCCGGCGCGAAGCGGATGACCCTGTACGTCAACGGCGTCGACGCCGGGACCGCGGAGCACCACCAGACGTGGACCCACGGCACCGGCGCCCTCGTCGTCGCAGCCGCCCAGTGGAACGGCGCCCCGGCCGACTTCTTCCCGGGCGCGGTCGACGACGTCGCGGTCTTCAGCCGCGGACTGTTCGCGGCCGAGGTCCGCGCGATGGCGGGCCGCGACCTCACCCTCGTGCACCAGTGGCAGCTCGACGAGAGCAGTGGCGAGCTCGTGGCGGACGCCGTCGGGCGGCGCACCGGTACCGCCGTTGGCGCGACCCGGGTCCCGGGGTACCTCGGCAACGCGGTGGATCTCGACGGCGAGGACGACCACGTCTCCGTCACCGGCGTGGACGTGCGCTCCGACGCCAGCTTCTCGGTGTCGGCGTGGGTGCGGCTCGAAGAGACCTGCGATCCCGGCGACGAGTTCTCCTGCTCGCGTACCGCGGTGAGCCTCGACGGGGCCGACACGAGCAAGTTCCGGCTCGGGCACAAGGTCGACCAGGGCCAGAACGACCCGGGGGTCTGGGTCTTCGAGATGCCCAGCGCCGACGAGAGTGAGGTTCAGCCGCCCGCCGCCGTCACCGTCATCCCCTCGGACCTGGAGGAGTGGGTGCACCTGGTCGGCGTGTACGACGCCACCACCGGGCAGCTCTGGCTGTACGTCAACGGGACCCGCAAGGGCGGTGCGACGCTGCTCGAGCCGTGGCAGGCCGACGGCGCGCTGGCGATCGGCCGTGGCCTGGACGCCGCCGGTGAGCCGGGTCAGTTCTTCCACGGCAAGGTCGACGACGTCCGGGTGTACGGCGGCGCGCTCGACGACGCCCGGATCGGCAACTTGTACGACTCCTACCCGGAGGACGCCGGCACCGCGCCCGTGCCCGTCGCCGGCACCGCTCGCTGGACCCTGGACGAGAACACGCCGACGGTCCCGGACTCCGCGCCGCCGCGCAGCCACCCCGCCACGGTGACCGGCGCGACATGGCTGGGCAGCGGCCGGATCGGTGCCGGCCGGCAGTTCGACGGCGCCGACGACCAGCTCCAGACCGCCGGACCCGTCGTCACAGGAACCGGAAGCTTCACCGTCACCGCTTGGGCGTACCTGAGCGTCGGCCCGGCCGACACCGCGACCAGGACGGTCGTGAGCCAGGACGGCGGAGCCGGCAGCGCGTTCGCGCTGGCCTACGACGGCGCCACCCGCTCCTGGCGCGCCTCGCTGCAGGGCGCGAGCGGTGCGCCGGCGGTCGCGACGTCGGCGGAGCCGGCGACGGCCGGGTTGTGGACGAACCTCGCACTGGTCTACGACGCCGGACCGACGCCGGCGACGACCGGCCAGTTGCGGCTGTACGTCAACGGCCGGTTGGCGGGGGCGGCGGTCGGCGTGGCGCCGCCGGCGGCCGATGGCGTCCTCGCGATCGGCCGCGGCCGGTCCGGGGGTGCGGCGGCCGGCTTCTTCAAGGGCGTCCTCGACGACGTCCGGGTGTTCGGCGGTGCGCTGTCGACCACCCAGCTGCGTGCCGTCCACGACGACACGCCGGCGAGCGTCCAGGGCACCTGGCCGCTCGACGACTCGCTCGCCGACACCTCGTCGCGGGCCAACGCCGCCACGGCGGACGACGGCGGTGTCATCGCCTACGGCGCCGGCGTGCGCGGGCGGGCGCTGGTGCTCGACGGCGAGAGCGCTGCCACCACGGGGCGCTGGGGCGTGCAGACCGGCGGCAGCTTCACGGTCTCGGCCTGGGCGAAGCTCACCCACGAGCCGGCCGTGCAGACGGTGCTGTCGCAGGACGGCATCCAGATGAGCGGTTTCGTGCTGCAGTACGAGCCCAGCCTGGACCGCTGGATCTTCGGAGCGCCGGCCCAGGACGCCGACGGCGCCCGCACCGTCTACGCGCGCTCCGAGCGGGCCGCCGTGCTGAACGAGTGGACACACCTGACCGGTGTCTACGACTACGCCGCGCGGCAGCTGCGGCTGTACGTCGACGGCGAGCTGGCCGGCGCGCGCGACGACGTGTCGCTGTGGTCCGCGGGCGGTGGCCTGGCCATCGGACGGGCGCTCTACGGCGGCGACCCGGCCCTGTTCTTCCGCGGCTCCATCGACGAGGTCCGCGTCGACGCCGGCATCGTCCCGGACGCGGAGATCGCCGCCCGGGCCACAACGCCCCAGCCCTGACCAGGAGGATCCCGATGCGCACCCTGAGCTTCTCCCGGCCGCACCGCTGGGCGGCCGCCGTGGCCCTCGTCGCCTTGACCGGTGGCCTGCTGGTGGCCGGCGAGCAGCCGGCCACCGCGACCGGCGGCCCGTCGGTGGACCTGCCCGAGACGCCGTCGACCGAGGTGGCGGCGCAGCCGCTGACCGCCCGGGCCGACGACGACGCCACGCTCGACGCGCTGCACGGTGATCAGCAGCCGGCCGTTGCAGGCCGGAGCGGGACCGGAACGGCGGCCGCCGATGCCGCCGACGGCGGCGGCACCCCGACGGCGACCTCACTGTCGCCGTCGGCGACCTGGGACGTCGCCGGACACACCGGCGACTTCACCTGGTCCTACCCGCTGCGGGTGCCACCGGTGCCGGGCGGGCTGACACCGAGCCTGGCGCTGAGCTACCAGTCCTCCGCCGTCGACGGCCGCACCAGCGCCACGAACAACCAGCCGTCGTGGGTCGGCGACGGCTGGGACCTCAACCCCGGATTCGTGGAGCGCAACTACGGGCCGTGCGCCGAGGACAAGACCGGCGGCACGGTGCCACCGGACACCATCGGCGACCTGTGCTGGCGCAGCCACAACGCCACCGCGACCTACGGCGGTGGCGGCGGCCAGCTGATCCGCGACGACCGCTCGCTGGCCTGGCGTCCGCGCAGCGACGACGGGTCCACGGTGGAGCTGCTCACCCGCGCCGACGGCAAGGAGTACTGGAAGATCACCACGCTCGACGGCACCCAGTACCTCTTCGGGTCGCGGCCGGACTCCGGGTCGACCTGGACGGTGCCCGTCTACGGCGACGACGCCGGCGAACCCTGCCATGTCGCTGGCTCGTTCGCCGCGTCGAGGTGCACCCAGCCCTGGCGCTGGAACCTGGACACGATCGTCGACGCGCGCGGCAACATGATCCGGCTCAGCTACCGGACGGAGTCCAACTCGTTCGGCACCAACGGCAAGGACGCCGCCGTCACCTACATCCGCGGCGGCAGCCTGCGCCAGATCGACTACGGCCTGCACACGCAGGTCGCCGGCGGCCCGGCGGCCCGGGTCGTGTTCGACGTCGCCAACCGGTGCGTCCCGGGCAGCACGTGCGTGTTCGAGCGACCGAAGAACTGGCCCGACACGCCGCTGACCGAACGGTGCGTGACCACGACCTGCGCGGGGCGGTACTCGCCGACGTTCTGGTCGACGCAGCGGCTGTCGTCCGTCACCACCCAGGTGCTGCGCGACGGCAGCTACCAGGACGTCGACCGCTGGACGCTGGACCAGCAGTATCCGGAGCCCGGCGACGGCGAGAGCGGTGCCGCGCTGTGGCTGAAGTCGATCACCCACACCGGCCTCGTCGGCGGGGAGGAGCGGATGGAGCCGGTGACGTTCGAGGGCACCGCGCTGCCGAACCGGGTCTACCAGGAGGACGGGCTGTCGCCGCTGCTGCGCTACCGGATCACGGGCATCGTGTCGGAGTCCGGCGGCGCCATCGACGTCCGCTACGCCGACGCCGACTGCGTGCCCGGGCGGTCGATGCCGGCGAACGCGCACACGAACACGCTGCGCTGCTACCCCGTGACGTGGAACCGGCCCGGCTTCGCCGAGCGCACCGACTGGTTCCACAAGTACGTGGCGGACACCGTCACGATCTCGGACCGGATCAGCAGCAGCATCGACCAGCGGATCGCCTACGAGTACCTCGATGGCGCCGCCTGGCACTACGACACCGGCGAGTTCACGCCCGAGGCCAAACGGACCTGGAACGAGTTCCGCGGCTACGCCCGCGTCCGCGTCCGGCAGGGTCGCGAGGACGACCCGGCCGGGCCGGTCAGCATGTCCGAGCAGCGGTTCCACCGGGGCATGCACGGCGACCGGCTGCCCGGCGGCGCGACCCGGTCGGTGCTGATCGAGGACGCCGCCGGCGGGGAGCGGCCCGACCACGACTGGCTGCAGGGCTTCGCCTTCCAGGACACCGCATTCCTCGGTGACTCGAACACCGTGGTCAGCCGGACCGTCACCGAGCCGTACTGGCGCGGCCCGACGGCCACCCGCGGTTCCTACCAGGCCTACATCGTCCGGACCGCGTCGGAACGGGTGATCACGCCGGTCGAGGGCGGCCGGGACGACCGGGTCACCCGGACGGTCACGTCGTACGACGACCTCGGCCGCACGACCGCCGTCGACGATCTGGGTGACGACGCCACCGCCGCCGACGACCTGTGCACCCGCACCACGTATGCGACCGGCATCGGCTCCGGGATCCGGTCACTGCCCGCCCGGGTCCAGACGGTGTCCGCGTCGTGCGGTGCGACGCCCCAGTTCCCCGCCGATGCCGTCGCCGACCTGAAGTACGCCTACGACGGCGCCGGCAACACCACCACGATCGAGACGCTGGAGGCGCATCCCGCCACCGGCCCGCAGTACATCGTCCAGTCGACGGCGCGGTTCGACGTGCACGGCCGGATCACCGAGAGCACGGACGCCCTGCAGCGGACCACCAGGACCGCGTATACGCCGGCGACCGGCGGCCCGGCCACCAAGACGGTCACGACCAATCCGCTCGGCCACACCGTGACCACGACGTTCGATCCCGCTTGGGGGGAGCCGCGCGTCGTCACCGACACCAACGGCAAGGTCACCGAGACGGCGTACGACCCGCTCGGGCGGTCGGCGAGCGTCTGGCTGCCGGACCGGCGCCGCTCCTGGGGCTTCGACCCGAACTACGAGTTCAGCTACACCGTCCGGCGCGAGGCGCCCACCGTCATCACGACCACGTCACTGGGCCCCAACGGCGTCTACACCAGCACGAACGAGCTCTTCGACGGCCTGCTCCGGCCGCGCCAGGTGCAGACGCCCGCGGTCGGCGGCGGCCGGGTCCTGAGCGACACGAGGTACGACTCCCAGGGCCGGGTCCACCAGACCACGCGCCCGTACTACAACGACCAGGACGTCGACACCTCGCTCTGGGTCGCGGCCGACGCCCAGGTCACCGGTTCGGTCGTCACGGAGTACGACGGCGCCGGCCGCGAGATCCGCTCGGTCCAGTACGACGGCGCCGAGGAGGAGTGGGAGACCACCACCCGCTACGGCGGCGACCGGATCCACGTGACGCCGCCCGCCGGCGGCACCGCTGTCACGACCATCAGCGACGCGCGCGGCCGCCCGGTCGAGCTGCACCAGTACCACGGCGCCACGGCCACCCCGGGCGAGCCCCACGACACGACGACGTACGGCTACACGCCGTCCGGCGAGCTGGCCACGCTGACCGATCCGGCCGGCAACACCTGGAAGTACACCTACGACCTGCACGGCCGCAAGGTGCGATCGGACGACCCCGACACCGGCGTCGTGACCAGCACGTACGACTCCGCCGGCCAGCTGCGCACGCGCACCGACGCCCGCGGCCAGCGGCTGGACTTCGGCTACGACGCCCTCGGCCGCATGCTCACCGCCCGGTCCGGCGCCGGCCGGCTGCTGGCCGCCTGGACCTACGACAGCGTCAAGGGCGCCGTCGGCAAGCCGGCGACGTCCACCAGCTACGACGCCGCGGGCAACGCCTTCACGTCGTCGATCGTGGCCTACACCGCGCGGTACCAGCCGCGGCAGACGTCGGTGACGATCCCGGCATCGGAGGGCGTGCTGGCCGGGACCTATGACGCGTACACCTCCTACGCGGCGGACGGCAGCATCCTCGGCGAGAGCTACCCGGCGGTCGGCGGGTTGTTCGAGGAGGAGGTCTTCCACACCTACGACGACTTCGGCCGGCCGCTGACCACCTATGGCGGGCCGGAGGGCGAGACGGTCCAGTACGCGTCGCAGACCGACTACACCGTCTACGGGGAACTGCAGCGGCTGCACCTGGGCTCGGGCACGAAGCGGGCCTGGCTGTCGCACTACTACGACGAGCCGACCGGGCGGATCGAGCGCACCATCGTCGACGCCGAGGTGTCCCGGCCGATGCAGGCCGACCTGCAGTACGAGTACGACGACGCCGGCAACGTCACGTCGATCGCCGACCGCACCCAGGAGCGCACCGCGGACGTGCAGTGTTTCCGGTACGACCACCTGCGCCGGCTCACCGAGGCGTGGACGCCGGGAGACGGCTGCGAGGACGACCCGCGGACCGGCGCGCTGGCCGGCCCGGCGCCCTACTGGCAGTCGTTCCGGTACGACGCCGTCGGCAACCGGACCAGCCGGACGGACCACTTCGTCACCGGCGACGTCACGCGCGCCCAGGCCTACCCGAAGCCGGGGCAGCCACAGCCGCACGCGCTCACCACGATGACCACCACCGGGCCGCAGGGCACCACCGTCGCCGGCTACGAGTACGACGCCGCCGGGAACGCCGTGCGCCGCGGCGACCAAGAGCTCAGCTGGGACGAGCAGGGCATGCTCAGCTCGGTGACCGAGAACGGCGAGGTCACGGAGTACGTCTACGACGCGTCGGGCCAGCGCCTGCTGACCCGCGGGCCCGACGGCACCACCCTGTACCTGGGCAATCAGGAGATCGTGCTCGACGCCGCCACCGGCGCCGAGACCGCCACCCGGCACTACGCCCATGGCGGCGGCACCATCGCCGTGCGGACGCCGTCGGACCTGACCTGGGTGTTCAACGACCACCACGGCACCGCCCAGGTCGCCGTCGACGCCGCCACCATGACCGCCGACGTGCGGCGCACCGACCCGTTCGGCAACGAGCGCGGGACCGCCCCGGCGAACTGGCCCGACAACCGCGGCTTCGTCGGCGGAGTGCACGACGAACGCACCGGCCTGACCAACCTCGGCGCCCGGGAGTACGACCCCGAACAAGGCCGGTTCCTGTCCGTCGACTCGATCATCGACCCCAGTGACCCGCAGCAGACCAACGCCTACGCCTACGCCAACAACAACCCGGTCACCATGGCCGACCCCGACGGCAAGTTCTACTACGTCGACAACGAGGGGCATATCCGGGCGCCGGCGGCGGCCGGCTGGACGCCCAAGGCCCAGCAGCGCGTCCGCGACGCCGAACGGAAGTGGGCGCCGTACTACGGCCGGCAGGCCGCGGCCCGCAAGGCAGCGTTCGACTCGGCCGGCTACTCCGAGGCGCAGTACCGGGAGGCGCTCAAGCTCAAGAACAAGAGCCTCTTCGACGTCGTCGTCGAGGCCGGTGGCGAGGTCCTCAAGGAGTTCCTCGGCATCAACGACATCAAGGGCTGCTTCGGCAACGGCGATCTCGGCTCGTGCATCTCGATGGTGATCAACATCATCCCGTGGACCAAGCTGTTCCGGCTCGGCGAGTTGGTCGGCGCGGTCCGAAAAGCGTGGAACGCCGTGTCGGCCTTCCGCGGCCGTCAGAAGTGGGCCGACAACGTCCTCGACGCCGTCAACGACGCGCAGCGGCAGGTGGCGGGGCGCTGTCACAGCTTCGCCGCCGGAACGCTCGTGCTCATGGCGGACGGCAGCTACGAACCCATCGACGAGGTCGAGCTCGGCGACGAGGTGATCGCCACCGATCCGGAGACCGGGCGGACCGAGAAGCGCACGGTCGTTGCCCTGCACACCAACCTGGACCGCGAGCTCGCCGACGTCGAGGTCGAGGACGTCGACGGCGACGGGACCCAGGAGCGGCTCGAGACCACGGCCAACCACCCGTTCTGGTCCGAGACCGACCGGACCTGGACGGACGCGGGAGCACTGGAGGCCGGCGACCTGCTGCTCACCTCCGGCGGGCGGCGGGTCACGGTGACCGGGGTCCGCGCGCACCATGGCGCGCGGACCATGCACGACCTCACCGTCGAGGGCCTCAACACGTACTACGTCGCCGTCGACGGCGCGGATGCGCTCGTCCACAACAACCCGGCGTCCTGCCCGCACGGTAACCCCGACCCGAAGAAGTGCCGGACGTGCAGCCCGAGCGGCACGGGCGCACCTGGTTCGCCGAAGTTCACGGTCGACGGTCCTCGTGGCTATCCGACCAGCACGACACACCAGATCGTGACCAAGGGCGACGACGTGCTCGCCGGCATGCTCAAGGGCCAGAACGCTGCCGGCGGTGACTTCCTGTTGTCGATCCCCGTCGCCGCCGCGGCGCTGGGTGCGGGCATCGCACAGGGCGTGCGGACGGTCGCCCGGTGGATCTCCAAGAAATCGAGGTGATCAGGGCAACGGGATGAACGGCGGTGTCCGGGTGGGCGAGAGCTCGCCCGCCCGGACCCGCACCACGCCGACCGGCGCGCCGACCACGCGATCGGGCAGGTCGTAGCGCGCCAGGTAGACGCCGGGTGGCACGTCGACGAAGCCGAACCAGCCGGAGCCGTCGCTGACCTGAGTCCGGGTCTCGCCTCCGCCGAGCACCGGCTCGAGGGTGACGGTGACGCCGTCGAGCGCGGCGCCGGTGCGCAGCCGCAGCGTGCCGGCGACGTTGCCCGTCGTCGGGTCCTCCTTCCACGGCATGGACGGGACGGCTGCGTCCGCGGCGAACGGGGCGTCGGGGCCGGTGGTGAGCGCCGCGGCCAGCGCGGCCCGCTCGGCGTCCTTCACGGCCGGCGACCCCGCGGCAGCGGTCAGCGAGGGGTTGGCGTAGGAGTAGCCGCTCCACCCGGCGACGGTGTTGCCGGCGGCCGTGGGGGTGAGGAGGTCGCGGACCTGCTGGACGCTGTCGTCGATCTCGTTGAGGTACAGCGCCGGCCCGGACACCGCCTGCCGGTCGCCCTGCCAGTCGGCCAGGACCTCGTTCCACTCCGCGAACATCTGCGCCTGGTCGGGCAGCCACTCGCGCTTGTAGTTCATGGCGACGACGGTGTCGATGATCCCCTCGTCGAGCCAGCCCCGCCAGTCCTGCAGGACCTCGGCGTAGGTGCGCGTCCTCTCCCAGCCGCCGACGCTCTGCGGGCCGAAGCCGTAGGTGATGCCGTCGTTGGTGAGCCGCACGGTCGGGTCGATCTCGAAGATCCCCAGGTAGATGCGGCGCACGATGCTGGTGATCTGCTCGCGCCGCCACTCGGTGAACTGCGCGTCCGACGGCGCCGGCACGTCGGTGCGGCCGGTGGCGGCCCGGAACCGTGCGAGCGACGTCTCGCTGTAGCCCCAGTCGCTGTGCGTGGTGGTGGAGTTGTGGTCGGGGTAGCGGATGTAGTCGAGGTTGATGCCGTCGACGTCATACTCGCGGACGATGCTCTGGATGGCGCCGACGACATAGTCGCGGGCGGCCGGGTTGGCGGGGTCGAGGAAGCTGTTGTTGCCGACCAGCTCGGTGCCGTCGACGCGTTTGTTGAGCCAGCGGTCGGCGCCGGTGGCGCTCGGGCCGTGCGCGTTGAACGCGTGCTCGGGCGAGCGCGGCGGCGTTGCGGAGTTCCACAGCGTCCCGAAGTTCACCCACGCGTGCACCTCGAGCCCGGCGGCGTGCGCCTGCTCGATCACCTCGTCCAGCGGGTCGTACGGCGCCGGCGCGATGGCGGCGTCGGTGCGGGGGTAGTCGGCGCGGTTGCAGAAGCAGTCGTAGCGGCGGGCGACCTGCACGATCAGCGCGTTCGCGTTGACCTCGAGCGCGTCGCCGACCAGCTCCTCGACCTGCGCGGGGGTGTAGATGCCCTCGTTGAAGGCGTCGACCCAGTAGCCGCGCCACTGCTCGGGTGGCGCGGGCTCGGCCGCGGTGGCGGCCGCTGCGGCGGGGGCCGCTCCGGTGGCCGCGGTGACGGCCAGGACGAGTGCTGCGATGACGGGGAGCGTGCGGCGGCGTCGGCTCACGCTGGTCCTCCTCGCTGGACTAGACCAATATGGGCCCCAAGTCTGGAAGACTTTGCCCGAAACGTCTACAGGGGGTGAAGGCGTGGCGAAGTATCACTCGATCCGGGACGAGATCCTCGACCTGGTCGCTGAGCTGAGCGTGGGGGACGCGCTGCCGGCCGAGCGCACGTTGGCGCCGCGGTTCGGGGTCTCGCGCATGACGCTGCGGCGGGCCGTCGAAGAGCTGGTCCGCGAGGGACGACTGGTCCGGCGGCAGGGAGCCGGCACGTTCGTCGCGGGGCCGAAGATCGCGCAGGGGCTGGCGGTGACGTCGTTCTCAGAGGACATGCGCCAGCGCGGCGCCGTTCCGTCCAGCCGCACGCTGGCGGTCGACGACGTGCTGGCCGGTGCTCCGCTGGGCCGGCGGCTGGAGATCTCTCCCGGTGAGAGCGTGGTGCGGGTCATCCGGTTGCGGCTGGCCGACGACGCGCCCATGGCGGTCGAGACGCTGCACGTGCCACGCGGCATCGCGCCCGGGCTCGACGGCCGCATGCTCGCCGACGGCTCGTTCTACGAGCTGCTGCACGACGTGTACGGGCTGGAGCTGTCCGGCGGCGTGCAGACGATCGAGGCGACGGTCACGGACGAGACGGAGTCGGAGCTGCTCGGGGTGCCGCTGCACTCGCCGGCGTTCCTGTTCGAGCGCATCTCCCGCGACGCCGCCGGCCGCGTGGTCGAGTTCGTCCGCTCCGTCTACCGCGGCGACCGCTACCAGTTCCGCGTCGAGTTGCAGCCGGCCCGCCGGCCGGCGAGGGCGGCGGAGTGAGGGTGGCCGAGTGAGGAACTCCGAGCTGGACCGGCTCGCGACCGAGGGCCGGCTGGCGGCCGCCGCCGACCTCGACCTGCGGTCCACGAGCGAGCAGGTCGACCTCATGGCCGAGCAGGACCGGGTGGCCGTCGACGCCGTGGCCGCGACCCGCGACCGGCTGGTCGAGGCGATCGACGCGACAGTGGCCCGGCTGCGGCGCGGCGGCCGGCTCATCGAGGTCGGCGCCGGGACTCCGGGGCGGCTCGCCGTCCTCGACGTCGCCGAGTGCCGCCCCACCTTCGGCGTCGACGACCGGCAGGTGGTCGCCGTCATGGCCGGCGGCTTCGACGCGGTCCGCTCGGCCGCCGAGCACGACGAGGACGACCACGACGGCGGCCGCTGCGACCTGTCGGCGCTGGGTCTGCGCCCCGACGACGTCGTCGTGGCGGTGAGCGCGTCAGGACGCACGCCGTACGTGCTCGGCGCCCTGGCCGCAGCCCGCGCGGCCGGGGCGTACACCGTCGCCGTCGTCAACAACGCCGGCTCGCCCATCGCCGCCGCCTGCGACGTCGCGGTCGAGGCGCTGACCGGTCCCGAGGTGGTGGCCGGCTCCACCCGGCTCAAGGCCGGCACGGCGGCGAAGCTGGTGCTCAACACGATCTCGACGCTGGTCATGGTGCAGCTCGGCCACACCCACGGCGACCTGATGATCGACGTGCGGGCCACCAACGACAAACTCCGCCGCCGCGCCCGGCGCATCGTCGAGGAGGCCACCGGCGAGCCGCCCGCCGTGGTCGCCGCGGCCCTGTCCGCCTGCGGCGACGAGACCAAGACGGCGACGGTCATGCTGCTGGCCGGGGTCGGCGCCGACGAGGCTCGTCGCCGGCTGGCGGCGGCCGGTGGCTACGTGCGAGCGGCGATCGCGTAGGCCGGCTTGCTGGTGTAGTAATTGTGCTACAGTCGTGGCATGGGCGAGCCTGCCAGGATTCCGGTGCGCGATCTTCGCAACCACGTCAGTGAGGTACTGCGGCGGGTCGAGGCCGGCGAGACGCTCGAGGTCACCGTGAACGAGCGCCCTGTAGCCCTCCTGATTCCTCGCCAGACCAGGCCACGAACCTTGCCCGCCAGGGACTTTCTCGCAGCAGTGCCGCGGGCGGACGGTGCGCTTGCCGAGCAGCTCGATGCGGCCATGCCCGAGACGACGGATGACCTGGATGACCCGTGGCGGACCTGACGGTCGGTCTGCTCGACACGTCGATCTTCATCGCTCGTGAGACCGGCCGGCCGATCGACCTTCACAGCGTCCCGCTCGAGGCGGCGGTCAGCACAGTGACGATCGGCGAGTTGCGGTGGGGTGTGCTCATGGCGACTGATGACGAGGCCAGATCGCGCCGTCTCGACACGTTGAATGCGGCGCAGCGGTTCGAGCCGATCGTCATCGACGAGCGGGTGGCGGCCGCCTGGGCACTGCTTCGGCAGCGGCTGAAGGGCCAAGGCCTCAAGATGGGCGTGAACGATTCCTGGATCGCGGCCACCGCGATCGCCCACGGATGGCCGGTCGTGACGCAGGACCTGGGATTCCCGGAGGGCATCGCAGGGCTTCAGGTCGTCGTGGTGTAACGGCCGTCAGCCGAGGGCGTAGGCGATCTCGAGGACCGCGAGCAGCAGCGTGACCAGCGCGACCAGGCCGGGGAGCTTGCCGTCGGGCAGCGCCCGGGCGGTCTGCAGGGCCTCGTGCGACCGACGGTAGCGGCGCCGGGCCAGCAGCAGCACGAGCAGCGCGGCCGGCGCGACCACCAGCCCGAACACCACCGCGGCCGGGCCGAGCGACTCCGCCGCCAGCCGGCTGGCCAGCACGATGCCCACCAGCAGGGCGAGTGCCGTGCGGGTCCAGGCGAGCGCCGTCCGCTCGTTCTGGGCGCCGCGGTCGTACGTGCTTCCGCTCATGACGTCACGGCGCGACGAGCGCGACGACGATGACGATGGCCGCCACCGCCAGCCCGAACGCCAGCACCGGCGCCAGCGAGGGCGACGGCAGCGGCCGCGACTCGCGCAGTGCCTTCTCGGCCCGGGCCCAGCGGGCGAACGCCATGACGCTGCACGCAGCGCCGAGCAGCGCCAGCGAGACCACCAGCACCAGCCGCAGCGCCCGGTGGTCCGGGATCTCGAGCGCCTCCAGCGCGATGCCGGCCGCCAGCAGGGCGAGCGCCGTGCGGATCCAGGCCAGGAAGGTCCGCTCGTTGGCGAACGTGAACCGCGGGTCGGGCTCGCTGCCGGACTCGTAGACGCTGCGCGGCCAGCGGCGGTCGTCGGTCACGGTCCGTCCTTCTCGATCTGATACGTGGTCCGCGACGGCGACTCGGGCGAGCCGCGGCGATGCCGCCCGGCGCCGCGCTGGGCCGGCAGCCGGGGATGCGCGGACCGGGCGCTGTGGTCGGCCGCGCGCGGCTCAGCGGCCCGCGGCTCGCCGGGCCGCGGCTCGATCGGCGGCGGTTCGACCGGCGGCGGGGGTGGTGGCGCCGTGGGTGTCTCCGGGGT
>NZ_SMKL01000051.1 GCF_004348545.1 Jiangella ureilytica | reverse complement strand
CGCCGGTGTCAAGGCCACGCCCTACCGGTGGCCTGCGCCCAGCCCTGACACCGACTGCGGGCCGCTCCCTCGAGCACCTACCGGGAGCAGACCTGAAGAACCCCTATGAAGGTAGGACCCGATGACCAGTCCGCACTTCCTCGGCGACGCCCCGGACTCGCCCGGCGCGCAGGAGATCTTCGAGCACGACCGGACCGACGGCGGCTACGTCATGAACGTCACGCGGCTGTGGGCGCACGACCCCGAGGCGCACCAGAGGCTGTTCGACCTCATCACCTATGTGTGGGAGAGCAATGGCATGACTGTGCGGCAGCGCGGCATCCTCGTCGGCGCCGTCGCCTCCGCCCTGGGCGACTCGCCCTGCTCGCTCGTCTGGGGCACCAAGCTGGCCGGCGAGGCCGACCCGGAGACGGCGGCGGCCGTGCTCAGCGGGCGCGACGACGGCCTGACGCCCAAGGAGCGGGCCATGGCGGCGTGGGCGCGCAAGGTGGTTCGCGACCCGAACGGCACGACGGAGCGCGACGTGCAGGACTTGCGCGACGCCGGGTGGACCGACGGCGAGATCTTCGGCCTGACGGTGTTCAGCGCGCTCCGGGTGGCGTTCTCGACCGTGAACGACGCCCTCGGTGCCAGCCCCGACGCGCAGCTCCTCGACCTCGTTCCGCAGCCGGTCCTCGACGCCGTCGACTACGGCCGCCCCATCGCGAACCGGCCGGTCGAGGACGCCGTCACGGCAGGGTGACGCCGAGGGGGCGGCCGGCGTCGAAGCCGGGGAGGATGAGGAAGGTCGCGCTGCCGGTGGGTGTGACGTACTCGCCGAGGTCGTCGACCTCGTCGAGGCGGAACTGGGTCTGGACGAACGTGCGCAGGTCGCGCTGGAAGCAGACGAACAGCAGGCCGTGGTCGTCGCCGCCGTCGTCGAAGGCGTAGCCGCGGCGCAGCATCAGCGCGCTACCGGTGACCGACGGGTGCGCGGCCCGCACGTGCGACCGCGCGGGCGTGACGTACTGGCCGTCGGGCGTCTTGGCCAGCAGGTCGACCTCGCCCGTGGGGCCGCCGCCGGACAGCGGTGTGCCGTCCGTGCGGCGCCGGCCGATGACCGCCTCCTGGCGGGCGACCGGCTCGGCGGTGAACCGCGCGACGTCGAGGCGGAGCCTGCGCACGACGCAGATGCTGCCGCCGGCGAACGGGCCGTCGGCGATCCACACGTGCTCGTCCTGCTCCGCCGCGTCGTGCGGGACGATGACACCGTCGTGGAACCCGAGAGGGTTGCGGGCGATGGTGCCGGTGCCGGGCGCCCGGAAGCCGCGCTGCGACCAGCGGGCGACGGCGTCGGGTGCGGCCTGGGCGGTGAGCCAGCTCGCCGCGCGCTGCACGTCGTTCGGGTCCGACCCGTGGACGGCGAGCAGCAGGTCGCCGCCGGTCCGCTCCGGCGCGAGGGCGGCGTCCTGCGCGAACGGCGGCAGCGGCGCCGCGCCGGGCAGCTCGGCGCCGAACGCGGCGACCACCCGCGGGCCCAGCCCCACCGTCGCGGTGACGTCGCCCGGCCCGTCCAGCAGCCCGGCCTCGGTGGCTCGCTCGCCGGTCAGGTCGAGGACCGCGGTGCCGAGCCGCCGGCACAGGGCGCGGACGGCGTCACGGAAGGCGGGCGTGGCGGCCGGCGCCGTCGTCAGGTCGAGCACGACGAGCAGTCCGTGCGGCTGCGGGGTCCCGGGCCGGACGATGCCGGCCTGGTGGACACCGGTGGGGTCGACGGGGTCGGGCCGCGACGACGTGGCCGACGGCGTGGGGACGGTGGTCGCGGGCGATGCCGCCGGCCGCCGGAGGTCGCCGTCGTCGGCGGTGGCCCGGCCGGCCGCGAGCCCGGCCACGCCCGCGAAGCCCGCCGCGGCGCCGGCGGCGGTGAGCCCGCGCAGCAGGTCGCGCCGCCGGGTGCGGCCCGGCTGCGCGGGGACGTTCCCGTCCGGTGTCCGGTCGTCGGGCTCGGTCATCAGCCGCTCGCCGTCGTCTCGAGGAACTCGCCGGCGAAGTGCACGCCCGGCGCGTCGGCGAAGTCGACCGCCGTCCAGTCACCGCCGGCGCCGAGCCGGGCCTCGAGACGCCGCAGCCGGCTCTCGTCGTCGACCCAGTAGCGCACCGTCGCATCGCTGCCGTCGGGTGCCGTGGTGGCGGTCGCGGGGTCGTAGGCGCGGTCGGCCGTCGGGCCTGCCACGACGTCGACGGTGACGCCGCCGACCTCGTCGGAGCGCAGCCAGCGGGCGTCGGTCTGCTGCAGCAGCAGGGGGTTGTCGGGCCGGTCGCTGGCGGCCTGGAAGACCAGTGCGAGCATCGCGTGCAGCCGCGACTGCTCCGGGTTCAGCGCCGACGACGTCCACGCGGTGTCGTCGGGTGGCGGCAGCGGCGGGCCGCCGTCGCCGTCGCCGCCGCCGGATGGCCCGGACGGCCCGACCGGTGCGTGCGACGTGATGCCGGAGAGCGTCCACGCGACCAGCTGCGGGTCGCCGCCGTCCTCGCTGACGCGGGCGTAGCCGACGTGCGCGGCGAAGTCGGCCCAGCCGTCGACGGCGAACGTGCGGGCGCCGTCGGTCACCTCGAACCGGAGCGCGCGGACGCCGTCGGTGTAGTTGGTGTAGCGCATCATCGACAGGCGCTGCGCCTCGTCGACGCTGAGCGGCCGCGGCCCGTCGCCCTCGTCGGCCGTCCGCGACGCCGTCGGGGAGGTCTCCGGAGAGTCGCCGCCGGAGCATCCGGACACAGCGATGAGTGCAATGCCGACCATCGCCGCAAACCGCCCGAAACGGCGCATGGGCCGCATTCCAAGGCGGCGGCTGGGCGTGGTCATGCGCACGAGTGTACGCATGACCACGGTGCGCTCACCAGGCAATTCGGGACACAGTCCGGCATCGCCACGCCCTAAAACGTGATCTGCATCACGTCGCGTGCTGATCGCCATGCGAGTTGACTCTTCATGGTCAGCGCCGCCGTGTATCCCGTGCAGGGTCGCGGCGTCGCGGAATGTGCAACGTGGTTGTGCGACAGTGACGGAGGACCCCCGTGAGATCGTTCCAGGAACGAGGCCGCGGCCGATCGGCCGCCCAACGCCCGAAACGGGCCTTCTCGAGGCGGGCGCGTGCTGCCGCCGGAGCGCTCACCGCGCTCGGCGTCGTCGGCTCGGCCCTCGGCGCGGCCGGTGTGTCCACGCTCCCCGCTCAGGCAGCCGTCGGCGACCCGATCACGGGCACGATCTGGCAGGACTACAACTCCGACGGCATGTACGACACGTTCGAGGCGTCCGGTCTGCTCGAGGGCATCGAGGTCTACGCCTACGACGCCGACGGCAACGTCGCCGGGCCGGCCCTCACCGACGCGAACGGCGACTACTCGCTCCCGGTGACGAGCGACGCCGGCCCATGGCGGGTCGAGGCGAACGTGCCCGACACCCCGGAGTGGGCCGAGTGGCGCGACTCCGTCGTCGGCCGCGCGGCCGGCCGCAGCAACGGCACGACGGTGCAGTTCATCGACAGCGTGCCGGCCACCGAGGTCGACTTCTCCTTCCAGACGCCGGGCACGTTCGTCGAGAACAACCCGTTCGTGTACCTGCCGGCGTTCCGGTACGCGGGCCATGACGGCGTTCAATCCGCCCTGTTCGGCGGCGCGGCGCACGAGTACGACGCGATGAGCCCGAACACGACGACCGCGGTGCCGACCACGATGCAAGTGCCGTTCGGCCAGATCGGCGCGACCTACGGCACCGCCTGGCAACGGGCGGAGGAGCCCGGCGGCATGGGCTCGGTGTTCGCGTCGGCGTACGTACGGCGGCACTCGGGCCTCGGCCCGGGCGGCATCGGCGCGATCTACAAGATCACGCCCGACGGCGGGACTCCGGCCTCGCCCACCGCCACCGGCGACGTGTTCGTCGATCTGACCGACTACGGCATCGACGTCGGCAGCGACTACGACCCTGGGGCGGCGCTCGGTGACCCGAACGGCCTGCGGCCGATCATGGCGCTCGACAACCCCGCCTACGACTGGGGGACCGACGCCCAGGCCTGGGACCGGGTCGGGCGCGAGGGACTCGGCGCGATGGAGATCTCCAACGACCAGGAGTCGCTGTTCGCGGTGAACCTCCACAACCGCTCGCTGGTCGAGATCGAGATCAGCCGCGACGGCACGCAGGTGCTCGACGTCACAGAGCACGAGCTGGACGCCTACTTCCCGGACGGCAGCGACCTGCGGCCGCACGGCATCTCGGCCAACCCCGAGACCAACGAGATGTATCTGACGGTCACCGACACGGCAGAGTCGACCGGGAACCGGGCCGACCTGCACGCCTACGTGTACTCGTTCGACCCGGCCGACCCGACGAACCTGACGCAGGTGCTGGACTTCTCGCTCGGCTATCAGCGCGGCCTGTTCGCGGGCCTCTACAGTGCGAACTACCAGCCGTGGAGCACCAACTCCGCGGACTGGCTGCAGTTCCTGCAGGGCCAGGTCATGTACTCCGCCGTGCCGATCGTCGCGGACGCGCGCTACCTGCACGGCGACCTGGTCGTCGGCATCCGCGACCTGGGCGGCGATCTCTTCGGCATGCAGAGTGCCCTCGCGCCCGACAACCCCTTCCTCGTGGTGTCACGCTCGCTCGGTGGTGAGCTCCTGAAGGCCGGCCCCAACGGCGACGGCACCTGGAGCATCGAGCAGGACGGTCAGGTGAACGGCGTGGACGGAGCGGACACCCAGGTCACCCTGAACGGCCCGAACGGCCAGCCGGGCAAGTTCTTCATGGACACCTGGGTGAACAGCGCCGAGCACCTCGGCGCCACGCTGGTCGTGCCCAGTCGCGCGGACGGCATCATGGCGACCGGGCTCCACGTCGCCGAGGGCGGCTTCCAGGTCGGCACTCGCCGGTTCCACCAGAACGACGGCACGCTCGTGGAGCCGCGCGGTGCGGCCGTCATCACCGGCACCAACATCCCGCCGTCCGCGACGGCCAAGGGCAATGGCCTCGGTGAGTTGACGGCGATGGCGTCGGCCGCGCCGATCGAGATCGGCAACTACGTCTGGTACGACGTCGACAACGACGGTGTCCAGGACCCGGACGAGGCGGTCGTCCAGGGCGCGACGGTCAACCTGTACGAGGTGGACGAGACCGGCAACCGCACGCTCGTCAGCACCACGACGACCGACGCGAACGGCGAGTACTACTTCTCGTCCAACGACCAGGACTACCAGCTCCAGACGCACACCGACTACGTCGTCGGCGTGGACAACCCGGCCGACTACGAAGCCGGCGGGCCGCTGGAGAACTGGTACCCGACGGTGCCCGACACCGGTGACCCGAACTCCGTGGACGCGAACCGGAACGACTCCGACGGCATCGTGGAGACCACCGACGACGGCGACTTCCCGTATGCCGCCATCACCACCGGTGGACCGGGCGAGAACGACCACACGATCGACTTCGGCTACTCCAATATCGACTACGAGTTCGACAAGCGCATGCTGAGCGGGTCCAATGCGCCGGAGAGCCCGGACGACGACGGCACCTGGACGGTGACGTACGAGCTGGTCGCCCAGAACACCGGCATGATCCCCGGGGCGTACCTGCTCACCGACGACCTGACCGGCTACGGCGACGGCATCGAGGTGGTCGACACCCAGGTGGTGTCCGGTCCGCCGCAGGCCGACGGGCTGCTGAACCCGAACTGGGACGGTGTGAACGACCTGAACGTCGTCACCGGCGAGGTGCCCATCGACCCGCAGTCGACCATCGAGAACGGCACCGAGCACATCTACACGATCCAGGTGACCGTCGGGCTGACGACCGACCCGGAGACCGGCGAGGCGACCGCCACGCCGGAGTCGCTGGCCTGCGGCCGCCCGCTACCGGACGGGGGGACCACGGGGCTGTTCAACACCGCCACGCTGGATCCCACCAACCACGAGGAGCTCACCGACGACGCCTGCGCCGAGCTCCCGCTCGTCACGCTCGACAAGACCGTCGTCACCGAGCCGCACGTCGTCGACCGGGAGAACCAGCCCGGCGTCTGGGAGATCACCTACGGCCTCGCCGTCACCAACGAGACCGAGGTTCCGACCGACTACGACCTCGAGGACCAGCTCCGCTTCGGTGCTGGCATCGAGATCATCGACGGCTCGGTGACCAGCGCGAACACCGTCCCGGGCGACATCACCACCCGGCCGGAGTACGACGGTGTCAGCGACCTGCTGATCGTCGAGGACCAGCCGATCGACTCGCTGGAGTCGCACGAGTACACCGTCACGGTCCAGTTCACGATGGACCTGCCGAACCCGCCCGCGGCGCCCGACCCGTCGGACTGCACGCTGGCCGGCGGCGAGGGTGAGGACGGCACCGGGCTCTACAACGACGCGAGCTCGTCGTTCAACGGGTACCCGGACAGCGACACCGAGTGCCGCGAGGTCGGCCAGCCGACCCACGTCAAGTCGCTCATCTCGGCCGAGCCGATCGGCAACGGCCAGTGGGAGATCGTCTACGGCATCGACGTGGTCAACAAGGGCGTCCAGGCGAGCTGGTACGACCTGGCCGACGAGCTGCACTTCACCGACCAGGTCACGATCGTGTCCGCCGACGTCACCGCGTCGCCGGCCGAGGCGACGCTGTTCGACCCGCCGTGGAACGGGCAGGACCAGCTGGTCGTCGCCGAGCAGGTGCCGATCCTGGGCACCGACGACGACGGCTACGCGCCGCACCACTACGAGCTGACGGTGATCGCCGAGGCGCCACTGCAGCTCGCACCGGGTGAGGACGGCTCGGACCCGGCGGCCTGCCCCGGCGAGGGGGAGGACCCGACCACGGACACGGCGTTCAACAACACGTCGACGCTGACCGACGAGGCCGGCCTGGAGGAGGACGACCAGGCCTGCGCGCCGCTGCCGTCGATCGACATCGAGAAGACGGTCAGCGCCGGCCCGGTCGCGAACGGTGACGGCACGTGGACGATCACCTACGACCTGGTGGCCAGCAACACCGGCGCCGGCGACGGTGACTACACGATCAGCGACCGCCTCCGTTACGGCGAGGGCATCGTCGTCGAGTCGTCCGACGTGGTCACCACGCCCGAGGGCGTCACCGCGCTGGACACCTGGACCGGCCAGGGACCCGACGGCGACCCGGTCAACGTCATCGCCGAGGACGTGCCGCTCGCCGCCGGCGGGGTGCACACCTACCAGGTGCAGGTGACCTTCTCACTCGACGAGGACACCCTCACCGAGGAGTCGATGACCTGCCCCGAGCCGGACTCCGGCGAGAACGGCGGGCTGGCCAACAGCACCGGCATCGAGCACAACGACCTCACCGACGACGACGAGGCCTGCCTCTCCCTCGGTGAGCCGAGCCTGGACAAGGAGCTGGTGTCGGCCGAGCCGGTGAACGATGGGCAGTGGGAGGTCGTCTACACGCTGACGGTCACCAACCTGCTGCCGGGCGAGACCACCTACGACCTCGAGGACGAGCTGCTGTTCGGCGACACCGTCGAGGTCGACTACGCCGAGGTCACCGACGCGCCGGACGGCGTGGACGTGAACGAGGACTGGGACGGTCTGGAGGACACGGTCATCGCGACCGACGTCGCCCTGCCGGGCATGAACGACGAGGGCTACGCACCGCACGTCTACACCGTCACCGTCGTCGCCGACGTCCCGCCGAGCTTCGAGGTGGACGACGACGGCAACACCGCGGCCGCGTGTGCCGGCGAGCCCGGCGACAACTGGGAGAACGGCGGGCTGAACAACGGCGCCACCCTCACCACCGAGGGCGGCAACGAGCTCACCGACACCGACTGCGCCGACCTGCCGTCGATCCACCTGGACAAGACCATCGCGTCCGGCCCGACGTCGACCGGCACGAACGCCTACACCATCACCTACGAGCTGGAGGTCACCAACGACGGCGCGGCAGCCGGGGACTACGTCCTCAGCGACCAGCTGAACTACGGCACCGGCATCGAGATCGTCGACGTCACCGCCGAGAACACCGAACCCGGCGACGTCGCGGTCCTGGACACGTTCACCGGGCAGGGCGCGGAGCCCGACGCACCGGAGAACGCCATCACCGGCGACGTCACCATCGACGCCGACGCCACCCACACCTACGAGGTCACCGTCGCCGTCACGGTCGACCCGGCGACGGCGACCGCGGAGTCGGTCTCGTGCCCGGACGACCCGGGTGCCGGTGAGTCCGGCGGGCTGCTCAACCTCGGGCTGCTCGACCACAACGGCCACGAGCTCGACGCCGACGCCTGCGCTCCGCTCGACCCGCCGACCCCGCCGGACACCCCCGGTGACGACGACGGCTCGGGCGACGACGACGGCTCGGGTGACGACGACGGCAGCGGCGGCGACGGTGGTGGCGACGGTGGTGGCGACGGTGGTGGCGACGACCTGGCCGACACCGGCGGCGACGCCACGCTGCTGCTGGTCACCGGTGCGCTGCTCCTCCTGGCCGGCGCGACGGCTCTGGTCGTCGTCCGCCGCCGCCCGCAGACGGGAGGCCTGAGCAGCTGATCGACGCCCGCGGGGCCGGTCCGACCGGCCGGCCCCGCGGTCGAACCGCAGTGGGCCCGGCACGCCGCGACACACGCGGCGCTCCGGGCCCGCCGCGTGTGCCGCGGCCTGCCGGAGTCCGCGCTGGAGGCCTGCGGTCTGATCCGGCGGCAGGCGCTGACGTGCGTGGTGGAGGTCTGCGGTCTGCTCCGACCGCAGACCTGTACCGCGCGTTGGAGGTGTGCCGTCTCATCCGACCGCAGACCTCTAGCGTGGTGCGGAGCGGTCCTGACCTGCGGGTCAGACGTCGGCGGGGGCGGCGGCGTAAGCCGCGCGCAGCGCCTTGCGGGCGCGGGCGGCGAGGCTGGAGACGGCGTTCGGCGTCATCGACAGCCGGGTGCCGACCTCCGACGGCGAGTACCGCTCGACATCGACGAGCCAGAGGACCAGCCGCCAACGGGCCGGCAGGCCGGCCAGGGCGGTCGCCGCGCGGCCGTCGTCGGCCCTGGGTACGCCGAGCCGGTCGATCAGGGCGTCCCAGGCGGCCGGGTCGTGAACGGCGATCGTGCGGCCGCGTGCCGTCGAGTGCCGGTAGGCGAGGCGTCGCACCGTCGACAGCACGTAACCGGGGAACGAGGAGCGGGGCCCGCGACCGGCGCGAACGGCGTTCAGCACGAGGCAGAACGTCTCCTGGACGAGGTCGTCGGCGGCGTGCCGGTCCCGGACGATGTGCTGTGCCACGCGGTGCGCCATGGGGGCCGTCTTCTCGTACAGGGTCCCGAAGGCGGCGTCGTCGCCCTCGTGAGCCCGGTCCAGCAGGACCGCGAACTCCTGGTGGTCCCACTCGTCGATCATGGGAAGAACCTCGTGGCAGTGCGATGTTCCGCGCGTCGGTGGTCCCCGCAGACATCACTACGGGGATTCACGATCTTGCGGCAAAGCGGCGCAATCGGTCACTGCGCCGGCGGCAGGATGGCCAGGGCGCGGGCGACGGTGACCGCCTCGTAGCGATCGGCCGCGCCGAGCTTGCGATACAGCGATCGCGCGGTGGTCTTCAGGGTGTTGCCGGAGATGTACATCGACTTCGCGATCTCGCTGAGGGTCTCGGGCCCGTCGAGCGAGAGCAGCACCTCGGTCTCGCGCTCGGACAGCGCGGGCGCGGCGCCGGTGTTGGCGCGGTGCAGCGCGGCCAGCTCGACCGGCAGCGTGCTCAAGGGGCCCGACGGCGGCAGCGGCAGCTCGCGCTCGACGACCGCCGTCCGCAGCGCCGGCAGCAGCAGGAGCGGACGCCGGGCGCCGGTGCGCTCGATCAGCGCGAACAGCTGGTGCAGGTGCGGGCCGGTGCCGAGGCCGCGGCGCAGGGCGCACTCGACCTGCAGGGCATGGACGTCGGCGCGCACGGTCCGCGGCACGGTGCCGAGGTCGCCGAGCGAGGCCAGCTCGCGGCCGGCGGTCGCGGCGTCGCCGGCGGCCAGCAGCGCGCGGGCCCGCGCCACCGCCAGGAGGGCGACGTGCCCCGGCGGCGCCACGGCCGACGCGAGCAGCACCGTGGCGGCCTTCGGCTCGTCGCGGGCGATCAGGGCGTGCGCCCGGGCGATGGTCGCCAGCAACCGGTTCAGCGGCAGCCGGTTGGTCGGCTGGTCGTCGCCGCTGAGCAGGTCGGCGTGCCCGGCCGCGGTGCGGTCGCCGCTGAGCAGCGCCAGCACAGACCAGGCCAGCGCGAGCCGGGCGGCCGGCGGCACGACGTCGCCGTCGAGTCGTCGCTGCGCGCCGTGCAGCCGCTCGGCGACGCCGGCGGTGCGCCCGTGCTCGAGGTCGAGCGCGCCGCGGGTGAGGTGGACGTGGTCGGTGAACTGGTTGTCGGCCCAGCCGTGCCGCCGCGCGATGTCCGCCGCCGAGCGCGCCTGCCGGGCCGCCCCGGCCAGATCGCCGCGCAGGAACGACGTGTACGACCGCAACGCCTCGCTGTTCGCCTCGTGCCAGGCGATGCCGTGGTGCCGGGCCTGCATGGCCGTGCGGCCCAGCAGGTGCTCGGCGGCGTCGAGGTCGCCGTCGGCGAGCCGGTTGGCGCCGGTCTGCCAGTCGAAGTACACGACGCGGTCGAGGTGTTCGCGGCGCTGGTCGTCGGTGGCGGCCCGGATCAGCGCTTGCCCGGACCGCTCGACGGCGAGTGCCGCGGCGGCGTCGCCGCGGGCCCGGGCCAGCACCATCTGGAAGCAGCGGATGGTGAGCAGGGTGCCGCTCAGCGTGTACTGGTCGACCAGCCGGTCGGCCTGCGCCACGCGGCGGGCGAACGTCTGCAGGTCCGGCGGCGGCGCGACGGCGGCGACGGCCGACAGCAGCAGGAGGACGGGGTCGGCCGCGATGACGTCGTCGGGCAGCGTGTCGACCGCCGGCAGGAGGTCGTCGACCTGGCCGCGCGCCACCGCCGGCTCCCAGCTGGCCCGCACCACGCTGCCGGCCGTCGCCTTGTCCAGCGCGGTGTCGACCACCAGCGGCAGCGCCTGGGTGGTGCGGTCGTGCGCGACCAGCAGCCGCACTGTGCGGGTGACCAGCTCGGTACGGCGGCCGGGGTGCTCGGTGTCGAGGCGGGCCAGCAGGGCGCGGCGCACCGGATGCGGCAGCCGCCACTGCCCGTCGTCGGCGACGGGAACCAGCCGGCCCGCCGTCGCCCACCGGTCGATCAGCGCGGCCGGGTCGGCGGGGGCGGCGGCGTGGTCCTCGAGCAGCAGCGCCAGCACCGACGCGTCGAAGCGCGGCGCCGCGGCCACGTCGGTGAGCAGCGCGTGGTCGGCGGGATCGAGGTCGCCGAGCAGTTCGACGCGGACGAACCGGTCGACGAGGTCGCGCAGCCGCCGATCGGACAGCGCGGAGCCGGGCCGGCGGGCCCGCAGCGCCGCCACCACCAGAGCCGGCCAGCCGTCGGTGGTCTGGTCCAGCTCGGCGAGGTCGTCGGGGCTCAGCGGGACCCGGAACCGGGTGGCCAGCCTGTGGATCTCCGTGGCGTCGAACAGCAGGTCCGGCAGGGCGATGATCTGGATCGTGCCGTCGAGCAGCCGGTCGGTGGTCGCCCACGCGGGCTGCGTACGGGTGCTCAGCAACAGCCGGGTGTCGTGGTCGCGCACCGCGCGCAGGGCCGAGCGGACGCCGTCGCCGTCGGGATCGGGGACGTCGTCGAGCAGGATCGCGGGCGGATCGGTGGCGGAGTCGCCCACCGCGCGGCAGAGGACGTCGTCGACGGCGGCTCCGAGAGCGTCGCCGAGGCCGGGGTCGAGCCGTGCCACCCGGCCGGCGCCCAGCCGCCGGGCGACGTCGTCGAGCAGCAGCGACTTCCCGAGCCCGGGCGGACCCTGAACGACGAGGATCGGTGCGGCGTCGGGCCTGGTCAGCGGGTCGACGAGGCGTGGTCTGGGCAGCACTGAACGCGGCACAGACCGTCGTCGGTCACCCTCGGCACCCCGCATCGAGCCTTCTCCCCGTCCTGTCCACCCGGAGGTCGAGCTTAGTCTCACCCCTCGCCTCACCCCAGGATCCACCCCCGATCATCCGTCAGCAGTGTCGGGTTCTTACGTCATGGCAGGGTGTCGGACCGCGATGCTTGGTGAGGAAGATCGCGAAAGGGGGGCCCGGCGATGGGTGGTCGCAGGGTGAGGGGAACGGGTGGACAAGGAAGTACGCGACGAGCTGATCGGCCGCGACGGTGAACAGTCCAGGATCCGCGAGGTCCTGCTCAGGCTGACGGCCGGCGAGGGGGGCGCCGTCGTCGTGGAGGGGGCCGTGGGTGTCGGCAAGAGCGCGCTCGTGCGCGCCGTCGCCGACGACGCGCGCGCGAGCCGGCTGACGGGGCTCGACGAGGTGACGGTGTCATCGGTCGTCGGCGCCGAGGCCGAGCGCGGCTGGCCGTACTCGGGCCTGCACCTCGTGCTGTCCGCCGTCGTCGGGTCGCTCGACCACGAGCAGCAGCAGATCGCCGCGCGACTGGTCGACGACATCACCCGCCGGCTCGACCAGGCCAGCACGACCGCCTACGAGATCGCCGTCCAGGTGCAGGCGCTCATCAGCCGCGTGCGCCGGCCGCTGGTCGTCGTCATGGACAACGCCCATCGCCTGGACCCGCAGTCGCTCGAGGTGCTCGGGTTCGTCGCCCGCCGCGTCGGCACGTCGCCGCTGGTCCTGCTGGTCGTCGTCGAGGCGGCCGAGCGAGTGCCGCCGCTGCGCGGGCTGCCCGTGATCCGGCTCGGCGAGCTGCCGCCCACCGAGGCCACCGAGCTGGTCCGCCGCGCCGCCGGCTCGCACACCCTGCACAGCGTGGCCGCCCGCATCGCCGCCCGGGTCGGGGGCAACCCACGGGCGCTGCTCGACGTCGTCGGCCGGATCCCCGACGTGCAGCTGCTCGGGCAGGTCGAGCTGGACCGGCACCTGCCGCACTCGCCCGTCCTGGAGGCGCTGCAGCTGCCGGAGCTGGGCTCGCTCGACGACGACCAGCGCTTCGCCCTGCTCGTCGCCACCGGCAGCGAGGATCACCGGCTGGCGCCGGTGCTCAACGCGCTCGGCTCGCCGGACGCGCCGCACGTCGCCTGGCTCTTCGCCGAGCACCTGAATCGTTCTGACGGCACCTTCACGCTGCAGCGCCCCGCCGTCCGCTCGATCATCTGGCAGGCCGCGACCATGGCCGAGCGCGACGCCGCGCACCAGGCGCTGGCCGCGGCATACGCCGACTCCGACCCCGGCTGGCAGCTCTGGCACCTGGCGCAGACCCGGCCCGACCACGACGACGAGCTCGCCACGCGGCTGCACCGGGTCGCGAGCGAGTCGCTGGCCCGCGGCGAGGTGGAGCGGTCGCTGTCGTTCGCGCGCGAGGCGGTCCGGCTCACCTCCAAGCCGGGTGAGCGGATCGACCGGCTCCTGCAGGCCGGGCGATTCGCCGTCCTGGCCGGCCGGCTGGACGAGGCCGTGCACATCGCTCGCGAGCGGTTCCGCCTGGACACCACGGCCGAGCAGCGGGCCGACTTCGCGCTGCTCGAGGTGCGCGCCCGCAACCTGCTCGACGGCGAGGTCGCGACCGGACTGGTCAGCCGGCACGTGGAGGAGGTCTCGCCGATCGACCCGGCCCGCGCCGCCGCCCTCGACCTCGCCGCCGCCCACGGGCTGGCCGGGCGCATGGAGCAGGCCGAGGCGGCCCGGTTCCTCGCGCTGGCCGAGCGGTTCACCGACGACTTCGACGACTCCACCCGTGCGGCGCACCGGCGTACGGCGGCGCTGCTGGCGTCGGTCAGCGGCGAGCTGGACCGCGCCGTCGAGCTGGTCGAGGCCGGCCCCGGCGCGGCCGAGGACCTGTTCGGCGAGGCCGAGACGCACCTGCTGCACGCGACGGTGCTGGTGCGGGCGGAGCGCTACGGGCAGGCGCGGCGGCTGTTGCGGGCGGTCACCAGCGGGCAGTTCGGCGACTCGCCGCTGCTGCTGCGCGCCGCACTGGCCGGCCTGGTCCAGCTGGAGTCGCGGGCCGGCCGGCTGCGCGAGGCCGCCGAGGCCGCCGCCTGGTGGGACCGCGTCGACGCCGACAGCGCGCACCGGGCGCTGGTGCCGGCGTTCATGATCCGGGTCAACGCGTTCCTGGGTGAGGACGAGGCCGCCTGGGAGCGCCGCCGTCAGTCGATCGAGGGCGCGCGGCGGCACGGCGACTCGTGGGCGACCGCCGTCATGCAGGCAGAGACCGGGGCGTTCCTCCTGCTGCTGGGCCGCTTCGACGAGGCGATGTCGGTGCTCGACCACGCCCGGCGGCACGCCCTCGAGCACACCGACCCGTCGATCCTCGCCGTCGAACCCGACTACGTCGAAGCGTGCGTCCGCAACGGCGAGCTCGCCCGGGCCCGGGTGGCACTGGCCGAGTTCGAGCTGCGGGCCGACCGTGTCCCGACGGCGTGGGCGCGGCACACCGTCGCCCGCTGCCGCGCGCTGGTCAGCGAGGGCGAAGAGGCGCTGACGCTGTTCCGCGAGGCGGCCGAGACCGCCGCCGACACCGTCTCGCCGGTCGAGCAGGCGCGGACGCTGCTGTGCTTCGGCGAGCGGCTGCGCCGCCTGGGCCGCCGTACCGATGCGCGGTCGTGGCTGCAGCGCACGGTCGTGCTGGCGCAGGAGAGCGGCGCGATCGCACTGGCCGGCCGCGCGGGCCAGGAGCTCGGCGCCGCCGGCGGACCGGTCCCGCCGACCACCCGCCTGGCCGACCTCACCGACGCCGAGCAGCGCATCGCCACCCTGGTCGCCAGCGGCCGGCGCAACCGCGAGATCGCCACGGAGTTGTTCGTGTCGGTGCGGACGGTCGAGGCGCACCTCGGGCGCATCTTCCGCAAGCTCGGTATCCGGTCGCGGACCGAGCTCACCGGCATCGTGGTCACCGGCCTCGACGACGACGGCGGGCCGCCCGGCTCCGGTCAGGCCTGAGGCGCCGACCGGGCCGGAAAAAATCTTGGAAGTCGCGCGTGCGGATCCGGTGGCCCGCCGCCTCCTACTTGATGACGGGTGGAGGTGCAGGGCCGGCCGGCCCACTCGTCCAACGGGGGATCCGGCACTCCGCTCCCCGCGAAGCCCCCCTTCTCGGGAGCGGAGTGGCCGGACAGCCCCGTTCAGAGCCCGGCGGGCGGCTGGCGGCGGTCGCGCGCGAGCGCCGAGAGGTCGAGCGTGCGCTCGATGACCCGGCGGGCGACGTCGGCCACGGTGACCTCGTCGGCGTAGGCGCAGGCCCGCAGCAGCGCCAGAGCGTCGTCAGGAGAGAGGCCGAGCTGAGCCACCAGGAACCCGGTGGCCTGGTGCACCTCGGCGCGGCCGGCCCAGGCGCCGGTGAACTCGCCCGGCGGATCGGCCAGGTCGGGGTCGCGCAGCAGCGCCGCGCCGACGGCGGCGGCCAGGTGCGCGGCGAGGGCGGCTTCTGGCTCGGGGTGGTCGGAGCCGGATCGGTACGTCGTCAGCACGCCGAGCACGTCGGAGCCCATGGGCACCGGAATGGCGACCACCGTGGCCATGCCGACCTCGCGGCGGGCCGCCTCGGTGAAGAGCGGCCAGACCGGCCCGGACCCGTGGTCGCCGAGCCGGGCGACGACGGTGCGAGCGGTGCGGTAGGCATCGACTCCAGGCCCCTCGCCCAGGATGTCCTGCAGGTCCTCGAGAGTGCTGGAGACGTCGTCGGTGGAGCAGACGGTGAGCCGCTGCGGCAGCGTGTAGGCCAGGGTGATGGCGGCGCCGTCGCCGTCGAGGATGGACCGGCAGGTCTCGCCGAGGCGCTGGGCCAGTGGCGCCCTGGCCCCCGCGTCGGCGACCGCTGCGGCGAGTCGCGATATCACCTCGGCTCGTGTGGTCAACCGCCGCTCCTCCTCGGCAGCCGGCATGCCGATCCGGTTCTCGGCGCCGTCCACCCTACTGGATCGGACGGAGCGGGCGATCCGGGCGGCGGGCGGCGGCCGGTCATTCGCCGGTGCCGTAGGCCTCGGGCAGCGACCGGGTCCGGACGACGTCGCCCGCCACCCGGCTGAGCTTCACGTTGTTGTCGCGCGAGTAGCGGCGCAGCACCTCGAACGACTGGGTGGCGTCGAGCCCGTAGCGCTCCATGAGGATGCCCTGCGCCAGCCCGATCTGGTACCGGGCGTCGATCGCCTCCCGCAGCGTCGAGGACCGGCGAGCGTCGGTGATGGCGATGGCGGCGTGGCGCAGCAGCAGCTTCGCCACCGCCACGTGCCGCTCGGCCGGCTGCTCGGCCAGCTCCCAGAACACGATGACCGTGCCGGAGTAGTGCGGCCCGAGGTCCAGTGGCATCGCCAGCATGCTGCGGTAGCCGATCTCGGCGATGACGGCGGTCCATCGCGGCCAGCGCGGCTCCGTGGTGCTGTCGGTGACGAGGACCGGCTCCTGCTCGGCCAGCGCGGTGATCGACGGCCCCTCGCTCAGCTCGAACTGGACCCGGTCGGCCTCCTCGGCGCGGTCGGTGGTGGCCGCGGCGACCTCACGGCGGCCCCGAGGCCGCAGTAGCGTCGCCCCCGCGGCGTCACCACCGATGACCTCGACACCCTGATGGATCACGGCGTTCACCGTCGACTCGACGTCGGGCTGCAGGTACAGGTGCGGCGCGGCCGCGGCCAGCAGCTGAGCGACGTCGTCGGGTTCGAGGAGCCGCCGCGACCCGGGTTCGGCCACGTGCGTCGGCTCGATCTCTGGTTCGGGTTCGGGCTCGGGCTCCGCGTCGGCGGGAGTGAACGGCTCGCCGCTCACGGACGCTGTCCGCGACGACGATCGAAGGGGTACGGCATGGAGACCTCGGGCGACGAGCCGAATGCGGCGGGACTGCCGCCGGCTGGCGTCTCAACCGGAGACGGCAAACGTACCTACGGCACGGGCGAATGACAAATCTCCCGTACGACGCGCGGGGCTCGGCCCCGCGCCGGACCGGCGGCTCAGGCGCCCGGGACGCCGTCGCCCAGCCCGGTCGCGGCGCCGCCGCTGCTCGATGCCGAACGGCGCCGGAACGGGGGCGGCTGCGGCACCGCCTGACCGGACACCCTGGCGACCATGCGCTCAGCGACGGTGCGCAGCTTGAGGTTGTTGTTCTGCGAGTGCTTGCGCAGTGTGGCGAACGCCTGCTCGGCGCTGCACCGCTGCTGCGCCATGACGATTCCGATGGCCTGGTCGATGACGCTGCGGGTGGCCAGCGCCTGCTCCATCTGCTCGGCGAGCTCCGCGTCGTGGACCTGGCGCAGCGCGAGGGCCAGGGCCGTGGACGCCTGGGTGGCGAAGGTCTCGGCGCGGCGGCGGTTCTGGATGTCGAACGCCTCGGGCTCGTCGAAGTCGTAGAGGTTCATGGCGCCTATGACGTCGCCGTTCACGACCAGCGGCAGGCTCAGCGAGGACCGCACGCCCAGCGCGACGGCGTGCACCCGGTACTCGGGCCAGCGCGGGTCGGACTCCTGGTCCACGATCTCGACGACGTCGCCGGTGGCCAGCGCGTGCACGCACGGCCCCCAGCCGCCCTCGTACTGTCCCTCGTCGACCAGAGCGGCCCGCGGGTCGCTGGTGACCACGGTGCGCGGCTGGCCGTCGTAGCTGGTGGTGATGCCGCACGACGCGGGCGGCTCGACGAGGTCGGCGGCGAGTTTGGCGAGGTCCGTGAGGAACTCCTCGACCCGGGGCGCGTTGAGCAGAAGGTTCTGCACCGCGCCCAGCAGTTCGGTGAGGTCGCGGCCCGCTTGGCTTCGCTCGTCCGCCATTCTCGTCACTGTACGCCGCGCGAGCGGCGCCGGGCGCTACCGGTACTGCTCGATCAGCGTGGCCGCCATGGCCTTGGCCCGCTGCGCCGCGCCGGGATCGCCCTCGAGTGCGGCGATGATGGAGCCCTTCATGAGGATCTGCCAGGACCGGGCGAACTCCTCGGGGTCGCGCAGCCCGGCGTCGGCGGCGCGCGCGCTGACGATGGCACGCAGGTGGGCCAGGTGCTGGATGCTGGCCTGGCCCAGCGGGTGTGACCGGCCCATCTCGAGCAGGACGGTGATGAAGGCGATGCCGTCGAAGTCGTCGCTGGCGAACCACTCCTCGAACACGTCGAAGATGGCCAGCAGGCGCTCCTCGGGGCCGTCGGCGAGCTTCTCGGAGCCGGCCTCGACCAGCCCCACGGTCCACTCGCGCTCGCGCCGGTCGAGGTAGGCCAGGACGAGGTCGTTCTTCGACGGGAAGTGCTTGTAGAACGTGGCCTTGGCGACGTGGGCGCGTTCGATGACCTCGTCGACACCCACGCCGAGAATGCCGCGCCGGGCGAACAGCCGGTAGCTGGCCGCCAGGATCCGTTCTCGTGCGTTGGGCGTGCCGCCGGCCGCGTCCGAGACCTGCATGGCGCCCGACGATACATGTTGACAGACCCCGCTGTCGCGGGGTAGACAGAACCGTCTGTTCGTTCGATCATGGGGAACTGTGCCCGGCGAAAGGTGAGCGCAAGCAATGGACCTCAGTCCGTCGTCGGAACTTGCCGAGGCCGCCGCTGACCTGCACAGCGAACCGGACGTCGAGAGCACGGTCCAGACCGTCCTGCACCACGCGCGCGCCCTCACGGGAGCCGACGGCGTCACCGTCATGATCCGTCAGGGCGGCCGCCCGGCGGTCATGAGCGCCACCAGTCCCGAGGCGGCGAAGGCCGACCTGTTCCAGATCCAGTGTGCCGAGGGCCCGAGCCTCGAGGCCATGTCCGTCCGCGACGCCGTCGTGGTCGACGACGTCTCCGCCGACGACCGCTGGCGCAACTGGAGCGGCTCCGTCACCGAGATGGGCTTCCAGAGCGTCCTGTCCCTCGGGCTCCGCACCAACCGCTCGGCGCTCGGCGCTCTGAGCGTCTACTCCGCCAAGGTCGGCGCGTTCGCCGCCGACCACGCCCAGCTGGCCCGGCTCTACGCCCGGCACGCGTCGGTCGCGCTGGTCTCGGCGCGGCACGAGTCCGGGCTGCGGCGGGCCATGAACGCACGGCACGTCATCGGGCAGGCCCAGGGAGTGCTCATGCAGAGACACGGGCTCGACGCCGACCAGGCGTTCGCCCTGCTGCGCAACACTGCGCGCGACCACGGCGTGAAGCTCGGCGAGCGAGCCGAGCAGATCGTCGCGTCGCGGCCGGCCGAGGTCGGCTGACCCCTCCCAGCCGACCTCGCGCCGGGCGCGCGACCCGTGCGCTCTAGCCCGGCGGCCGGTCCCAGCGCAGCAGCGCGGCGACGCCGTCCTCGGGCAGGTCCGGCGGGGCGGCGAAGACAGCCCCCGCCCCGGTGGCCGCCGCCGCGGCGAGAACCAGCAGATCCGAGCGGACGGAGTCGGCCGAGCGGACGCCGTCGGGCAGCGGCAGGTACGGGTGGTCGGCCGGCCGGACGAGGGTGCCGGCGGCGCGGTCCTCGTCGAGGACGACGGTGTCGATGCTGGCCATGACCGCCATCTCGAGCACCGGCCCGAGCCCGACGGCGACGGCCTCCTGCCGGCCGACGTGCTCCTGGAACCGGTCGATGTCGTCCTGACGGCGGCGGGCGACGGCGTCGGTGACGGCGACGTCGACCTCGGTGGTGAGCGAGTTCATCCCCGCTCCGTCGGCGCGGCTCCCCCGTTCGGACTCGACCAGCCGCTCGGCGAGGTGCGGGCTCAGCGCCTCACGGATGTCGTGGCGGGCGCGCGGGTCGCCGGCCAGGACGATCAGCGGCGGCGGCGTGGCCGCGGCCAGCCGCTCGATCTCGGCGGCGACGGCGCGGGCGTTGAGCCGCCACTGCTCGTCCGTCCTGCTCTGCAGGTCCGCCCGGGCCAGGCCGCCGTCGGGGACCTTGGAGATGTTCTCGGTGCTGCCGTCCACGATCGTGGTGGTCGCGGGTTCGCGGCCCCAGGCGGCGTGGTGGTGCAGGTCGGCGCCCACGTGGTCGGCCAGCACCACGAGCACCGGCACGGCGCAGTCCTGGTAGGCCAGCCAGGCGGTGACATCCGGCAGCGGTCCCCACGTCAGCACCTCGGCCCCGCTCCAGCCCGGCAGCGTCTCGTCGACCAGCACGCCGTCCGCCTCTGACGCGACCACGAACCGCCCGGTCTCGCCCGGTCTGCCCGTCGGCTCGGCCATCCGGTCCGCCAGTGCCGCGGCGACGCCGCGGGGCGCACCGGCCTCGGTGAGCTCCGTGCGCGCCGCCCTGCTGCGCAGCTCGAGCAGCCGGCCGGCGTCCTCGGTGGTGCGGCTGACGTCGAGCATGGCGCTGGCGAACGGTCCCTGGTGGTCGAGGATGCGGGTGAGAGTGTCCAGTCGCATGAGGTTCCTCCCTCGCGTCACGGGCCGGGTTCGGTCTCGATGTGCATGCCGGTGACGTCGTCGCCGGCGAGCTCGGCGTCCACCTCCTCGTCGAGGCCGGCCTCCTCGGGCACGGGCAGACCCGCCGTCGGGTCGGCGTCGTCCTCGTCGGCGGTCTCGTACAGGTCGGGGTCCTGAGCGGGGTCGGGTTCCTCTTCGGCCAGCCGCTGATCGAGCGTCTCCTCCTCCTCGACCCGCAACAGGCCGTACGTCGGCGCGTCCACGGGCACGGAAGGCACGCCCGGGTCTGGCACGTCGCCGTCAGGCTGCATGTCGTCGGCGTACTCCGGGATGCCCGCCTCCTCCAACGAGGCACCGGGATCGCGGTTGGGGCCGTCGTCGGGGTTGCCGGTCGTGGTCATGGCGTCCTCCTCTGTCCTGCCTCACCCGGTCGGCTACCCGGTGCGGATGTCGGCAAACGACGGCGGATGGTTTCGCGCCGGCCGGGTACGGATCACAGTGACGGAGGTGAGCCGGATGCCGAGAGGACAGTGGAGCAAGAAGCGCGAGCGGCAGTACGAGCACATCAAGGAAGGCCTGGAGGATCGCGACTACGGCGAGGACAAGGCCGAAGAGATCGCCGCGCGCACTGTGAACAAGGAGCGGGCGCGCTCCGGCGAGGCCGCGCAGAAGAGCCGTACGTCCGTCGACGACATCTCGTCCGGGCGCCGGGGTGGCCTGCGCTCCGGCAAGGGCCCCGGTGGCCGCACCAAGGACCAGCTCTACAACGAGGCCAAGGAGAAGGGCATCAAGGGCCGCTCCAAGATGACCAAGAAGGAGCTGGAGAAGGCGGTCGGCCGCTGACGCCGCATCGCTGAACGCGAGCCTGTCGGGCCGGTGATGAGGGTCTCACCGGCCCGGCGCCTTGTCCGGGCCCGCGTGCGCCGCCACGCTGGCGCCATGACGGTTGTCGCATGGATCTTCGCGGTGGTGGCCGGCGTCTTCCACCTCGCGGCGTTCGTGATGGAGAGCATCCTGTTCGACCGTCCGTTCGTGCAGCGGGCGCTGGTCCGCGACGCCGGCCAGTCGACGGGCGTCCGGCTGTGGGCGTTCAATCAGGGCTTCTACAACCTGGCGCTGGCCGCGGGCGCCCTGATCGGGGTCGTCGTGTGGGCCGCGGACCAGGAGACGGCCGGTCGAACGCTGGTCGTCTTCAGCTGCGCCGCGATGACGCTGGCGGGGATCGTCCTGGTTGCGTCCGACCGGCGGCTCTGGCGGGGTGCCGTCGGGCAGGCGCTGCCTCCGGCGATCGCGATCGTGGCGGCGCTCGCCTCCTGACGGCTGTTGACGCGGCCGTGGGGGAGGACTAGCCTCGCGGCTTTCCTGATCATGGGTGCAGAGGGCCGGGGGGCCATGACCGTCGATCGATCGCGCCTGCGGGCGCTCGTGACCGTGCTTCTTCTCGCCGCCGCGGCGGGTTGCGGGTCGGCCGGGGATGTGGCCGGCGGCGACGAGCCGCGGCCGGCGCCGCTGGCCGGCTCCGCGGCGACGGCGACCGTGTCGGCCTCGCCGGCGGTGACGCCGTCGCCGACGCCGGTGGTCACCGTCGAGACCGTGTCCGAGACCGAGGCGGTCCCGTTCGAGCGGGTCACCGTCGAGGACGACACCATGGATGCCGGCACGTCCGCCGTCACGACCGCCGGGGCCGCGGGGGTGCGGACGCTCGTCTTCGAGGTCACGCTCACCGACGGCGTCGAGACCGGCCGGGTGCTGGTGAGCGACGAGGTCACCACCGCGCCGGTCGACGAGGTGACGACGGTGGGAACGTACGAGCCGCCGCCGGAGCCGGAGCCGGAGCCGGAGCCGGAGCCCGAGGAGGCGGCGCTCGTCGAGGCGCCGCCCGACGAGCGTTGCGATCCGAACTACAGCGGTTGTGTGCCCGTCGACAGCGACGTCGACTGCGCGGGCGGCAGCGGCAACGGACCGTCGTACGCGGACGGGCCGGTCACCGTCACGGGCGAGGACATCTACGGTCTCGACGCCGACGACGACGGGACCGGCTGCGAGTAGCCGATCCCGTCGCCATCGAGGTCACCGCAGCGGGCTGCGCCGGGTCCGCGAGCGGTCGGCGTGCTGGCGGGCATGCGCCCGGACCGGCCCCGAGCGGGACTGCCGCCGTCGCCGTCGTTCGGCCGGATGCGTCGAGCGCGACCCGTCGCGCAGGCCGCGGCTGAGCAGCCCCGGCACCGGCGACCCGGACGCCGCCGGCACGGAGTCGCGAGGGACGACGTAGAGCACGCCGCGACCGGGCCGGTCGCGCAGGATGAGCCGCGTCGTGAGCCGGCCCTTCCGGGCGAGGACGGCGCCGACGGTGATCGCGCCCAGCAGCGGCCCGGCACCGCTGACGATCATGGCGACGTGGGCCCCCGCCTCGTGCGCGATCCAGCCGACGAGAGTGCCGGAGCCGGCCTGCGCGCCGAACAGCACCAGGATGTACAGCGCCATGACCCGCCCGCGCATGGTGCCCGCGACCGTCGTCTGGACCAGCGTGTTGCCGCCGGTCAGGTACAGCAGCGTGACCGCGCCGACCCCGACGAGCACCACGCAGAACAACGGCAGCGAGTCGATCATGCCGGCCACCATCTGCAGCACGCCGAGCACGCCCGCGGAGTACACGAGCGTGCGCAGCCGCAGGCTTCTGCGCCGGGTCGAGGCGAGCGCGCCGGCCACGGCACCGGCGGCGAGACACGAGTTCAGCAGGCCGTAGCCGGCCGACCCGATGTCGAACACATCGTCGGCGTAGGCGGCCAGGACGGTGGCGAGGTTGATGCCGGTGATCGCGACGAAGCCGACCAGGACGACCGACCACAGGATGACCGGCTCGTCGCCGGCGTAGCGCAGGCCCTCGCGCAGCTGCCCGCGGGTGCGGGCGATGGCGGGCGCGGCCGAGAGCTCGGACGCGCGCATCATCACCAGCAGGACGACGGCGACGACGCCGGCCAGCGCGTTGACGATGAACGACCAGCCCTCGCCGACCAGCGCGATGCCGACGGCGGCCAGGGCCGGTCCGATCAGCGCGCCCAGCTGGAACACCGTCGAGTTGATGCTGATGGCGTTGCGCAGGTGCTGGCGCCCGGCGACCTCCGGCACGAACGCCTGCCGGGCCGGGTTGTCGACGACGATCGCCAGGCCCGTGAACGCGGCGGCGGCCAGGACGTGCCACGGCTCGATCGCGCCGAGCAGCGTGAGCGTCCCGAGCGTCAGGGCCGACAGGGCGAACAGCGACTGCGTGATCATCAGCAGCTTGCGCTTGTCGAAGCGGTCGGCGACGACGCCGCCCCAGAGGCCGAACACGAGCATCGGGGCGAGCTGGAGGCTGACGGTGAGCCCGACCCAGGCGACGTTGCCGGTCAGGCTGAGGATGAGCCAGTCCTGTGCCACGCGCTGCATCCAGCCGCACGTGTTGGTCAGGATTTGGGAGATGACGTAGAGGCGGTAGTTGCGTACTCGGAGCGAGGCGAAGGTGTCGCGCCAGTGCGACCGGTGCTCCTGGTCGTCCGCGGCGGGCGGCGCGACCGGGCGCGTATCTGAGTGGGCTTGTGAGGACGGGTGAAGGGCGACGGACGCCGGTCTCACGGTGGGGTTCCTTGTGCTGGTACGGATGGTTGGCGTGCAGCGGTCCCGCCTCAGCGGCAGGACCGTGTTCAACGTTAGGTGCTGAACGCCGATTCGCTAAGCCGATAAGGGCTATAAATGTCATCAAGAAATCCAATGACGACTTCCGATGGCGGTGAACGGTCGATGTTCGATCCGGTACATCTGCGCACATTCCTGGCGGTGGCGTCGACGCTGAGCTTCACGCAGGCGGCGCAGCAGCTCGGCATCAGCCAGCCCAGCGTCAGCCAGCACGTCCGGCGCCTGGAGGAGGCGGCCGGGCGGCAGTTGCTGCTGCGCGACACCCGCGCCACCGCGCTCACCGACAACGGCGAGGCGATGGCCGGCTTCGCGCGCTCCATCCTCGCCGCGCACGACGAGGCGGCCAGCTACTTCACCGGCACCGCCATGCGCGGCCGGCTCCGTTTCGGCGCCGCCGACGACCTCGCGCTGGCCCAGCTGCCGGCCGTGCTGCGGGCGTTCCGGCAGCTGCACCCGCGCATCAACCTCGAGCTGACGGTCACCCAGACCCGCACGCTCATGCGCCGGCTCGAGGCCAACCAGCTCGACCTGGTCTTCATCAAGGAGTTCCCCGGCGAGACGGTCGGCCGGGTCGTCCGCCGCGACCGCCTGGTGTGGATCGGCCTGCCCGGCACCCAGGTCCGCCCCGACGAGCCGATCCCGCTCATCACCTACACCGCACCGTCGGTCAGCCGGGTGACGGCGCTGCGGGTGCTCGCGGAGTCCGGGCGCAGCTGGAAGATCACCTGCAAGACGCTGGAGGTCAACGGCGTGCTGGCGGCGGCGCGGGCGGGCATCGGGGTGGCGGTGTTCCCCAGCAGCCTGGTCCCGGCGGACCTGCAGGCGCTGCCCGCCTCGGTCGGCCTGCCCGAGCTCGGCGACATCGACTTCACGCTGCTGTCCAACCCGCGCTCGCCCGTCGAGCCCGTCGAGGCCCTGACGTCGGCCATCCTCGGCCAGCCCTTCGCCGGCCGCTCCGCGCCGCCGCCTCCGGCCGCGCCCGCCCCGGCGGCGACCTGATCGGCCGGTGTCGTGATCAGCCGGCGTCGCGGGAGTGAAACAGCGCCGCGGCGAGGACCAGGGTGACGAACGCGTAGCCGGCCAGCACCCCGAGGCCGGCCCAGGGCTGGATCGGCAGCCGCTCCAGTCCGGTGGTCGCCTGGATCGTCAGTCCCGCCGACGACGGTGACCAGCGCTGCAGCTGCTCCTGCCAGCCCGGGTCGGAGACGAACCGCACGAGTAGCGGGATGGCGTAGAGCACCGTGAGCGCGGCCGTGAGGGCGGCGGCCGTACCGCGGACGATCGTCGCGACGGCCACGCCGATCACCGCCACCAGTCCCAGGTACAGCACGCTGCCCGCGGCGGCCCGCAAGGTGGGACCGTCGGCCAGCGAGAGCTGCGCGTAGCCATGGGCCGGGGTGAAGCCGTTCGACGGCAGGATCGCCGCGGCTGCGAGCACCGACCCGGCCACGCCGAGGGCGGCCGCAGCGACCACCGTCACCGTCACCACCGTGAGCCTGCCCGCCAGCACCCGCACCCGCGAGGGCGAGGCGGCGAGAGTGCTGCGGATCAGCCCACTGGCGTGCTCGTTCGTCACCGCCAGGACGGCGAGCACCGCCACCGCGGCCTGCCCGAGCCAGACGCCGGTGAGGCTGAGCCGCGCCGTGTCCTCCGCGCACGTCGTCGGCGTCGGGCAGTGCGCCGTGTCGACGGAGGCCACCGCGGCCACGCCGAGCGCGAGGGTCAGCCCGATGACGGCGGCGACCAGCCATGCGGTGCTCGGGACGGTGCGCAGCTTGGTCCACTCCGCCCGCAGGACGCGGCTCACGTGTCCCGTCCGCGCAGCGACCTGGCCGCCAACGCCATGGCGACGGTCGCGTAGAGGCACAGCATCCCGAACCCGGCCCACGGCCCGACCATGGCCCACGGCTCGACCAGCCCGGCGGTCGGGTCCTTGGTGCGCTGGATCGCCAGCGCTCCGGCCGGGGTCAGACGCATGATCCACTCCGCGGCGCCCGGTGGGAGCGCGGAGGCCACCAGGATCGGCAGCACCACCAGCAGCACCACGCCGGTGATGGCGCCGGCGCTGTGCCGGGTGAGGATCCCGGCGGCCAGCGCGAGGACGGCCACGACGGCGAGCATCGCCGCCGTCCCGACGACGGCGCGCAGCACCGGCCCGTCGAACAGCGAGGACTCGGGGAAGGCGGGCGGGCCGAAGCCCGCGTCCCGCAGCAGCGGCCGGGTCAGCAGGACCGCCGTCACCGCCGCGACCAGGCCGGCGACGAACGTGACCCCGCCGATGACGATCGCCTTCGCCGCCAGGACCTGCCCGCGGCGAGGAGTCACCGCGAACGTCGTGCGGATCATCGCCCGCCCGTACTCCGAGGTGGCGAACAGCACGGCGACCGCGATCACCACCATGAGCCCGACGACCGCGCCGAAGAGGCCGATCTGCACGGGGTCGTCGTCAGGCGGATCGGGGCCGATGTCGCCGGAGCCGGTCACCGTCAGGACGCCGCCGGCGATGGTGACAGCGCCGGTCCCGGTGCGGCCGACGTCCGTGCCGGACCACCGCTCGGGGGCAACCGCGTCGTCGGCGTCGACGGCGAGGTCCGCGAAGGTCGCGCGGCCGATCGTCTCGACCTCGCCGACCGAGGTGCTGCCCGCCTGGCGCTCCACCCGCACGTCCGGCGGCGAGGCCACGAACACGCCGAGCTCGGCGGTCTCGGGCAGCCCAGGCACATCCACCGTGCCCACCTCGGCCCAGTCGATGCCGTCGGCGGACTCGTAGCCCGTGACCTCGGTGCCGGAGCGGACCAGTCGCAGCCACCGCGGTGCGACGCCGTCGCGGCCGGCGACATCGGCGTCGAACATGGCCCGCAGCCGCACGCCGTCGGCAGGGGTGACCATGAGTGCGGCATAGACCGACCCGGGCGTGGTCCCGTCCTTGATCATCAGGCCAGCCATGGCGTCGTCGTGGCTGGCGTCCTGGCCGGTCACCCGCACGGTGACACTGCCGTCGCCGGTCATCGGGCCGTGCACGAACTGGAACGCGTCGGCGACGAGGCCGCCGTCGGGGCCCGTGACGAGGTCCGGGACGTCGTTGGCGTCGGTGCCGCTCCCGGAGGCGGCGAGCAGCGACACCAGCACCGTCACGACGACCGCGGCGACCATGCCGGCCACCCAGCCTGGCACCGACCGGAACTTGGTCCACTCCGCGCGGAGCAGCCGGCCGAATCCGGCGGCGCGCTGGGACCGCGGCGGCACCGGCCGCAGCGTGGTCGTCACGACGCACCCGGCACCGCGGCGGCGGTGAACTCGCCGGCGTCGCGGGTGAGCTCCATGTAGGCCTCCTCGAGCGAGGCCCGGTGCGCCGAGACCTCGCTGAACGGCAGTCCGTGGTCGGAGAGCAGGGCGATCACGCGCTCGGTGGGCAGGCCGCCGACGGTGACCGTCTCGCGGCCGGTGGCCGCCACCGTCGCGCCCGCGCCGGCCAGCACCGTCATCGCCTCGGTCCGGTGCGACGTGCGCAGCGCGACCCGGCCGCCGGACGCCGCCGCGAGCAGTGCGCCGACACTCGTCTCGGTGACCAGCCGGCCCCGCCCGATGACGACGAGGTGGTCGGCGGTGTCCTCCAGCTCGCCCATGAGGTGGCTGGAGACGAGGACGGCGCGGCCCTCGGCCGCCAGTGAGCGCAGCAGCTCGCGGATCCATCGGATGCCGTCCGGATCCAGCCCGTTGACCGGCTCGTCGAACATCAGGACCGGCGGGTCGCCGAGCAGCGCGGCGGCGATGCCGAGACGCTGTCGCATGCCGAGCGAGAACCCGCCGGCCGGCCGTCCGGCCGCCGACTCCAGCCCGACCAGGCCGATCACCTCGTCGACCCGGCGGCGGGGGAGGCCGCTCGCCTGCGCCATCCAGAGCAGGTGGTCGGCGGCTCGCCGGGACGGGTGGACCGCGGCCGCGTCGAGCAGCGCGCCGACGTGGCGCAGCGGCGTGCGCAGCGACCGGTACTGGCGCCCGCCGACCAGTGCGACACCCTCGTCCGGCGCGTCGAGCCCCAGGATGATGCGCATCGTCGTCGACTTGCCGGCGCCGTTGGGGCCGACGAACCCCGTGACCCGGCCGGGCGGGACGGTGAACGACAGCCCGTCGACCGCGAGCGTCGATCCGTAGCGTTTGCGGAGGTCACGCACCTCGATGTCGGCGTCCATGGGGGAAGGCTAGACAGCGCGGGCCGGCCGCGTCGTCACGCGCCGGAGCCGTCTTGCCGGAGCCCGCGTCCCTCGTGTGGGGGACGGCGGACATCCTGCTCAGGGGGACGGCGCCGTTCTCGCGCGCGCGAGAACGGACGGCGTGAGGCGTGCCGCCACCGTGGTCGCGGCCGGCCGGGACGTCGCCGTCCCCGACCGGCTGCTGCTGGCCGCAGTGGTGCTCGCGGCGGCCGCCGTCGCCGAGGTCGCGGTGCGGGCCGGCGACCCCGGGCCGGGGCTGCCCGTGGCGTTGCTGCTCGCGCTCGCCGCGACGGTGCCGGTGGCGTTCGCGCGCGCCCACCCCGCGGCGGCGACGGCTGCCGTGACGACGGCGGTGCTGCTCACGCTCGCGACGTTCAGCACGCCGACGCTCGCCGCCGTGGCGGCCCAGCTGGTCGTCGTGGTGCTGCTGGTGACACGGCGGGTGCGACGGCGCCGGGCGGCGGCGTCGCACCGGGCGGCGTCGGAGCGGGCCGTGGCCGACACCCTGCTGGAGCACGCGGCCCGCGGCGAGCGCGCGCGCATCGCGCGCGAGCTGCACGACGTCGTTGCGCATCACCTGTCGATGATCTCCGTCCAGGCCGAGACCGCCCGGCTCGCCACTCCCGGGCTGCCGGCCGAGGGTGCGCACCGGCTGCGGGCCATCGGCGACACCGCCCGCGAGGCGCTCACCGAGATGCGCCGGCTCCTCGGCGTGCTGCGCGAGGACGCCGACGACGGCGGCACCCGGCGGCCGCAGCCCGGCCTGCCGCAGCTCATCGAGTTGATCGACGAGGCGCGCGACGTCGGCGGCGCGAGCACCCGGCTGATCGTCAGCGGGCAGGTCCGGCCACTCGAGCCGGGCCTCGAGCTGACGGCGTTCCGGATCGTCCAGGAGGCGCTGACCAACGCACGCCGGCACGCGCCGGGTGCCGCCGTCGACGTCGAGCTCCGCTATGCGGCCGAGGCCCTGCACCTGCGGGTGCGCGACAGCGGCCCCGGCCCGGCGGCGGCGCATGGGCGCCCTGCCGGTGGCCACGGGCTGCTCGGGATGCGGGAGCGGGCGGCCGCGGTCGGCGGCGAGCTGTGGGCGGGGCCGGAGCCGGCCAGCGGGTTCGTCGTCGAGGCCGTGCTGCCCACGTCGCCCGCCCGCGAGCCGGAGCCGTCGCCGTGATCCGCGTCGTGGTGGTCGACGACCACGAGGTGGTCCGGGCCGGCTTCGTGGCCCTGCTGGACACCCAGCCCGACGTCACGGTGGCCGGCAGCGCGGCCGACGGCGCCGCGGCCGTGGCGCTGTGCCGCGAGGTCCGGCCCGACATCGTGCTCATGGACGTGCGGATGCCGGTCCTCGACGGCATCGAGGCGACCCGGCGCATCGTCGGCGATGCCGGCGGCGACGGCCCGCGGATCCTCATGCTGACGACGTTCGACCTCGACGAGCACGTGTACGACGCGCTCGCGGCCGGCGCCAGCGGGTTCCTGCTCAAGGACGTGACGGCGGAGCGGTTGTTCGATGCGGTCCGTGTGGTGGCCGCCGGCGAGGCGCTGCTCGCTCCCTCCGTCACCCGGCGGCTCATCGCCGAGTTCGCCCGGCTGCGGCCCCGGCCGGCGGCACCGGCTGCCGGTCTGGCGGCACTGACGCCGCGCGAGACGGAGGTGCTGCGGCTGGTCGCCGAGGGACTGTCGAACCCTGAGATCGCCGCACGTCTGGTCGTCGGCGAAGAGACGGTGAAGACCCACGTCAGCCGGGTGCTCGCCAAGCTCGCCCTGCGCGATCGCACCCAGGCCGTCGTCACCGCCTATGAGGGCGGCCTCGTCATCCCGCGCCACGGCCGCTGATCACCAGGCGATGGCGGCCTTGACGAACCCGGGCTCCTTGGCGACCAGCGCCTCGAACGCCGCGTCCACCTCGTCGAGGGCGAAGCGGTGCGTGACCAGCGCGCCGATGTCGATGCGGCCGGCGGCGACCAGGTCGAGGCCGCGGCGGACGCTCTCGCGCAGCCGGTCGCGGTCGCGGACGTGGGCGTTGACGACGTCGATGGCCTTCCAGTTCCAGGTCCGCAGGTCGACGGTGCGCGGCTCCTGGTGGTAACCCATGATCGACAGCACGCCGTGGGGGCGTACCAGTGTCGTCGCGAGGTCGAGGCCGGGCGCGGTGCCGGAAGCCTCGACGACGACGTCGAAGTCGCCGGCCGTGTCGACCTCGCCCGGTGCCGCCGCCGCGTCCGCGCCGTGGATCAGCGCCTGTTCACGCGCGTCCGGCCGTGGGTCGATCGCGACCACCTGCCGCGTCCCCGCGTGCCGGAGTAGTTGCAGCAGTACCAGGCCATGAAGCCGGTGCCGACGACGGCGACCCGGTCGCCGGTGTCGAGCCGGGTCCGGCGCAGCGCCTCGACGACGCAGCCCAGCGGCTCGCCGAGGGCCTCGGCCGGGTCCAGGCCGGTGGGAACCGGAACGAGGTCGCGCACGGCGCCGATCGCGAGGTCCGCGAACGCGGCGTCGACGCGGCCGGTGACCAGGTCGCCCGCCGCGAACGCCGTCACGTCGGGGCCGACGGCGACGACCTCGCCGACCGGCTCGTGCCCGAGCACCGGCGGTTCCGGAGACTGCGGGCCGGCCGTCCAGTCCGCCACCTCGCTCGCGCACACCCCGCTGACCAGTACCTTCAGCAGGACCTCGCCGTAGCCGGGGCCGGGCAGCTCGACCGTCCGCACGGCCGACGTCCGCGGCCCGGTCAGCTCGCTGCGCCTCGTCGTCACCATCGCGCTCACCGCGCCGGGTAGGCGATGGTCGACATCAGGGCGTTGGCGGCCTGCCGCGAGTCGAGCCGGGTGTGCTGGACCACGACCGGAACGTCGCTGTGCAGCAAGACGCTGTAGTCGACGCCCGCCGGCACGCCCAGCGCGCCGAGCTGCTGGTGGAACGCCCGCCGCGCCGGGACGGACAGGACGTGCGGCCCGTCGGGCTCGCGGTCGGTGAAGTAGACCCAGAGCCGCACCGTCGCGTCGGCCGGCCCCGCGTTGAGGATGCAGACGCTCTCGTGACTGGCCAGCGCCGGGTCGTCGCCGCTGCTGCCGGGCGGAATGTATCCGTCGGCGACCACCCAGACCGTCGAACCGATCGGCTCCACGCGAAATCCTCCTCGTTCGTCAGAAGTCGTTGGCGCTCTTCGCCATGAGGCCGCCGTCGCAGACCAGGTGCGACCCGGTGACGTACGACGACTCCTCGGACAGCAGCCACAGCACCGCCGCGGCCACCTCGTCGGGCCGGCCGAGCCGCCCGAGCGGGACCTGGGTCGCGGCGGCGGCCCGGATCCGGTCCGGGTCGGCACCGCCGGCCGTCAGCATCGCGGTGTCGGTCGCGCCGGGCACGACGGCGTTGACGCGGATGCCGTGCGGCGCGTAGTCGAGGGCCGCGGACCGGACGAACGCCGACACCCCGCCCTTCGACGCGGCGTAGGCGCTGTTCCCGCCGCCGGAGTGACCGACGAACGCGGCCGGCGACGACGTGCAGACGACGGAGCCGCCGCGGCCGGCGTCGACCAGCCGGCGCAGCGCCTCGCGGCAGGTGAGGAACACGCCGACCAGGTTGACGGCGACGACGCGCTCCCAGTCCGCGGCCGGGAAGGCGTGCACCGGCGCGTTGACCTCGATGCCGGCGTTGGCGAACACCGCCCCGGGGTCGCCGACGGCGTCGGCCACCGCGGCGAACGCCGTCGCCACCGACGCCTCGGACGACACGTCGCACGCGACCGCCACCGCGTCGGCGGCACCCGCCGCCCGCGCGGCCGCAGCTGCCGCCGTCGCCGCCGATGCGTCCACGTCGAGGGCCGCCACCCGGGCTCCGCGCGCCGCCGCGGCCACCAGCACCGCCCGGCCGATGCCGGAGCCCGCGCCGGTGACGGCGACGGTCTCAGGCCACATCGCCGCTCTCCGCTCCTCGCGGCGGCGCGAGGTGGATGTGGATGTGCCGCTTGACGGCGTCGAGCACCGCGTCGCGGTCGCCCGAGCGGATGACGTCGAGCAGCTCCTGGTGCTGCCGTGCCACCTCGGCGGGGTCAGAGTGGGCCGGGGCGTCGCGGCGGAAGTAGGCGCGCACGCGCGGCTGGATGGTCTTCCACATCTGCAGGCAGTGCCGCTGCTCGGACCGGGTGATGACCAGCTCGTGGAAGCCGATGTCGAGGTCGGCCAGCCGCTCCGCCTCGCCGGACCGCGCCGCCACCAGCATGTCGTCGACCAGCACCTGCAACGCGTCGAGGTCGGCGTGGCCCAGCTTGTCGAGCGCCTTGCCGAACGCGAAGCGCTCCAGCGTGATGCGGATCGGCACCAGGACCTGCTCGACCTCGTCCTGCGAGACGCCCAGCACCTCGCTGCCGCGGTACGGGTAGGAGGCGACCAGCCCTTCCTGCTCGAGCTGGCGCAGCGCCTCGCGGATGGGGGCGCGGCTGGTGCCGAGCTCCGCGGCGAGGTCGAGCTCGACCAGCCGGTCGCCGGGCTTGAGCCGGCCGCTGGTGATCGCCTCGCGCAGGATCTCGGCGACGTGCTCACGCCGCGACAGGCTGGGAACCCGTCGCAAGCCCAGTCCGGTCATAGGGGCACTCCAACCTCGTGTAGCGAGCGGATGACCCCGATCCTAGAGCATATGAGCGACTGTCGACAATCGTCCGTCGACTCTGTTACGGTCCTGCACCACACACCGACCCCGGTCATCCCGACGAACCGAGGAGCCGACCATGAACCTGCGTCACCGTGGGACCGCGCTGGTCGCGGCGGGCGCCGTCGTCACCGCGCTGGCCGCGTGCAGCACCAGCGAGTCCGCCCGCCCGGACGAAGAGGCGGCGGCCGGCGACGGCGCCGTCGCCGCAGCAGAGGAGGCCGCGCTCGAGGCGGCCGGCGGCGAGGAGCTCGGCGGCGGCGTCACGATGCTCGGCGTCCTGGGCGGCGAGGAGCTCGACGCGTTCCTCAGCGTCATCGCGCCGTTCGAGGACGCCACCGGCATCGACGTGCAGTACGAGGGCACCCGCGACTTCGCGGCGGTCCTGCAGACCCGGGTCGACGGCGGCAACCCGCCCGACCTCGTCGCCACGCCGGCCATCGGCGAGATGGCGGCGCTGGCTGAGCAGGGCGCCCTCGTCGACCTGCGGAAGGTGGTCGACGAGGCGGTGCTCACCACCAACTACCCGGCCAGCATGCTCGAGACCGGGACCGCCGGCGGCGAGCTGTTCGGGCTCTACAACACGATCAACCTGGGCGGGTTGATCTGGTACGACCCGAAGCGCTACGACGGCCCCACCGAGCCGGCGAGCTGGGACGAGCTGCAGGCCTGGGCGGCGGAGAAGGCGGCCGCCGGCGAGACGCCGTGGTGCGTCGGCCTCGAGAGCGGCGCCGCGAGCGGCTGGCCGGCCGCGGACTTCATCGACGAGATCCTGCTCCGCCAGGCCGGGCCGGAGTTCCACCGCGCCTGGCGCGACGGCACTGAGCCCTGGACGTCGCCGCAGGTGAAAGAGGCCTACGAGACCTATGGCGAGATGATCGCCGAGGGCATGGTCTACGGCGGGACGACGACGGTGCTCAGCACCGACTTCTCGCAGGCGGCCAACCCGATGTTCGCCGACGACCCCGGCTGCTACGTGATCCAGCAGGCCACGTTCATGGGCAGCATCATCACCGACGCGTTCCCGGACCTGGAGCCGGGCACCGACCTCGACTTCTTCCCGGCGCCGGATTTCAGCCCCGAGCACCCGGGCATCCGCTCCATCTCCGGCGAGATCCTCGGCATGGTCACGGAGTCGCCGCAGTCGGCCGCGCTGATCCGCTACCTCGCCTCGACCGAGGCCGGCACGCTCATCGCGGCGACCGGTCGCTGGCTCTCGCCGAACGTCACGGTCGCCGCCGACGCCTACGAGGACCCGTTCCTGCGCCGCGCCAACGAGGTCCTGACCTCGGCCGAGGGCACGTATCCGCTGGGCAACTCGCTGATGCCGCAGTCCGAGGTGGACGCGTTCTGGCAGTCCGGGCTGGCGTTCGCCCAGAACCCCGGCGACCTGGACGCGATCCTGCAGGGCATCGAGGACGCCCGGGCCCGATGATCGGCGACCGGATCGTCCTCACGCTGGCGGCGACGGCAGTGATCGTCGTCGCCGGCTGGGCCTACCTGCGCCTCGGCGACCGCGCCCTGGCCGCGCTGCCGCACGGCGCCTACCGGCGACTCGCGCCGTGGCTCTTCGCCGGCCCGGCCGTCGCGATGGTGCTGCTGGCGCTCGCCGTGCCGGCGGTCATCACGGTGGGCTGGAGCCTCGTCGACGACGGCGACGGCGGCAGTGGCGGGTTCGCGGGGTTCGCCAACTACGCGCAGACGCTGTCCGACGAGGTCACCCGCGTCGCACTGCGCAACACCGTGCTCTGGGTGGTGCTGCTGCCGTCGCTGGCGGTGTTGGTCGGGCTGGTGATCGCGGTGCTGTCCGAGCGGGTCCGGTACGGCGCGCTGATCAAGGCGGCGCTGTTCCTGCCGATCGCGATCTCGGCCGTGGCGGCCGGGGTGATCTGGAGCTTCATGTACGACTACCAGCCGCCGGGCGCCGCGCAGACCGGCACGCTGAACGCCGTCGTGACGGCGCTCGGCGGCGAGCCGGTCGCGTGGATCGTCGACACCGCGACGAACAACTACGCGCTGATCGGCGCGACGCTGTGGACCCAGGCCGGGTTCGCCATGGTGATCTTCGACGCGGCGCTGCGGTCCGTGCCGGGCGAGCTGCTCGAGGCGGCCCGGCTGGACGGCGCGTCGGAGTGGGCGGCGTTCCGGCACGTCACGCTGCCGTTCCTGATGCCGACGGTCGTGGTCGTGGCGACGACGATGACGGTGGTCGCGCTCAAGGCGTTCGACATCGTCTACGTGATGACGAATGGCAACTACGGCACCGACGTGCTGTCGACCGTCATGTACCGCGCGCTGTTCACCGCCAAGGACAACGGGCTGGCCGGCGCGGTCGCGACGATCCTCATGCTCACCGTCGTGCCGATCATGATCGCCAACGTGCGGCAGTTCCGCCGCGAGACCGGGGCCGCGTGATGGCGGCGGGCGTGGTGCGCGTGCGGGCGCCGAGGTGGCGGCGGATCCCCGTGCACGTGGTGGTGCTGGGTGTGGCCGCGATCTGGGCGGTCCCGCTGGTCGGGCTCGTGGTCAGCGCGTTCCGGCCGTCGTGGGCGGTGTTGTCGTCGGGCTGGTGGGAGTCGTTCGCGCTGCCCGGCGACTACACGCTGGAGAATTACCGCCGGGTGCTCGACCGCGACGGCATGGCGCTGAGCCTGTTCAACAGCCTCGCGGTGGTGGTGCCGGCGACCCTGCTGACGGTGGCGGCCGGCGCGGCCGCGGCGTACGCCCTGGCCGGCATGCGGTTCCGGCTGCGCTCGGCGGTGCTGCTGACCATCGTCGCGCTGATCATCGTGCCGATCCAGATCACGCTCGTGCCGCTGCTGCGGGCGTTCAGCGCGCTGGACCTCACCGGCAGCTTCCTCGGCATCTGGCTGGTGCACCTGGGCTTCGGGCTGCCGTTCGCGATCTACCTGCTGCACAACTTCTTCGCCGCGATCCCGCGCGAGCTGTTCGAGGCGGCCGAGATGGACGGTGCGTCCCGGGGCCAGATCTTCTTCTCGGTCGTGCTGCCCGTGGCCCGGCCGGCGCTGGCGGCGCTGGCGATCTTCGACTTCGTGTGGACGTGGAACGACCTGCTGGTCGCGCTGATCTTCCTGGGCGGCTTCCGCGACGTCGCGCCGATGACGGTCGCGGTGTCGCAGCTGGTCGCCTCGCGCGGCGACGGCTGGGAGATCCTCACGTCGGCGGCCGTGCTGTCGGTGCTGGTGCCGATGGCCGTCTTCGTCGCCCTGCAACGGCACTTCGTCCGCGGCCTGCTGGCCGGCGTCTCGAAAGGATGAGCACACCATGACCGTGCGGATCGGCTTCGGCCGGACGGACCTCACCCCGCCCCTCGGCGTCGAGCTGGCCGGCTTCGGCCCGTTCCTGCGCCGGCGTGCGACCTCGGTGCACGCGCCGCTGTACGCCCGGGCCGTCGCGGTGGCCGGGGGTGACGGTGACGGCGGTGGCCGCTGGGTGCTGGTGAGCTGCGACCTGCTGGGGGTGGCGGCCGCCGTGGTCGACGAGGTGACGGCGCGGGTGGCCGAGGCGACCGGCTGGCACCCGGACGAGGTGGTCGTGCACGCCACCCACAACCACTCCGGCCCGGCCACCGTCGAGAACGTCGGCTGGGGCGCGCCCGACGAGCTGTACGTCGCCCGGCTGCCGGAGCTGATCGCCCGCGCGTGCGTCGAGGCGGTGCGCGCGCTGGCGCCGGCGACGGTGCGCCACGCCGTCGCCCCGCTGGACCGGTTCGCCCACAACCGGATGCTGCCGTCGCGCGGCCTGACGAACGCCGCCGCTCTGTCCGGTTCGTGGAGCGAGCCGGACCCGTCCCTGATCGATCCGGGCGTGCACGTGCTGCGGGTCGACCACGGCGGCGAGCTGGCCGGGTTCGTCGCCTCGTACTCGTGCCACCCGGTGATCTGCTGCGAGGAGACGTCGGCCGTGCACGGCGACTACCCGGGCGAGGCGCTGCGGCTGGTCGAGGCGGCGCACCCCGGCGCGACGGGCGTGTTCCTGCAGGGTGCGCTCGGCGACCTCAACCCGCTCTACGCGCACGGCCCGGCCGAGGAGTCGCTGGTCGCGCTGGAGCTGTTCGCCGGCCGGTTCGCCGACGCGGTGTCGGCGGGGCTGACGGCGGCGGAGCCGCTCGCGACGCAAGCCGTCGCCGTCGTCAAGCAGGAGATCCCGTACGAACTGGCGCCCTACGACCTGGACGAGCTGCGCAAACGACGTGACGACGGTGACGACGTCACGTACCTGTCGCTGCGGCGGACCGTCGCCGCGCTCGAAGCCGGCGAGGAGGTGCGCCGGCCCCTGTGGGTGCACGCGCTGCGGCTGGGTCCGGTGACGCTGCTCGGCTACAACGTCGAGGTCTTCCACGGCATCAAGCGCCGGCTCCAGGAGGCGCTCGGCGAGGACTGCCTGGTGCTGTCGACGACGAACGGCTGGCTGGGCTACGCGCCGACGCACGACGCGTACGAGCCGCCGGCCGAGCCGTACCCGGCCTATGAAGTGCCGCTGATCGCCTGTCATCTGCCGTTCCGGGCCGACATCGAGGACGACCTGGTGGCGGCGGGCGTGCGCGCCGCCGGACTGGTCGGCGGCGCGGACGAGGACTGGTGGCGTGGCGCCGTCGTCTACGAGTGCCACCTGCCGAGCTTCCGCGACGGGTCCGGCGACGGCATCGGCGACCTCGACGGGCTGATCCAGGGCCTGGACTACCTGCGCGAGCTGGGCATCGACGCCGTCTGGACCGGGCCGTTCTACCGCTCGCCGCTGCTCGACCAGGGCTTCGACGTGTCCGACTTCCTCGACGTCGAGCCGGTGTTCGGCACGCTGGAGACGTTCGACCGGCTGGTCGCCGCGGCGCACGAGCGCGGCATCAGGGTGATCGTCGACTACATCCCGAACCACACGTCCGACCAGCACCCGTGGTTCGTCGCGTCGCGGTCGTCGCGGGACGACCCGAAGCGCGACTGGTACGTCTGGCGCGATCCCGCGCCGGGCGGCGGCGTGCCGAACAACTGGACCAGCGAGGCCGGCGGGTCGGTGTGGGAGTTCGACGAGCCGACGGGGCAGTACTACCTGCATTCGCACCTGGTGGAGCAGCCGGACCTCAACTGGCGCAACCCCGATGTGCGCAAGGCGCTGCTGGACGTGCTGCGGTTCTGGCTGGACCGCGGCGCCGACGGCGTGCGCATCGACGTCGCGCACATGCTGATGAAGGACCCCGAGTTCCGCGACAACCCGGCGGCGCCCGGCGGCAACCACAACGAGTTCGACCTGCAGCATCCCGACTTCGGCACCCAGCTGCACGTGTACGACCGCCGGCACCCGGACACGTTCACGGCGCTGGCCGACATCCGCGCGGTCGCCGACGAGTACCCCGGTTCGCGCCTGACGATCGCCGAGATCGAGGCGATGCCGTGGGCCGACTGGGCCGAGTACTACACGGCCGGCATGCACCTGCCGTTCCCGTTCCGGCTGCTCGAGACCCACTGGCGGGCCGACCTGCTGCGCTCGGAGCTGTCCGGGCTCTACGCGGCGCTGCCCGACGGCGCCTGGCCGATCGTCGCGCTGGGCAACCACGACCGGGTGCGGCTGGCGACCCGCCTGGGTCCGGCGCAGGCGCGGGTGGCCGCCGTCCTGCTGCTCACGCTGGCCGCGACGCCGTGCCTGCTCTACGCCGACGAGCTGGGACTGACCGACCAGCCGGTGCCGGTGGAGCGGCAGCGCGACTACTTCGCCCGCACCCACGGCGGCGTGAGCCGGGACCCGTCACGCACCCCGATGCCCTGGAACGACGGCGTCAACGGCGGGTTCTCGCCGGCTCCGGAGGCGTCGTTGTGGCTGCCGGTGTCGCGCGACCTGGCGCGGCTGAACGTCGAGGCACAGGTGCGCGATCCGGAGTCGATGCTGCGGCTGTACCGGGCGCTGACCCGGCTGCGGCACGCGTCGCCGGCGGTGCGCCGCGGGTCGATCACGTTCGACGCCGGGACCGAGTCGGTCCTCGCGTACCGGCGCACGGAGGGGAGCGACCGGAAGCTCGTGCTGCTCAACCTCACCGACCGGCCGGCGACAGTGCCGCTGCCGGTCGACGGTCGGGTGCTGCTGTCGACCGCGTCTCCGGCCGGCGCGCCGGCGCGGCGGGTGGCGGCGGGGGAGTTCGCGCTGGCCGCCGACGAGGCGGTCGTCATCGACGTGGAGAGGGATCATGCGGATCACTGACATCAAGGCGGCCGGGCTGCGCGGCGCGACCCCGAAGGGCGGCTGGGCACGCGAGCTGGACCCGGACGACAACGTCCACACGCTCGTCGCCGTGCACACCGATGAGGGCGTCGTGGGCATCGGCAGCGTGTTCTCCAGCGAGACGCTGGTGCGGGCCGCGCTCGACACGCTGCGCCCGCTCGCCGTCGGCACGGACCCGCGCGAGCCGGACCGCGTCAGCCAGATCTTGCACGAGAACACGTTCTGGCTGGGTCGCGGCGGCGCGGTCACGCACACCGTCAGCGGCATCGACATCGCGCTGTGGGACATCCTCGGGCAGGTCACCGGGCTCCCGGTGAGCACGCTGCTCGGCGGGCGGTACCGCGAGCGGGTGCGGCCGTACGCGTCGGTGCTGATGGACGACCCGCCGGTGCTGAAGGACGACCTCGCCCGGCTGGTGGCAGACGGGTTCACCGCGTTCAAGATCGGCTGGGGGTCGTTCGGCCGGGTGAGCGACGCCGTCGACGAGGAGATGGTGCGGGCGGCACGCGAGACCGTCGGGCCCGACGCGCTCCTGGCCGTCGACGCGGGCGGGTCCGACGCGTTCTGGCCGCGCGGGCTGCCGTGGGCGGTCCGGACCGCCGAGATGCTGGCCGGCTACGACGTCGCCTGGTTCGAGGAGGCGCTGCGCCCCGACGACGTCGAGGGCTTCGTCGAGCTGCGGCGCCGGTCGCGGGTGCCGATCTCCGGCGGCGAGGTGCTGACCCGCCGGCAGGACTTCCACCGCTTCCTGGCCGCGGGCGCGTTCGACATCGTCCAGCCGGACACCACGAAGGGCGGCGGGCTCTCGGAGTCGCGCCGGGTGGCCTGGCTGGCCGCGGAGTTCGGGGTCGCGTTCGTCCCGCACGGCTGGAACACCGCCGTCGGGCTGGCTGCCGACCTGCACCTGGCGGCGGCGCTGCCGGCGACGGAGCTGGTGGAGTACAAGACCGGGTCGGCCTATATCGACGAGCTGGCGGCGGGCGGCTTCGCGCTGGACCCCGACGGGTACCTGCCGGTGCCGTCGTCGCCCGGGCTGGGGTTGCGGCTCGACGGCGATGCGCTGGAGCGGTACGCGCCCGGGCATTCGCTGTTCGCCTCGGGTGGCGCGCGATGAGCGGCGTCGCGCTGCCGGCCGTGCTGGGCGGTTCGCCCGTCGTGACGGCGGCGACCGACCCGGTGTGGCCGGAGACCGGCGCCGTCGAGAGTGCTCTGCTCGGCGAGATCACCGACGGCGGGCAGTGGGTCGGCTACGCCAACCACCCGGCGAAGTGGCGGGCGGTGCTCGAGCAGGTGGTCGCCGACACCACCGGCCACCGGTACGGCGTCGGCCAGCCCAACGGCACGCTGGCCATCGCGAGCGGGCTGCGGGCGCAGCTGTACGCCCGGGGCTCTGGGTGGGCGCGGGGACGTGACGAGGTGCTGGTCGCCGACCTGACGCACGCGTCGGCGCACCACGGCGTCGTGCTCGGGGTTGCGGCGCAGCTGGGCCGGGCGCCGCGGATCGTGCCGATCCCGGCCAAGCTCGACGCGACCATGGACGAGGAAGTCGTGGCGTCGTACCTCGCCTCGCACGGCGACCGCGTCCTGGCCGTCGTGCCCGCGACGATGTACGGCAACTTCGGCGCGATCGACCGGATCGCCGCGCTGGGGCGCGAGCACGACGTCGTCGTCCACCACGACAACGCGCTCGGCGGTGCGGCCCGGTTCGACGGTCCCGGCGCCCCGACGGCGTCGATTTCCGGCCAGGGCGGCGGCAAGGCGGCGCCGTCGTGCGAGGGCGGTCTGACGTTGACCTCGGACCCGGAGCTGGCGGCGCTGATGCGCGCCGACACCGACTGCGGCACCGGACCGGGCCGCCTCGACCCGATCCCGTTCGCCGAGGTCGGGCCGATGATGGCCGGCAACCAGCGGATGGGCGAGCAGCCCGCCGCTCTGCTGCTGGTGCAGTGGCTGCGGGCGCTGCACGCGCGGCTGCAGATGCGCGAGAACCGGCGGCTGATCCGGTCGCTGATCGAGGATCCCTCGGTGTTCCCGGAGCCGGTGCTGTGGAACCCGCCACCGGACGCGGAGTACCCGCCGTTCTTCTCGCTCTACCTGTCCTGCACCGACGCGCTCGAGTCGTCGCTGGGGCTGACGCCCAAGGACCTGCGGGTGACGCTGGCGGCCGAGGGCGTCTGGGCCGAGGCCGGCTTCACACCCACGCACCAGGACCCGGCCTGGAAGCACTGGGCCGACGAGGTGCCGCTGTCGTACGACGTGTCGGCGCGGGTGGTCGAGCGGGCGGTCTTCGTGCACACCAAGTTCCTGCGCGATCCGCGCTTCCCCGGCGTGCTGGCCGAGATCTTCCGGCGGGTGGTCGCGCACCGCGACCGGCTGCGCGGGATCGGTGAGGGGCTGCCCGAGCCGGTGTGGTGACGGCCTGGCCGGCCGACTACTTGGGCGGAAGCGTGCCGGCGAAGGCGAGGCCGCGGCCGACCCAGCGGCGCAGGTCGGCGTCCTCGGCGACCGCCGCGGCGTCGACGACCAGCCAGTTCCTCATCGGCCGGCCGGTGAGCTCGAACGGCCGGGTGCCGGGCTCGCCGAGCCCCGCCTCGCGGTCGGCCGGGGCGAGCCGGACCAGCAGGCCGTCGTCCTGCACGCCGCAGGCCATGTTGCCGTCGAGGAAGAACACGAGACTGCCGAACATCCGCTTCTCGGAGCAGCCGGACCGCTCGCCGACGATCTCGCGGACGCGCGTGGCCAGGCCATCGTCGAATGCCATGTCCCCAGACTGCCGCACCGCACCGGTCTCGTGCATCGGTAGGTTCGGGGGATGGGCAGGGTGCTGTGGCACGTCACGATGTCGGTCGACGGGTTCATCGCCGGGCCGGACCACGACATGGACTGGGTGTTCGAGCAGCCCGCACCGCCGGAGGCCTCCACGGACGTGGTGCCGCGCGTGGGCGCGATCCTCTGCGGCCGCCACACCTACGACGTCGGGCAGCGTGACGCCGGCAAGGGCAGCGGCGAGGCGTTCGAGGGCGAGTGGTCCGGGCCCGAGTTCGTGCTGACGACGCACCCGCCGGCCGATCGATCGGCCGGGCCGGGCGGCTCGGCCGGGTCTCGGACCTTCCTGTCCGGCGACATCGAGGCCGCGGTCTCGACGGCGATGGCCGCCGCCGGCGACGGCGACCTGCTGGTCCTCGGCGCCGACGTCGCGCTGCAATGCCTCGAGACCGGCCTGGTCGACGAGCTGCTCGTGCACCTCGCCCCGCTGCTCCTCGGCGACGGCGTGCGGCTCTACGGCGGCCCCGGCCGCGAGCGGGTCGACCTCGAGCTCGTGGAGGCCACCGGCACCGTGCTCCGCTACCGGGTGCTCAGGCCCTAGCCTCTGGCCGCCCCGTGCCGCCGCGCACACCCCGTCGCGCGAGCCGCCCGCCGGGTCACGCCGGCGTCGCGGGCGAGGGGGCGGCCGGGACGGAGCCGCGCTTGACGGCGCCTGGCGGGAGGCCGACGACGCGTTTGAAGGCGCGGGCGAAGGCGGCCTCGGAGCGGTAGCCCAGGCGCCTGGCCAGCTGCGCCGCCGTCGCCTGCTCGGACTGCAGGGCGTCGAGGGCGAGGTTCATGCGCCACGTCGTCAGGTACTGCATGACGGGCTCGCCGACCACCTTGGTGAACCGGTCGGCGAACGCCGAGCGCGACATCGCGAGCTCGGCTGCGAGGCCGGCCACCGACCAGTCGCGGTCCGGCTGCTTGTGGATGAGAGAGATCGCCCGGCCGATCTGCTCGTCGTGCAGGGCGCCGAGCCAGCCGGTGCGGGCGGCCGGGTCGGTCTCGAGCCACGCCCGGATCGCCTGGATCACCAGGATGTCGCCGAGCCGGGTGATGACCTCCTCGCCGCCGGGGCGCAGCTGCTGGGCCTCGCTCGCCATCAGTCGCAGGGTGCTGTGGATCCACTCCTGCTGCGGCGACCCGCCGACCTCGACGTGGATGGTCTCGGGGAGGGCCTCGACGAGCTTGCGCGCGGCCGGGTGGTCGAACCGGACGGCGCCGCAGATCAGAGTGGTCGGGTCGCCGCCACCGCCGTGACGGATCAGCTCGTACCGGTCACTGGAGAACTCGCGCTCGAGGTCCATCACGTTCGGCGCCGAAGCACCGGGCGCACCGAGGATCAGGTGTCCGCGGCCGTGCGGGACCAGCGCCAGTTCGCCCGGGAGCAGCCGCCGCGGCGCACCGTCCTCGGGCTGCAGCCAGGCCGGGCCCGACGTGACGATGTGGAACCAGATGTGGCCCGGCATCGCCGGCATCGTCATGCCCCAGGGGGCGCTCAGCTCGGAACGGCAGTAGAACGCGCCGTTCATGCGCATCTGGTGCAGCGCCTCGCCCAGCGGGTCGGTGGGTGCCCAGTGATCCGGCATCGTCGTCATGCCCACGAGTATCCGCTTGTCATGACCGGACATCCAGAGTGGTTGGACGATCAAGCATGAATGACGGTCACACAGTCATAGATCAGCCGAGTCAGCATTGCTTCACTGGACGACAGGTCATCACCACAACGACACCAGGGAGCACACCATGAACGCCACCACCCTCGTTCTCGGCGGCACCGGCAAGACGGGCCGCCGGGTCGTCGAGCGCCTGACGGCTCGCGGCGCGGACTTCCGCGTCGGGTCGCGGTCGGCGGAGATCCCGTTCGACTGGACCGACCGCACCACGTGGCCGGCCGCGCTGGCCGGGGTCGGCCGCGTCTACATCGCGTACTACCCCGACATCGCCATCCCCGGCTCCGCCGACCTGGTCAGGGCGCTGGCCGAGGCCGCCCGTGACGCCGGCGTCCAGCGGCTGGTGCTGCTGTCCGGGCGCGGCGAGGAGGAGGCGGAGGCCACCGAGAAGGTCGTGCAGGCGTCCGGGCTGGAGTGGACGATCGTCCGCTGCTCCTGGTTCAACCAGAACTTCGACGAGGGCTACCTGCTCGACCCGATCCTCGCCGGTGAGGTCGCGCTGCCGGCCGGCGACGTGCCGGAGCCGTTCGTCGACGCCGACGACATCGCCGACGTCGCGGTGGCGGCGCTGACGGAGGACGGCCACGCCGGCGAGGTGTACGAACTGACCGGGCCGCGGCTGCTGACCTTCGCCGAGGCGGTCGCCGAGATTGCGAAGGCCAGCGGGCGCGAGATCGCCTTCATCCCCCTCGCGCACGAGGACTACATCGCGGCACTGGCGGACGCGGACCTGCCGCCCGAGGTCGCCTGGCTGGTCGGCTACCTGTTCGGCGAGGTCCTCGACGGCCGCAACGCGCACCTGAGCGACGGGGTCCAGCGGGCGCTGGGCCGCGAGCCCAAGGACTTCGCCGACTACGCCCGCGACGCCGCCGCCAGCGGCGTGTGGAACGTCTGACCCGCCCTCCCACAC
>NZ_SMKL01000050.1 GCF_004348545.1 Jiangella ureilytica | reverse complement strand
ATGATCATCGCGGTGCACAGCCCGGCGAACCGGGACGAAACGGGCACGCGAAGCGGTGAGGCGTGCCCAGGGTCTCCCCGTCCCCCTGATAGCTGCCCGTTCTTAGGCCCCGGGTGCCCGGGTCAAGTCCAAGCGCCCCGACCTCGGCGGCGCGCAAGCACAGAGCGCGCGGACTTGAGGCGGGTGCCCGGGGTTAAGAGAATGGGCAGCAAGGGGGACGGGGAGCCCACCTCATCACCCGGCGAACCCCATCACCCCGGCGAACCATCCGGCGAAGAGCGGCGGTAGGCGGGTGGCCGGGGCTAAGAGAATGGGCAGCAGGGGGGACGGAGCCCACCTCACCACCCCCGAACGACTCGGCGAGGAGCCCGGCCGACCCGTGCTTGGAGATGATCGGCGGGTGGTGAGCGAGCACGGTCGCCGTCGCCATAGGATCGGGTGCGTTCCCCGACCATGGAGTTCGCCATGCCCTCGATCAGTCGCGAGGAGGTCGCGCACCTGGCGCGCCTCGCTCGCCTCGACCTCGCCCCCGACGAGCTGGACCATCTGGCCGGCCAGCTCGATCAGATCCTCGGTGCGGTCGCGCAGGTCACCGAGGTCGCGGCCGACGACATCCCGCCGACCTCGCACGCGCTGCCGCTGACCAACGTGTTCCGCGAGGACGAGCCGAAGGTGTGCCTGCCGGCCGAGGCCGTCCTGGGCGCCGCGCCCGCCGCCGAGGACGGCCGGTTCCGGGTGCCGCAGATCCTCGGAGAGGAGGGGTGACCGGCATGAACAGTCTCACCCGCGCGAAAGCCTCCGAGCTCGCGGCCGCCATCAAGCAGGGCGAGGTCAGCGCCGTCGAGGTCGCCCAGGCACACCTCGACCGCATCGCCGAGGTCGACGGCACCGCCGAGGCCGGTGTGCACGCGTTCCTGCACGTCGACGCCGAGAGCGCGCTGGCAGCTGCCGCCGTCGTCGACCAGAGGCGCGCCGAAGGCGACGAGCTGGGCCCGCTGGCCGGCGTCCCCCTGGCGCTCAAGGACGTCATCGTCACCGCGGACATGCCGACCACGGCCGGGTCGAAGATCCTCGAGGGCTGGCGGCCGCCGTACGACGCCACCATCACCACGCGCATGCGCGAGGCCGGCATCGTCATCCTCGGCAAGACGAACCTCGACGAGTTCGCCATGGGCTCGTCGACGGAGAACTCGGCGTTCGGCACCACGCGCAACCCGTGGGACCTCACCCGCATCCCGGGCGGCTCCGGCGGCGGCAGCGCCGCGGCGCTGGCCGCGTTCGAGGCGCCGCTGGCCATCGGCACCGACACCGGCGGCTCGATCCGCCAGCCGGCAGCCGTCACGGGCACCGTCGGCATCAAGCCCACGTACGGGGGGGTGAGCCGCTACGGTCTCATCGCCTGCGCGTCCAGCCTCGACCAGGCCGGCCCGTGCGCCCGGACGGTGCTCGACGCCGCGCTGCTGCACACCGTCATCGCCGGTCACGACCCGCTGGACTCCACCAGCATCGCCCAGCCGGTGCCCGACGTCGTCGGCGCCGCCCGGCGCGGGGCCGAGGGCGACCTCACCGGCCTGCGCGTCGGCGTCGTCAAGGAGCTCGGCGGCGAGGGCTACCAGGCCGGCGTCGAGGCGCGGTTCAACGACGCCGTCGCGCTGCTGTCGAAGCTGGGCGCCGAGGTCGTCGAGGTGTCCTGCCCGCACTTCACCTACGGCCTCGCGGCGTACTACCTGATCCTGCCGAGCGAGGTGTCGTCGAACCTGGCCCGGTTCGACGCCATGCGCTACGGCCTGCGTGTCGGCGACGACGGCAGCCGCAGCGCCGAAGAGGTCATGAGCCTGACCCGCGGCGCCGGGTTCGGGGCCGAGGCGAAGCGGCGCATCATGCTCGGCACGTACGCGCTGTCCTCGGGTTACTACGACGCCTACTACGGCCAGGCGCAGAAGGTCCGCACGCTCATCGCGCGCGACTTCGAGGCCGCTTTCGCGCAGGTCGACGTTCTGGTCTCGCCGACGACGCCCACCACGGCGTTCCCCATCGGCGAGAAGGTCGACGACCCGCTGGCCATGTACATGAACGACCTGTGCACCATCCCCAGCAACCTCGCCGGCAACGCGTCGGCGTCGTTCCCGGTCGGGCTGGCCGACGAGGACGGCCTCCCCGTGGGCCTGCACGTCATGGCGCCGGTCCTGGCCGACGACCGCCTGTACCTGGTGGGGGCGGCGGTCGAGAGCGCATACGCCGCGCAATGGGGGGGAACGTTGCTGGAACAGGCACCCGCGTTGGAGGGGATCCACTGATGAACGTCAAGTACCTGGCCAAGTTCGGGGGATCGGCCATGGGCGCCGTGGGCGCCGCGCGCAGCCTGACCAGAGCGCGCCGCGAGGGCGACAAGCTGCGGATGGTCGACGCCGTCCTCAGCATCCTGTCCGTGGCCATCACCATCGCGATCATCGTGCGCGAGCTCCGTCAGGCGCAGGACGAGAACAAGCCACTGGTCGAGCTGAAGGACGACGAATGACGGTGACCACCGCGCTGCCCTCGTTCGACGAGGCCATCGCGACGTACGAGCCCGTCATGGGCATGGAGGTGCACGTCGAGCTCGGCACCGCCACGAAGATGTTCTGCGGCTGCTCGACGGCGTTCGGCGCGGAGCCGAACTCGCAGACCTGCCCGACGTGCCTCGGCCTGCCCGGGTCGCTGCCGGTGGTCAACAAGATCGCCGTCGAGTCGGCCATCCGCATCGGGCTGGCGTTGAACTGCAGCATCGCCGAGTGGTGCCGATTCGCCCGGAAGAACTACTTCTATCCGGACATGCCGAAGAACTTCCAGACGTCGCAGTACGACGAGCCCATCGCCTTCGACGGGTACATGGACGTCACCGTCGACGGCGTCGAGTACCGCATCGGCATCGAGCGGGCGCACATGGAAGAGGACACCGGCAAGTCGCTGCACGTCGGCGGCGCCACCGGCCGCATCCACGGCGCCTCGCACTCGCTGCTCGACTACAACCGGTCCGGCATCCCGCTCATCGAGATCGTCACCAAGCCCATCGAAGTGCCGGCCGAGGTGGCGCCCGCCGTCGCCCGCGCCTACGTCACCGAGCTGCGCGAGCTGATCCGCGCGCTCGGCGTCTCCGAGGCGCGCATGGAGCTGGGCCAGATGCGCTGCGACGCCAACGTGTCGCTGCGGCTCCCGGACGCGCCCTTCGGCACGCGGACCGAGACGAAGAACGTCAACTCGCTGCGGTCGGTCGAGCGCGCGGTCACGTACGAGATCCGCCGGCAGGCCGCCGTCATCTCGTCGGGTGGCACCATCGTCCAAGAGACCCGGCACTGGCACGAGGACACCGGCGAGACCACCTCGGGACGCGTCAAGGAGGAGGCCGAGGACTACCGGTACTTCCCCGAGCCCGACCTCGTCCCCATCGCGCCGGCCCGCGAGTGGGTCGACGAGCTGCGGGCCACGCTGCCGGAGCCGCCGGCGGTGCGACGGGCGCGGCTGCAGGAGGCGTGGGGCTTCACCGACCTCGAGATGCGCGATGTCGTCAACGCCGGCGCGCTGTCACTGGTGTTCGACACCGTCGCCGAGGGCGCGTCGGCGGGAGGCGCCAAGAAGTGGTGGCTCGGCGAGGTCGCCCGGGTCGCCAACGAGCGCGGCGTGTCGCTGGAGGACGCGGGGATCTCCGTGGCCGACGTCACCCGCGTCGAGGCGCTGATCGCCGAGGGCTCCTTGAACGACAAGCTGGCCCGCCAGGTGGTCGAGGGCGTGCTGGCCGGCGAGGGCACCCCTGACGAGGTCGTGGCGGCGCGCGGGCTCGTGCTCGTGAACGACGACGCCGCCCTCGGTGCCGCCGTCGACGACGCCATCGCCGCCCAGCCCGACGTCGCCGAGAAGATCCGTGGCGGCAACCTCGGCGCGGTGGGCGCGCTGATCGGCGCGATCATGAAGGCCACCAAGGGTCAGGCCGACGCCAAGCGGGCGCGCGCGCTCATCCTGGAGCGGCTGCAGTAGGTCGCTCGCGCTCGCGCGCCGCGGCCGCGCGCGCCGCGGTCAGGTGCGACACGGCCGCGACCAGCAGGGAGCCCGCGGCTCCGGCCGCGACGCCGTACAGCAGGAGCACCAGCTCCTTGCGCTGTGCGGCGTCGCGGTTCTCGAGGATCAGCACCGGCTGCTCGGTGAACAGCAGCTTGGTGCCGCTGCGCTGCGCGGTGACCGTCGTGAACCAACCCTCGTAGCCGACGGTGAACGGCGGATAGGACGTGAGGACATCGCGCCCCGACTCGCGCGCGACGCTGGTGTCGGCCACGAGGCCGGTCTGGTGCACGAGGTCGTCGCCGGCTTGCGCGACGACGTTGACCTGCGGCATCAGGAACGTCTCGCGTGCCGCCAGCTCGTACAGCGAGTTCTTCGAGCTGCGCCAGACGTAGTCCCTGGGGATGGTGCACTGCTCCGCCCAGACCACGCCGGACTCGCCGTCGAACCAGCGGCTCGTCGTGGAGTTGTTCTCGGTCAGGAGGGCGAGGGTGCTGCTGAACACCTGGTAGTCGGCCGACTCGGGGGCGGGGACGTCGTCGGCCGGGTTCTCGCCCGGCGGCTGCGGGCCGCCGTCGCCGTCGCCGGCCGCCGTGTCGACGGTGACCCCGTCGTCCTCGCGGTAGTTGAGAGCCGACCGGCGGTCGCTGACGAGGTCGACCTGAACCGCCCACTTCGCACCGGCGGAGAGCTCGTCGAAGCCCGCGCCGGCCGCGTGCTCGCCGTCCGGCCCGCAGGTGATCGGTGCGTCGATCCCGCTGCTCGCGAACGTGACCTGGACGTCGATCGGGACGTACGCCCACTCATCGGCCAGGCCGTCGCCCTGGCCGTAGAAGACGAACGACAGGTCGCCGTCGAGGTCGTCGACCCGGACGTCGGCGTGGATCTCGTAGGGGCGGTCGCCGCCCGACGTCGCGAGGACGATCAGCAGGCGCGGCGCGTGCTCCACCGTGCCGGACCCGGCCCACACGCCGTAGACCTGCCAGCCCAGCACGCCGCCGAGGACGACGGCGCCGGCGAGAGCGCCCTTCGCCAGACGGCTGTGTTCGCGTGCGGTCCGCACCTGGATGTCCTCCGTGCCCCCAGCGGAGAGTGCTGCGAGGCCCCGGAGCCCGGGACCGCACCGATGAAGGGTATCGGGAATCGTCGGTTAGGGTCGGGCGGTGATGGCTGAGTCGGGGTCCGGCGGCGGGACGGCGGACGGGGCGGCGAACGGGGTGCGCGACTGGTTCGCGAACGTCCGGGTCGACGAGACGCTGGCGACGATGCCGTCGTCCGTGGTGCTGGGGTTCGCGCTCGCCGGCGTCGTCCTGGCGGTGTACGGGCCGGCCTGGCGGTTCGCCGGCTACCCGGTCACCATCGTGCACGAGCTGGGGCACGTGGTCGCGGCCCTGACGGCGGGGTTCCGGCTGCGCGGGGTGACGGTGCGCGGCGACCTGTCCGGCGCGACGAACTTCTGGTCGCACAGCACGCCGGGCACGCTCTGGACCATGTGGTGGGGCTATCCGGCGCCGGCCGTGGTCGGATGGGCGCTGGTGTGGGCGGCCACACACGGCTGGGCCCGGCTGGCACTCGGCATCCTCGTGCTCTGCCTGGCGCTGGTGTTCCTGCTCTCGCGCAGCCTGCTGACCGTCGCCGTGGTGCTGACGACGGGGATCGCGTTCGGCCTGGTCGGGTGGTACGGGTCGGCCTGGCTGTGCACCGTCGTCGTCTACGGATTCGCCTGGCTGCTGACGGTGGGCGCGGTGCGCGGGCTGTGGGCGGTCGTGCGGGCGCACACGAGCGGGCGCGGCGTCGAGGCGTCCGACGCGTACCTGATGGGCCGGCGCTCGTTCGTGCCCGGCGCCGTGTGGCTGCTCACGTTCGCCGCCGTCGTGGGAGGGGCCGTCTGGTTCAACGTCGCCTCCGTGCTCGACGCCCTGCGGTAGTCGGGGAAGACCGCAGCTGCCGCCGTCGTTCACACAGATGTGACTGACGTCGTCGTGATCGGAGCCGGCCAGGCCGGGTTGTCGACGGCGTACCACCTGCGGCGGCTGGGGGTCGACTTCGTCGTGCTGGACGGGGCGCCGGCCGCGGGCGGGGCGTGGGCGTCGCGGCCGCCGACCCTGACCATGGCCAAGGTGCACGGCGTCTTCGACCTTCCCGGCGCGCATCGGGTGCCGGAGCCGGGCGAGGACGCGCGGCCGGCGTCCGGGGTGGTCGCCGAGTACTACGCCGGCTACGAGCGCCGCTTCGAGCTGCCCGTGCTGCGGCCCGTGCGGGTGACCTCGGTCGAGTCGCTCGACGACGGGCGGCTGCGGGTGGCCGCGTCGAACGGCGCGAGGTGGACGGCGCGGGTGGTCGCCAACGCGACCGGCACCTGGACCCGTCCGCACTGGCCGTACTACCCCGGCGCCAGGGAGTTCCGGGGGCGCCAGCTGCACTCGTCGGAGTACCGCGGGCCGTCGTCGTTCGCGGGCCGGCGGGTGGTCGTCGTCGGCGGCGGGCACTCGGCGGCGCACGTGCTCTCCGAGATCGGCGACGTCGCGGCCTCGGTGACGTGGGTGACGCGCCGGCCGCCGGAGTTCCGCTACGGCGACTTCTCGCCCGAGGTCGGCCGCTCGATCATCGCCGACGTCGAGGAGCGGGTGCGGGCCGGTCTGCCGCCGCTCAGCGTCGTCGCGGTCACCGGGCTCGGCTACACCGACGTCGTGCGCGAGGCGATGGAGAAGGGCGTGCTGAACCGGCGGCCGATGTTCGCGCGCCTGGTGCCGTCCGGGGTGTGGTTCGCCGACGGGACGGTGGTCGAGGCCGACGTGATCGTGTGGGCGACCGGGTACCGGGCGGCGCTGGGTCACCTGACGCCGCTGGGCCTGCGCGAGCCGGGTGGCGGGGTGCGCATGGACGGCACCCGCGTGGTGCGCGACCCGCGGATCCACCTGGTCGGCTACGGGCCGTCCGCCAGCACCGTCGGCGCCAACCGGGCCGGCCGCGACGCCGCCGTGGAGATCAGGGAGTTCCTGGCGCGGGTGCCGGCAGCGGCCTGACGGCGCGTGGTTGACTGACGACGTGCGCTACGGACTGAAGCTGAGCCAGCAGGCCCCCATCGACGAGTACCGCGCGGTCTGGCGGGTCGCCGACGAGTCGGGCTTCGACCACGTGTGGAACATGGACCACTTCGCCACCATCGGCGGCGAGCCCGACGGCGACATCTTCGACGCCTGGGCGCTGCTCGCGGCCATGGCCGAGGCGACGACGCGGGTGCGCATCGGCTGCATGGTCACCGGCAACACGTACCGGCACCCGGGCGTGCTCGCCAAGATCGCCACCACCGTCGACCACCTGTCCGCCGGACGGCTCGAGTTCGGTCTCGGCGCGGCGTGGGCGGAGTACGAGCACACGATGTTCGGGCTCGAGTTCGGGACCGCGGGGGAGCGGCTCGACCGGCTCGAGGAGGCCTGCCAGATCATCCGGTCGCTGTGGACGCAGCCGCGGACCACCTTCTCCGGTGCGCACTACCAGGTGCAGGACGCCGTCGCCGAGCCGAAGCCGGTCCAGTCGCCGTACCCGCCCATCTGGATCGGCGGCAGCGGGCGCAAGCGGACGCTGCGCATCACCGCCCTCTACGCCGACGCCTGGAACGCCACCGGCGTCGAGCCGGCGGAGTTCGCCGAGCTGTCCGGCGTGTTGGATGCTCACTGTGGTGACGTGGGCCGCGACCCGGCGGCCATCCGGCGGACCATGCAGTTGCGTCTCGGCGACGACCCCGCCGACATCCTGGCGCGGGTCGAGGAGTTCGCCGCCGTCGGCGCCGACGACATCATCGTCATCACCCGCCCCGGCTCCGCCGAAGCCCAGGCGAACGCCGTCGCCGAGCTGCTCCCGCGGCTGCGCTCCATCGGCTGAGCATGAACCGACCCAGTCGGGCTGCAGCTCACGATCGCCGCAGCTCGGAAGGTGCGTGCTCTCATTCCCCCGCACGCGGGGGATGGTCCCGTCGGGGCTTCGAGTCCCATGGAACCCGGCCTGGTCGGCTTCGCGTGATCGCGCAGGTCCGGCGAGGTCCGCACGGGGCCGCTGAGCTGGCATGCTGCCTGTATGACCCTCGATCCCGTTGCCAGCAATCCGGAGTACTACAAGGTTGTCTTCGAGAACGAGCGGGTTCGAGTGCTCGAGTACTCGGATCAGCCGGGCGACAAGACGACTCCGCATCAGCACCCGGACAGCATCATGTACACGTTGAGTGCCTTTCGCAGGCGTCTGGTGTCGGGCGACGTTGTGCGGGAGGTGGAACTGGAGGCGGGTGCGGTCGGTTGGCTGCCGGCTCAAGGCCATCACGGCGAAAACATCGGCGGCACTCCCACGCACATCCTGTTCGTGGAGCTCAAGGAGACCGCACCCGACACGGCCGGCTTCGAGGCGGCTCGCGTCGGTGGCATAGGGCCACAGCCCTCCTGACCCGGGCGTCGCACCCTCCTGCTGCCGCATCCGGATGCATCCGCGAACTGCCTGTCGTGTCGCGATCCGCGCAACGAGTGGTGCGACCGGACAAGGGTCATGCCGCCTGCCGAGCGCGCTCAGCTGCGGAACAGAAGGCATCGGCCTTCGGCATGCCGCCGAGACGCTCGAGTGCCGGAGGTCTGGCCCGCCCGGTATGGTCCCGGTCATGACATCGGAACAGTTCGTGCCTGTCGGCTTCGAGCCGCCGACGTCACTCGCCACCGACCAGTTCCACCTCGAACCGCTGGGGCCGCAACACAATCACGCGGACCATGCCGCCTGGATGTCGAGCATCGAGCACATACGCTCCACGCCTGGCTATCCCCACGGCAACTGGCCACCCAGCAATGGCATGACGCTCGAGGAGAACCTCGCCGACCTTCGCCGCCACGCCGACGACTTCACGCGGCGCGCCGGTTTCACCTTCACGGTCCTCGACCCGGGCGACGACGACGTCATCGGCTGCGTCTACATGTATCCCTCGGCCTCCGACGAGTGGGACGTCAGGGTGCGGTCCTGGGTGCGGGCCGACAGATCGGGCTTGGACGTGCCACTGGCCGACGCTGTCGCGAGCTGGCTCGCCACCGCCTGGCCCTGGGAGCGTGTGGACCGCTGCGGTCGCTGAGCAGTGACGCTGTGGGGATGATCCCGCTGGCCAGCGGACGCCGGCGTCGCATGGGCGAGAGGCACGGTCTGGCGCGGTCGAGGAGCGGCAGACGGGAGTACGTTGGGCGGCGAGGGCTCCTGTCGTAGGAGGTGAGCGCCATGAGCGCCTTCACCGTCGAGTTCGAGAACCAGCCCGGACGACTCGCCGACCTGTGTGAGGTCATGGCGGCGCGCGGCGTCAACCTGGTCATCTGCGGCGTCGCGCGCGGCGACACCGGCACGGTCGCGTTCATCGCCGACGACGAGTCGGCGGCGCGGACGGCGCTGCAGGACGCCGGGTTCGACGCCCGGGAGCGGGACGCGCTGACGGTGCGCCTCAAGAACGCTCCCGGCGCCGGCGCCGCCACGTTCCGCACGCTGGCCGACGCCGGGGTGAACGTCGAGGTGTTCCTGCCGGTGCGGGTGTCCGACGCGCAGTTCGTCGGCGTGCTGTGCGTCGACGACCACGACGCCGCGCGGGCGGTGCTCGGCGACGTCGTCCGCTGAGGCGGGGCGCCCCGGGCCCCGCCCGGCTGAAGCGGGGCGGCGGGGCCGCGGCCCCCGCCGGTCAGGCCGTCTCCGCCTGCAGGATCGGGGCGACCGGACGGCGGGCGGCGAGCCGCGCCGGAACCAGCGTCAGCACGGACACCGCGACCACGACGCCGGCGACCACGGCGACCAGCCACCACCCCGGCGGCATGACCACGTCCTCCTGGTCGACCGCGTCGTAGAGCAGCGGTCCGCCGATCGAGCCCAGGACGGCGCCGGCGAACGCCGGCACCACCTGCGCGAGCGACAGGCCGGCGCTGAGCTGTGCCGGAGTGGCGCCGAGCGCCCGGGTGACCGCCGACGCGTGCCGCACGTCGAGCACGGTCGCCCAGGTGCTGACGACGGTGTTGACGGCGGCCAGCGCGACCAGCGTGACGGTGATGACGACGAGCACGTCGCCCAGCCGCTCCATCCGCGGGTCCGGGTTGGCGGCCAGCTGGGCATCGAGCTCCGCATGGGCGGCGAGTGCGGCGACGAGGCCGCTGACGGTGACGGTGACACTGGCGACTCCGAGCAGGGCCCGCCGCGGCCGCCGTCCGGCCACCCGCAGCGCGATGAGCAGCACGACCGGCAGCCGGGACGAGAGCGCGACCAGCCAGCCGACCCGGCGGGGCGGCCGGGCGGACTCGTTCAGGGCGGCGACTGTGCTGGTGCGGGCCGCGCGGATCGCCGGGACGAACGTCGCGAGCACGGCCACGCCCAGCGCGACCGCCGTCACCGTCAGCACGGCGCCGGCGGTCAGCGACGGGGCGGCCGCGCCGCCGAGCAGGCCCGCCGCCCGGTCCGTGATCGCCGGCGCCGCGAGCCGCCCGCCGACCAGCCCGGCGGCCGACGCGACGAGGGCGACGACGACGTACTCGGCGAGCAGGACGGCGGCGACCAGGGCCGGCGTGCCGCCGACCGCCTTCAGCAGCCCGACCCGCCGGGTCTGGTCCGCCATGCGGCCGCCGACGAGGACGGCGACGCTGGCCACGGCCAGGATGCCGAGCAGCCAGCCGCCGGTCAGCAGCACCCGCTGCGCGTTGCGCTCGACGTGGGTGACCTGCTCGACGATGTGCTGCCACGGCTCGAGGAACGGCTTGTCCTCGTCGCCGGGTCCCTGCGGCTGTCGGGCATCGGCGAAGGCCTGAGCGGAGTCGGGGTCGTCGAGCTGCAGATACGTGACGTAGGACAGCGCGTCGGGCGACGAGGCGAACGCCGTCAGCTCGTCCTCCATGACCCAGACCAGCCCGGGGTCGGTGAGGGACTCGACCTGGGGCTCGGGCCGTGCGGGGCCGCCACCCGCCGCGCCCTCACCCTCGCCGTCGTCGTCGCGGAACGGGGCGCACAGAACGAGGCAGTTCGACCACGGGTACGGCGTCATGGCAGCGGTGACGGCGACGCCCGCGACCTCGACGGTCTCGCCGTCGAGCGTGACGGTGTCGCCGGCCTCGATGCCGAGCGCGCCGGCGAAGGCGGCCTCGACCACGACGGCGCCGTCGCGGAGCCAGTCGCCGTCCGTGACGGCCGGCTGGTCGACGTCGGCCGGCTCGACCGAGCGCCCGATGAGCTGCACGTCCGCCGTCTGGCCGCCCACCTCGATCTCGGAGCCGGCGACCGGGAACGGGCCGCTGCCGGCGGTGACGCCGTCGGCGCCGGCCAGGTCCTCGAGCGGGGCGGGGTCGGCCGCCGCGCCGGTGAAGGGGTTCAGTGCGACGCTGGCCACGATGTCGGGGCCGGACGTCGCCTCGCGGGTGCGCTGGTAGGGGTCGCCGGCGACGCCGTGCATCACCAGGCCGAGGGTCAGCGTCGTCGTCGCGGCGGCGATGGCGAGCAGCAGCAGCGCGGCCTCGGCCGGACGCCGTCGCAGGTCGCGGGCGGCCAGCCGGGCCACCAGGAGAAGCCGGCCCATCGCCGTCAGCTCTCGAACCCGGCGAGCGCGCCGAGGCGCCCGCTCGTGCCGCCGGTCAGGCGGGTCTCGTCGACGAATGCGCCGTCGCGCATCGTGATGAGCCGGTCCGCCGTCGCCGCGATGCGCTCGTCGTGCGTGACGATGACCAGCGTCTGGCCGGACTCGTGCAGCTCCTCGAACAGCCGCAGCACGTCGAGGGTGGCCGCGCTGTCGAGATTGCCGGTGGGCTCGTCGGCGAGGACGAGGACCGGCTCGTTGCTCAGCGCGCGGGCGACGGCGACGCGCTGGCGCTGGCCGCCGGAGAGCGCGGTGGGCAGGCTGCCGGCCTTGTGCTCGACGCCGACGCGATCCAGCAGCGCCATGGCGCGCGCCCTCGCCCGGCGCGGGGAATGCCCGGCGAGCAGGGCGGGGAGCTCGACGTTCTCGACGACGGTGAGCTCGTCCATCAGATGGAAGGCCTGGAAGACGAAGCCGACGTCGGTGCGGCGGAGCCGCGCCAGCGCCCGCTCGCCGAGCCGGTCGATGCGGCGCCCGGCCAGGTCGATCTCACCCGAACTCGGCCGGTCGAGGCCGCCGACCAGGTGCAGCAGCGTCGACTTCCCGCAGCCGCTGGGTCCCATGACGGCGACCGTCTCGCCCCGCGCGACCTCGAGGTCGACGGCGTCGACGGCGCGGACGAGGCTCTCGCCGTCGCCGTAGGTCTTCGTCAGCCCCCGGGTGGCGAGGGCGAGGCGTGGTTCAGCGGTGGTCACGACGTGCTCCTTCGGGTCGTCCAGCTGCGTTCGCACGCCTCGAGCCAGCGCAGGTCGGCCTGGAGCCGGAGGACGATGCCCTCCAGCAGCAGGGCGGCGTCGGAGCCGTCGGGCTCGGCCATCGCGGCCCGCTGCGCTTCACGCAGCCGGCGCAGCAGCTCGCGCCGCTGGGTGTCGACGATGCCGAGCGGGTCGGCGAGCCCCGCGGCCGCCGCGGCGACCAGCTTGAGGTGGAACTCGGCGAGATCGGGCTTGGGCCAGCTCACCTCGGTCAGCCACTCGGCGACGCGCTGCTGGCCCTGCGGGGTGAGAACGTAGGTCTTGCGGTCGGCGGGGTCCTTGGCCGTCTTGGCCGGGTTCGGACGCTCGGGGCGCTCGGTGGTGACGAGGCCGGCCTTCTCGAGCCGGGTGAGGACGACGTAGACCTGACCGGCGTTCATCGCCTCGCCGACCGGGCCGAGCGCCTGCCGCAGCCGGGCGCGCAGCTGGTAGCCGTGCGACGGCTCCTTCGCCAGCAGCGCGAGAACCACTTCCTGCTGCATCGGACCTCCCTATAACCGTTAGCCTTGACTATAACCGTTAGCTGTCGACGGTCAAGAGGGCGTCGGGTTTCGCGTGGGGACCCGCGATGCGCTGCCGGCTGACGCCGTCGTCGCTCCTCGTCAGTCGTCGTGCAGGAGGAAGGTGAGGTGCCGGCGGGTGTCGGCGAGCTGTCGCACGCTGATGGTGGCGACATGCTGGGTGAGCCAGTGCCGCGGATGCATGGCGACGCGATCGGCGAAGACGGTGCCCGCGTCGGTGGCGACGGCGAACGGCTCGAACTGCTCCGGCGGCGGTCCGACCACCGCGGTGATCACCTGGTTGAGCTGGCTGGTGTTGTAGATCGCGTTGCTCAGCACGATCCGCAGCGACCCGTCCTCGAGCCGCCAGACCTCACCCGGATTCACGACGGATTGCGCTGCCAGGCGAGCAGGTCACGCAGCTGCTGGTCGCTTTCCGCGGGTGCGTTCGGGGTGGGGTGCGCGGGTCGCCCGGCGCGGTCGAGGAGGCGGCGGTAGTGCTCGCGCCGCAGCGCCCGCTCGACGAACTCCGAGCGGTTCAGCCCCGCCTGCCGTGCGTCGGCATCGACATCGGCCAGGGTCGATGGGTCGAGGGTGACGGTCATCTTCTCCTTGGCCATATGAGCATCTTATCCATCGACTTACGGTCGGTGCCAGGGTGGCTGTCACGTTCGGGGTTCGGAAAGCACCTATAGATGACAGGTGGGCTTGCGCGGAGTGCGTAAGATCATCGGCCCGGCCCGGCCCGGCCCGGCCCGGCCCGGCCCGGCCCGGCTCGGCTCGCTCGGCACGTGATGGCGGAGGTTCAGGTGATGTTCGCGGCTCATCGCGCGACGGCGGTGGTGGCGGTGGTCGTGGTGGTTCTTGTTGCTTGTGGTGGCGGTGGCTCGGAACCTTCGCCCTCGCCCGCGCCGACGACGGACCCTGCGATCACCGCTCCGCCCGCTCTCACTGCGGAGCAGCAGGCTGAGGCCGAGATCCGGGCGACCTTCGAGGAACTCATCACCTCATGGGACGACTTCAAAGCCAACGCCAGCGACTACGGCGGCACGCCTGGCTGGAATGCCGAACTAGTCGGTCAGTGGAACGTTGAAGGTGCAGCCAACGCAGACCTTGCGAACTGGATCGCGGCATGGCGGTCATCTGAGATCGAACAGATCGGCAGCACCTCTGTTGCCAACCATGAGGTGCTCAAGTTGGACTACGACGTTACCGACCATGGCGTTCACGAAGCGACGTCGGTGGGGTGCTTGGATATGTCTCAACTGGACTATGTGGACTACCTTGGCGCCACAGCACAATTGCCGGCGGTACCGCCAAGCCATCAGCGCTGGCAGATGTCGTGGAGCTACGCACCTGCGGCGCATCACGAATCTGGCACCGACGAGCCGGGTTGGTATCTGGGGCGAATCGTGGTTGCTCTGGATGAGCCGTGCTGATGCCCCAAACGGCCGTACTGATGGCACTCGCGCTGTTGTCATTTGGGCCGGAAGCCCTGCTAGTTCGCGAACGGGCGACGAGTTGTCTGCCGGGGACCCTATGGAACGGTGCCTTCTGCGAGGAGGACGGTGAGCCACCTGGCGACATAGAGACTGGTTGCGATCAAGGTGATCCAGCGCTCGTGAATGTGCCCTGTGAGATTGACGGCTTCGTGTTTGATGCGGGTTTGGATCGATACCTGATGCCGTTGGCACCGGTTTCTAACGAGCGATACAGGCCGCCTGACGGTGACCTCAGCTACCTCGGGTACTGGGCCGGACCCGCAGATCAGGGGTGGATGTTCGAGTGGCGGAAGCTCGCGGCAAGTTGGTCAGTCGGCTCATTCGCTTGGGGCGATCGAGGGCTGATGTGGCTGGCGGAGGGGCCGTGGGAGCAGCCGGTGATCGTCGTCGATCCGGAAGTGGTTGCCCAGCAGATCCTCGACGGCATGTCGTTCGAAGCGCTCGAGGTGGGGCTCGCGCCACGACCGCTCGAGACCGACCCGCAGAGCATGGGGCTGGTCGGCGCGCCCGTGTGGATGTGGGTGACCAACGCCGGCCCGACCACCTGGGGACCGGTTCAGGAGGCAGCCACAGTCGGCGGCGTCTCGGTCACCGTCACGGCCGAGGTCGAGAACGTCACCTGGGACATGGGCGACGGTCACACAGTCACGTGCGCCGAGCCCGGCGACCCGTACCGGCCGAGCCTCGGCGTCCGCCCGTCACCGACCTGCGGCCACAGCTACACGCAGACCAGCGCCGGCCAGCCGGGGACCGCCTACACCGTCACCGCGACCGCGAACTGGACCGCCACCTGGACTGCGTCCACCGGAGCCGAAGGAACGCTCGAACCACCCGAGCCCACCGCAGTAGCACGAGTGAGAATCGGGGAGCGCCAGGTCATCGAGACCAGCTGAGGCGCCGAAGATTGGTTGAGGGATCGGTGTCGCCAGGGCGGCACCATTCCCTCAACCATCGGAACCGGGACCGGGCACCACCGAGACCTCGCCGGCGGAGGAGAAGGCGCGGATCTCATGTTGCGCGCCCGAGCGGGTCTCGACCGCGACGACCTCGCGGCCCACGGCGGAATCGGTCTCGACGTCGTACGCCACCCCGGACGGCACCGACACGTGCACCGACCCGGCGCTGGACTCCGCGTCCAAGGATCGCGGCGCCGACACCGCGGCCACCGACACGGCACCCGCGCTCGACGTCACCTTCGCGACCTCGGTGTCCAGGCCCGTCACCGTCACCGAGCCCGCATCGGAGTGCGCCGTCAGCGCACCCCGCTGGTCGGTCACCGTGATCGACCCCGCATCGGACTCCAAGGCCGTGTCGCCGGAGAGGCCCGACACCACCAGTGTCCCCGCCGACGCGTCCGCCGTCACCACCGCGGACGACGGCACGGTGATGGTCACGTCGGACTCGCACCAGATGCCGAGGATCATCCCCGAGTCGCAGCCGCCCGTCACCTGCAGCGTCCGGCCGACCACCGCGTGGTCGATGCCGCCGTCGCGGCTCCAGCCCGACTTCACCGAGAAGTCCAGCCGCGTCTCGCCCGACGACGATCCGACGATCTCGACGCGGCCCGACGAGACGTCGATCTCGACGCGGTCGATGCGCTCCTCGATTCTCACCGTGTCGTGCGAGTTCGTGATCCACGACAGCGCGGTCAGCCCGGCGAACGCCGTGGCGCCCAGAGCGGCGAACGACAGGCCACGCCGCACGGGCAACCGGCGGCCGGCCGGCGCAGCGGGAGGAACGGACCGAGTCTCGTTGGACATGCCTCCACGCTAGAACCGAATCGATCTCCGAAGGCTCCGTCTCGGTGACGATCGTCCCCTGATTCCGGGACCGGGGACCACCCTGACCCACTACGCCCGAAATGGCCTTCGACCAGCGGAAAGAACCTACGGCGTCAGCGTCAGCCGCAGGATCCGATCGTCGCCGTCGCGAGCCGAGCCGCGCCCGTCGGTGTTGTTCGTCAGCACCCAGAGCGTCCCGTCGGGTGCGACGACGGCGTCACGCAGCCGCCCGTAGTCGGTCACGAACTCCGCCGGCTCACCCGCCGAAACCGAGCCCGACCCGTCTGCCGCGAGCGGCACCTGCCACAATCGCTCACCCCGCAACGCGGCCACGAACAGCGTGTCGCGCACGTACGCGAGCCCGCTCGGCGAGGCCTCGGAGGTGGGGCGCCATTCGACGACGGGGTCGGTGTAGTCGGGCGCGCCGCCGATGCCCTCGACGAACGGCCACCCGTAGTTCTCACCCGGCGAGATCAGGTTGACCTCGTCCGCCGACCGGTCGCCGAACTCCGACGCCCACAGCCGGCCGTCGTCGTCGAAGGCGAGGCCCTCGACGTTGCGGTGGCCGTAGGTCCAGATGGGCGACCCGTCGAACGGGTTGTCCGGCGGCACGTCGCCCGCGGGCGTGATCCGCAGGATCTTCCCGCCCAGGTTGTCGAGGTCCTGCGCGTCCTCCGGCACCCCGCCCTCGCCGGTCGAGATGTACAGCATCCCGTCGGGCCCGAACGCGAGCCGCCCGCCGTCGTGCCGGGTGCCTGCCGGGATCCCATCCAGCACCACCGAGAACGACCCCAGCACACCGTCCGCGTACGTCGTCCGCTGCACCACGTTCTGCGACCCCATGGTCGCGTAGACGTACAGCTCACCAGGGGCGGCAGGGTCGAACGCCAGCCCCAGCAGCCCACCCTCGCCGCTCCCGTCGACACCGGGCACCGACCCTACGGGAGTCACCGTGCCGCCGGCGTCGACCAGCACGATCGTGCCCTCGTCGCGCTGCGTCACCAGCGCCTGCCCCTCGGCGCCGGGCACGAACGCGATGCTCCACGGCGCGGCCAGCCCCGTCACGATCTCTTCCACGGCCGACGGCGTCACCGGCCCGGGCAGGGCGACGGGGGACGACGGCGCCGGCGGCGTTCCCGGCGACAACGACGGCGACGGGGCACCCGACGTCGGCGCACCGGACGACGGCTCGGACGCGGACCCCGTCGGCGACGCGCCGTCTGACGACGAGTCCGAGCAGGACGCACCCACCACGGCCAGGGCCGCGACGACGATGATCATCCGCCGGATGGACACCGGCCCATCGTGTCACGCACGGAGGGGTAGGTTCGAGGACCATGGTGGACGTCCTCATCCCGTTCCCCGCGGACTCGCTGGCGCTGCCGGCCGGGCTCGACGTGCACGTCTGGGCCGGCGAGCCGACGGTGATCTCCGGGCCCGACATGTTGACCAGCAACGACACCTCGGACATCCCGCCGCGAGACGTGCTGGAGCGGGTCGAGTACTACGTCATCCCGTACGGCTTCTCCGCGCCGGCCACCGAGCTGATCGAGCGGATGCCCAAGCTGCGCGCCGTCCAGACGCTGACCGCCGGCTACGAGCACGTGCTGCCGCACCTGCGCGACGGCCTCACGCTCTGCAACGCGCGCGGCGTGCACGACGCCAGCACGGCCGAGCTCGCGGTCACGCTGACGCTGGCGACGCTTCGCGACATCCCGGCGTTCGTCCGGGCCGCGCCGACGGGCGAGTGGCTGCAGGGCTGGTACGACTCCCTCGCCGACCGGACGGTGCTCATCGTCGGCTACGGCGCCATCGGCCGGGCCATCGAAGCGCGGCTGCAGCCGTTCGAGTGCGACGTCCTCAAGGTCGCCCGCACCGCGCGCGAGGGCGTCGCCGGGTTCGACTCGCTGCCGGAGCTGCTCGGCCGGGCCGACGTCGTCATCCTCATCCTGCCGCTGACCGACGAGACGCGCGGCATGGTCGACGCGGGCTTCCTCGCGAAGATGCGCGACGGCGCGGTGCTGGTCAACGTCGCGCGCGGGCCGATCGTCGACACCGACGCGCTCGTCGCCGAGGTGTCGGCCGGTCGCCTCCGCGCCGCCATGGACGTCACCGAGCCCGAGCCGCTGCCGCCCGGCCACCCGCTCTGGACGCTGCCCGGCGCGCTGATCTCGCCGCACGTCGGCGGCCTGTCGTCGGCGTTCCACCCGCGGGCCCGGCGGCTCGTGCAGTCGCAGCTCACCCACCTCGCCGCCGGCGAGCCGCTCGCCAACGTCGTCGTCGGCCCCGGAGCCTGACACCCCGGGACCGACGACCTGATCGACGACGGCGTCAGCTCACCTCGCGCGCAACCCGGCCCGGGCGACGACGGCGACCAGCAGCAGCACCGCGCCGCCGATGCCGCTGACGACGATGAACCCGCTGGTGAACGCGACTTGAGCGGCCTCGAGAACCCCAGCGCCCGCCCCACCGGCGGAAGCCGTGGCCGTCGCAGTCGCCGCGAGGCTCTCGTGCGCCGCGGCGGCCAGCGGCTCCGGCGTGCCCGACGGGAGCAGCTCGCCGATGCGCCCGCCGTAGACGGCGACCGTGACGCTGCCGAGCGAGGCGATGCCCAGGGCGATGCCGAACTCGCCTGCGGTCTCCGACAGCGACGCCGCCGACCCGGCCCGCTCCGGCGGCGCCGCGGCGAGGATCAGGTTCGTCACGACGGCCATCGGCACGCCGATGCCGGCCGCCGCCACCGTCATCGCCGTCACCTGCAGGGCCAGTGAGTCCGTGCCGGCCTGGGTGAGCAGCAGCAGCCCCGCTCCGGCCACGGCCAGCCCGCCGGCCAGCAGGTCGGCGGCCTGGTACCGCTGCAGCAGCCGCGGCGCCGTCAGCGTCGCCGCGACCATGCCCACGTTCTGCGGGATCAGCCAGAGCCCGGCCTCGAGCGGCGACAGCCCGACCACGAGCTGCAGGTACTGCGCTGCGGCGAACGAGACGCCGGCCATGACGACGCCGGTGAGCAGGAACGCGCCCAGCGAGACGGTGAACCGGCGGTTCGCGAACAGCCGCAGGTCGAGCAGCGGGTCGGCGAGCCGCCGCTGCCGACGGATGAACGCGACCCCGAGGGCCAGCCCGGCAGCCATCGACAGCACAGCACCCACGCCGGCGCCGTCACGCGCCAACTCCTTGAGCCCGTAGATCACCGGCAGGATCGCCGCGACGCAGAGCCCGGCGCTCACCAGGTCGAGCCGGCCCGGCGCCGTGGTCTCGCGGTGCTCCGGCAGCAGCGATGGACCGAGCACCAGCAGAAGCAGCATCACCGGCACTCCCAGGAGGAACGCCGAGCCCCACCAGAAGTGCTCCAGCAGGACGCCGCCGACCAGCGGCCCGATGGTCATCCCGCCCATGAAGCACGAGAACCAGATGCTCAGCGCGACCGCCATCTGCGCCGGGTCGGGGAACAGCGTCCGGATGAGCGCCATGGTCGACGGCATCAGGGTGGCGCCCGCGATGCCCAGCAGCGCCCGACTGACGATCAACATCTCCGGGCTGGACGCGTACGCCGCCAGCACCGAGCAGGCCGCGAACGCCGCGCCGCCGACCAGCAGCAGCCGCCGTCGTCCGACCCGGTCACCGAGCGAACCCATGACCACCAGGAACCCGGCGATCATGAACGAGTAGATGTCGCTGATCCACAGCTGCTGCGTCGACGTGACGCCGAGGTCGGCGCTGAGCGCCGGCAGTGCGAGGTACAGCACGCTGATGTCCAGCGACAGCAGCAGCGTCGGCATCGCCAGGACGGCGAGCCCGAGCCAGGCCTTGCGCCCGGCCCTGGGCGGCGCCGGGGCCGCCTGGGTCGCCGGGTCGAGTTCGATGCTCATGATCACGGTCTCCGTTCGGATGGTGGGACGAGGCGGGTGACGGTCGCGGACGGCGGCGGATCGGGCCCCGTGCGGAGCAGCAGGAGCTGGCCGATCGCCGGCCCGCCGTTCTCCTCGGCCGTGGCGGCGACGTCGGCGACTAGCCCGGTGACGCCGGCCTGGCCGACGAGCGTCAGCCGGCGCGGGTCGCCGTCGAGCTCGCGGGCGTGGTCGGCGATCCACTCGATCGCGGTCCGGACGGCGCCGACGGCGGCCGCGGCGTCGCCGCCCGGGTCGCCGCGCCTGTCGCCCCCCGCGTCGCCGCTCCGGCCGCCGCCCGGGTGGCCGGCCGGTTGGCCGGCCGGGTCGATCGGCACCGTCAGCGACAGCACCAGCGAGCCGGCGGCCGCGAACGAGCACGCCAGCGTGTCCGCCGGCGGCGTCGCGCCGGACCGCGGGGACACGACCACGGTGACCGGGTAGGGCTGCTCCGGCGCGTCGACCGGGTCGAGGACGGGCGGCCGCGGCCAGCGGACCTTGCTGTACACCGGCCCGTCGGGACCGCGCAGCACGAGGGTCGCGTAGCCCGCCGCACAGGGCGTCAAGGTGTGGAACGTGCTCATGGCGTCACCTTGGCACCGTCCCTGACCTGCAGGGAAAGACCGTTCATGCATGAACGTCATGCACGAACGGCATGAGCCGGCCGGCCCGATCTAGGCCATACTCGGGTCATGGACAACGAGCCCCGCGGCCGGCTGATCGAGCTTCCGCACGCCCCTGAGGCGATCGAGCTGCGGCACCTGCGAGCGTTCGTCGCCGTCGCGCAGGAGCTGAACTTCAGCCGGGCGGCGGAGCGGCTCTACCTGTCGCAGCCGGCGCTGAGCCGGCAGATCAGCTCGCTCGAGAAGCTGCTCCGCGTCGACCTGCTCCGCCGCACGACCCAGCGGGTGGAGCTGACGCTGGCCGGTGAGGCGCTGCTCGACCGCGTGAAGACCGTGCTCGCCGACCTCGACGACGCCGTGCAGGTCACGCGGTCGGTCGGCGGCGAGACCTACGAGCGGGTCGAGCGGCTGCTGCGGCCGCTGGCCGAGTCGGTCGACGACCTCGACGCGTTCCGGGCGGCGAACGAGCAGCTCAGTGCCCAGTTCCCCACCCCGGCGGGCATCGAGATGCGCCCCGTCACGGCCGGGGGAGTGCCGTCACTGGCGTTCGGCCGCGACCACGGCGAGCTGCCGTCGATCCTGCACGTTCACGGCGGCGGTTACGTGGTGGGATCGGCGTACGGGTATCGGCCGCTCGCCGGCGCGCTGGCGGTCGCGGCCAGCGCGACCGTGCTGGTGCCCGACTACCGGCTGGCGCCCGAGCATCCGTTCCCGGCCGCCGCCGACGACGTCGTGGCCGCGTACACCTGGCTGGCCGAGCGGCACGACCCGGCGGCGCTGACGCTGTGCGGCGACTCGACCGGCGGCGGGCTGGCGATGTCGGCGCTGCTGCGGCTGCGGGCCGACGGAGCGCCGCTGCCCGGCCGGGTCGTGCTGCTCAGCCCCGGCGTCGACCTCACCTGCCGGGTCGTCCGCGACCACTCGGAGCCGCAGCCCATGGGGATCGTCGATCTCACCGAGCGGTTCGCGGGCATCTACCTCGACGGTCATCCGGCTGACGACCCGCTGGTCAACCCGCTCTACGCCGACCTCGCCGGGCTGCCGCCCCTGCTCGTCCAGGCGGCCACCGGCGAGCCGGCGCTGCCGGAGTGCCGGGCCCTGGTCGACCGCGCGACGGCGGCAGGTGTCGACGCGCGGCTGGAGCTGTACCCGGTGTCGACGCACGTGTTCCACCTGTACTGGTCGTTCCTGCCCGAGGCGGCCGAGGCGCTGGAACGGGCCGCGGAGTTCATCGCGGCGTCGACGGCCGAGGCGCGGGCGGACCCAGCGGCACGGTCAGCGGGCTGAGCCCCGGCGCTGCGGCGACCAGCATGCCGTCGACGGACACCCGCAGCCCGTCGGCGCGGTCGTAGGCGATGTCGACGGCGTGCCCGGCGATGCGCGCCCCGGTGAGCGCGAACCGGTCCAGCCCGATGTCGAGGGGGTCGACCGTCACGGTGGAGCCATCGGTGCCGGGCTCGAGGCCGGCGACGTAGCGGACGACGAGGTCGATGACGTAAGAATGCAGGTAGTCGACCTCGTCGCTGATGGGTTCGCCGGTCTCGCTGTCATAGTGCTCGACGAGATACGGGGTGCGGCCGTCGCGCTGCTGGAAGTGCAGCAGGGCGTACGAGCGCAGCAGCCGGCCGAACTCGGCGTCGTAGCGATGGCCGAACCGGCGGCTGGTCGCGCCGACGCCGTCGATGACCACGCCGTTGGTGTAGGGCCAGGTGGGGCCGTTCCACGAGCAGCCGTTGCGGCCCTTGACGAACACTCCGCGCCAGTCGCCGATGGGGCTGTAGACGGGCGAGCCGGGCGAGGTGGACGGCAGTGGCGCACCCGTGTCGAAGAGTCGCAGGGCCGACTCGAGGCCGGGCAGGTGCTCCGCGCCGGTGATGCCGGCCCAGTACGGGTAGAACCCGACGACGTTGCGGACCATGGCCTTCTGGTCGGTGGCGTGGTGCAGGTCGTAGAAGAACCCCGTGGCGGAATCCCACTGCTTGGCCAGCACCTGCGCCGCCACGGTGCCGGCGAGCGCGTCGAACTCGTCGGCTTTCGGCTCGATTGCCCCCAGCAGCCGCGCCAGGCCGGCCACGCCGCGCGCGTTGAGGTGGTGGTAGACGGCGCGGTCGACCCGCTTGAGCGGTGTGTAGCCGGACCGGTCGCGCGGGTCGGCGGGCCAGTCGTGGAATGCCCAGTAGCTTGGCTGGTACTCCTTGCCGGTGAGGATGTGCTCGGTCTCGATCGGAAGCTCGTCGCCGCCGGTGGCGAGCTTCAGCCGCTCGCCGCGGACCTGCGCTGCCAGCGAGGCCAGCATCTCCGCAGCGCCGTCGGTGTCGCGGTGGACGAGGGCGTACTGGTAGCTCGCCCAGCCGAGGAAGTTGGCGTAGGCGTGGAACTCGCTGGCGACCGTGCGGCTGCGGTAAAGCCCGTCGTCGCCCTGGGCCGCCCGCAGCGTGCGCCACAGCCCGGCGCCGAGCGACGGGTCTGGATGCCAGCGCGCCTCGAGCAGGTGCATGGGGCTGGACAGCGGGATGAGCTTGCTGAATTCCCAGCCGCCGGGGTCCCACGGCGACTTGGTCATCTTGTGCGCGCGGCCTTCGTAGAACAGCGAGTCGCGCAGCCCGCCGACCCCGGGCACGGCGAGGTTGTGCCGCAGCAGGAACCACCGGTACGCCCACAGGCGGGTCAGCACCGGGTCGCTGCAGGTGAACGACGGCACGGTGTCGAACCACTGTTGGTACTCGCGCTCCTGGCGATCGACGACGGCGTCAGCCCGCGGTCTCGTCGGGCCTGTGGCCGGGCCTGTGGCCAGAACATCGTCGAGGCGTCGCTCGAGGTCGTCGCGGGTCTCGGTCTCGGACAGCCCGAGCGCCGCCGCGACCACCAACTCGACCCGCTGACCGGGGCCGACGAGGAGGCCGTCCCACAGCGCCGGGTGGGAGGGGCGCACCAGCGTGAGCACCGTGAACCCGTGTCGTTCGACCCGCCGCGAGCCGAAACCGTCGCCGTCGATCCAGGAGCGGTCGACCTCGAGCCGCAGGGTCACCGGCTCGGCGCTCCGGTTCGTCCACACCTGCCGCGACACCGCGCAGTCGTCCCAGGTGACGAACTTGTCCTCGGCGAACGCCACCTTCGCGCCCGCACCGCCCGCCGCTGACACCGTCAGCCGGCTGGGCCGCCAGTGCGCCTCCCATGGTTCCGGCAGCTCGACGCCTGCGACGGTGAACAGCATCGGGATGTTGAGCTTGTGCACGAGGTCGATCGCGCCGACGAAGCCGGGCCGCTGCTCGAGGTAGTCGGCCCAGAGGCGGGCGCCGGTGGGGCCGAGCAGCAACGTGCCGGGGCGGGTGCGCAGCCCACGTCGTCCGGTGGCCAGCGCATCGTCGATCGACTCCATGACGTCAGCCTTGCGCCGCCGCCAGGTGTGCCGCGGCGGCCTGCTCGAGGTGCACGAGGTCGGAGCTGACCGTCGCGAACGTGAACCCCTGCGCCAGCCGGCGATTCGCAGTCGCGCCGTCGGGACAGTGGATGCCGGCCGCGATGCTTCGCTCGGCGGCCGCCGCACAGACCCGGCCGCACGCTTCGTCGAGCGTATCGGCGTAGGCGGGGTCGGTGGACGACGCGCCGCCGAGCGCCAGGGTGAGGTCGGACGGCCCGACGTAGATGCCGTCGAGCCCGGGCGTTGCCGCGATGGCCTCGAGGTTGTCGAGCGCGGTCAGCGTCTCGATCATGACCGCGCACAGCACGTGTGCATTGGTCTCGGCCGGTGCGGGGCCGATGCGCAAGCCCGCCCGCATGGGGCCGTAGCTGCGCCCGCCCTCGGGCGGGTAGCGGCAGGACCGCACCGCCGCGGCCGCCTGCTCGGCGGTGTCGACCAGCGGGACGATGACGCCGTGTGCGCCGGCGTCGAGTGCCTGGCCGATGTAGGTGAGGTCGTTGGACGGGACCCGCACCAGGCCCGCGCTGCGCCCGCCGGCCTCGATGGCCAGGAGCGCGGCCAGCCAGCCCTTGTAGTCGATGAGGCCGTGCTGGGCGTCGATGCCGACGTAGTCGTAGCCGACCCGGGCAATGCGCTCGGTGCCGACGGGGTTGTCGGTGGCGATCCAGTAGCCGACGGAGCGCTTGCGGCGGCGGATGCGTTCGACGGCCTCGAAGGCGGGGGAGGTGCTCACGGTGCGGGACTCCAGACTCTCAGCGGTTGTAGGCGGGCATGGGACCGCGCAGCTGCCGGCCCACATCGTCGCAGCGCTCGACCACTTCGGCGGGCAGCGGGCCGCGGGCCAGAGCCTCGAGGTTGGCCGTCAGCTGCGCCGGCCTCGACGCCCCGAGCAGCACCGATCCGACGACTGGCCGCGACACGAGCCAGCGCAGGGCGAGCTCCGGCAGCGACACCCCGGCGTCGGCGGCGATGGCCGACAGCGCGCCGACCGCCTCGAACATCCGTGGGTCCCAGTAGCGCTGGCGGTACATGGGCGAGAGCCGCGACGTCGCGAAGCGACCCTCGGCGGGCGCGGCCTCGAAGGTGTAGCGGCCGGACAGCAGGCCGCCGCCGAGCGGGTTGTAGACCATGGTCTCGATGCCGCTGGCCAGCGCGAACGCCACATACTCGTCGTCGATGCGGCGGGCCACGAGGTTGTAGAGCTGCTGCGCGACCACCGGACCCGGCACCCCTGCCGCGGCGAACAGCTGCCTCAGCTCGACGATCTGCCACGCGGCGAAGTTGGAGACGCCGACCCGGCCGATGAGCCCCTTGCCAGCCAGCGCCGCGACTTCGGTGACGGTGTCGGCCAACGGTGTCGCGGGATCGGGCTGGTGCAGGTAGAACAGGTCGACGTGGTCGAGCCGGAGCCGGCGCAGGCTTCCCTCGAGGCTTGCCCTGATGGCCCGCGGTGACAGCGGCGCCGCGTCGCCGGCGTCAGGATGCGCGATGCCGGCCTTCGTCGCGACGCTGAACCGGCCCGGCCGCCGCGCCAGCAGCTCGCCGAGCAGGTCCTCGGTCGCCCCGCCGGCATAGGCATTGGCGGTGTCGATCTCGGTGACGCCCGCGTCGTGGGCGAGGTCGAGCAGGCCGGCCGCGGTGTCGTGGTCGACGGTGTCGCCGAACGTCATGGTGCCGAGGACGGCGCGGGGGACCCTCACGAGACGGCTCCTGTGGTGGTGACGGACGTGCCCGGCCGGACCGGGCGCCGTGCGCGGGTCACGAGACGGCTCCCGCGCTGGTCGCTGGGGCGAAGAGCCGCGGCTTGCGACCGGTGATGAGCGCCGGGTCGAGCGCCGCGCGGCGCAGCTGGCGGGTGTAGTCGTGCCGCGGCCGGCTCAGCACCTGCTCGGTCGGCCCCTGCTCCACGAACCGGCCCTGTGACATGACGGCGATCTCTTGGCTGATCTCGCGGACCACGCCGAGGTTGTGTGAGATGAACAGGTACGCGATGCCCTCCTGTTCCTGCAGCTCGCGCAAGAGGTCGAGCACCTGCGCCTGCACCGAGACGTCGAGCGCGCTGGTGGCCTCGTCGCAGATGAGGACCTTGGGCCGGCTGGCCAGCGCCCGGGCGATGCCGATGCGCTGACGCTGCCCGCCGGAGAACTCCGATGGCCGGCGGTCGGCCTGCTCGCGTGTCAGCCCGACCCGTTCGAGTAGCTCGACGGCCAGCTTGCGCCGCTCGCCGCGGCCGCTGACGCCGCGCAGCCGCAGCGGCTCGGCGACGATGCCGGCGGCGGTGAGGTGTGGGTCCAGTGAGCCGTACGGGTCCTGGAAGATCATCTGGAGGTCACCGCGGACGGGTCGCAGCTCCTTCTCGCCGAGCGTCGCGAGATCGCGGCCCGCGTACCGGATGGAGCCGGCGGCCGGGGTCTCGAGCCGGACCAGCGTGCGGGCGAGCGTGGACTTGCCGCAGCCGGACTCGCCGACGACGGCCAGCGTGCGGCCCGCATCGAGGTCGAAGCTCACGCCGTCGACGACCCGGTTGCGGTGGCCGTGGGTGGTGAACTCGACGGTGAGGTCACGCACCGAGAGCAGCGGTTCGGTCATGCGACGTCTCCATCCCAGGTGCCCAGCTTCGGTACGGCGTCGAGCAGCCGGCGGGTGTAGTCGTGTGTCGGCGCGCCGACGACGGTCTCGACCTCGCCGCTCTCGACGAACCGGCCGTCGCGCATGACGTGTACGCGGTCGCTGACCAGCCGGGCCACGCCGATGTCGTGGGTGATCATGAGGATGCCCGCCGAGGTGCGGTCCTGCAGGTCCATGAGCAGGTCGAGGATGCCGGCCTGCACCGTGACGTCGAGCGCGCTGGTGGGCTCGTCGGCGACCAGGAGGTGCGGGTCGATGGCCAGCGCCATGGCGATGAGCACTCGCTGCAGCATGCCGCCGGACAGCTGATGCGGGTAGGCGTCGAGCCGGCGCCGCGGCTCGGTGATGCGGACCGAGTCGAGGAGGTCGGCGGCGTGGTGACGACGGGCGGTGCGGGACAGCCCGGGATCCTTGCGGGCCAGCACCTCGCCGAGCTGCCGGCCGACGGTGGCCACCGGGCTGAGCGCCGTCATCGGATCCTGGGGGATCATCGCGATCGTGCGGCCGCGCAGCCGCGCCGCCTCCTTGGGCCGGGCGACCACGTCGACGCCGTCGATGAGACAGCGCCCGGACACGACCGCGAGGTTGCGCGGCAGCAGTGCCTGCACCGCCATGGCGGTGGTCGACTTGCCGCTGCCGGACTCGCCGATGAGTGTGACGGTCTCGGACCGGCCGACGGTGAACGAGACGCCGTCGACCGCGCGGACGACCCCACCGGCCGTCATGAGTTCGACCTGCAGGTCCTGGACGTCGAGCAGTGTCATTGCGACTCTCCCTTCGCCGGCCGGGACCGGCCAACGCGGTCGCGCAGCCCGTCGCCGAGGAGGTTGACGCCGACCACCAGGAGCACGATGACCAGGCCGGTGAGGGTGACCAGCCACCACGAGGTGGTGATGTAGCCCTGGCCGTCGGCGATGATGCGGCCCCACGTCGGGTGCGGCCGCTCGACGCCGGCGCCGAGGAAGCTCAGTGCGCTCTCGAGCAGCACGGCCTGTGCCAGGAGCAGCAGCATGACCACGACGACCTGGTTGATGATGTTCGGCACCACGTGGCGCAGGAGCACCGCTGCGTGTCGCAGGCCGAGCACCCGGGCCGAGGCGACGTAGGGCTTCTCGCGCTCGACCAGCACCATCGCCCGGGTCAGCCGGGCCGGCTCGGGCCACTGCGCGAACGCGATGACCAGTGTGATGACGGTGATGGACGGCCCGAACAGGGCGACCACGAGCAGCAGCAGGAGCAGCAGCGGCACCGACATCTGGGCTTCCAGCAGCCGCGAGACGACAGAGTCGACCCAGCGGCCGTAATAGCCCGCGGCCGCGCCGGCGATGACGCCGACCACGCCGGAGACCACCACCGCCAGCACGCCGATGGTCAGAGACACCTGACCGCCGTGCAGAACGCGCGACAGCAGGTCGCGGCCCAGCTGGTCGGTGCCGAACAGGTGACCGTCGGTGAACGGCGGCAGCCGGCGCTGTGAAAGGTCCTGCTCGAGCGGGTCGGGCAGCGGCAGCACGTTCGCCAGCAGGATCGGCACGACCACGATGCCGGTCAGCACCGCACCCAGCACGATCTTGAGCCGGCTGGCCCGCCGCTGCAGCGCCGCAGCCGAGGCCCGGAGCCGGTCGGCCGTGACCGCACTGGGCCGGGCGGCCTGTGTCCGCGTCGTCATCGCGACACCGCCTTTCCGACGCGCACCCGCGGATCGAACAGCGGGTACAGGAGGTCGACGAGGAGTTGCACGCCGATGGCCAGCAGGCTGGTCACCAGCACGGTCGCCTGGATGAGCGGGTAGTCGCGGGTCTCGAGCGCCCGGACCACCAGAGAGCCGATGCCCGGCCAGGCGAACACCACCTCGACCACGACGACGCCGTTGAGCATCGCCGCGAACCGGGTGCCGAGCGCAGTGACGACCGCGATGGAGGAGTTGGAGAACGCGTACCGCCACGTCAGCGCCCGCTCCGCCACGCCGCGCGACCGTGCCACCGTCATGTACGGGGCGGCGAGGTTGCTGGCCATCTCGCGGTGCACCAGCCGGGAGATCAGCGCGATCTGCAGCAGCGCGATGGTGACCGCGGGCAGCACCAGCCCCGACCACGAGGTGAACCCGGACGCCGGGAAGACCGGCACCACCACGGCGAGCAGCGTGAGCAGCATGATGCCGGTCCAGAACTCCGGCATGGACTGCCCGGCGATGGTGCCGATGTTGGCGCCGACGTCCCAGCTGCTGTTGGCCCGGCGAGCGGTGAAGATGCCGAGCGGGATGGCGATGAGGGCCGTGAGCACGGTGGCTGCCCCTGCCAGCGTGATGGTGTAGGGCAGTCGCTCGAGCACGACGTCGAGCGCCGGTTCGCGGAAGGAGTACGAGAGGCCGACGTCGCCCTGAAGCAGCCCGGTGACGAAATGCCAGTACTGCGACGGGATCGAGCCGACCAGGCCGAGCTCATCGCGGATGGCCTGGAGATCGGCGGTCGTCGCCGTGGGCCCGCCGATGGCCGCGGCGGGGTCGCCGGGGGCGAGCCGGACCAGCACGAACACCGTCGAGACGATGAGGAAGACGGTGAGCAGGCTCTGCGCCACCCGCAGCGCCAGATAGCGGGCCATGGTCATCCCTCCTCGAGCCGCACGGCGGCGAGGTCGTAGGAGTTGATGGGCAGCAGATCGAGGCCGCTCACGACGTCGCGGTGGGCGAGGAGGACGTCCTGGGTGAACGCCCACATGGCCGGCCAGAGGTCCCAGATGGACTGCTGCACGTCCTCGAGCAGCGTGGATCGGCGCTGGTCGTCGGTCTCGGCCGCCGCCGCCGTGATGCCGGAGGCGATGTCGTCGTAGACGAACCCCATGAACGCGTCGCCGGTCTTCTCCATCTCGGGCGTGCCGGCGAACAGGCCCTGCAGGCTGGTGAGCGCCAGGCCGGTCTGGTTGCCGTAGCCGTTGCCGATGAGGTCGAAGTCGCCGCCGCGCCCCTGCCGCCAGGTGGGGAGGTCGCCGCCGGGCTCGAACTGGCGTAAGTGCACCCGCACGCCGATGTCGCCGAGCATCTGCGCGATCGCCTCCATGACATACGCGTCGGAGGCGAACTCGCCGGACTCCCAGATGACCGTGAGCTCGAGGTCGTCGACCCCCTCGGCGTCGAGCAGCTGCCGGGCCTTGCGCGGGTCGAACTCGAACCGGCCGACCTCGACCGCGCCGTCGAGGCTGAGCGGCACTACGCCGTTGGTGGGGGTGACGCTGTCGAGCAGGACGTCGCGCACGATGCTCTGACCATCGATGGCCAGGCTCAGCGCCTGCCGCACCGACGCCTTGGACAACGGATGCTCGGGCGGCTTGCGGAAGTTGTAGAAGAGTTGCACCAGGCGGGTGCCCTCGGCCTGCAGCAGGCTGATGCCGGGCAAGCCGTCGAGCTGCTCCGCGGAGTCGGGGGAGATGGAGTCGATGACGTCGACCTCGCCGCTGCGCAATGCCAGCACCCGGCTGGTCTCCTCGGGCAGGAACCGGATGCGCACCTGCTCGACGCCGGGCGCCGGACCCCAGTAGTCGCGGTTGGCGCTGAGCGTGTAGTCGCCGGTGCCGCGGTTGGCCTGGGTGACCACGTACGGGCCGCTGCCGACACCGTCGGACAACTCCTCGGGCAGGTTGGCCGCCGCCGGAGTGACGAGGATGTTGCTCATGAGGGCGTCGAGGCCGACCAACGGCCGCTGCGTGACGAGGTCGAACGTGTGCTCGTCGAGCTGCTGCACCACCGGCCACTCGGGGAACTGGTTGCCGACGAACGAGGCGTCGACCTGCTGGTACATGTCGAGCGCCGCGACGACGTCGGCCACCGCGACCGGCGTGCCGTCGGAGTACACGGCCTGGGGCCGGAGCCGCACTCTCCAAGCGGTGGGGGAGACGAGCTCGAAGCTCTCGGCCAGTACGGGTTCGGCCCGCAGACCGTCGCCGATGCGGGTGAGCGCTTGCCGCACCGCCCGCTGGACGGTGACGTGCGCGTCGAACTGGTTGAGCTTGTTGTCCAGGCTGACCAACGACCGGTTCAGCGCCAGTGTCAGGGTGCCGGCGCCGGACGTGCCGGTCGGTCCGGCACAGGCCGCGAGCACCGGACCCAGCGCGAGCCCGGTGCCGGCCGCGAAACCGGCCCGCAACAGGTCGCGCCGGCTCAGGCCGCGGCGCTGCCGTGCGCTGCCGTCCATCGTCACCTCCGGAGGTCTGCGGGAGTCGTGCGGATCACATTCGCATCTTTGCGCGAAACGCGCAAGTAACGTAGCGTTCACTCTCGCCGAGATGAGTCGGCCCGAGTCCCCGATCGGTGGTGAATCGTCGCATCTGCGCAGGAAGGAGAGCGTTCAGTGGACATTCCCGTGCTGCTGCTCGCCGATGACCTGACGGGTGCGGCGGAGGCGGCGGCCGCGTTCGTGGCGCGCACACCGCGCATCGTCGATCTGCGCATGGTGCGCGGTACGCGCGACGTGTTCGACAGCGGCTGTGTGGTCGCCGTGGACACCGATTCACGCTACGCCACGCCGCTGACAGCCGCCGATGGCATCGCGGCCGCGCTCGCGCTGCTGCCGCCCGGCGGCGTCGTGGTCAAGAAGCTCGACTCCACGTTGCGTGGCCCGCTCGCCGCCGAGCTGGGTGCGCTGCGTGCGCCGGGTTGCCTGCTCGTGGTCGCCCCGGCGCTGCCCTCGCTGGGCCGGACCGTCGTCGGCGGAGCGGTCCGGGTCGACGGCGTGCCGCTCGAGCGATCGGACGCTTGGGCCGCCGAGCCGCGGCCGGCCCCGGCGTCCGTGGCAGAGGCGCTCGCGCCGCTGCCGGTGTCGGTCGTAAACCTGACGGTGGTGCGCGGGAGTGCCGTGGGTCTGGCCGACGTGCTGCGTGCCGCTGCCGACGGCGACCGGCTCGCGATCTGCGACGCCGAGACCGAGGACGACCTGGACCGCATCGTCGCGGCGGGCGAACTGCTTCGCCGAAATGACCGGACGCTGCGATGGGCTGGTTCCGCCGGGCTCGCGCAGGCCCTCGCCCGCGCGTACGCGGCCGCCGGGGGAGCGATTCCGGCGGACGCGCCCGAGACGGTGGGTGGGTCTGCTGCCACGGAGGCACGGCGCGTGGGTGGGGCCACGCCGACGGACACGACACCGTCGGACGCCCCGGGGGTCATGGAGGTGCGGCTCGCCGAGATCCGGCCGTCGCGTGGGCCGGCACCGCCGCCGTTGGGGCCGATCCTGTTCATCGTCGGAACGGCGGCGCCGCCGGCGCGCGACCAGCTCGTCTGGCTGCGACGCCAGATCGGCACAGTGATCGAGCTCGATCCCGCGGGGCTCGCCGACGCCGAGGCCGACAAGGCGCGGGAGCTCGCCGAGCGCACTGCCGGACGCACCGCCGCCGTCCACCTCGCCGACGCTCGTGGTGCCGCCCGCTCGCCCGGCGTCGTCGCCGCACTGGCCCGGCTGGTCGCGCCAGCCGCCCGCGCCCACCCCGCGCTGGTCCTCACCGGCGGCGAGACCGCGCGCGCCGTGCTCGCCGCCCTGGGGGTGGGCGAGCTGCACGTCCGCGAGTCCTGGGCCGACGGCGTCGTCGTCAGCACCGCGCCCGGCGGGCGCGTCGTCGTCACCAAGCCCGGCGCGTTCGGCCGGCCGCGCACGCTGGTGCACATCGCACAGCGCCTTCCCAGCACCCGATGGCATCTGCATGCCGAGCACAGCCCGCATCAGGAGGACACATGAAGACACCACTGGTCGCCGTCACCATGGGCGACGGCGCCGGCGTCGGCCCCGAGGTCGTCGTCCGGGCGCTCGCCGACCCGGAGGTGCGCGCGGTGTGCCGGCCGGTGGTCGTAGGCGACCTCCGCCGGCTGGAGGACGCCGCCCGCATCACGGGCGTCGAGGTCGAGCTGCGCGCGGTCGACTCGCCCGAGGAGGCCACGTTCGAGCCGGGCACTGTCGAGGTGATCGATCTCGACCTGTTGCCGGCCGACCTCCCCTTCGGTGTGCTGTCCGCCGTCGCCGGTGACGCCGCCTATCAGTATGTGAAGGTGGCCAGCGAGCTCGCCGTCGCTGGACGCGTGCAGGCCATCTGCACCGCGCCCCTGAACAAGGAGGCGCTGCACGCCGGCGGCCACCCGTACCCCGGTCACACCGAGCTGCTCGCCGAGCTGTGCGGCGTCGACGAAGTGTCCATGATGCTGTCGACGCCGACCGTGAAGGTCATCCATGTCACGACGCACATCGGGCTCGTCGACGCCATCGAGCGCATCGACGACGCCCTGGTCGAACGGACCATCCGCCGCGGCGACGCGACCCTGCGCGACTCCGGACTGGCCCGCCCACGCCTCGGCGTCTGCGGCATCAACCCGCACGCCGGCGAGAACGGGCTGTTCGGCCGCGGCGAGGAGGCGGAGAAGATCGTCCCGGCGGTCGAGCGCTGCCGGGCCGACGGCATCGACGTGCAGGGGCCGCTGCCCGCCGACACCGCGTTCTTCCTGGCCGGTCGCGGCGACTACGACCTCATCGTCGCCATGTACCACGACCAGGGGCACGGCCCGGTCAAGGTGCTCGGGCTCGAGGCGGGCGTGAACATCAGCGTCGGGCTGCCGGTCATCCGTACGTCCGTCGACCACGGCACGGCGTTCGACATCGCGGGCACCGGAACCGCCGACGCCGGTAGCATGATCGAGGCTCTGCGCCAGGCCGCCGCGCTCGCGCCGAGCCCGTAGCGAGCGAGGTGGGGGATGACGACCGATCGGCTGAACGCCCGCGAACGGCGCCGGGCCATCGTCGACCTCGCCTGGACCGACGGGCGGGCCGGGGTCGGTCAGCTGGCATTGCACTTCGGCGTCACCGAGTCGACTATCCGCCGCGACCTCGCCCTGCTCACGTCCGAGGGCCGGCTGGCCCGCACCTACGGTGGCGCCATGGCCCACGGCCACGCGCCCGAGACGCCGCTGGGCCAGCGCTCGCGCGAGGCGTTCCGGCAGAAGCAGGCCATCGCGGCGTGGGCGGCCGAGCAGATCGGTCCCGACGAGACCGTCCTGCTCGACGCCGGCACCACCACCGGCCAGCTCGCGCGCGAACTGCGCGACCGCGACCGCCTCACCGTCGTCACCATCGGCCTCACGGTGCTCAACGAGCTGGCCGAGGCCGACGGCGTCGAGGTGCTGTGCCTGGGCGGCCGGCTCCGGCACATCAGCCAGGGCCTGGTCGGGCCGTTCGCCGAGGCGGCGCTCGAACGCATCACCGCCGACCGTGCTTTCCTCGGCGCCGACGCGGTCACCGTCGAGCACGGGATCTGCGAGGCCAACCTCGACCAGACCCGCCTCAAGGAGATGATGATGGCCCGCGCCGGGCGGGTGTACGTTCTGGCCGATGCCAGCAAGCTCGGCCGGCGCCCCTTCCACGCGTGGGCGCGCATGCCCGCGACGTGGACCCTGGTCACCGACGACGGCGCACCTCTCGACGAGGTCGAGCGATTCCGGGCCGCGGGCGTCGACGTCATCGTCACGAGCACCGAGGTCGCCGCGGCCACCTGACCCGCGAGGAGGGCCCACATGAGCGGTACCCGCTCCCACCGGCGTCGTTTCCGCAGTCCAGCACTGGGTACGCCGTCCAACATGACGCTGCTGACCATGGGCACGGACCAGCTCGAGGAAGCCCGCATCTCCACCGCCGGCCGGGCGTCCCGGACGTTGCACAGCGGCACGCGCCTGCGCCAGACCCTCATCGCGCTCACGGCCGGCACCCGCATGAACGAGCACCAGAGCCCCGGCGACGCGACGGTGCTGTGCCTGCGCGGGCACGTCACGCTGCACACGCGCGAGCGCGCCGTCGCCGTCGCCGAGGGCGAGTTGGTCGACGCCCCGCCGGAGCGTCACGACCTCGTCGCCGACCAGGACTCCGTGCTCATCCTGACCGTCGGGGTCGCCTAGGGTGTGTCTCCCAAGTCTCGGCCGTAGCGAGCGGCGTCCAGGCGGATGCCTCGCAAGGCCGAGGAGGGAGTCATAGCGGGGTTCTATGACGACCGACGAGAACGCAGCGAGGCGCCGCCTGGGCGTCGCGCAGTAGGCCATGGACTTGGGAGACACACCCTAGTACGCGTCTGCTGACGGCGCTCCTTCTACGGCCAGGGCAGTAGAAGGAGCGCCATGATCCGTCAGGCCGCTGTTGCCGCCACCCGGGTGTGCAGGTCGGTCACGACCTTGCGCGCCGACAGGAACGCGCCGGTCTGCCAGGCGGTGTAGTAGCTCAGGTGGTCGCCGGCGAAGTAGGTGTTGCCGTCGGCCTGCAGCAGGTGCTGGTAGGCCGCGCCCCGCCCACCGGGCCAGCTCACCCAGGCGCCCAGGCTGTACGGCTCCTTCGGCCACGCGACGGAGAACGAGTTGTCGAACTCCTGGTGGTACACGTCGCCGTGGATCTTCGCTCCCTGCGCCAGCGCACGCGCCTCCCGCTCGGCCACGGACAGGTTGGTGTAGGAGCCGGAGTAGTAGCCGACCAGCACGCCCTTCTGCGAGAAGTAGTCGTACGACGGGTAGTAGATGCCGGAGATGTCCATGTTGGTGTGGGTGACGCCGCCGTAGATGTCCAGGTCCTGCTCCCAGAACCGGCGCTTGAACTGGATGCCCATGCGGCCGCTGTTGGCACCGGCCGGGACGGTCAGCGCGGCCTTGGTCTCGGCGGAGAAGTTCGTCGTCAGGTTCCGCAGCACCATCGGCGGGATCGTCACGACGCAGTAGTCGGCGTCCAGCGTGCGGATCCGGCCGTTCAGGCGGTAGCTGACGCGCACGCCGGTCGACGTGTTGTCGATCCCGGTGACGGGGGCGTCGTAGGTGATGCGACGGCGCCCGCCGATCGCCGACGCCAGCGCGGCCGCGATCCGGTCCATGCCGCCGACCGGCTGCCACATCATCATGGCCTGGTCGAATCCGAACTCGGTCGCGAACCGAGTGCCGAACCGGCTCTGCAGGATGTCCGAGAGTGCGGGCGGCGGGCCGGCCACGGTGCCGGGCTCGTTGCCGGCGCCCGGCGCGACGCTGTAGCCGCGGCGGTTGTTGCCGGTGTACCGGCCGCCGGTCAGCCCGCCCAGGCTGTTGACCAGCTCGACCAGGCGCTGGCCGTCGGTGCCGGTGAGCCGGTCGTCGAGCGCGCCCTGGTCGACGGCGGCCGCGAGCAACTCGGAGATGTAGCCGTAGACGTCGGCCTTGGCCTGCCGGTGCGTGACGGCGGTGCCGGCCAGCGGGCCGTAGTTCACCGTCGGCGTGTTCTCGTGGTAGTAGAGGCCCTGCGCGTTGGCGTTGACCATCGGCTCGATCGCGACGCCCAGCTCGCGGCAGTAGTCGATGGTCAGGTGGTGGCTCGGGATCCGCGAAGGGCCGGCGTTGTAGTAGTGGCCCTCGTCGAACCTGCACACCTGGGTCACGCCGTCGGTGTCGGTGAGGCGGTCGCCGCGGCGGACGGTCAGCGCCCGGCCGCCGGGCTTGGACCGGGCCTCGATGACGTGGCAGTCGTAGCCCGCCTTGCCCAGCTCGTACGCGACCGCGAGCCCCGCCGTCCCCGCGCCCAGGATCGCGACCTTCGTGCCGTTCGCCGCGGCCGGGAGGTCGCTGGGGCGCAGCGCCTCGAAGTCGCCCGCCTCCTGCGCCGCGTGTGCCGGCGTGGCGATCAGGCCGAGCGCCTCCATCGTCCCGTAGAGCGCCGTCGCTCCGCCTACCGCCCCGACCCGGGTGAGGAACCCGCGCCGGCTCACGCCCTCGGGCGTCCCTGCTGTCGTCTCCACGCCTGCCTCCATCGATGGTGGGGTACTGACCCTCGATGGAGCTGTACGGGGAGGTGTCGGAAAAGGATTGCAATGTCGGATTGCAATCCTGCTGAACGCCAGACGGACGACGGGCGACGACGGTGTCAGCCGCGGCTCGGACGGGCCGCCCGGCCCCACGAGTCGAGCAGCCGCGCGGACGAGCCGCCGATCGGGCCGACGACGTCCTCGAGGTCGGCCGGCAGGGTCGCCGTCTCGACGGCGGGCAGCGCCTCGGCCGCGGTGTCGATCACCGACGAGCAGACGGCGAGCAGGTAGTCCGGGACCACGAGCCGCGGGTCGACGCAGCCGACGACGGGCACGCCGGCGGCCGCGATCAGCGGGAACACCGTGCCCGGGATGCCGATGGCGACCTCGGCCCGCGCCGACGCCTGCAGCGACGGGACCGGGCTGATCTCGTAGCGGCTCCACAGCGCCGGGTTCTCCCGCGGGTGCAGGCCGACGAGGATGTGCTTGCCGGCCGCCTCCAGCGCGGCCGCGGAGTCGAGCAGCAGCTGCGTCCCGGGCGCCGCGCCGCCGGTCTGGTCCGGGTAGGTGACGCTGGTGAGGACGAGGACGGTGCCGGCTTCCGGCGCGGGGGTGGGCAGCGTGTCGGTCTGCGGCGAGCCGACGACACGGACCCGGCGGCGGGTGCCGAGGTGCCCGGCGAATGACCGGCCCTCCGCGGCCGACGACGACGTCACCAGCCGCAGCCGCCGCTCGAACTCGTGCGCCCGCGGCGCCTCGGTGGCGTTGAGGTACGCCAGCGACGTCGCGGCCAGCGGCGTGTGCCGGCCGAACGCGGCGGCGCAGTCGGCCGGCCAGTCGGTGGCGCCGGTGACGACGAGCAGGTCGGCCGCGGGGTCGTCGGCCGGGGTGACGACGGGCACGGTCTCACCGGGTGCGATCTGGGTCAGGTCGGGGACCAGCTGGCGCACGTCCCAGCCGCGGCGGGCGATCTCCGGCAGCAGCGGCCGCACGTGGTAGGTGCCCCACGGCTCGTTGGTGGCGACGAGGATCCGCGGCGGCCGGGGCGACGCCGACGCCGTCGTCGCACCCCCGAGAGAGGCGAGGCCGAGGCCGGCCAGCGAACCGGCGACGAAGGAACGACGGGACGGACGGGACGGACGGTACGCATCGGTCATGCGGCGCACCGTACCCACGCCGCCCCAGCGACGGCGTGAACGTCCGGTGAAGTCGGCGGCGACCGATCACGCTCGCGATTCCGGTTGATCATGGAGAAGGTCGGGCGTGGAGCCGGCCGGGAGCCGACCGGGAGCCGACCTTCTCCGTGATCAACGGACGTGCCGGCGCTGGTCGGCGGCCCTGGTCGGGGGCAGGTGGTCCCCGCCCGGTGGGAGGGTGCCCACCCTACGGGCGGGCACCGACAGAGCGCGCGCGCTGGGACGTGCACCCGGGATGCGGGCCGGGCCTCACCAGGGGACGGGGCGGCCGTCGCGGAAGAAGCCGCCGGTCGGACCGTCGTCGGGCAGGGTGGCCGCCCAGACGATGCCGGCCGCGCCGTCGGCGACCGGCCGCCCGCCCGGGCCGCCCATGTCGGTGACGACCCAGCCGGGGCAGATCGAGTTGACCAGGATCCCGTCGCGGCGCAGCTCGGCGGCGAGCATCCGGGTGACGGCGTTGAGCGCGGCCTTCGTGAGGCTGTACGCGGGCGTGCCGCCGCCCATGCTCGCGAGCGACCCGCCCTCGCTCGACACGTTGACGATCCGCGGGTGCGCGCTCGCCCGCAGCAGCGGCAGCAGCGTCGTCGCCAGCCGCCAGGGCCCGTAGACGTTGGTCTCGGCGGCCTCGCGGACGACGTCGAGGTCGGCGGTGGCCGCGCGCTGCCAGGTGTCGTAGTGGATCGCCGCGTTGTTGACCAGCACGTCGAGCCGCCCGTACTCGGCGCGGAGAAAGCCCGCCAGCGCGTCGGCGTCGGCGGCGCTGGTGACGTCGAGCCGGTACGGGACGACGGCACCCGGCCCCGCCATTCCGCGCGCCGCCGACTCGGCGGCCGCGAGGTCGCGGGCCGTCAGCACGACGGTGTGCCCGCGGGCGGCGAGCTGACGGCCGACCTCACGCCCGATCCCGCGGTTGCCCCCGGTGACGACGGCGACGGCGGCGGCCCCGTCGGTCACGCCGCGACCCGGCCGCCCGCGCCGTCGTCGACCCGGATGTCGTAGCGGCCGGCGACCAGCCACGTGCCGGAGCGGTCGCCGTCGACGATGCGGTGGTAGGCGCGCACGGTCGTCGTGCAGCGGCCGCCGGGAGAGACGAGCACGGGGCCGGTGAGGTGCTGCGTCGCGTCGAAGCCGGGCAGCAGCCCGCGCCAGCGCGCGACCACGTCGGCGGCGGCCACCGTCTCGGCCGACCCGCCCCACAGCGAGGTGTAGTCGAGTCGCACCTCGTCGGCCAGGACGGCCAGCACGCCGTCCCAGTCCAGCGTGTCGACGGCGTGCAGCAGCGCGGTGACCGGATCGTTCATGCCGCCGATCCTGCCGCGCCGACACCGTCGCCGGGAGGGTCCGATCCTGCGGTTCTCAGCTGCGACGGCAGATAGCCGGTGTGACGGCGGAACTGCCGCCGGAAGTGGCTGAGGTTGGACAGCCCGACGGAGTAGGCGACCTGGGGGACGCTCAGCCGCCCGTTCAGCAGCAGCGACTTGGCCCGTTCCATGCGCCGCGACGTGACGTACTCGTGTGGCGCCAGGCCGGTGGTCGCCTTGAACGCGCGGGCGAAGTGGAACGGGCTCAGCGTCGCGGCCGCGGCGAGGTCGTCGACGGTGAGCGGGTCGCCCAGCCGCGTCTCGACCACGTCGGCGACCCGGTCCAGCAGCACGCGGTCCAGCCGCCCGGCGAGTGCCCGGCGAGGCGGCGCGATGCCCGCATAGTGTCCGACGACGTGCTCGGCCAGCCGGTGGGCGAGGGCGCTGGCGCGGACGGTGTCGACGTACGCGGCGCCGACGTGCGCCCGCTTGAGGATCGACGCCGCCCCCAGCACGACGGCGTCGCGCACACCCCGCAGCGGCTCGATCTCGGGCGTCCGCGACGACCCGGCCGCGGCCCGCAGCAGGTCGTCGCCCGGGTACATCTCGACCAGCTCGTCGGGGCGCACGACCTCGCTCCAGTACACCCGCGACCGGCCGTTGGCGAACACGTCGCCGGGCCGGATGTCGAACCGGTCGCCGTGCCCGCCGGACTCGGCGACCACGCCGCGGTGCTCCGCGAACGAGACCCCGATCTGCTGTGGCTCGCTGACCCCGACCCGCCCTGTCGGCGGCTGCCAGCAGTACACCGACCGCAGCCCCGGCCAGCGCAGCTCCGACCGGCGCGCCGTCAGGACCGCGCCGCCGCCACCACCGTCACGCACTGCAGGGACCATGCCGCCAGTATCCGTGCCTCGTCCAGCCCCAGGGGCGCTCCGGCGAACGTCCACGTGGACCGGTGCACGTTGATCAGCGCGCCCAGCAGCAGGACCGCGGCGCCGTCGACGTCGAACCCGGGCGCCGGGTCGCCGCCGATCCAGCGCCGCAGCGCCTCGGCCATGACGCGGTAGCCGGCGTCGGAGACCTGTTCCCGGAAGGCGTCGCGCTGCTCGGCGACGCGATCGCCCTCGTGCTCGAAGACGTCGACGACGGCCCGCTGCGACGCGAGCTCGTCGAGGACGTAGCGGCCGAGCGCCAGCGCCTCGTCGTACACGTCGGCGACCTCGCCGCGGACCACCTCGGTGCGCCGGGCGCGGACGGAGTCGAGATGCCGCCGCACGGCCTCGTCGAGCAGCGCCTCCTTGCTGGGGAAGTGCCGGTAGAGCGCGCCGCGCCGCGGCTGCAGCCCGGCCGCCGCCTCGATCTGGCCGACCGTCGTGGCCCGGAACCCCTGCAGCGCGAACAGCCGCATGCCCTCGGCGAGCAGCCGGTCCTTGGTGCTTGCGCCGTCCGTAATCATATGATTACTGTAGCGCATAATCAAGTGATTACATCGCTCGCGAGGAGACCCGGAATGGCGACCATCGAGTTCTCGGCCGGTCCCATCGACTACGACGACCGCGGCGACGGCCCGCCGCTGGTCCTGCTGCACGGGCTGCACATGGACGGCGGTCTCTGGCGCCGCGTCGTGCCGCTGCTCGAGGGGTCGCACCGCTGCGTGGTCCCGACGCTGCCGCTCGGCGCGCACCGGACCCCCATGCGCGACGGTGCCGACCTCACCCCGCGCGGCGTCGCCCGCCTGGTCGGCGAGTTCCTCGACCGCCTCGGCCTGAACGACGTCCGCTGGTCGGTGCCGACACCGGCGGCGCGCTCGCGCAGCTCTTGCTCGCCGAGGGGGCGGACGGAGCCCGCGTCGGCCGGGTCGTCCTCGTCTCCTGTGAGGCGTTCGAGAACCTCCCGCCCGGCCTGCCCGGACGCGTCTCCGCCGCCGCGGCCCGGGTTCCCGGCGGGCTGGCGCTGGCGGCGCACTCGATGCGGCTGCCCCTGGCCGCACGGCTGCCGGTCACCTGGGGGTGGATGGCGAAGCGGCCGATCCCGCGTGACCTGCTCGACGACTGGTTCCGGCCGCTGCGCACCAGCCGCGGTGTGCGCCGCGACCTCACCGCGTTCGTCCGCGCGATCCCGGACACCGACCTCACGGCCGCGGCCGCCCACCTCGCCGCGTTCCACGGCCCGGCGCTGGTGGTGTGGGCGGGCGAGGACCGGGTCATGCCGCCGGAGCACGCGAGCCGGCTGGCCGCCTGCTTCGCCGACGGCCGCTACGTCACCGTCGCGGACAGCCGCACGCTCGTCCCGCTCGACCAGCCGGCCGCCCTGGCCCGTCACATCGCGCGGCTCGTCGCCTGTCCACCCCGCGAGCGTCGTGTCCGGATCTCGGACCTCGTGCGTTTCCTGCCGGACGACGGGACTAGCGTGTCCGCATGACCGTGACACCCTCGAAGCCGGACCTGAAGCCACACTCCCGGGCGGTCACCGACGGTCTCGAACGTGCCGCCGCCCGCGGGATGCTCCGCGCCGTCGGCATGACCGACGACGACTGGGAGAAGCCGCAGATCGGGGTCGCCTCGTCCTGGAACGAGATCACCCCGTGCAACCTGTCCCTCGACCGCCTCGCCAAGGCGTCGAAGGAAGGGGTACACGCCGGCGGCGGGTTCCCCATGGAGTTCGGCACCATCTCGGTGTCCGACGGCATCTCCATGGGCCACGAGGGCATGCACTACTCGCTCGTGTCGCGCGAGGTCATCGCCGACTCCGTCGAGACGGTGTTCGGCGCCGAGCGGCTCGACGGCGCCGTCCTGCTGGCCGGCTGCGACAAGTCGGCGCCGGCCATGCTCATGGCGGCCGCACGCCTCGACGTCGCCGCCACGTTCCTGTACGCCGGGTCGATCCTGCCCGGGCGGGTCGGTGACCGCGAGGTGACGATCATCGACGCGTTCGAGGCGGTCGGCGCCTGCGCCCGCGGCCTCATCACCCGCGAAGAGGTCGACGAGATCGAGCGGGCCATCTGCCCGGGCGAGGGCGCGTGCGGCGGCATGTACACCGCCAACACCATGGCCAGCGCGGCCGAGGCGCTCGGCATGTCGCTGCCCGGCAGCGCCGCGCCGCCCGCCGTCGACCGCCGCCGCGACGGCTACGCCCGCAAGTCCGGCGAAGCCGTCGTCAACCTGCTCCGCCTGGGCATCACCACCCGCGACATCATGACGAAGGAGGCGTTCGAGAACGCCATCGCCGTCGTCATGGCGGTCGGCGGCTCCACCAACGCCGTCCTGCACCTCATGGCCATCGCGCACGAGGCGGGCGTGAAGCTCGAGCTCGACGACTTCAACCGCATCGGCGACAAGGTCCCGCACCTGGCCGACGTGAAGCCGTTCGGCCGGTACGTCATGACCGACGTCGACCGCGTCGGCGGCGTGCCGGTCATCATGAAAGCACTGCTCGACGCCGGCCTCATGCACGGCGACGCGCTCACCGTCACCGGAAAGACGCTGGCCGAGAACCTCGCCGACATCGCGCCGCCCGACGTCGACGGAAAGATCATCCACGCGATGAGCAACCCGATCCACCAGACCGGCGGCCTGACGATCCTGCGCGGCTCGCTGGCCCCCGAGGGCGCCGTCGTCAAGTCCGCAGGCTTCGACACCGCCGTCTTCGAGGGCACCGCCAAGGTGTTCGACGGCGAGCGCGGTGCCATGGACGCCGTCGAGAACGACACGCTCGAGAAGAACGACGTCATCGTCATCCGCTACGAGGGCCCCAAGGGCGGCCCCGGCATGCGCGAGATGCTCGCCGTCACCGGTGCCATCAAGGGCGCGGGCCTGGGCAAGGACGTCCTGCTGGTCACCGACGGCCGGTTCTCCGGCGGCACGACGGGGCCGTGCATCGGCCACGTGGCACCCGAGGCGGTCGACGGCGGGCCCATCGCGTTCGTGCGCGACGGCGACCGCATCCGCCTCGACCTCGCCGCCCGCACCCTCGAGTTGCTGGTCGACGACGACGAGCTCGCCCGCCGCCGGGCCGCGTGGACGCCGCCGGCGCCCAAGCACCAGCGCGGCGTGCTGGCGAAGTACGCCAAGCTGGTCGGCTCGGCCGCCAACGGGGCCGTCTGCGACTGACGCGGACGGGCCGTCCGTCGGGCTGGGTTCCGCGTCCCTGCTGCCCGTTCTCTGACCCGCGCGCCCGCGGTCTGAGAACCGGCAGCCATCAGGGGACGCGGGGGTTGGGCGGTTGGCGCGCGGTCTGCGTCCAGGTTCGGTGTCACGGCTCTCGGCGCGGAGGCGGCGTCCGGCGTGACGGGGGACCAGGACGTGACGTGACCAGGACGTGACGTGGGACGAGGACGTGACGGGGGACGAGGACGTGACGTGAGACCAGGAGTGACGAGGGACCAGGACGAGCCCCGGGCTCAGCGTCGTGAAGGGCGGGTCACTGCTGCTCTGGCCGCAGTAGCGCGCCCTTGACGGAGCGAGCGGCGCCGTTCGCCGTTCGCCGTCCGCCGGGCACGTCACGAGGACGTCTCCTGGTTCACGAGGCCTGCAGGCCTGGTGTGGCAGGGAATCGGGTGGTGAACGTGGTCATTCCGGCGCGGGCGGCGGCCACGGTCGGGATCTCCGACGGTGGCTTCGTCACCTCGCGCGTGCTCGCCTACCTGGGCGGCTTCCAGCGGGTCGGCCCCGGCGGCGGGTCGGGGGAGGCTGTGCCGTGATCAGGCGCGGGCCGGTCAGCTGCTGCCGCGCAGGAACCGCGCGATCGCACTCATGTCCTCGTCGCCCAGCCCGGCGGCGACGGCATCGGCGACGGCCCTGCGGTTGGTGACGGCCTGCGGCATCGGGGCGCCGGCCCGGGCGGCGAGGTCGAGGATGAGGTCGAGGTCCTTGGCGACGAGGTCGAGCCGGAACGCGACCGGAGTGTCCTCGGGCCGCTCGAACGCCGCCCGCTTGTACTGCACGAACGGCCCGCCGGCGACGCTGCCGGCGAAGACCTCGTAGGCGGCGGCGCGGTCGACGCCGGACCGCTCGGCCAGCACCAGAGCCTCGGCGACGGCCTGGTTCAGCGAGTGGACCAGCGCGTTGACCGCCAGCTTCATGGTCGCGCCGGCGCCGTGGTCGCCGACGTGGAAGATCTGCCTGGCCAGCACGTCGAGCACGGGGCGGGCGCGGTCGAGGTCGGCGGCCTCGCCGCCGGCCATGATGGTCAGCTCGCCGCGCTCGACCACCGGCACGCTGCCGGAGACCGGGGTGTCCAGCATCGAGCCGCCCGCGCGTGCGCGAACCAGGGCGGCCAGGTCGATCGCGGTCTGCGGCGCCACGGTGCTGGTGTCGGCGACGACGGTGCCGGGCCCGGCTCCCGCGGCGACGCCGTCGGGCCCCTCGTAGGCGGCCCGGCAGGCGGCGTCGTCGGCCAGTGACACCAGCACGACAGGGCCGGCGGCGGCCGCCTCGCGCGCGGTGTCGACGGCGCGGGCGTCGATGTCCGCCGCCACCCCGGCCGCCCGCGCGGGCGAGCGGTTCCACAGCACGACGTCGAGGCCGGCCGCGCGCAGCCGCCCGGCCATGGCCGCGCCCATGCGCCCCGTCCCGACGACGCCGACCGGGCCCGGGCGGGCCGTGCCCGGGCCCGAGAGAGCCGCCGCGTCGTCGACGGCGGCTGTCGGTGCCCGCCCGTAGGGTGGGACTCCCTCCCGGCCGGGCGGGGTGTGGCCGGGAGGGAGTCCCACCCTACGGGCGGGCAC
>NZ_SMKL01000004.1 GCF_004348545.1 Jiangella ureilytica | reverse complement strand
CCTGATAGCTGCCCGTTCTTAGACCCCGGACGGGCGGGTCAAGCGGACCCCCACGGCGCGAAGCGCCACCAGGGTCCGCTTGAGGCGACCGTCCGGGGCTGAGAGAATGGGCAGCAGGGGGACGGGGGAACCCCAACCCACCCCAGGCGCCCAAGAAAGCATCACATCCCGCGAAAGTCTCGCACCGGAGCGCGCGGCCCGCGACGCGGCGGGGTCGCCCCGGCCCGCAGCAGCAACACGCAGGCGCGATGCCGGTGGCCGCGGTACGGCTCGAGCAGCTCGAGCATCAACTCGTCCGAGCCGCGCCGCTCGCCCGTGAAGGCGTACGTGACCGCGTGCGGCAGGCCGTAGTCGCCGACGGACACGGCGTCGGGGTCGCCGAACACGCGCTGCCTCACCTCGGCAGACGTCCACACACCGATACCCGGAACGGCCCGCAGCCGGCGGTCGGCCTCGGCGGTCCCCAACGAAGCAGTCTCCTCCAACTGAGAAACATGCCGGCCGGCGGTGACGATGGTGCGCGCGCGTTGCGGGCCGACGCCGGCCTGGTGGTACTCCCAGGACGGGATCTTGGCCCACAGCTCCGACGCGGGGACCACGCGCATCCGCGCCGGCGCAGGTCCCGGGGCCGGCGAGCCGAACTTGCGCAGCAGCCGCATCCAGCCCCGGAACGCCTCGGTGCCGGTGACCTTCTGCTCGAGGATGGCCGGCACCAGCGCCTCCATGACCAGCCCGGTGCGGCCGATGAGCACGCCGGGGAAGCGGCGGAACGCGTCGGCGAGCACGGGGTGCTGCGGCGAGAAGCCCTCCAGTTCGTCGTCGGAGCCGAGCCATTGGGGCACCGCGTCCAGCGCCGCCGCCGCGCCCGGACCCCACGCCGTCGCCGTCACCTCGCCGCCGGCCGAGCGCGCCACGCACACCGTCGCTGGCTCGCCGCCCGGCCGGCAGGTGCGCCACACCCGCCCGCGCGCGTCGATCTGGAACGTCGGGTCGTACGGCCCGCGCCGGTGTGCCGCGAGCGTCGCCAGGACGTCGACCGGGCGCCGCGGCCGCCACGTCCTCTCCATCACCCGACCAGTCAAGCACGGGCCGCCGACACTCCTGAACACTCCCCGTGAGGCACACCGACGCCGCGGATCGGCGGCCTCCTGCACGACGGCGCGCCCGTGCTGGCCTGTGGTTTCGGCGTCACCCCGCTGTCTGAGCGCGACGGCGTCGTCACCGTAGGCTGGGCGCATGAGTGAGACCCCGGCAGAACTGCTGCGCACCGAGGTTCGTCGCGACGGCGCGCGGCCGTTCCTCACGTTCTACGACGACGCCACCGGCGAGCGCGTCGAGCTGTCCACCACCACCTTCGACAACTGGGTCGCCAAGACCGCCGGCTTTCTCACCGACGGCCTGAACGCCGAGCCCGGCGAGCGGGTCGCGCTGCGGCTGCCCGCGCACTGGCAGGCACTCGCCTGGGCGGCCGCCTGCTGGTCCGTGGGCGCCTGCGTGGTCCTGGACGACGACGGCGGCAGCGGCGGTCCCGACGGGGTCCAGGTGGCGGTCGCCGGGCCCGACGCCGTCGCGGCGGCCGCGGGCGGCGCGCCCGAGGTCGTGGGGCTGGCGCTGCGCCCGCTCGGCGGCCGGTTCACCGAGCCGCTGCCGCCCGGCGTCGCCGACTACGCCGTCGAGGTGCCCGGCTATCCCGACCGTTTCGTCCCCCTCTCCGCGCCCGACGACGCCGAGCCGGCGCTCGAGCAGGCCGGCACCGTCCATACGCTCGGCGGCCTGGTCGACTACGCCCGGCGGCGGGCCGAGCAGCTCGGCGCCGGCCCGGGCAGCCGCCTCCTGGTCGCCACCGACGACCTCGGCCCGGCGCTGCTCGACGCCCTCCTGGTGCCGCTGGTCGTCGGCGGCTCGGCCGTCCTGGTCCGTCACGAGGACCCCGCCCGCCGCGCCGCCCGCGCCGAGTCCGAACGGGTGACCGCCGCCGTCGCCTAGGGGTGTCCGGACGGGGCCTCTGCCGGTCTCCCGGCCGCCGCGTCGCCGCCCACGGCGACGCGGCGCACTCTCGCCCGGTGGCGGGGGCGGCCTGGGAGGAGGACCTCCCAGATGAGGCCGGGCTGAGGTGGAGCGAGGGCCCACGGCCGTGCGCCCGAACACGCACGAACCGGGCGCGAGGGTGCCCGCGGTCACCGCCCGGGTCGGCCCGGCGCTCGCGGTGTGGCACGATCAGGAACCATGCCCGCACCCCCCGGCACCCGCACCGTCGACGTCCTCGACGTCTCCGACCTCCGCTTCCCCGGTGGCACCTCGCACAGCATCGCCGAGGAGATCACCGCGCAGGCCCGCGCCGGCTACACCACCGGCCTGATCAGCCTCAACGGGCCGCTGGTCGCCAAGGTGTCGCCGGTCAACCGGCTCATCCGCGCGGGGGTCGAGGCCGGCCGGGCGAGGCTGCTCGTGGGCCGGGCGCCGGTCCGCGCGAAGGTCGTCGTCGTGCGCCACCCGGCGGTGCTCCAGCACGCCGCGGAGCAGCTGCCGCCGGTCGAGGCCGACCACGTCGTCATCGTCGCCAACGCCGCGCCGTTCGACATCGACGGGCACGAGCACTACCGGCCCGAGGCCGTGCACGAGATCGCGCGGCACCGGTTCGGCCGCGAGCCGGTCTGGGCGCCCATCGGGCCGCTCGTCCGGACCTCGATCGAGGGGCGGGTGCCGGCGCACACGCTGGCCGAGACCGACTGGGTCAACATCATCGACGTCGACGCGTGGGCGGTCGACCCGGCCGTTCGGGCCGCCCAGCGGGGGGCTCGCCCCGTCGTCGGGCGGCACAGCCGGTCCTCTCCGCAGAAGTGGCCGGCCGACGCCTCCACCCTGCGCGCCGTCTACCCCGTCGACGGGTCGTGGACGGTGCGCGTGCTCGGCGGCGCCGGCCCGGTCGAGCACCTGCTCGGCGACCTGCCGGAGAGCTGGGAGGTGTTCGAGTTCGGCGCCATGCCGCCGCGCGACTTCCTGGCCTCGCTGGACTTCTTCGTCTACTTCCACAACCCGCGCTGGGTCGAGGCGTTCGGCCGGACCATCCTCGAGGCGCTGGCCACCGGCGTGCCGGCCGTCCTGCCGCCGCACTTCGAGCCGGTCTTCGGCGACGCCGCCGTGTACGCCGAGCCGCACGACGTCCGCCGCGTCGTCGACGCCCTCTACGCCGACCGCGCCGCCTACGACGCCCAGGTCGAGCGGGCGCAGCGGACGGCGCGCGATCGGTTCGGCCACGAGGCGCACGTCGCCCGGCTCGAGCGGATCGTCGGCGCGCCCAGCGCGACCCCGGCGGCGCCGCAGCCCTCGCCGTCGTCGGCCGCCATCCTCGGAACGGCGGAGGCCGCGGCCGAGCGCCCGCCCCGCGCCCTGTTCGTCACCAGCAACGGCGCCGGCATGGGCCACCTGACCCGGCTGCTGGCCTATGCGCAGCGCTGCACGCCCGCGCTCGAGCCGCACTTCTTCTCGTTGTCGCAGGCCGCGCCCGTGGTCGGGCGGTTCGGGCACCCGTACGAGTACCTGCCGTCGGCGACGGCGACGGGGTTCGAGCCGGCCCGCTGGCACCGCTACTTCGCCGCCCGGCTGTCGGCGACCATCGAGCGCATCCACCCGTCGGTGGTCGTCTTCGACGGCACCTGGCCGTACGAAGGGCTCGGGCTGGTGCGCCGCGCCTACCCGGGCATCCGCTGGGTCTGGTCGCGACGGGGCATGTGGCGCCCGGGCATGAACCGCGACCAGCTGGCGAAGTCGAGCTGGTTCGACCTCGTCCTCGAGCCGGGCGAGCTCGCCGCGCCCGTCGACGAAGGCGTCACCGCCACGGCCGAGGCCACCCGCGTCGGCCCGGTGACGCTGCTCGACCGCGACGACCTCGACACCCGCGCCGACGCCCGCGCGTTCCTCGGCCTCGACCCGTCGGCGCCGCTCGCGCTGGTCTCGCTGGGCGCGGGGAACATCAACGACACCAGCGGCGACCTCGGCGCCGTCGTCGCCGCGCTGCGCGACCTCGGCGTCGAGGTGTGCGTGACCCAGCCCGAGATCGCGACCGGCCAGGGCCGCCTCGACGACGTCCACGTGGTGCGCGACTTCCCGCTGTCGCGCCGCTACCGCGCCTTCGACCTCGCCGTCAGCGCCACCGGCTACAACAGCTACCACGAGCTGCTGCGCTTCGGCGTCCCGTCGCTGTTCGTCCCCAACCGGTCCACCGCGCTGGACGACCAGGAGGGCCGGGCGCACTTCGCGGCCGCCCAGGGCTGGGCGCACTCGCTCGACGTCGTCACGGTCGACCAGGCGAAGCCGCTGCTCGCAGAGCTGCTCGAGCGCGGCGAGCCGATGGTGAAGCACGTCGCCGACGCCGACCCGGGCAACGGCGCCGCCGACGCCGCCCGCATCCTCACCGGCCTCGTCGCCGAAGGGCAGGACTGACCATGGCCGACCACCGCAAGCCGCGCCGCGTCATGCGGCACGTGCGCCGCATCCCGGGCTACCGCTACGCCCGCCGCACCGTCGTGCCGCGCATCCGCGACAGCGCCACCGCCCGCGCGGTCGTGCACCGGCTGTTCGCCGTCGACTCCAAGCAGCACACCCCGCTCGACGTCACCGCCGGCCGGCTGCTCGCGGGCATCGGCAGGGAGCGGCTGCCGGTCGCCGTGGTGCTGCTGCTCGGCCTGCCCGCTGAGCGGGTCCGCGAGGTCGTCGACGAGCTGGCCGAGCTCCAGGTGCTGACCGCCGGCTTCCGCCCGGTGGTCGTCATGGACGTCCCCGAGCTGTCGGCGGCGCGCGCCTACGGCTACCCGGCCGAGCTGCTCATCGCCCCGGCCGACTGGGCGCACGCGACGCAGACGTGGGACGACTACCTGCGCTCGACGCTGGCGACGATCTTCGCGACGTACCGCAGCACCGCGTCGGTCACCGTCGGCCCGGACGGGCTGACGCACACCGACCGGCTGCTGCTCGGCGCGCTGGCCCCGCGCGTGTGAGCGGTCGGCGGGGCGCGGGCCCCGCCGTCAGCGCATCTGCAGGTCGTAGCGCATGGCCCGCGCGGTGCCCTCGGAGACCATGGGGTCGAGCTCGGCGATGGCGGCCTCGACGTCGGCGACCAGGTTGCTCAGCGCGGACTTCACCGGGCCGGCGTTGGGGCCCAGGTAGTCGTCGTGGACCTGGCGGGCCTTGCTGCCCGTCCAGGCCGGCCCCTCGCCGATGGACCGGGTGGGGGCGTCCATGTTCGGTGTGGCTTCGACGGCGTTCTCGGTGCGGGTCTTGAGGCCGTTCATCGCCGAGATGAACGGGTTGGGCACGTCGTCGCTCATCACTACCTACTTATGGTTCGGTCACGGATTCAGTGAGGCTAGCATGGGCGGCTGGGCACGCCCCGACGACGCCGACGATGAGGATGAGTACGTGCGGACCAGCAGAACGGTCATCGGAGTCATCATCGCGCTGACCATCCTGGCGGCCTGTTCATCCGACGACGACGGCGCCGAGGTGCGGCTGCTGGCAGGCGGCGGCGACGACATCGACGGCACCGGCGCCGACGCCGCGCTCCCCTACTCGATCACCCGGCTCAGCTCCGGCGGCGACGGCACGCTGTGGGGCGTCACCGGCACCGGCGTCATGGTGCGGATCGACTCCGGGGGCGTCGTGCGCTCCACCCAGCTCCAGCTCGGTTCCGGCATGGTCCACGAGATCGCGGCGGCCCCCGACGGCACCGTGTACGTCCTGCTCGACCAGGCCGGCCAGGAGGCCGGCGAGGCCGCCGTCCTCGAGTTCGCCGACGGCGAGCTACGGCCCGCGGTGGGCGTGCCGGCCGGAGAGCCCGAGGGGCCCGGGCCGGTCACGCCCGACGGCGAGCCCGCCGCGGAGGCCGAGCTCGGCCACGTCGGCGACATCGCCGTCGACTCCGAGGGCCGGCTGCTGTTCACCGAGCAGGCCGACCCCGCGGGCGCCGACGCCGGGTACCTGCTGCGTCGGGTCGAGGCCGACGGCACGCTGGTCACCGTCGCCGGCCGCCCCAACCCCGGCTACGACGGCAACCTGACCGACGACGAGAGTGCCGCGGCGTTCTTCCCCGACGGCACGCCCGCCGCGGACCTCACTCTGTTCAGCGAGTCCGCCATCGCGGCCGGACCGGGCGAGCAGGTCGTCGTGCAGACCACGCAGAGTGTCTACGCCGTCGCGGACGGCAGCGCGACGACGGTGCTCGGCGCGGCGGGCGGCGGCGAGATCCCGCCGGCCACCGACGGCCCGTTCGGCGCCTCGGCCGCCGCGACGAGCATCGACTATCAGCCCGGATTCCCGCAGCTCAGCCTCGCGGTCAACGCCGAGGGCGGCATCGTCGCCAGCACGGGCGCGCTGAGCGGGTTCGACGCCGACGCCTTCCGCTGGCGGGTCGAGGACGGCAGCGACCGCGCGCAGGCCGTCGCCGACGCCGCGGCCGGCGACCAGCAGACCGCGCACCCGACTCTCTACGTGACGCCCGGCGGCGACGCGATGGTCGCCGCCGTCTTCGGCGGCCCGGCCACCTGGCTCGACGACGACACCGTCGCCGTCGGGGCGACCGGCGAGGACGACCAGATCATCGTGATGATCGACGTCGAGGACTAGCCACGCCTCTGCCGGCCCCGCCCCGGCCGGGACGGTCAGAACCGGCCGGGGCGGTCAGAACCGGCCGGGGCGGTCAGAACCGGCCGTGGTGGTTCTCGCCGATGTAGACCTGCATGGCCGGGTCCTGCGCCCACTGGTTGAAGGCCTGCAGCGAGGCGGGGTCGTCGGGGAACTCCGGGTTGGGCTGGCCACTGGGCAGGAACGGCGAGATGACGTTGCCCGAGGAATCGGTGAACCTGCCGCCGTAGAGCTCCTCGTAGAACGAGGGGTCGGCCTCCCAGGTGACGTCGCCGTCGTTGTAGGGGTCGACGCTGCCGGCGTTGTACTCGGCGACCGCCGTGGCCACCCAGGTCTTGTGCGCGTTGGCGAAGTCGTAGCTGAGCTCTGGCGGCGCCTCGCCACCGCCGGCGTTGACGATGGCCTGGGTGATGGTGTTCTTCATCGCGTCGATGAAGGCGTCCTTGCCCATGTCGAGCAGGGCTTGCGGGTCCGGCGGGACCAGGCTGAAGCCGAAGTCGACGAGCGAGCCGATGAACTCCTCGCGGGCCGCCTCGTCGTCGGCGATCTCACCCAGGACGGTGTCCCAGGAGCCCTGGAACGCGGCCGCCATCTGCTGCGACACCAGGTCGTCCCAGAAGTGCTCGTTGCCGTTCTCAGAACCCGCGCTGCCCTGGATGTAGTCGCCATACCAGGTGTACATCATCTGGTGCAGCCGGGCCGCGCTGTCGGGGTCGCGCATGCCCTCGGTGACGAAGGCCTGCCATGCGCTCGGGTCGACCTCGATGCCGTCGCGGCCGGGGTTGTCGCTGACGCCGCCCGGCGAGCCCATGCTGTAGACGAGGTCGTCCCAGTACTCCTCGGTGATGTCGGTGAACACCACGCGGTACTCGTCGAAGAACGGGAACGGCTCCTCCTGCCCACCGACCTGGTTGACGAGGTAGGCGGCGTTCTGCTCGGCGAGGTTGGGCTGGTTCTCGTCGTAGAGCCGCAGCCGCGCGTAGACCCCGCGGGAGTCGACCGTCGCCGCCCGCATGAAGTCGGCGAACGCGGCCCGGAAGTCCTCCTCGCTGGAGACCGGGCCGATGACCTGCGCCTGGTTCCAGACGTCTTCCCGGTGCTCGGCCATGTACTCGGCGCTGGCCCGCGGGTTGCGCGCGAGGCCGGAGTAGACGGCGGCCCAGTTCTCGACCCGGCCGATGTTGCTCTCGTCGCCGTGCAGCGCGGCCTCGGAGAAGGCCACGAGCGAGCCGTGGTCCCAGCTGCCGTGCTGGGTGAGCGCACTGATGCGGTCGACGATGCGGATGCCGTCGGGGTGCAGGCCCTTGTCGAGCAGCGCCTGGTTGATGCCGCCGATGAACGCCTCGTCGTAGTCGATGCGGAAGCTCGCGGTCGAGAACACGTTCGCCACCGCCAGCTGCGGCCCGTCGTTCGCCTCGTCGCCGTACGCGGTGGCCTGCTGGTCGGCGTCGATCAGGAGCAGGCCGCGCGAGGCGGGGCTGAGCTGGTTGATGAACGCCTCGGCGAAGTCGGGGTCGTGGCCGTACTGCTCGAGCTGCTCGTAGACCTCGGGCGGCACCTCGCCGTCGCCGTTGTTGACCTGGTCGGCCAGCTCGCGGCCGGCCTGCTGGGCGTCCTCGATGGACTCGAAGTCGTCGTTGAGGATGTCCGTGCCCTGCACGTTCAGCACGCCGTCGCCGGACCAGCCGTTGCTCTGGTACTCGGCCAGCAGCTGTACGGCCAGACTGTGCCGGCGGCGCATGTCGGGCATGATGTTCTCGAGGTCGGACTTCGCCTCGAGGAGCTTGTTGAGGTTGGTCTTGCTGACCCCGAAGTAGCCGAAGTCGGTCTCGAGCCCGGCGATGTGGTCGGTCAGCCCGGTCAGCGTCGCCCCGAGGTCGTCGACGGCCTGACCCAGCGCGTCGACGTCGATGGACGTGTACTCGCCACCGCCCTCGTCCGGGTGTCCCATGGCGTTCCCCTTCGTCGTCGGCAATCGGGCAGGGCCTCCGGACACGCCTCATGGACGTGTCGTGGTCATCCGTGCCCGATGCTGACCGACGAGCCCCCAGCATGCAGGACTCTAGCGGAGTGCTTCCCCTACCGTGTCACCATGGTGCACGCCCGGCGACCGACGTGCACACCGGCAGTCACACCGTCGCCGACAAGCCCGCGGCCGATCGCTCCGGCGTGCGGCGGGAACCCTCGGTCAGGGCAGCAGCGACGGTCCCGGCGGCGGCACCGGCTCGGGATACCGGCCGCGGCGAGAACTCCGCTGATGGTCAGCGATGACGAAGTGGTACAACGCCCAGGCGACGACGGCCCCGATCAGCGGGCCCGCCAGCCAGGAAGCGATGTCGTCCCACTCGCCGCTGACCACGGCCGGGCCGAAGCCGCGGGCGGGGTTCAGCGCTCCACCGGTGACGGCGAGCAGTGCTGCGCTGCCGGCGATGACAGCGCCGCCGATTGCGAAGGGATAGATCGACAGCGGCGAGCGCTCGTCGGCCACGGTGCCGAACACCACGAGGATCAGGAACATCGTCGCGGTGGCCTCGAGTGCGATCGCGCCGCCCACGTTGATCAGCTCGTCGTTGACCGCGGGTGTCGCGACGGCCACCGCGTCGGTGTCGGAGGCCACAGCGACCAGGAGTGCACCCAGTGCGGCCCCGGCGAGCTGCGCCGCCCAGTAGATGCTGGCGCCGAGCGCGTCGATCTTCTTCGCCAGCAGCATGGCTAGCGTGATGGCGGGATTGAAATGGCCCCCGGAGACATGCCCCAGCGCGGCGACCATTCCCATGACGACGAACCCGTAGGCGAGTATGTTCGGCGTCACCTGACCGGCGAAGCTCATCGTTGCCACCGTCGCGAAGACCACGGACAGCGTGCCCACCCCCTCGGCGATCGCGTTCCGAAGCCAGCCGTCAGCCATCTACGAGCCCCTCCCGTCGTCGTCTACCCCACCCACGCCCACGGGCATGGCACCACCGGGACTTTATCGCGGATCCCAGGCGCTCACGGACTCGACCACGGTCGCCGGTGGCGTCGAACGCAAGGAAACCGACGAGCGGTGGCGGCCGTGACGGCGGGCGCATGCGTACCCGGCGATCGGCGAGGCACAAGGCACGTTCCGTCCGCTTGTGTAGTGCTGCCGTGCTGCCGTGCTGCCGTGCTGCTCAGGTCGCCACTCCAGTCCTGCCCTGCCTGCCGGCTTACGTAGGGACGCTGGCGTTGTATCGCTGCTCGAACTCGGCGGTCGCGGCATCGAGGTCGCCTTCGGCGCCGAGGCGGTACCAGAAATCCGGCAGTTGCTCCTTGGCCTGCTCAAGATCGATGGTCATCGAGTACGGGACCGTTGCCATGAAGGCGTCGATGTTCGTCCGGACGGTGTCGACGTAGAAGCGGGCGAGCGCCGGACGGTCCTCCACCGGAGGTTCGCGGCGGTGCGGAACGATCGCTTCCGAGAACGCCTTGACGATATTCGCGCGATGTCCGTTGTCCCATCGCCGAACGAAACTATCGGCAACTTCGGCGGGATCGCGACGGAGATGGACGAAGAGGGCATCGGCGAAGCGTGAGCGCAGTTCGCCGAGGAACCAGGACAGCCGATTGTCGGCCTCGATGTGGTTCTGCGGGTAGGCGAACCGCTCAGCGCCGACGGCAGGCGCGAGTGACTCGTGACCGGCGGTGTAGTTGTCGATGTGGCGGCACGACCGGACGAAGGTCACCGAGCCACACCGGCCCGTACACAACACGAACGCACGCAATTGGTCTCCCTGTGACGACTGGCAGGCAGACTGGCACCCATCGATCACGCTGTCCACGTACGCGCGGAGTCGTTGCCAGTCCTGCCGCCGGAAAGGGTAGTGTCACGCCCACGCTGACGAAGGAAGGTTGGACGAAGTCGTGTTGGGTATGACTGCTCGGCAGCTCGCGGTGGGTCTTGCCGCGGCGGCCCTCGGCCTCGCGACCGCGGTCCTCGGCGTCGCTGGCCAGACGGATCTCGCCATCGCCGCCCTCGGCCTCCTGCTGGCCGTACTGGTCGTTGCGGTCCTGGATATTCGCCGCAGACAGGGCGAGATGGCCAAGCGGCTGAAGCAGATGGCTGAGCGCGATCTAAGGCTGGCCCGAAACGTCGACCGCTTGCGCAGCCTGCCCGCTAACGTCGAGTCTTCCGGTCGGCGCACACTCGACGCCATCACAGGCGAGGTCCAGTCGACGGTTGGCAGGCTGGAGACCGCAGGTGACCGCGTCCTCACCGGCATCGCGCAGGAGCGCCTCGCCGCGGCCGAACGACATGTCGAGCTTGTGAGCCATGTCACCGGTATCGGCACCGCCGTCACCTCGGTCGCCGACGATCTGACCGGTCTCAAGAAGGACCTGGCCGGCACCGCGAAACTAGTCGACAACGCGCGGCGCGGCGTGCTGGCCGGGCTGGAGGAGCTGTCCCAGGGCGAGAAGCGCCGCCTCATCAGCCTGCGCGAGCACGTCGACAAGCTTGGATACGAGCCGGTCCGCCAGGTGCAGGCGCTGATGCAGCTCAACAAGCGCATCGAAGCCCGTGCGCCACTGCCTCCGACAGGTGGCTGGGCCATGGAACCGACGACGCTGCTCCGCCTGGTGCAACTGGTCGACCAGATCCGCCCCTCGGTTGTCGTGGAATGTGGAAGCGGCGCCTCTACGGTGTGGCTGGCTTACGCGCTGGAGTCGCTGGGCAGCGGGCGGCTGGTGGCTCTGGAGCACGACGAGCGATACGCCGAGCAGACCCGGCGGACCCTGAGCGAGCACGGACTCAGCGCCGTTGTCGAGGTCCGGCACGCGCCGTTGAGCGACGTCGAGGTCAACGGCGAGACCTTCACCTGGTACGACCCGAGCGCGGTGCAGGACCTGAAGGACATTGAACTGCTCCTGGTCGATGGCCCGCCGCGCGCTAGCGGGCCGCGGGCCCGCTACCCCGCACTGCCGCTGCTCGGCACGCGGCTTGCGCCGGGCGCGCGCATCGTGCTCGACGATGTTGACCGGACCGAGGAGCAGGAAGCCGCCGATGCCTGGCTGGCCGAGACTCCTGGGCTGGTCCGAGAGGGATCGGAGACCGACCGGTCGGCGCTGCTGAGCTACCGTCCCGGTTAGCGACGCTTCCCACTTCGGCCGACGTCCGAGGCGCCGGCGTCGAGACCGACGCCGAAGTCGGAGCCCGCCGACCAGACCTCGCCGAACAAGTTTCGGGCAGTGTCGCGCAGGTTGCCGTCGGATGAGCGCAAACTGCGGCTCAGAGCTCGTGTGGCCCAGAGCTCGACGGGCGACTCCAGCCCGGTGACGCTCACGCTGATCAACCCGTGGGTCCAGGCACGCAGCCGGGTGACCAGACGGCCGACGGCCTCCGGACCGAACCGCGCGCCGACCGGCACCAGCATGGTCGTGGGGCTCGGGAACCCGGTCCGCGGAGCATCGAGCAGAAGCCGTACCCGGCCGTCGTACTGCCAGTAGTCGACGAACAGGTCCCATTCCGGATTGTCGGCCACACCGACGATACCGACGGTCAAGTCGTCGAAGTCATTGGCCAGAAGATCATCGACGGTCCGCTGCGTGGTCACGAAGTCGGCCATACCCGAGGGAACGATCACGTGGAGATAGGGAACGGCCCATTGCCGGCCTCGAACGGAAGGCCGGTACCGCGGATGCGCGATGTGGTTGGCGATCAACGGTGCGCGCAGCCGGGCGATCTCGTTCCCTCGGCTGGCGAAGGACCGCTGGCCCTGGTGCAGGCTGTAGGCCATCCGCTCGGGGATCACCACGCCGCCGGCGGTGAAACAGCGGTAGCCGAACTCGGTGTCGACGATGCCCCGGCGTGGAAAGTGCGGGAACCCGCCCATCTCCTGGTAGAACAACCGCCGCGTCGAGACGCTGGCGCCGACCACTGCCCGCCAGAGGTCCTCTCGGTCCTGGACGAGGTCGTCGGTCTTGTCGAGCAACTGCTCGATCCACATGTGCGGCTCTGTGGCACGGCCGGCCACGGCACGTGCCACGCCGCCGTCGGCGATCGCCGCCCGGACCTGCGAGGGAGTGACGCCCTTGACGTCGACGAAGTCGCGGAAGCCGAGGACCACGGCGTCGTCGATCAGCTCGTGCCAGCGGGCATGCGCCTCGACGTGGTGGCGGTCGGCGATGATGTCCGCGTCGAGGAACAGCACGACGTCGCCGGTCGCTGCCCGCGCACCCACGTCACGGGCATGTCCGGAGCCGTGACCACCGCCTTCGACCCGGATGACGCGTGCGGGAACGGGCAGGTCGCCGGGCAGGACCAGGGCCGGTTCAGAGCGGTCGTCCACCACGACGATGTCCAGGAGGTCCTTCGGATGGCTCTGCTCCGCGAGCGCTGCGAGCGCGAGGTCCAACTCGCCCTGGCAGTCATGCGCCGGGATGACCACGGTGACCGACACCGGGTCCGCGGCCGGCTCACCGACCGCCCGCGGCGAAAGACTGCGCCAGTCGTTCCGCGCCGCGGCGGTGCGGCGAGCGGTCATGACCATGTGAGACTCCTTGGACTCGAGAACGGTGCCAGACTCTAGCGACACGCCTCGGGTATCGTCGCCACGACTCCGGAAGGCGGACACGAGCTTGGCTGCATTGGGAATGCTCATCACGAGCGATGAGACACTAATTGATCTCGCTTCGGGACGTAGTTGCGACACCGTGGTCGATTTCTCCGAATTGTTTGCAGGAGAGATCAATAACGGTGACGCACCGTGGAGCCGAATCCTGCTCGTGGCCGATTCCGTGACCGTTCTCCGGGCCATGCTGCCGCAACTCGTCGCCCTGCCCTACGAGAGCAAGGTGTTCGAGGTCGTCGTCGGAGGGCTGCCCAAACGCGAGCTGGTCCGGCTGCCGCACGGCTCGGTCGGCATCAGGGCTGTCGTCACGGCCGAGCAGGACATCATCGAGGAGCCCGTGCCGCACGCGCGGTATGCCGTGCGCTTCCGCGGCGTGCTACCCCTCGCCGACCCCCTGGCTGCAATGCTCGAGGGCGGGTCGTCGACCTTCCAGCGTCCGGCGGCGGGACTGCGCGTCGGCATCGAGCACGACGCCGCCGACGCGATGCCCTGGGTCTGTGGCGACCCCTCGGCCGTCAGGTTCGGCGGTAGCATGCCAGCCGGCGCCGATGGCCCGTTCTCGGTGGACGTCGTCCTCACCTCCGGCGACGCCGCGCCGGCGGGAAAGCCCTCTCTCGAAGCGCCGGTGATGCTCGCTGTCGGCGGACCAGCGCGGCGGCCGTCCTGGCGCGACCTGGTCGACGCGCCGCGAGGCGATGTCGAGGCATTCGTGGCGCGTGCTCAGGAACCCGGCATCCTCCCACCGGTCGACACCGACACCTTGCGTCCGGTGGGTTTCCGCCCCGACGTCGAAAACGACGAGGTCCGGCTGCGACGGTTGGGCGGCTGCGACGTGAGCCACTTCGCCTTCGACGGCCCCGGAGAATGGACCAGTGCCCACTTCGACGACTGGTCGGGGCTGAGCGACCGGGTCGTGGACGAGCTCAGAGGCTTCCGGGCCGTGCATGACGATCCCCAGGCGCACCAGGGGCCGGTCCAGCACGCCGCGTTCCTGGCCCAGGCCGCAACGGCCGCCCTGCCCATCGTGACTTCGGGTCTGGGCGACACCGTCCGCCGATTGCTCGGCGAGCCGCTCGCGCGCGAGCTCTCGGCAGTGACGCAGCGGGATCTCGCCGATCCGGTTCGCCGTGAGGCGTACGCGATGTCGATCCGTCGGCTGGCCTTCGCGCGGCACGGGACGCGGGGACGATGGGCCTCCGTCAGCCGGCAGCTCGGCCGCTGGACGCGTCCCTCCGTCACTGTGTCGGTGATCCTGCCGACCAAGCGGCCTGAACTGCTCGCGCGCATCGCGGAACAGCTGCGGCGGCAGACGTGGCCCGAGGTCGAGCTCGTGCTCGGCCTGCACGGCATCGAACGCGGGCACCCGCGGGTGCGCGAGCTGGAGGCGGCCTACGACCGGCCGCTGGTGATCGCCGAGGTGCCCACCACCCGCTCACTCGGCGACATGCTGAACGACCTTTGCGACCTCGCGTCCGGCGAGCTGGTCGCCAAGATGGACGACGACGACTGGTACAGCGAGCACCACCTCACCGACCTCGTGCACGCCGCCGAGTACTCACGCGCCGATCTCGTCGGTTCCGGGGCGGAGTTCCTCTATCTCGAGGCCCTCGACCTCACCGTCCGTCGGCACCGGACCAGCGGCCACCGATACACCAACCGAGTTCCGGGAGCGACCCTCCTGATGCCGGTGCACACGCTGCGCGGCGTCGGCGGCTGGCGGCCACTCCATCGGGCTGTCGACACCGCGCTCGCCCACGCCGTCACCCAGTCCGGTGGGTCCATCTACCGCACCCACGGCCTCGGTATAGTCGTCTACCGCGCAGCCTGGGGCCACACCTGGGATCCAGGCGTGGAATACTTTCTCCGCGGCGACGTCCATCAGTGGCCCGGCTTCGCACCGCCGCCCGGCATCCTCGGGGCAGCTCCCTCCGTGGCATCTGCGCCATCCAGTTGGTTCGACCAGCCTCGAGACAGGTGAAGGACATGACGTCGACAGCCGAGGAGATCTTCGGACACGGGTATCTTGTCTCGGCGGGCCCAGACTGGGCCGATGTCACTGCTCCGTGGCCCAGTCTCACAGTAGGAGCACTCACTTATCGCTTCCAGCACCGGACCGCCTACGCCCATTCCGTGGCGCAGACGGCCCGTGATCGAACCCCCGAGGTCGTGCTCATCGGCCACGCGGTGGACGTGGAACACGGCACCAGCGACCGCCATTGGATCGCGGCCTACGTCGCGTCGCTGGCTGCCGAGCACGGCCTGGACGCCGTGGTGCGGTACGTCGCCTACCTCGGCGGCCGGTTCACGTGCTTCGTCCATGATGGCGACGAACTCACGGTGATCCCGGACTGCCATGCGACTCAGTCCGTCTACTGGTCCGGCTCCGGCCGGGACTTTGTCGCTTCATCACACGTCGAACTGGCCGGCCAAGCCGCAGACGCTGCCGTCGATGAGCACGCACACGACCTGTACGACACTCTCGTCGAGATCCGTGGCTCGGCTGGCACCAAATACCTTCCCGGAATCGCAACAGCGTACAGATCCGTGCGGCCGCTCATCCCGAATTGTCTGCTGGAGGCCGATCTCGCCAGTGGCCGAACGGTGCACAGGCGGTTCTATCCCTTTGAGGAACTCCGCGAGATGGATGTGAAGGTGACCTATGAGCGGTTCGAGGAGCTGTTTCGCGCCCACCTACGGCTCTTGAGCACATTCGGGCCAGTTGGCATCTCCGTCACATCCGGGCTGGACAGCAGGACCACGCTCGCAGGCGGCCGCGAGTTCCTGCCGCCCAATTCGTTCGCGTTTACCTTCTATCGATCCACCAATCCTGCGGATGCACATGCCGAGGATCTGTACGGTGGCAACCAGACGGCGTGGAACTACCAGCTGCCGCACCGCGTGATCCGTTGGGACGGACGCATCAAATCGCCGGCCTTCGACGCCATCTTCACCACAACCTTCCCTCGTCTGAGTCAGGCCCGAACCATCGCCCAAGCGTTCTACGACGGCCTTCCTCGTGACTTCTTTCACTTCCAGTCGACCATCGCAGAGACGGGCACCGTCTTCTACAAGCGACGTGAGGTCACCGAGATCTCAGCGCAACGACTCACTCATCTCTGGCACGGCGCCGATGTCGCACGAGTAGAGTCTCTGGTAGCCGCCTTCGAGGAGTTCATCCACTATGCCGACTTTCGGGCCGACAACCTCCACGGCTACGACTATCACGACCTCTTCTACTGGGAGCACCGCAACTCCCGGTGGGCTGCCAACCGGTACCACGAAGCCGACCTGGCCCACCGCGTTCTACTGCCCTTCAATCAGCGCAGCCTGATCGAAACCATGCTCAGCCTGCCCTTCAAGGACCGCGCCGACAGGGTGTTGCTCCATCATTTGATCGATCGGTTCCCGCCACCCGCTGAGTGAGGCCGGTCGCCTCATCGCGTCTGCCGTCCCTCTGCTCGTTTACACTGGCGGCCGACAGATGCGACGTTTCCGGGCACGTCGTCGACAGGAACCCACCAACCAGATGCGCTACTCCTCCGCGACAGATGTGCCGCAGGTCGTGCCGCCGCCAATCGAGGCGGCAGCGGGTCGCGTCACCGAATCGGAGCGGCGCACGAGCAGCCAGCGGTTTCGGGGGGACATCCAGGGCCTGCGGGCGGTCGCGGTGCTCGCCGTCCTCGGATTCCACACAGGTATGCCGCTCCTGTCCGGCGGATTCGTCGGTGTCGACGTGTTCTTCGTGATCTCCGGCTTCCTGATCACCGGGCTGATCGACCGCGAGATCGGACGGACCGGCCGGCTCCGGCTCAGCCGGTTCTGGGCCCGCCGTGTCCGGCGTCTCCTCCCAGCCACGGCGGTCGTGCTGGTGACGGTCGGAGCCATGACCCTGCTCGTGCTACCGATGACGCGGTGGTCGTCCGTCGCATGGGACATCGCGACCAGCGCGCTCTATGTCGTGAACTGGCGGCTCGCCGACCAGTCGGTCAGCTATCTGGCCAGCGACGACGCCCCGAGCCCCGTCCAGCACTACTGGTCCCTCGCGGTCGAGGAGCAGTTCTACATCGTCTGGCCGCTGATGATCCTGCTCGTGTTGTGGCTGCAGCGCAGGTACCGGCTGCCGCTCACCAGGGCCATGCTGACCGGCATCGCCGCCATCGGCGTGCCGTCGTTCATCTGGTCGATCGTGCTCACCAAGACAAGTCCTGGCCCCGCCTACTTTGTGTCGACGACCCGGCTGTGGGAGTTGGCCATCGGCGGTGCGCTGGCGATCCTCGCGCACCGGATACCACGGCTGCCGGCGGTGTGGGCGCATCTCCTCGGTGTCGCCGGGCTGACCGCCATCGTCCTCGCCGTCGTCACGTTCGACGCGGCGACGCCGTTCCCCGGCATCGCCGCGCTGGTACCGACACTGGGTGCGGCCGCGGTCATCGCGGCAGGCACCGTCGGCCGGCGGACCATCAGCGACCTTGTGCTGGATACCCCGATCATGCGAGACATCGGCACGCTTTCGTACTCGCTGTACCTGTGGCATTGGCCGCTGCTGATCGGGGCAGCGGCGATGTGGGGCGAAGACAACGAGCTCCCCGTGACCATCGCCGTGACGGTGGTCGGTTTCTCCGTTGTACCCGCCTGGCTGACGCACCGACTCGTAGAGGCACCGATCCACAGGGCCAAGGTCTTCGTGCGGTTGCCCGGCTGGGCGGCAGTGCTCGGGGTCGTGTGCACAGCCATCGGCGTCGCCACGGCCGTGATCGTCTCGCTTGCCGTCCCCAAGCAACCGTCCTATGCCGTAGGCGGCGAGGCGCCCGGAGCCGCAGTTCTCGATGCGATACCGGCTCAGGACCCCGACGGACGCCCAGCCGACTCCGTCGACCTTCTGGTCCCAGATGTGCTCGCCGCACGCGAAGATCTCGCCACGCTGGGCGGGGAACCGTGCATCAGCGAGCTGGAGGGGACCGAGCTCGAAGCGTGTAGCTACGGGCCCGAGGACGCGGACGTGACGATGGCTCTGGTGGGTGACTCCAAGGCGCACCAGTGGTTGCCGGCGTTCCAGCGTATCGCCGACGAACGGGGTTGGCGTATCCTCACCTACCTCAAGAGCGCCTGTCCCCTCGCCCGCGTCGACATCAAGTACGAGGACAGGGCGAACCAGGACTGCGCCGAGTACAACGAAACCCGCTACGACCGCCTGCACGAGCTCGAGTCAATCGACTATGTCGTCACGTCTCAGGTGGCATCCCAGGCTTACCTCGGTCCCAACGAGTCCCAGCGGGAGCAGACCGACGCGATGGTCGAAGATCTCCGCAGAACCTGGACCGGCCTGGAAGATGCCGGGCGCCAGGTCATCGTTCTGGTGGACAACCCGAATCCGGAACACGAGGTCATCGAGTGCGTTGCTGAGCACGGGGACGAGCTGAGCGCCTGTGCATTCCCCCGTGCCATAGGCGCGGAACGCGGCGGTGCTCCCGCCCAACTGGCCGCGCTGGAGGGCCTTGACGGCGTGAGTTCGGTCGACGTGAACGACTACATCTGTCCGGGCGATATGTGCCCCGCCGTGATCGGAAACGTGTTGATCTATCGACGCGGTTCGCATCTGACCGCTACCTATGTCGACTCACTGACGCCGCGTCTCGACGAGGCACTGATCGCGGCTATGCGGTGAGGACTGCGGCCTGGGCACGGCTGCGCTCATCTCCGAATGCGGCTGGTCACGGTCGAGACGCAGGTGCTCTCGTCAGGCACGTACCGGGCGGCCGATCGGTGGGAGCTCACGCACCAGTTCCCGAGTCCTGGTGACGGGACGGCGCCGGCGCTCTGGCTGGGCCGGATCGTCCATTCCGGGCATGCCGGCACGTCGCCGATCGAGCTTCCCGGCGTCGTGTTCCACGGTGAGCAGACCCCCAACAGGGTCGACGGCATCGACAACGCACCGCCGTTCAACAAGTGGCGGATCCGCACCATTCGCAACGGGACCGGTGGCCGGATCTCGGTGAACTACCGGGACACCGAGTGCACGCCGTCGAACGTGCCGAACGCGCCCGAGTCCAACACGATGAACTGCTTCCCGGTGTTCTACACGCCCGAGGGCGCGGACGAACCCGAGGAGCACTGGTTCCACAAGTACCTGGTCGACTCCGTCGTCGTCGACGACCTGTACCAGAACGAGCTCGCGCAGGAGACCCACTACAGCTACGAGGGCGAGCCCGCCTGGGCGTATCAGGGCAGTGAGCTGATCCCCGAGGACCAGCGCACCTGGGGCGACTGGCGCGGCTACGGCACGGTCGTCACCACCGTCGGCGTCGGCGAGCTGGACCGCGAGCCGATCGAGACGGAGACCCTCTACATGCGCGGCATGGACGGCGACCACCTGCCCAGCGGGTCCCGCGACGTCGACGTCACCGACTCCGAGAACGCCTCGATCGAGGACCACGAGCGTCTCGCAGGATTCGTCCGCGAGAGCATCACCTACAACGGTGACCAGGTCGTCTCGAAGGCCATCCATGACCCGTGGCTCTCCGCCGCCACCGCCACCGACGGCACCGACACCGCACACATGGTCAACCTGCGACGCACGCGGACGTGGACGGCGAAGCTGCCCGACCTGGGCTGGCGCACCACCGACGTCGCCTACACCTATGACTCCTACGGGTTGCGCACGCAGGTCGACGACCGCGGCGACACCTCCACGACGTCGGACGACCTCTGCGCCCGCACGACCTTCGTGCGCAACACCTCCGCGCACATCGTCGCGCTGCCGTCCCGGGTCGAGACCGTCTCCGTCGAATGCGAGGCGACACCGACGAGGCCGGGTCATGTGGTCACCGATCAGCGGTTCGCCTACGACAGCGGCGCGGTGGGCGCGGCTCCCACCCGCGGCAACGTGACGCTGACCGAGGAGCTGGACTCCTGGAGCTCCGGGCCGGTCTACGTCCAGACCAGCTCCGCGACGTACGACGCGTACGGGCGGCCGACCTCGTCGACCGATGCGCTGGACCGCACGACCGCTCTGGCCTACGTCAACGTGTCCACCGGGCTCACTCAGAAGATCACCACCACCAACCCCGCTGGTCACGCGTCCACCACGACAATGACCACCTACCACGGCAACCCGGTCTCCGTCGTCGATGCGAACGGAGCGACCACGTCGCTCCAGTACGACACCTTGGGCCGGCTGCGGAAGGTCTGGGGACCCGACCGCACCACCACCGACACGCCGACGACGGAGTACGTGTACAGCGTCCGCAACGACACGTTCAGCAGCGTGGCGACCAAGACGCTGCTCCCGACCGGCGCGACGGCGATCGGTTACGAGCTGTTCGACGGCTGGGGCCGGGTCCAGCAGACCCAGGTCCCGTCGGCCAGCGAGGCGGAGCCTGGCCGGCTGATCGTCGACACCGAGTACGACTCGCGCGGTCTCGCTGTCCGGGTCGACGGCCCGTACTTCAACTCCTCTCCGCCGTCAGCGACCGGTTTCGCACCCTCGACGACCGTCCCCGCGAGCACCGAGACGACGTATGACGGTGCCGGTCGGCCCGTGATCTCCGCCTTCCTCAAGAACAACGACGAGCAGTGGCGGACGGTCACGGAGTACCGCGGCGACCACACCCGGGTCACCCCGCCGAACGGCGACACCCCGACCGCCGTGTTCCAGGACGCACGCGGCCGGACGCAGCGGCTGCTGCAGTTCCACGGAGACTCGGCCGCGGGCGCCAACGATGCGACGCGCTACACCTACACTCCGGCCGGCCAACTGGCGACGGTGACCGACCACGCCGGGAACGTCTGGTCGTACGAGTACGACCTGCGCGGCCGGCAGATCGAGAAGAACGACCCCGACACCGGCACCACACAACTGACGTACGACGACGCCGGCCAGCTCACGACGACGACCGACGCGGAAGGGCGGACCCTCGCGTTCACGTACGACGCGCTGGGGCGGAAGACCTCGACGCGGCAGGGCTCCGTCACCGGCACAGCGCTCGCCGAGTGGACCTACGACACGCTCGAGCTCGGCCAGCTGACCTCGTCGACCCGCCGCGAGGGGGCGGCCGCGTACACGACCGCCGTCACCGGCTACGACGCGGCCTATCGGCCCCTCGGGACCCGGGTCACCATCCCGACCGCCGAAGGGACGCTCCTCGATGGGAGCTACACCTTCACTAACAGCTACAACGTGGACGGCTCTGTCGCCACGACGACGATGCCCGCCATCGGCGGTCTGCCGGCCGAGACGCTGCAGCACCGGTACGAGGCGACCGGCGCCGAGGACTGGATGTACGGCTACAACACCTACGCCGTCGACACCATCTGGTCGCCTTACGGTGAGATCCTCCGTCGCGGGCAGGGCCAGTACGGAACGGCGTCGTGGCAGACCAACGAGTACGACGCCGGCACCCGCCGGCTCACCCGGTCCCGGATCGACCGCGAGGACCAGTCGGTCTACTCCAACGTGAGCTACGGGTACGACGAGGCCGGGAACATCACCCGGGTCGCGGACCGGCCGACCGGCGGCACGCAGGACATCCAGTGCTTCGAGTACGACTATTTGCGCCGCCTCACCCAGGCCTTCACGGCCACCGACACTGGCTGCGACACGGCGGATCTCCCGCCGGCTACGGGCACGTCGAACAAGTATTACCAGGAGTACACGTACGACCTGACCGGCAACCGGACCTCGCGTACCCGTACCCGGCTGTCGTCGACCGGAACCCCGACCGAGACGACCACAACTTACGCGTACCCGGCCGCCGGTTCCCCGCAGCCGCACACGCTGACATCGACGACCACCGGCTCGACCACGACCTCCTACACCTACGACGACACCGGCAACACGCTGACCGCCGGCAACAAGACCTTCACGTGGGACCTCGAGGGCCGGGTCAAAACCGCAAACACCTCAGCCGGCCCCTCGTCGTTCATCTACACCGCCGACGGCGACCGGCTTGTCCGTCGCGACCCGGACAAGGTGACCATCTACCTGCCCGGCCACGAGCTCGAGCTGAACCTCAACACCAATGCAGTGACGGCCCGGAGGTACTACGCCTTCGCAGGCGAGACCCTCTCCGTCCGGAGCCCCGGATCCGACGGCCTGCAAGACCTGTTCGGCGACCACAACGGCACCGCCGACACCGCCATCGACGCAGACGCCGGCGCGGTCAGAAACAGAGAACGCGATCCGTTCGGCAACTACCGCGGCAGCACCGGCGGCGTGACGAGCTTCCCGACCGACCGCGGCTTCCACACCGGCATCGAAGACGACGCCACCGGCATGATCCAGATGGGCGCCCGCGCCTACGACCCGACCATCGGCCGCTTCCTCTCCGTAGACCCGATCATCGACCACACTAACCCGCAGCAGATGAACGGCTACGCATATGCCAGCAACAACCCCATCACCGGAAGTGACCCCACCGGCCTCTACGTCCAGATGGACGGTGGAGGGATCTCGGGGCACCAGGACCCACCGGACCAGGGACGGCCACCCTCCTATTTCGAAAGCGGTGGTGGTGCCCAAGCAAGCGACGTGAGCACTGGTAACTCTGGCGGCGGATACGAATCCCGCCCAGAGCCATCTCCATCCCCGGGCCCGGCACCGCTTCCTGGTCTGAAGTGCCTCGGTGATTGCTGGGCAACCGAGAAGCAGGTCCTCAGCATGGTCATCCCGTTTTGGGACCTGCCTGCATGCATTAGCAATGGCGATCCCATCAGCAGCGAATGCGGGTCCACCGCGCTCGACGCAGCACCACCCAAGAGGATTATCGAAGCGATCGGACTCATCGTCTACCTACGAAAACTTAAGAATCTCGATGAGGGGAGCAGTAGCGTCTGGGACCAAAAACCACTGCTGCGTGGCAGACAATTGGAGCAACAGCTTGGTCAGAACCTACCCCAGAATTTTCCAAAGATCGATATCTTCGAGAGGGGTCGAGCCACAAGCATTAAAACGATCAATCTCGCGGCGCCGAGCTATCAGCAATCGAGTCGGCTAACCAGTCGCCTGAACACCTACATACGCGATGTCGAGCGCTTCACAGGGGCCAACCATGGGGGCATCCGCGTCAGCGCGGACATGATAACCTCACGACGACTACGGATTGGCGTCCCCCCAAACTGGACGCAAGCGCAGGCTGACGCCATTTCCAGGTCCTTTGAATATGGGCAAAGGCGAGGTGTCGATGTGGAGATCGTGATCATCCAATGAGCGGAAGCGCAAATGTCATCGAGCGCGAGAAGTCACTGATTATCGCCAGCTACTCTCCCACCGATATGGGCCCGCGGGTAATCAATGACTGGATTACTGTAGTCCCGGCGACGATCCGAGATGACGAACTTGGCTCTCTCGTACTACAGGCCCTTGAAGCTGGCACGCAGGAGATAGCATTCCCACCTCTCAACGAATTGGGCTCCAACTCACCGCGAATGCGCCGATTGTACAGCCTCGCTGGGATTCGGACATTCAAGCAGTATATGACGGCGTCCAAGTCTGTCACTGTCGAGCGGCCCGGTGATCACTTAATAGTCACGGCAGAGGAGAATAAGGGGACGTCGGGTGGGTTTGAAGCTTTGGACTTTGCGATCACGCTGGACGCGGTAGATCCGCCGAATGTCGGGCAAGCAGTGCGACGCGCACTCGAGCACGCCATCTGACAGATCGCCGATCGGAGCCCCGCAACGTCACTCGCGACGCGCGGCCGAGCCATTCTCGACACACCTGTTGGATCCAGCCGGCATCGAGGACGAAGTGCTCTGGATCCCGGGCGACACGAGGTAGGCATAGGTCTCGACCGGCACTCTCGTGGCGCCGAGTTCTGCACCATCCTTCGCAGACCTCATACCAAGTACCCTGACCACGGCCTTACTGAATCGTGAGAACGGCCGATCGAAGGACGCGTTCAAGCCAGTCCCGATAAGCGGCCTGGGTCCAGCCGGCATCCAGCACGAAGTGTTCGTGCGTCTCGGGCGCCACGAGGTAGGTGTAGGTCTCGACCAGCACCTCCCGTGGCGCTGAGCTCTGGACCATCCCCCGCGCCGCCAGCGCGTCGATCGCGTGCCCACAGTCCACCCGCCGCCGCTCCATGTGCTCCTTCAGCGCGGCCCGCAGAGCGGGATCGGAGTTCGCCGCGCTCGTGAACGCCCGCCACAGCCGGCTCGACGCCGCATTGGCGGCCGCGAGGAAGTCGACCAGGGCGGCGAGAAACTCGTCACCGTCCGAGATCGAGAGCAGTTCCACCCCGACCTCCTTCTCGGCGATCAGCTCGCGGCTGTCCGACCCGGTGAAGGCCTGGTGGAACGCCGACAACAGCAGGTCGCGCTTCGGACCGACCGCCTTGACGGTCTCGACGGAGACGCCGGCTTCGCGGGCGATGTCGGTCAGCGACGTTCCCGCGTAGCCGCGCGCGCTGAAGCACGTTCCGGCCGCCGTCAGCACGGCCCGCCTCGTCTGCGCGGCCTGCCGGGCGCGTAGCTCCGAGTGATAAGTCCGCTTGCCCTCAGCCAATTTGACTTGCCTCCTGAGGTAGTCAATACTCTCGAACGACTTCAAACATACGCCGGGGGACGTCGCCGCATGCTGTCCGTGCTCATCTGCTCCACGCCGATCCACGGTCACGTCGTCCCGTTGCTGGCGGTGACCAGGCATCTCGTCGCGCAGGGGCATCGGGTGCGGTTCCTGACCGGACGACGGTGGCAGCCTGCGGTCGAGGAGGCCGGCGCCACGCACCTCGCCCTCCCACCCACAGCCGACTACGACGAGCGCGACATGAACGGCGCCTTCCCGGGCCGGGCGGGGCTGTCCGGGCCGAAGGCGATGCGCTTCGACATGACGAAGGTCTTCCTGGCCCCGCTCGCCGCCCAGCTGAACGCCGTCGACACCGCGATCGAGAGCGAACACACCGATGCCGTCCTCGCCGAGAGCCTGTTCCTCGCCGCCGGCGCGTTCGCGACCCGCCCGCGAGCAACCAGACCGCCGCTCGTCTACCTCGGCATCGTCCCGCTGCCGTACAAGAGCCGGAACACCGCGCCCTACGGCCTCGGCCTCCCACCCAGGAGCGGCCCCACAGGCCGCCTGCGCAACGGCGCCCTCCACACCCTCGCCGAGAAGGTCGTCTTCGCGCCCGTCCAACGGGACTGGCGGCGGAGAACACGAGAAGCCACCGGCACCGCGAACCGCGAGTTCGTCATGAACTGGCCCGTCCTCGCCGACGCGATCGTGCAGTTCAGCGTCCCCGCCTTCGAGTATCCGCGCGACCCCGCGCCGAAGAACCTGCACTTCGTCGGCCCGGTGTCCCGACCGCTACCGACCGATCAGAAGAAGCCCGACTGGTGGGACGAGCTCGACGGCACCCGCCCGGTCGTGCACGTCACCCAGGGGACGCTGGCCAACCAGGACTTCGACGAGCTGATCGCTCCGACCCTCGAAGGACTCAGAGATGACGACGTCCTCGTCGTCGTCAGCGCCGGCGGCCGCGACACCACGACGCTGCCGAAGCTGCCCGCCAACGCCCGCGCCGCGAGCTTCCTGCCCTACGACGAGCTGCTCCCCCGCACCGACGTCATGGTGACCAACGGCGGCTACGGCGGCGTCCACTACGCCATGGCCTACGGAGTCCCGCTCGTGGTCGCGGGGAGGACGGAGGACAAGGTCGAGGTGACGGCGCGGGTCGCGTGGTCCGGTGCGGGCATCGACCTGCGGATCAACCGCCCACGACCGGACCACATCCGTGAAGCCGTCCGGCAGGTCCTGGCCGACCCCCGCTACCGGCACGCAAGCACCGTGGTCGGCGAGCAGATCGCCGCCGCACCGGGCGCCGCCGGCCTCGAACGGATCATCGCCGGACTGGCGGCACCGGCGAACACCGCCACCTGAGACCCCGCGTGGTGTCCCGCAACCGGGGGGCCGGGACACCGCGCGGCACGTCGCCCGGACACGGCTGATGTCATACGGTCCTCGCGATCAACCTCGCCGATCTTCACATTGTGCTGCTGTAGCATCTCCGAGTGGTGCGCCGCCGTGCAACGCATCCACGGGCGCCGGCGTCATCATGGTGTGGCTGCGTCGATGGGAAGTCGGGGAGCAAGGTGGGAGCACGACTCACGGACTACGGGCAGGCCGGCTAGCGCCATGCGCGTTCTCGTCCTGACGGTGGTTCACGACCCGGAAGACGCACGCATCAGGCATCGCCAGATCGTCGCCCTCCGCGAGGCCGGGCACGACGTGACGCTGGCAGCGCCGTTCACCGGCTACGGCCGCGACATCCCGCCGGACCTCGGCGTCATCGACATCCCGCGGTCGCAGGGCCGGCACCGCTTCCACGCGGTCCGCACGGCTCGCCGGCTGTTGAAGCAGCACGGCCGCGACTACGACATCGTGCTCATGCACGACCCCGAGTTGGTACTGGCGACCGTCGGGCTCGACGTGCCGGGCCTGGTGTGGGACGTGCACGAGGACACCGCCGCCGCGCTGCGCATGAAGACCTGGCTGCCGCGGTTCAGCCGGCCCGCCGGCGCGGCGCTGATCCGGGTCATCGAGCGCAGCGCCGAGCGCCGCATGCCGCTGCTGCTCGCCGAGGAGTCCTACGCCGGCCGCTTCCGCAAGGAGCACACCGTCGTCCGCAACAGCGTCGCCATCCCCGACGAGGTCAGCGCGCCGGTCGACGAGCGCGTCATCTACCTCGGGCGGCTGACGGCGGCCCGCGGCGCCCTCGACCTCGTCGAGCTGGGCCGGCGGCTGGCGCCGGAGATCATGGTGCACCTGGTCGGCCCGGCCGACGCGGACTGCGCCGCCGTCATCGAGGCCGCGCAGGCCGGCGGCGCCGTCGTCTGGCACGGGTTCGTCCCCAACGACGAGGCGCTGACGATGCTGCCGGGCGCGCTCGCCGGCCTCAGCCTGCTGCACGAGCAGCCCAACTACGCGCACTCGCGGCCCACCAAGATCGTCGAGTACATGGCGCACGGGCTGCCGGTCATCAGCACGCCCAACCCGGCGTCGGCGGAGCTGATCATGCGGCACCGCTGCGGCACCGTCGTCCCGTTCGGCGACGTCGATGCTGCTGAGGCGGCCGTTCGCGAGCTCCGGAACAACCGCGAGGAACGACGGCGCATGGCCGAGGCCGGGCGGGCCGCCGTCGTCGCGCACTACAGCTGGGACGCCGACGCCGACCTGTTCGTCCACTCCCTGGAGAAGCTGGCGCACGCGACGTCACATTGAGCCACGGGTGGGTACAGTTTCACCTTTCCGGACACCATCAACCACGGAGATTCGATGCACCGGGCGATTCGCGCGCTTCTCGGCTCCCGCTGGCCCCTCCTCGGGATGCTCGGCGCGGTGGCGGCGCTCGTCGTCGCCGTGGTCATCGTGGCCGACGGCGGCAGCCTCGCCCAGGCGGCACTCGCGCTCCTGCTCGGCCTGGCCCTCCTCGGGCTGGTCGTCGTCGGAGCCAGCGCCCGCGAGGCCGAACAGCGTGCGCGCAAGGTCGAGAAGCAGCTCAAGGAGCTCGCCGCGACCACCCGTACCATCGCGTCCACCGTCGAGGCCATCGGGCGGCGGCAGAACGACCCCTCCGGCGGCCCGCTCGCCGCGATCATCGGCGCTCAGCGCGTCGACGCCGCCGTGCGCCACGACGAGCTGGTGGGGCTGCACGAGGACCTGCGCACCACGCTGACCGAGGACCAGCTGGGCGAGCTGTCCGCGCTGGCCAACCTCTACGCCGTGCTCGGCACCGACGACGAGGTCCCGGTGTTCGGCGGGTATGCGGCGTCGCCGCAGACGGTGCTCCGGCTGGTGTCGCTGGTGCGCCGGCTGCCGCAGGACGCGCTGATCGTCGAGTGCGGCAGCGGCAGCTCGACGGTCTGGCTGGCGCTGGCCTGCAGGCGGGCCGGCCGCGGCCGCGTCGTGGCACTGGAGCACCACGAGCGCTACGCCGGACGCACCCTCGACGCGCTGGCGCGGCAGGGCCTCGACGACGTCGCCGAGGTGCGGGTGGCGCCGCTCGAGCCGGTCACCGTCGGCACGGAGAAGCACGACTGGTACGCCGGATCCACCTGGTCCGATCTGCGCGGCATCGACCTGTTGTTCGTCGACGGGCCGCCTGCCTATGTCGGCACGCGCTCGCGCTACCCCGCGCTGCCGCTCCTCGCGGCCGCCCTCGACGACGGCGCGCTGGTCGCCCTCGACGACGCCCAGCGTCCCGCCGAGTCCGACATCGCCTCGGACTGGCTGGCAGAGGGCGCCGACGGCGTCCGGCTCACCGACGGCGGGCTGGTCGGGCGGACGCGTTTCTTCACCGCGAGCCGCAGCTGACGCCGTCGCCCCGTCGTCAGCCGCCGGGCGAGCCGTCGACGAGCATGCCCTGACGGGTGACGTCGACGACGGCCGGCCGGACGCCGATCTCCGAGCCGCTGACCCAGTGCACCCCGAACAGCCGCCGCGCGGTCTCGTCGATGCCCCCGTCGGCGACGTGCCGGCGGGCCCGGTGCAGCGCCCGGGTGGCCCACAGCTCGACCGGCGGGCGGGGCTCGTCGGACACCGTCGCGCGGACCAGGCCCACCGCCTCGGACTCCGACAGCGCCAGCAGCGTCCCGACTGCCGACCGGCCGATGGCCACGCCGGCCGGGACGACCAGCGAGAACGGCGCCGGGAAGCCGGTGCGGACGGGGTCGGGCGCGAAGCGGACCCGGGCGTCGGCGGCGAAGTAGTCGATGACCCAGCGCGGCAGCTCCTTGCTGGGCGACACCGTGACGACGAGGTCGGTGTAGGCCGAGGCCAGGATGCTGTCGACGGTGATCTGCACCTCCTCGGCCGTCCCGCTGGTGGCGTCGACGACGGCGTTGACCACCGGCACCTGCCACATGCGCCCGACGTCGGACGGGCGGAACAACGGGATCGGCAGGTGGTTCGCGGCGAGGCCGGACCGCTCGCGCTTGATCTCGTCGCCGCGAGTGGCGAAGTTGCGGGCGCCCTGGTGGTAGCTGCGCGCCGACGGCTCCGGAATCAGCACCCCGCCGGCGGTGAAGATGCGGTAGCCGAACTCGGTGTCGACGATGCCGCGCAGCCCGAACGTCGAGAACCCCCCGCTCTCCGCGTAGAGCGCGCGCGGCGCCGAGACGCTGGCCCCGACGACGGCGAGGAAGGTGTCGTCGGCGTACCTGGTGAGCCGATCGGCCTCGCGGATGAAGTCTTCCTGCCAGGTGTGCCGCTTCTGCTTGCGGCCGTCGAGCAGCTGGTCGAACGTGTCGCCACGGGTCGCGTCGAGTACGTCTCCGGCCGTGATGTCGTCGAAGTCGACGAACAGCTTGTACCCGATCACGACGGCGTCGGCGACGGCGTGGTGCCAGCGGGCGTGCGCCTCGACGTGCGTGCGCGTGGCGACGATGTCGGCGTCGAGGAACAGCACGACGTCGCCCGTGGCGGCCTCGGCGCCGGCGTGCCGCGCGCGGCCGGAGCCGTGCCCGTCGCCCGGCGGCAGCCGCAGCACCCGCGCGCGCTCCGGATGGATCGCGGAGAGCCGCAGCGGCTCGGCGGACGCGTCGTCGACGACGATGACGTCCATCAGCTCGGCCGGGTACGTCTGCGCCGCCAGCGCGGCCAGCGTCAGCTCGAGCTCGTCCTGGCAGTCCTTCGCCGGAAGCACCACCGTCACCGACAGGGTGGGCGCCCAGGTGCCGAGATCCGGCACCGCGACGGTGGTCCACTCCTGCCGCGGGACGGCGACCGGCGTCCGGACCGTGGTCGACATCGTTCCTCCGCTGCAGCCGGGTAGGGTGGGGGCCGCCGCTCTCCGGGCGGCGACACTTCGAGAACCTACCGGGCCCCGTGATGCCGACCAAAACCGACCTCCCACCAGCAGCGATATCTGACCCGTTCGTCCCGGACTGGGCCGGCCTGGCCGCACTCGCCCCGTCTGCGCTGAGTGCGGCGGCGGGCGCCATCGTCGCCGCGCCGCTGCCCGCGGTGAACACCACGCTGGTCTCTCCCGCCGGCTTCGACCCCTTCGACGACGACGGCCCCGGCTCGCCGCCGCGGCGCCTCACGCACCTGCGGACGCAGCCGTCCGGCGAACTGCGGATCGACGACGGCCGCACCCGCCTGGTCGAGCTGGACCGGCCCGCCGTGGTGTCGGCCGCCCAGCTGGCCGCGCTGCGCCCGTACGCCGGCGTGCGGGTGCCGTTCGGTGCCGGCGCCGGCCCGGTCGAGCTGGCCGGACTGTTGCGCCAGCTGCTGGTGGGCGGGGTCCCGGTCCTGGCGCCGGACCTGCCGCTGGTGGTCCGGCGGCTGCTCGGCACAGAGCTCGGCGGGCTGGTCGCCGGGCTGACGAAGGCGACGCTGGCCGACCCCGACCGGCGCGAGCGGTGGTCGGTCGCGGCCCGGCGGGCTGCGTTGCGGTCGGCGACCTCGGCCGCCGGTGTCGCCTCCTCGCCGCCGTCGGTCACCGCCGTCGTCCCTCCTGGTGATCGTGCGCTCGCGCGCGACCTGCGGCGGCAGACCTGGCCGGCGCTGACGGTTCGGGTCGCCTCGGGCGCTGTGGAGCGACGGCGGGCGCTGGAGTCGTGCGAGACGGAGCTCGTGACGCTGCCGGCCTCTGGTCTGAGCTACGCGGCCGAGCACATCGAGGACCTCGTGCTCGGGCGCGGCTACGGCCAGCGACCGCTCAGTGGGGCGGTCGTGCGACGGACGTACCTGCCTGCTCTGGACGTGACGGTGCGGGCGGCCGGCTCCGGGGCAGGCGAGCGGCCGGCGACGGTCCTGACGGCGGCGACGGTGCTCGGCTCGCCTGCCGACCTGCTGCGGCTGGGCGTGGACTCGCTGGAGGACGCTTCGGCGACCGTCGACGTCGGCGACGACGGGTACGCCATCCACGACCTCGGCGTGCAGCGGGTGGTCCGCGACGCTGCCGGCGTCGAGGCGGCGTTGCGCGCAGGTGGACGGCAGTTGGTGGGAACCGGCCGGGTCGATCCCGGGTACGCGTCCTACTTCGCCCGCACCGCCTGACGCTCGCCTGGGGCTCCGTCCGCCGGGCCGAGTGGGCGCACCACCCCCATGAGGCGGGTGCCCGCGGCTCAGAGAGCGGTACCAGCCGGCTAGCGGGCCAGGTCGCGTTCGACGTGGAGCTTGCGGACGGTCTCGACCAGCTCCTCGGCGCGCGCGTCGAAGGAGTGCTCGCGCCGCACCAGCTCGGACAGCTTCTCCCGCGCCGCAGCGCGCTCCGGCGTCTCCGCGAGCTGAGCGTTCACGGCGGCGGCCAGCTCCTGCGGCGTCGTGTACGTCAGCACGACGTCGCCGAAGACGTCCTCGATGCCGGGAACGACGTCGGTCACGATGCGCGCCCCACACGCCGCCAGGTCGAACAGCCGGTTGGACATGAGGCCCTCGGCCTTCATGTCGTCCCAGTGGTCGTTCAGCACCACGCCGGCCGCGGCGTAGACGGCGGGGAGGTCCTCGTTGGGGATGTACTCGCCGAGCCAGGCGCCCTCGGGCAGCAGCCCGCGCCAGCGCACGCCGTAGACCGACGGCACGATGCCGGCCGACAGCGCGGCACCGACGGAAGCCCGCATCCCGCGGGCGTTGCCCACGAACAGCACGTCGTGGCGGCGGCGGGGGTCGGGCGGCACCGGACGGAAGCGATGAGCGTCAGTGGCCTGCAGCAGCGGCCGGACCGGCGCGCCGAGGTCGGTGGACATCCGCCGCGCCAGGCTGGTGGAGGCCGCGAAGACGGCGTCGAAGGAGGCCAGCTCGCGGCGGGTGACCCGCTCGGGATGGCTGATGACCCACGACAGGTTGATCTGCTGCGGATTGACGGTGTAGACGCTCACCCCGCGCAGTACGAGCGCGACGTCGTCGAAGCGGGAGGTGGGGCGGTACCAGGCCCGCTTGGCGTCGATGACGGCCTCGTGTCCCAGCCGCTCCAGCGCCTCCTTGAGCCCGATGGCGAAGTGCCAGTCGCCCCAGTTGGTACGGCGCTCGACGTCGGGCGCGCCGATCTTGATGGCCCAGCGCAGCGGCCGCTCGGCGCGGTCGCGCACGACGATGGGGTCGAACCCCCAGTGGGTCGGTGCGCCGCCGTCGTAGCCGACGATCGTGTACCCGCGCGCGCTCCACACCGCCACGTCGTCCTGGCCGACGGTGTCCTTCCAGCGGCCGGTGAACAGCTCGGCGTTGTCGGTCGCGGTGGTGGTGGCCGACGCCGTGGTGCGACGCTCCGGGGTTTCGGTGAGCGCGACCACCGCCGCGGGCTCGTACCGCAGCGCCCGCCCGGTCCGGCGGGCCAGCCGCAGGCTGAGGTCGGGGTTGTCGATGTCGTTGACGAACAGCGGGTCGAAGCCGCGGACGGCGGCGAAGTCGGCGGCCCGGACGGCCAGCGCGACCGGCGACAGGCCCGACGGGGCCGACGGCGCCACGACCTCGGCGGCGTCGCCGGGAAAGCGGCGGAAGAGGTGGTGCGGGTGCGCGCCGCGGGCGAACGCCGCGCCGGCCGACCACACCGTGCCGTCGCGCAGCAGGACCAGCGGCTGGACCGCCGCGGCGCCGTCGGCCAGGGCCGCCGTCAGCGGCGCGAGCCAGCCCTGCTCGACCCAGGCCGCCGGGGGCAGGAAGACGACGGTCTCGCCGGTGGCGTGCGCCGCGCCGATGGTGCGCGACAGCTCCGTCGACAACCGCTGCGTCTGCCGCAGCACGCGCACGTTCGGGTACCGGATGGTCAGGAACTGCAGCCGCATGGCCTCGGCCTCGGTCGCCTTGGCGTCGACGATGACCACCTCGACGTCGTCCTCGGTGACCTCGAACAGCCGCTCGACGGTGGCGGTGACGGCCTGGGCGTCGTCGCCGGCGTGGATGACGACGGACACCGTCCCCGGACCGCGCGAGGACAGCCCGGCGTCGACGGCGTCCCAGTCGACCAGGTGCTTGGCGCGGATGACGAAGCGGTAGCCGAACAGCTCGTTGATGGTGATGCGGTCGCTGCGCTCCTCCCACGCGTCGTAACGGGTCGCGATGAACGGCGCGAGCTCGAAGTCGGTGACCGCCGACATGCGGATGAACAGGTCCCAGTCGACGTTGCGGCGCAGCTGCTCGTCGAACGTGCCGACCTCGTCGAGCAGCGACCGCTCGTGCAGGACGACGATGCAGTCGATGAAGTTGCGCTCGACCAGCGCCTCGCGGTTGAACGGCAGCGACCGGTAGCCGGTGCGGCCGTTCTTCTTCTCCTCGGCCAGCTCGGAGACGGCGTAGCCGAACCGCAGGCCGCGGGTGCGCACGAACGCGACCATGACCTCGAGGAAGTCGTGCGACCACACGTTGTCGGAGTCGAGGTACGCGACGTACTGACCGCGGGCCTGCGCGAGCCCGGCGTTGCGGGCGGCCGAGACGCCGCCGGCCCGCTCGCGGCGGACCAGCTCGATGCGCTCGTCGCCCAGCAGCGCCTCGACCGCCTCGGCGGTGCCGTCGGTGCTGCCGTCGTCGACGACGACGAGCTGCCAGTTCCGGTACGTCTGCGCCACGACGGACTCGATGGCGGTGAGCACGCCCTCGCGCCGGTCCTTCGTCGGGATGACGACGGTGACCAGCGGCGGCTCCTCGGCGCGCCGGGCGTAGTCGGCGAGGACGCCCCGCTTGAACGCGTCGGCGGCCTCGTGGTCGAAGCCGGCGGCCGTGCGCGGCAGGTGCTCCCAGCCGCGGGTCTCGTGCATGAGCCGGCGAGTGCGGCGGGCGAAGTCGGCCAGCGGCGGGCCCTGCACGTCGCCGAAGGCGCCGGTGTAGGCCTCGACGTCGAAGGCCGCGCTGGGCCGCGCGCCGGACTTCCAGCCGGTCTCGAGGTAGTGCCCGAGCGGCCCGCCGCGGTGCTGGGCGGCCTCGGGGTGCTGCTCGGTGTAGAACTCGGGGTCGAACAGCGGGTGCGGCGACAGCCCGCGGCCGATGCCGCGGTTGAGGTAGTGGATGAACGGCGCGACGTCGAGCTTCTTGGGGCTCCTGGGGTGGTCGCGGTACCACTCGCTGACGAAGCACGGGTTCGGCGAGACGTCGGTGGACGAGCCGACGGTGACGTAGTGGTCGACGGGGTCGACTCCAGCGGGGATCGGCTCGCTCAGCTGCTCGCGGTACCAGTCGGCGTCGAACAGGCCGCTGGACCTGATGGCCGAGGCGACGCGCCGCCGCCGGGCGACATCGTCGAGGTACGCCTGCGGCAGCACCTTCTTGACGAGACGACGGACCCTGCCGACCGGCAGTTTCATGCCACGAACTCCTTGGGGACGATCTTGACCCAGACTGCCCCAGGCCATCGGACCCAAGTGCATCGGCCGCATTCGGACCCTCGGTATCTTAGACGCTTCACGAGGGCAGGAGGTGCCGAGTGCGGTGGTTGATCACGGGTGCCGCCGGCATGCTGGGCCGCGACGTGGTGACGGTGCTCCATGACGCCGACGTGACGGCGCTGGGGCGGGCCGAGCTCGACGTCACCGACGCTGACGCCGTCGACCACGCCGTCCGCGGCCACGACGTCGTCGTCAACGCCGCTGCCTGGACCGATGTCGACGGTGCGGAGTCTGCCGAGGCCGCGGCCACGGCGGTCAACGGCGACGGGCCCGCGCACCTCGCCGCGGCGTGCGCCCGGCACGGCGCCCGGCTGGTGCAGATCTCCACCGACTACGTGTTCGACGGCGCCGCCACCGCGCCGTACGCCGAGGACGCACCGACCGGGCCGCGATCGGCCTACGGACGCAGCAAGCTCGCCGGCGAGCGGGCGGTGCTCGCGACGCTGCCCGACACCGGTTACGTCGTCCGCACGGCCTGGCTCTACGGCGAGCACGGCGGCAACTTCGTCGCCACCATGGCCCGGCTCGCGGCGGCGCGCGACACCCTCGACGTCGTCGACGACCAGCGCGGCCAGCCCACGTGGTCGCTCGACCTCGCCCGCCGCGTCGTCGAGCTGGCGACGGCGGACGCTCCGGCCGGCGTCTACCACGCCACCAACAGCGGCGAGACGACGTGGTTCGGCCTGGCCAGGGCGGTCTTCACGCAGCTCGGGCTCGACCCCGAGCGGGTCCGGCCCACCACCACGGACACGTTCCCGCGCCCGGCGCCGCGCCCGGCGTACTCCGTCCTGGGTCACCGGGGCTGGGACCGCGCCGGGCTGGCACCCATGCGCCGCTGGGACGAGGCCCTGGCCGCCGCCGCCCCCGTCGTCCTCGCGAAGGCCTTCCCGAACTCCTAGGGTGTGTCTCCCAAGTCCATGGCCTACTGCGCGACGCCCAGGCGGCGCCTCGCTGCGGCCGAGACTTGGGAGACACACCCTAGGACCCCGCGAGCGACGCGTAGAACTCGCGCGTCGCGGCATAGTCCGGCAGCAGGCCGGACTCGCGCGCGGCGGCCAGCGACGGCGCCGCCCGGTCCTTGTCCGACAGCGACAGCGTGATCGGCCGGCCGTCGCGGTCGGTGGTGGGCCAGTCGATGCCCAGCTCCGGGTCCAGCGGGTCGACGCCGTGCTCGCGGCCGGGCGCGTACGGCGCCGTGCACAGGTACATGACGGCGGACCCGTCGGCCAGTGACAGGAACGCGTGCCCCAGCCCCTCGGCCACGTACACGGCCCGCCGGTCCACGTCGTCGAGCAGGACGGCGTCCCACTGGCCGAACGTCGGCGACCCGACCCTGATGTCGGCCACGACGTCGAGCACCGCGCCGGAGATGCAGGTGACGTACTTGGCCTGGCTGGGCGGGACGTCGGCGAAGTGCAGGCCGCGCAGCACGCCGGCCGCCGAGACGGACAGGTTGGTCTGCACGATGTCGGGCCGGTGCCCCAGGTGCGGGGCCAGCAGGTCGCCGCGGAAGGACTCGAGGAAGACGCCGCGGGGGTCGCCGAACTGCTGCGGCGTCACCGCGAAGGCGTCGCCGACGGACAGCGGCTCGATCTTCGGGTTCACGCGGGCGCCCCGTCGAGCAGGCCGAAGAGGTAGTCGCCGTAGCCGGACTTGCGCAGCCGCTCGCCGCTGGCCCGCAGCTGGTCGTCGTCGATGAAGCCCATGCGCCAGGCCACCTCCTCGGGGCAGCCGATCTTCTGGCCCTGCCGTGCCTCGATGACGCGGACGTACTCGCCGGCGGCCAGCAGGTTGTCGAACGTGCCGGTGTCGAGCCAGGCGGTGCCGCGGGGCAGCACCTCGACGTGCAAGGCGCCGCGCTCGAGGTAGGTGCGGTTGACGTCGGTGATCTCGAGCTCGCCGCGGGGCGACGGCTTCAGGTCGCGGGCGATCTCGACGACGTCGCTGTCGTAGAAGTAGAGGCCGGGGACGGCGAAGTTGCTGCGCGGGACGGCCGGCTTCTCCTCCATGCTGACGGCCCGGCCGGCGTCGTCGAACTCGACGACGCCGTAGGCCGAGGGGTCGGCGACGTGGTAGGCGAAAACCAGCCCTCCGTCGACCTCGCTGTACTTGCGCAGCTGGGTGCCGAGGCCGGCGCCGTAGAAGATGTTGTCGCCCAGCACCAGCGCGACGTGCTCGGAGCCCACGAAGTCGGCGCCGATGACGAACGCCTGGGCCAGGCCTTCGGGGCTCGGCTGCTGGGCGTAGGAGATGGAGATGCCCAGGTCGGAGCCGTCGCCGAGCAGCGACCGGAACTGCTCCTCGTCGCGCGGCGTGGTGATGACGAGGATCTCGGTTATGCCGGCCAGCATGAGCGTGGTCAGCGGGTAGTAGATCATGGGCTTGTCGAAGACCGGGAGCATCTGCTTGCTGACCGCCACGGTGAGCGGATGCAGCCTGGTTCCCGAGCCGCCCGCCAGGATGATTCCTCGCATGAGCGCCTACGATAGCCCGCGGTAGTGATGGTTCCGGGAGGGGTCGAGATGCGGTTGTTGGTCACGGGCGGAGCCGGGTTCATCGGCTCGCACTACGTCCGCCAGGCACTGTCGGGGGCCTACCCCGGGCTCGACGGCGCCGAGGTCGTGGTCCTCGACAAACTGACCTACGCCGGCAACCCCGCCAACCTCGAGCCGGTCGCCGACCACCCCCGGTTCTCCTTCGTCAAGGGCGACATCCTCGACACCGGTCTGGTCGACGAGCTGCTGGCCGCCGCCGACCAGGTGGTCCACTTCGCCGCCGAGAGCCATGTCGACCGCTCCATCCAGGGCGCGGCGGCGTTCGTGCAGACCAACGTCGTGGGCACGCAGACGCTGCTCGACGCGGCCCGGCGCCACGGCGTCGAGCGGTTCGTGCACGTGTCGACCGACGAGGTGTACGGCTCCATCGAGTCCGGGTCGTGGACCGAGGACCACATCCTCGAGCCGAACTCCCCCTACAGCGCCAGCAAGGCCGGCAGCGACCTCGTCGCGCTGGCCTACCACCGCACCCACGGCGTGCCGGTGTCGGTCACGCGCTGCTCGAACAACTACGGGCCCTACCAGTACCCCGAGAAGGTCATCCCGCTGTTCGTCACCAACCTGCTCGACGGCCTCAACGTGCCGCTCTACGGCGACGGCCTCAACGTGCGCGACTGGCTGCACGTCGACGACCACTGCCAGGGCATCGAGCTGGTCCGCGCGGGCGGGCGGTCCGGCCAGGTCTACAACATCGGCGGCGGCCGCGAGCTGACGAACAAGGAGCTCACCGGCCTGCTGCTCGAGGCCTGCGGCGCCGGCTGGGACCGCGTCGACCACGTCGAGGACCGGCTCGCACACGACCGGCGCTACTCCGTCGACGACGGCAAGATCCGGGCCGAGCTGGGCTACGTGCCGCGGCAGGACTTCGCCGCCGGGCTGGCCCAGACCGTCGCCTGGTACCGCGACCAGCGGTCGTGGTGGGAGCCGCTGAAGAACCGCTGACCGCGGTTGGGCGCCGCCGGCCCAGGGCATACTCGAAGCCAACCCCTGTGGTCGATTCGGGAGGATTCGAGGAATTTGCGGCGAGTGATCGGCGTCATTCTGGCGACGGTGCTGGCGGCGACCCTCCTCTCCGGCTGGGCGCCCGGCTGGCTCACCGGCGGTCCCGACGGCGCGCGCGACGTCCGGCGGCCCGAGCCCAAGACCGTCGACGTCGGGGCGTTCCTCGCCTCGGGCCGCAGTCACGCGTCCGCCGTCCAGTCCGCCATCGACGCCTCCGAGCCGGGCCAGACCGTCGTCTTCCCGGCCGGCGTCTACCGGCTCGACCGGCCCATCCGGTTCGCCTCGCGCCGGAACTACACCGCCGCCGACGGCGCCCGGGTCGTCCTGCGCAGCACGAGCGCCGACGGCGTCACCATCGCCCAGGACCTGCTGCGCGACGTCACGATCAGCGGGCTGGAGTTCGACGACGTCCGCCTCGAGCTGACCGGCTCCGACGACTACAGCTCGGTCTCCGACGTCACGCTGCGCGACTGCACGTTCCGCAACGGGCAGACGTCCAGCGAGTGGGGCGTCGCCTACGTGCTGCTCCGCCACACCAGCGGGGTCACCGTCGACGGCTGCGAGTTCCTCCGCGACAGCGCGCACCCCGGCCGCGGCGTCGTCGCCGACACCACCCGGCTCACCGTCGTCAAGGACTCGTGGTTCGGCACCACCCGCGACCTCGACCCCGAGGTGCCCGACGGCTGGTTCCGCACCGCCGTCAACCTGTGGGGGCACGATCTCGCGACCGGGCAGGGCAACGACGATGTGGTGGTCGACGGCAACGTCTGGCGGCGCACGCCCGGCATCGGGGCGCCGGCCGGCTGCAGGTTCTGCCAGGACCACGGCCTCTACGCGTGGGGCAGCCGGCGGCTGGCGATCGTCGGCAACCGCGCCGACGGCTGGGACGCCTCGCCCGCCGGCGGCTCGATGAAGCTGCGCAACCAGCACGACACCTACGTCGTCGGCAACCGCATGCGCTCGTCGGGCATCTACAGCTACGTCTACGCCAGCCAGGTCATGCCCGAGGTGTTCCGCCGCGTCTCCATGCGCGACAACACCATCGACATGCGCGGCGCCACCGGCTGCCGGCACTACTGCGGCGTGACGTACTGGCGCGACGCCGAGATCGCCGGGCAGCAGGGTGCGCCCGAGAGCGACGTCTTCATCGGCGGCAACGCGTTCGTCGACGGCGGCATGATCTCGGTCTCGACCAGCCGGGCCGCGGAGTTCTGCGTCCAGGGCAACGCCCGCGCCGCGCTCGTCTCGCACCTGGGCGCCGTCCGCACCAGCGACTGCGGCACCACGCCGGAGTGGGAGGAGCCGTTCGCCGGGCTGCACCGCGGCGACTTCGACGGCGACGACCGCGAGGACTTCGTCCAGCTGGTCCGCGAGCCGGACCGCGACCCGTACTGGCGGGCGCACCTCAGCGCCGGCACCGGCGTCGAGATCGTCCGCTGGCCGGCCCGGCTCGGCGGCGCACAACTGGCGGCCCGTTTCGGCGTCCAGGTCGGCGACTTCGACGGCGACGGCCACGACGACCTCGCCTGGGCCGGGTCCTGCTCGGGTGAGACGCACTGCTGGCGCGTGGCCCTGGGCGGCGACGACGGGTTCGCACCGCCGCGGCCGTGGGCGCGGCTCGGGCCCACCACCGGCGAGACGGCCGGCCTGGGCGTCCAGGTCGGCGACTTCGACGGCGACGCCCGCGACGACCTCCTCTACCGCGGCGCCTGCGGGGCGGCGAACGAGCGTTGCTGGCGCATGCTGGGCAGCGACGGCGAGTCCTTCCAGGCCCGGTCCTGGGGCGACGACGTCGCCTGGACCGTCGAGACCGGCGTGTACGGCCTGCTGGTGGGCGACTTCACCGGCGACGGCCGCGACGACGTCGGCTACCGCGGCGCCTGCGGCAGCGCCGGCGAGCCCTGCTTCCGGGTACACGTCAGCGGCGAGCACGGCTTCGAGGTGCGCCGCTGGGGCGGCGACTTCTGGCCCGCCGCCGACGGCTCGACGGCTCACTACGGCATCTCCGTCGGCGACGTCGACGGCGACGGCGACGCCGACCTCGGCTACCGCGGCCGCTGCGGCGACGGCACGTCGCAATGGCGGTACCACGTGAGCACCGGGTCGGGCTTCACCGTCGCCTGCGCGACCCGGGCGAAGCTCCCGCCGCCCCCATGACACCCCAGTTGGCTGGGGGTTTGAGGTGGGCTCCCCGTCCCCCTTGCTGCCCATTCTCTTGACCCCGGCCACCCGCCTCAAGCCGGCGCCCGCTGTGGTTGCTTGACCGTGTGGTTGGGCGGCTTCGGCCTGACCCGGGCACCCGGGGCCCAAGAACGGGCAGCTATCAGGGGGACGGGGAGACCCTGGGCACGCCTCACCGCTTCGCGTGCCCGTTTCGCCCCGGTTCGCCGGACTGTGCACCGCGATGATCATCGGCGATCCGCTACATCACCAGGCCTTCTGCCACATCACCAGGCATGCAGGCCTGGTGAAGCGGCAGAGAACCTCGTGATGGCCCCGCGAAACGCGCCAAATCCCACCACGTGGACACCAGCAGGGCCGCCAGGACCCCGGCACCCGTCGCCAGACTCCCCCCGTCCCCCTGATAGCTGCCCGTTCTTAGGCCACGCGGGTGCGGTCAAGTCCAAGCGCCCCCACCACGGCGGCGCCCAAGCACAGAGCGCGCGGACTTGAGGGCATCCGCGCGGCTTAAGAGAATGGGCAGCAGGGGGACGGGGGAACCCACGCAACCACACGCACCCCCAGGACCCGCTACGGCAGCAGGTCGTCGAGCATGCCGAGCAGGAGGTGCATGCGCCGGTTGGCGGCCTTGACGCTGCCCCGCTTGACCGCGCGGAAGTAGCGGTTGCGCCAGCCACTGAGGAACAGCACCAGGGCGACCGCCACCTGCAGCCGCCAGGGGACGGCGCCGGCCGCGGACAGGGCGGGCCGCAGCGAGGCCGGCTCCTCGAGCAGCCGCGCCAGGCCTCGCGGGTCGGGCGCGGACATCAGCACCTTGACGACGTCGTGGGCGACCGGCCGGTAGCCGGCGTCCTCCCAGTCGACCAGCGCCAGGCGGCCGTCGGCCAGCCGCAGCACGTTGCCGAGGCCGGGGTCGCCGTGGCTGAGTCCGACGGTGAGCGGGCGGCCGTCGTCGAGCAGGGCGCGGACCCGCAGCCAGGTGTGGTGGGGGTCGAGGTCGTCCGGCCAGATGCCCGGCGGCGGGTCGTCGGCCAGCCCGGAGAACGCCGTCAGCGCGCGGGTCCGCTGCTCGCCGCTCAGCCGCTCGTGCGTCAGCCCGAGCCGCTCCCAGGTCTCACCCAGCAGGGCGAGCAGCTCCGGCACGGCGTCGGCGGCCTGGCCGGGGCCGACGGGGGCGCCGTCGAACACCTCCTCGACCAGCCAGTCGGCGACGGCGTCGGCTCCCAGTCCGCGCCGGGCCAGCCCGCTCTCGAACACCTGGGGGACGGCGAACGGCGTGCGGCCGGCGAGCGCGCGCTGGTGCTCGCTGCCGACGGCCAGCGGGGTCGGTGTGGTGGGGTCGAAGCGCTGCTGCACGACGAGGGTCCGGTGTGCCTCGGTGACGTAGAACGCCCGGAACCGCAGCTGCTCGGCGGTGCGCATGGCGCCGGCCACGACGACGTCGGCGGCGGCCACCGACCGCACCGTCGGCCGACCGCCCGCCACCAGCACCGAAGCGCCCGTGCGGTGGTCGACGAAGACGCCGCTGGACGGGAACGGCGTCGCGGTGTCGAGCTGGGCCGAGAACGCGATGCGGTTGTCGTGGAAGAAGTCACGCCGCCGCAGCCGGGCGACACCCCGCGCGGCCGGCAGGCTGCCCGTCGTCCGCTCGATCGCGGCCGTCCACTCGAGGGACCGGACCGCGTCGGAGATGTCAGGGGCGTGGGCAGGCATCAGACATGCTAACCAGCGCAATGGCACTGTTCAGCCCACTTCGGCACCCAAGCCGGATGAGAGTGTTCTCATTTTTTCGGGGCCCCATGGGCAACGCCCCGGGGGTGCGCGCGCGTGACTGCTGTAAAGTCGTGCGGTCACGTCAGTCAGGCGCCACGAGCGCGACGTGGCCTCACATAGTCGTACGGACGGGAACGAAGCAGTGTCGACAGATGTCGCGGTGGTTGGACTGGGGTACGTGGGCCTGCCCCTGGCGCAGGAGGCGAGCCGTTCCGGCCTCCGGGTCATGGGCTTCGACGTCAGCACCAGGGTCGTCGAGGGTCTGAACGGGGGGCGGTCGCACGTCGACGACCTCTCCGACGCCGACATCGCCGAGATGCTGGCCGCGGGCTTCCGGGCCAGCGCCGACGAGGCCGACCTCGACGAGGCGGCCACCATCGTCATCTGCGTGCCGACGCCGCTGTCCGACGAGGGCGGGCCCGACCTCGGCGCCGTCAAGGCCGCCGTCGGCACCGTCGGGCGGCACCTGTCCGCCGGCATGCTGGTGGTGCTCGAGTCGACTACCTACCCCGGCACCACCGACGAGGTCGTCCGGCCCATGCTCGAGGAGGCCTCCGGGCTGGTCGCGGGCCGCGACTTCCACCTCGCCTTCTCGCCCGAGCGCATCGACCCGGGCAACCCGAGGTTCGGCATGCGCAACACCCCGAAGGTCGTCGGCGGGCAGACGCCTGGGTGCACCGAGCGCGCCGCCACGTTCTACCGCCGCTTCGTCGACACCGTCGTCGAGGCCAAGGGCACCCGCGAGGCCGAGACGGCGAAGCTGCTCGAGAACACCTACCGCCACGTCAACATCGCGCTGGTCAACGAGATGGCGCGGTTCTGCCACGAGCTGGGCATCGACCTCTGGGACGTCATCCGGCTGGCCAAGACCAAGCCGTTCGGGTTCCAGGCGTTCTACCCCGGCCCCGGCGTCGGCGGGCACTGCATCCCCATCGACCCCAACTATCTGAGCCACAACGTGCGGGTCCGCCTCGGCTACCCGTTCCGGTTCGTCGAGCTGGCGCAAGAGATCAACGCCACCATGCCGGCGTACGTGGTGCAGCGCATCCAGAACCTGCTCAACGTCGACGGCAAGGCGCTCAACGGCTCGACGGTGCTGCTGCTCGGCGTCACCTACAAGCCCGACATCGCCGACCAGCGCGAGTCGCCCGCCGTCCCGCTGGCGAAGCGGCTGGCCTCGCTGGGCGCCAACGTCGTCTTCCACGACCCCAAGGTCCCCACGTGGAAGGTCGACGACACCGTCCACGACTCCGTCCCGGACCTCGAGGCCGCGCTGGCCACAGCCGACCTCACCGTCGTCCTGCAGCCGCACAGCGAGTACGACGGCCACCTCATCGCCAAGACCGCGAAGCGGGTCTTCGACACCCGCGGCATCACGCCGCTGGGCGACAACGTCGAGCACATGTGAGCTGATCGGCGGTGTCGAACCTGCTGCTCGGGGTCGACCGCGCCGACATCACGCCCGGCCGGCCGGTGCCGCTGGCCGGGTTCGCCGCCCGCGCCGGGATGGGTCCGGCCACGGGCACGGCGGCCCCGCTGCGGTTGCGGACGCTCGCGTTCGGCGGCCACGACGGCGGCGAGCGGGCCGTGCTCGTCTCAGCCGACCTGCTCTGGTGGGGCTTCGACACCGCTGAGCGGGTCCAGGCCGAGCTGACCCGGCGGTACGGGCTGCCGGCGAGCGCCGTGCTGCTGCACGCCACCCACACGCACTCCGCGCCGCAGGTGTCGCGGCGGTTCGTCCCGTCCATCGGCGCCGTCGACGACGCCTACGTCGACCAGGTCTGCGCGGCGGCGGCCGACGGCGTCGGGCGGGCGCTGGCGGCGCTGCGGCCGGTGACGATCGACCGGTTCGCCGACCGCGCGGCCATCGGCCACGACCGCCGGGCCGCACGATCGCCGTCGACGGTGCCCCGTTCGTCCGTCGACCCCGCCGTCACCGTGCTCCGCCTCACCGGGCCCGACGGCGTCGCCGCCCTGCTCGTCCACCACGCCTGCCATCCCGTGGTGCACCGCGGCAACCGGGTCACGCCCGACTTCGCCGGTGTGGCCATGGACCTGCTCGAACGCCGCTACCCGGGCGCGGTGGCGGTCTACGCGCAGGGCTGCTGCGGTGACGTCGACCCGCTCCCGTCGTGGGGGTCGGCCGACAGCGCGGCCGTCGAGCTGGCCGACGCCGTCACCCGGGCGCTCGGCGGCACCCGGATCGCCGTCGGGCCGGCCGGACTACGGACCGAGCGGACCACCGTCGGCCTGCCGCTTCGTCCTGCCCCTACAGCTGCGGAGCTGCGGGAGCTGACCGGCGACGACGGCGTCCGCGGCGAATGGGCGCGGCTGCTGCTGTCCGACCCCGGGCGGGCCCGGACGGCGGCGCCGGTCGTGCTCTCGTCGCTGCGGCTGGCCGCGGACCTGCAGCTGCTCGGGATGTCCGGCGAGCCGGTGAGCGCGTACGGGCGACGGGTCGCCGTGCTGTCCGGCGGTGCGACCCTGCCGCTCGGCTACACCAACGGGATGACCGGCTACCTCGTGACGGCCCGGCAGCTGGCCCAGGGCGGCTACGAGGCGGACGAGGCGCCGTACTGGTTCGGGCTGCCCGGGCCCTTCGCGCCGGCCGCCGAGGAGGTCCTGCACCGCGCCCTCGCGACGGCCCTGCGGTCGCGTTAGGTTGTGCGGCATGACCGACGACGCCGAGGTCGTGTGGCGGCCCGACCCCCAGTCCGTGGCCGCGAGCCGGCTGACCGCCTTCCGCGGCTGGCTGCGTGAGCAGGGCATCGCCGACACCGCCGACTACGACGAGCTCTGGCACTGGTCGGTCGCGCAGCCGGGCGCGTTCTGGGGCGCTCTGGCGCGGTTCTTCGAGGTGGGCTTCGTCGACCAGCCGACCGACGTGCTGCCCGACATCGTCATGCCCGGCACCCGCTGGTTCCCCGGCGCGACGCTCAACTACGCCGCGCACGCGCTGCGGCCCGGGCCCGGCAAGGGTGACGACGACGTCGCCGTGGTCTTCCGGCGCGAGGACGGCCTGCGCACCGAGCTGACCCACGGCGAGCTGCGCCGTCAGGTGGCGGCCATGCGGGCGGCGCTCGCGTCGATGGGCGTCGGCCCGGGCGACCGGGTGGCGGCGCTGGTGCCGAACGCGCCGAAGACGCTGGTCGCGTTCCTGGCCACGGCGAGCCTGGGCGCGGTGTGGTCGTCCTGCTCCCCCGACTTCGGCGTGCGGGCGGCGGCCGACCGGTTCGCGCAGATCGAGCCGGTGGTGCTGGTCGCGTGCGACGGCTACGTCTACAACGGCAAGGCGGTCGACGTCCGGCCGACGGTGGCGGCGTTGCGAGCGCAGCTGCCGACGGTGCGCGCCGTCGTCGGCATCGCGTTCGGCGGAGCGGCATTGGACGACGCCGAGGACTGGGACGAGCTGGTGCGCCGCCACGACGGCGCCCCGCTCGAGTTCGACGCCGTCCCGTTCGACCACCCGCTCTGGGTGCTGTACTCGTCCGGCACCACCGGGCTGCCCAAGGGCATCGTGCAGGGCCACGGCGGCATTCTGCTCGAGCACCTCAAGTCGCTCGGGCTGCAGCTGGACCTGAAGCCCGGCGAGCGGTTCTTCTGGTTCACCACCACCGGCTGGATGATGTGGAACTTCCTGGTCAGCGGGCTGTTGGTCGGGTCGACGGTGGTGTTGTACGACGGCAGCCCGGGCCACCCGTCGCTGGCGTCGCTGTGGGACATGGCGGCGTCGGAACGGGTCGCGGTGTTCGGCACGTCGGCGCCGTTCGTGCAGGCCTGCCTCAAGGACGGGGTCACGCTGGAGCCGTCGGCGCTGCCGGCACTGCGCGCCGTGGGCAGCACGGGGGCGCCGTTGTCGACCGACGGCTTCCGCTGGCTGAGCCGCAACCTGGGCCCGTCGGTGCAGATCGCCAGCCTGTCCGGCGGCACCGACGCCTGCACGGCGTTCGTCGGCCCGGCGCCGGACGTCCCGGTCTGGCTCGGCGAGCTGTCGCGCCCCGCGCTCGGCGCCGCCCTGGCCGCCTTCGACGAGGCGGGACACCCCGTCATCGACGAGGTCGGCGAGCTCGTGCTCACCGCGCCCATGCCGTCGATGCCGGTCTCGTTCTGGGACGACGCCGACGGGTCGCGGCTGCGGGCGGCGTACTTCGAGGACTACCCCGGTGTCTGGCGGCACGGTGACTGGATCACCATCACGCGGCGCGGATCGGCGGTCATCCACGGCCGCAGCGACTCGACCCTCAACCGCGGCGGCGTCCGCATGGGGACGGCCGAGTTCTACCGCGTCGTCGAGGGCCATCCCGCCGTCCTCGACTCCCTGGTCATCGACACGTCCGGCGCCGGATCCGACGACGGCGAGCTGCTCTGCTTCCTCGTGCTGGCCGACGGCGCCGCGCTCGACGAGGTGGAGCCCGAACTGCGCAAGACCCTGCGCGCCGAGCTCTCCCCGCGGCACGTCCCCGACCGCTTCCTCGTGGTCGACGACGTGCCCCGCACCCTGACGGGCAAGAAGTGCGAGGTCCCGGTCAAGCGGATCCTCGCCGGTGTGGTGGCCGACAAGGCGGTCAGCCGCGAGGCGCTGCGCAACCCCGCGGCGCTCGACCCGTTCGTCGCCCTGGCCGCCGGCCGCTGACGTAGCGACGCCCGGTCACCTGTCGGTCCGCGCCCGTAAGGTGGGTCCCACCCTGGACGGCGGAGACCCACTTTGGACGCTGGGTCCCACCGACCCGAGCCGCCAGCTGGCGCCGTCACTTCTTCCGGCGGCGGCCCTCCGGCAGCGGCAGCGGGTCGATGCTCTGGTCGTTGGCGGTCAGGTCGATGCCGAGGTCGGCCGCGAACACCATGTGCGTCTCGATGTCCACGTCCTCGCCCTGGTCGGTGAGGTTGAAGACCCGGGCGCCGCGCAGGCGGTTCCGCTCGGCGCCGCTGAGGCCGTAAGTGCCGAAGCCGGTGTTGCCCGCGTAGCCGAGCATGACGCCGTAGTAGTTGCCGACGTAGGTGTTGACGTGGTCGTGGCCGCAGAACACGCCGCGCACGTCGCCGCGGTCGAGGATGGCCGAGAACATGCCGGAGTTGAACGGGCCGGGGCACTCGTCCTCGTTGCGCTCGCCCACGATCCCGTGCTTGGCGATGGCCCGCTCGTGGTCGGCGGCGGTGCGGCTGTCGACGCTGGCGAACCACATGAAGCGGTACTCCCACAGCGGGATGTGAATGAACATCAGCGCCGGGACCTTCGTGCCGCCGGCCCGCTTCTCGACCAGCTCGGAGGTCTCGGTGTACCAGTGCACCTGGTTCATCCGCAGCCAGTCCCAGTCCGGGTAGCCGGCGAAGTCCTGCCCGGCGATGGTGTCCGGCGCGTAGCGGCCGCTGTCGAGCAGGAACAGGTTGAAGATCGGCTGCTGGCCGCGGTGGCGGCGGATCAGCAGGTTCATGTTGCCGCTGCCGGTGACGCCGCGCGGGCTGGGCTGGTTCTGGTTGTAGCCGTAGGACCGGTAGAACTCGAGCATGTCCTCCTCGTCCATCCCGGTCTGCGGCGTGGAGTCCTCGTCGTGGTTGCCGTAGGTGACGACCCACGGGATCCGACGCGACTCCATCGGCTGGACGATGTTGTTCATCGCCTGCTTCATCTCGGTGGCGTTCGCGCAGCCGCCGGTGATGTTGTCGCCGTTGTGGACCACGAGGTCGGGCTGCTCGGCGTCGAGCACCTTCTCCATGAGCTCGATCGTGCGCCGGTCGATCCGCTCGTCGTCCTGGGTGTCGTTGAACTGGACGATCTTGAACGTGCCGTCGGCCTTGAAGCGCAGCGCCCGGTCGCTGTCGGCTGCACCGGCCGGGGCCGCGCCCGCGAGCGCGCCGGTGGCGCCGAGGGCGAGGGCGGCGGTGCCGAGGCCGCCCATGCGGACGAAGTCGCGCCGGTCCCAGCCGGCGCTGGTCTCGGTGTCCTGGCCCGGGAGCTGCTGGTCATGCTCGGTCATGGCGGCCTCATCTCCTGTGACGCGGTGGGGGTGGTGCCGGGGACGCTAACGACCGACGGGCACCAACAGCCGTCGCTGCGGTGATGGGCGGATGAAGCGCACCCGAATAGGGTCGGTGGGGTGGAGCCGTTCCGGATCGACGTCCCCCGGTCCCAGCTCGACGATCTTCGCGATCGGCTGCGCGCCACCCGCTGGCCCGAGCCCGCCACCGTCGACGACTGGTCGCAGGGGGTGCCGCTCGGCTACGTGCGCGACCTCTGTGACTACTGGGCGACGGCGTACGACTGGCGGCGGGCCGAGGGGTGGCTCAACGGCCTGCCGCAGTACCGGACGGAGGTCGACGGGCTCGGGATCCACCTGCTGCACGTCCGCTCGCCGCACGCCGACGCGTTCCCGCTGGTCATGACGCACGGCTGGCCGGGCTCGACCCTCGAGTTCCGCAAGGTCGTCGGCCCGCTCACCGACCCTGTGGCGTACGGCGGCAGCCCCGCCGACGCCTTCCACGTCGTCGTCCCGTCGCTGCCCGGCTACGGGTTCAGCGACAAGCCCGGCCGCTCGGGCTGGGGCGTCGAGCGCATCGCCGCCGCCTGGGCGACGATCATGGACCGGCTGGGATATCGCCGTTACGGCGCCCAGGGCAGCGACTGGGGCACGACGGTGTCGACGTTGCTCGGCGTGGCGCACCCGGACCGCGTCGCCGGCATCCACCTCATGCCGCCCCTCGCGCCGCCCGATCCCGCGACGTTCGACTCGCTCACCGACGCCGAGCGGTCGGCGCTCGACAGCCTGCGCGAGGCCGACGAGTGGGGCTCCGGCTACTCGCGGCAGCAGGCGACGCGCCCGCAGACCGTCGGCTACGGGCTGGTCGACTCGCCGGCCGCGCTGTGTGCCTGGATCGCCGAGAAGTACTGGTTCTGGACCGACCACGAGGGCTCGCTCGACCCTGTGGTCAGCCGCGACGAGCTGCTCGACACCGTGATGCTCTACTGGCTTCCGGCCGCCGGCGCCTCGGCCGCGCGCCTCTATTGGGAGAGCATCCGCCAGGTCGACGAGTGGATCTCGTCGAGCTCCGGGGTGGCGGTCGACGTGCCGACGGGCTGCACGGTGTTCCCGAAGGAACTGCAGCGGCCGTCGCGGAGGTGGGCGGAGCGTCGGTTCACCAACATCGTCCACTGGGGCGAGCCCGCCCGCGGCGGCCACTTCGCCGCCCTCGAACAGCCGGGCCTCTTCGTCGACGAGGTCAGATCGTTCTTCCGCCTGGTCCGCTGACGAACTCTCCATGATCGACCCGAGCGGCCGCCCGGGTTGATCGATGGTTGAGGGATCGGTGTCGCCCTGGCGACACCGATCCCTCAACCATTGCCGGCGTCGCGGCGGCGGCGCTGGACGAGCGCGACCAGCCCGAGCAGCCCCACGACGGCCAGGGCGGCGGCGCCCAGGGCGAGGCCCATGCGCAGCCCGCGCGGCTGCCACTCGCACGCGACCGAGGTGACCCCGGCATCGACCGGGACGGCGATGAGGCCGCCCACCGTCTCCGGCGTGGAAGCAGCACCGTCGCCGGCCGAGCAGCGCCAGCCGGGCGAGCGGATGACCCCGAACACGACCGTCGACGCCGCGCCGCCGGCCGGCAGTGAGACCGCGATGCCGTGGCCGCCCACGTCGATCGACGAGGGCGCCCCCGCCCGCAAGCCGGCCACGGCCGCCGTCAGCGCACCACGGTCCAAGCATCCGAGCGGGCTGGCCGGCAGCCGGGCCGGGCCGTAGACGCGCAGCGCCACCTCGACGGAACCGTCGGGACCGGCGACCCCGACCCGCAGCACCGGCGCGCCCGTGTACACGCCCGGCGCCCGCGTGGTCTGCCGCAGGACGGTCCGCCAGCCGATCGTCTCGTCGAGCACCTCGCCGACGAAGGCCGGCGACGCCAGGTACACCTCGGAGCCTGCCGGGCAGGACGCCGTCACCCGCACCTCGACCGGCACGGTCGCGCCCGCGACGGGCTGGAGCAGGAAGTCGCGACGGCGGCCGCTGACGGTCAGGGCGGGGTCGGGCGTCAGCTGCACCCGCGGGACGGTGTAGACGTCGGCGCCGAGGGCGGTCTCCTGGTTCCCGAACGGTGCCGGGTCCGCCGACGCGTACGGTGCGGCGGGGCGGACGGTGACGAGCGGCGCCACCTCGGGGTTCTCGGCCAGCCGGAGCGAGCCGGAGTCGCCGGCGACGACCCGGGCGCCGACGGCGAACACGGCGTCGACCACGGGGTTCTCGGGGTCGAGGTTGGCCCGCACGTACGCGCTGTAGCCGAAGCCGAGGCCGGCCAGCACCTCGGACACGTCGTCGGGGATGGTGCTGGAGTAGTACTGCGGGCCCTGCCCGCCCAGGAGCATGGGGTCGTTCTGCGTGACGTGTGCGCCCGACGACACCCGCGCCTCCGGCCACCGGTCGCCGTCCAGCACCAGCGCGCGGACCTGGTCGTTCTCGGTGCTCCAGGTCGGGTAGGCGTGCAGGAACTCCGCGCGCGCCTGGTCGATCGCGACCGCGCCGGCCGTGGCCTCGACGACCCCCGCGGCGCCCACCGCCGTGGCCGCCACCGCCGCGACCCAGGACGGCGGCCGCGCCCGGCCGCGCTCGGCGAGCCGCCTCCCCAGCCAGGCCAGCAGGACGACGGCGGCGACCACCGGCACCGCCACGCGGGTGGTGGGCGTGACGAACGGGCCGTTGCGCACCACCAGGTACAACCCGCCGACCAGGACCAGCGGCGCGACCACCGGGACCACTCCGCGCACGCCCGCCGACCCGGAGATCCAGCCAGCGATCACGACCATGCCCGCCACGACGAACGCCTGGCGGAACGGGCTGCCGTTCGGGGTGTCGAATCCGTGCCACACCGCGTGCGTCAGCGCGACCTGCATGCTCAGCACCGTCAGCCCGACGCCGGCCACCCACACCAGCCGCTCGCGCCACGGCACCGCCGCGTTGAACGGCAGGCTGACGGCCAGCAGCAGCATCAGCGTGCCGACGGCGAGGCCCGGGCTGGAGCCGACGCCCTCGCTGCCCGCGAGCAGCCGGGACAGGAAGTCGAGCCAGTCCATGGCGTGGAACTGCACCTCGGGGCTCGGCCGCGAGTACCGCACCGCCCAGAACGTCGGCACCAGCAGCGGCGCCGCCAGCCCGATGCCGGCGCCGACGGCGATCGCGCAGCGCAGCACGCCGACCGCCCGCACCCGCCACGAGACCGACGCGTCGTAGGAGATCACCCGCACCAGCACGACGACGGCCGCGCCGATGGTGGCCATGTAGACGGTGTAGAAGTGCGAGGTCCACAGCAGCGCCACCACGAACGGCGCCACGCACACCGGCAGCCACGACCGCCGTCGCCGCAGAATCCACTCGCACAGCAGGCACAGCACCGGGAACGCCACCAGCCCGTGCAGCCAGATGGTCATGTACGAGCCGTCGTCGAGCGCCCAGCCGCACAGCGCGTAGGAGACGCCGGCGACGACCGCGAGCCAGGCCGGTCCCGCGGGGCGGAGCAGGCGCAGGTACGCCGTCATGGCGGCCGCCGCCAGCGCCAGCGCCACGACCGCGATGACGAACAGCGCGAGGTCCATGCCGTCGCGCGGGAACAGCAGCACCAGCCAGGACAGCGTGCTCCCGAGGTAGGACATGTAGTCGCCGAGGAAGGGGACGCCGAACCCGCTGTTCCAGCTGAACAGCAGGTCGCCCGCGGCGTCGCCCGTGAGCACGTCGCGCAGGTGCGCGTGCATGGGGATGAGCTGCTGGCCGAGGTCGTTGGTGTTGCGCGACACGTCGCCGAACGGGAACGTCCCGCGCACCATCCCACTGACGACGAACCCGCCCGCCGCGAGGACCGCCGCCACCAGGACGGACGGGCCGTGCAACCTCGCGGACGTCTTGCGCGTATACACAGTAGTGCCCCAATCCACCAGGTCACGAGGGAGTAACAAATTTCGGCCTCCAGATCAGCAGACACTATCATGTCATTAGATGCATAATGACAATGGAGGACGGCGTGCGCGAGTCGGTCGAACGCGATATCGCAGTGATCATCCCGTGCCATAACGAAGCCGTCGCCATAGCGACGGTGGTCACCGAGATCCGCGCTTCCCTGCCTGAGGCGACCATTTACGTGTACGACAACAACTCCACCGACTCCACCGTCGCCGAGGCGCTCGCCGCAGGCGCGGTCGTGCGTTCGGAGTCGCGTCAGGGGAAGGGCAACGTCGTCCGCCGGGCGTTCGCCGACATCGACGCCGACGTCTACGTGCTGATCGACGGCGACGACACCTACGACGCCTCGTGCGCGTCGATGCTGGTCAAAGTGCTGCTCGACGGGCCCTACGACCACGTCGTCGGGGTCCGTACGCACACCGACGAGGCCGCCTACCGGCCCGGCCACGTCCTGGGCAACCGCGTCCTCACCGGCCTGGTGGGTGCGCTGTTCGGGCGCCAGATCACTGACATGCTCAGCGGCTACCGGGCGTTCTCACGGCGCTACGTGAAATCGTTCCCCGCACTGTCGCGTGAATTCGAGATCGAGACCGAAATGACCATCCACTCGCTGCACCTGCGCGTTCCTGTGGCCGAGATAGCGGTCGGCTACAAGGAGCGCCCGGCCGGCGGTGAGAGCAAACTGCGCACTTATCGCGACGGCTGGCGAATCCTGCGCTGGCTGGTCAACATCACCCGGCACGAACGGCCCACGCTGTTCCACGGCGCATTGGCCGCGTTGTTCGGCGTGGTCGCGTTGGTGCTCGGCGTCCCTGTTGTGGTCGAGTTCCTGCAGACCGGCCTGGTCCCCCGGTTCCCGACGGCGATCCTGGCGGCCGCCGTCGCGATCATCGCGTTCGTGACGCTCGGCATCGGTTACCTGCTCGAGACGGTCCGGCGCGGCCGCGAGGAGGCGGCCCGGCTGGCGTACCTGCGCTACCCGGCCCCGGGCGGCCGGGGCCGGCCGGCGTCACGGCTCTGAGCCAGGCCCGCTCGTCCGGCGTCGAGAGAAGCCTTGCCGGAGCGGGGAAGTCCCCCTCGACACGGCCCCGCCGGCCGTCTCCACTGCCGCCGGCCGTCTCCACTGCCGCCGGCCGTCCTCACCACCCGCCGGCCGTCCTCACTGCCGCCGGCCGTCCTCACCAGCGCCGGCCGTCTCCACTGCCGCCGGCCGTCTCCACTACCGCCCGCCGTCCTCACTACCGCCGGCCGTCTCCACCACCGCCGGCCGTCTTCACTGCCGCCGGCCGTCTTCACTGCCGCCGGCCGTCTTCTGAGCTCCCATACGCAACCAGAAGACGGCTCACGGAAGTGAAGTCGACCCACGGACGTGGAGACGCACCGAGAGGAACCCTCGATCGCGTCAGCCGATCGCGTCGACGGCGGTCCAGCCGGTGCCGATGCGCCGCACCGTGCGGATCTCGCCGCGTCCGTTGCCGGCGTAGAACCAGAGCGCTCCGTCGACGGCGCTGCGCGCGATCAGGTCCGCGCGCCCGTCGCCGTCCCAGTCGCCCGGCGCCACCAGGGTGTTCATGTCGCCCCACCCGTGCCCGATCCGCCGGACGGCGCCGAACCCGCCGCGCCCGTCGCCGCGGAACAGCCAGAGCGTGCCGTCGCCGCGCCGCCGGGCCACGACGTCGGCATGGCCGTCGCCGTCGAAGTCGGACGTGCCGGTGATGAGGTTCCAGGCGCTCCAGCCGGTGCCGATGGGCCGCACGTCGCCGAACCCGGACCGCCCGGCGCCGGCGTACAGCCACAGGGTGCCGTCGGCCGCGCGCCGCGCCAGGAGGTCGGCGCGGCCGTCGCCGTCCCAGTCGCCCGGCGTGGCGATCGCGTTCATGCCCGACCAGCCCTGGCCGATGGGACGGCCCGACACCCCGCCCGCGCCGTCGCCGGAGTACAGCCACAGGTCGCTCTCGCGCGACCGCGCCACGATGTCGGAGCGCCCGTCGCCGTCCCAGTCGGGCGTGACCCGGATCGAGGTCATGCCGCGCCAGCCGGTGCCGATGGGCCGCGTCGCGCCGAACCCGCCGGCGCCGTTGCCCGGATACAGCCACAGCGACCCGTCGGCCGCGCGCCGCGCCACCAGGTCGGCGCGCCGGTCGCCGGTGAGGTCGTGCCCGGCGCCGGCGGCGCCGCTGACCCGCCACCAGCTGCTGCGCAGACCCAGTGCCGACCGGAACCGCTCGCCACTGACCTCGGCCGACCCCTCGGCGCCCACCACGACCACCGACGTCGTCCGACCGCCCCAGGCGCCGTGGCCGTCGCGCCCGGTGACCCGCAGCGCGACGGGGCGGCCCACGCGCGGGAAGGCCGCCGCGACCGCGCGCGCGGTCAGCGTCGTGCGCCAGCGGTGCGGCGAGCCGGAGACGACGCCGTCGTACTCGTCGGCGAACGACGTCAGGTACGGCCGCGAGCCGCGCACCGTCCAGCCACCGTTGGCGGAGGTGAACTGCGTGAACGCGGGACTGCCCTCGTGGAGCAGGATCCGCTCGGCGGTGGCGCCGACGGCGGCGTCGCTGGCCGGGTGGTCATAGCGGCGGATGAGCTCGCCGCCGGCGGTGTAGTCGGCGGCGCCGTTGAAGACCTGGCAGGCGGTGCTGTCGCAGGTGTCGTACCAGGTGCCGGGCTCCTCGGTGCGCTGCCAGCGCGCGTAGGTGCGGGCGGCGACGGCCTGCGCCTGCAGCGCCGGTGCGGGCCAGCTCGCCGGCATCTCGGCGGGCACGACGCCGCGCAGGTACGACTCCAGCGAGGCGACCACCCGCGTGCCGACGCCCGACCCGGTCGCGACGGCCTCGACGGCGCCGCGGTACTCGCGATGGGTGGAGCCCAGGACCAGACGGACGGCGCCGGCCGGCGTCGTGAACGCGATGGGCCCGGCGTGCGCGGTGGCGCCGCCGATGGCCGTGGTCCGCCAGCCGCCGGCGTGCCCCTGCAGGACCAGCCGGTCGCCGTCGCGGACCACCCGCCAGGCCGTCACCCGGCTTCCCGCCAGCGACGACGGCAGCGTCAGCGCGGTGTCGCCGGCGGTCGCCGTCAGCCCGCTCGCCGGCGCGACACGAGTCTCGCCGTCGTCGTCGGCGGTGATGCGGACCCGCAGCCGGACGTCGTCGCGCCGCTCGAGCGTCGTGCCGCGGTAGTAGTGCGCGAGGATCGCGTCGTAGCGCAGCCCGCTGACAGCGGCGCCGTACGCGCCCCACTGCGACATGCCCCGGCCGTGCCCGAACCCGCGGCCCTCGAGCACGAGCTCCCCCGACGACGGCCAGCGCACCACCTCGACGGCGGGGTCCACCGGGACGTCCACCTCGTCGGCGAACCCGACGGGCAGGTCGTCCGGCAGGCCTGTCAGCGGCACGGTCCGCGCCGCCTCGGCCTCCGCCTCAGCTGCCCACTCCGTCAGGTCATCGGCCGGCACCTGCGACGACGGCGTCGGCCCCGGATCCGCCGGGGTCACCTCGGAGCCCGGCGGGGCCGCCGTCGCCGATGCGATCAGCAGCGCCGTCAGCACCAGCGCCGCGCCACCCACCGTGACCGCCCTCAGCTGCGCAGGTCGAAGGCGTTCCAGCCGGAGCCGATGACCCGGCTCGCCAGGAAACCGCCCGTCCCGCTGCCGGGGTAGAGGAGCATGGTGCCGTCGGCCTTCCACGCGACGAGGTCGAGCACGTAGTCCTCGTCGACGTCGCCCGCCGCGGCGATGCCGGTGAACGCGGCCCAGCCGGTGCCGATGGTGCGCGCCTTGCCGAAGCCGCCCCTGCCGGTGCCCGGGTAGAGCATGAGCACGCCGTTGGGCAGGCGCGCGATGAGGTCGACGGCGCCGTCGGCGTTCCAGTCGCCGGAGCCGACGATGGCGGTGAACCCGGCCCAGCCGGTGCCGATGGTGCGCGCCGCGAGGAACCCGCCGCGGCCGTCGCCGGGGTACAGCACCAGCACGCCGTCGCGGCGGCGGGCGATGAGGTCGGCGCGGCCGTCGCCGTCCCAGTCTCCCGGCGCGATGACGTAGGTGAACGCGGCCCAGCCGGTGCCGATGCGCCGTTGCGAGAGGAAGCCGCGGTCGGACCGGCCGGAGTACAGCCAGAGCCCTCCGGTGCCGGCCCGGCCGATGACGTCGTCGTGGCCGTCGCCGTCGAAGTCGCCGGGCAGCGCGACGGAGACCATGGCCGACCAGCCGGTGCCGAACGGGATGCGGCTGCCGAACCCGGCGACCGTGCCACCCGGCCAGAGCCAGAACGAGCCGTTGGAGCGCTGCCGGGCCATGACGTCGGACCGGCCGCCGCCGTTGACGTCGCGGCCGCCGGTGGAGTCGCCGCCGATGCCCATCTGCCGCAGCGTGCCCGCCCGGATGACGTTCAGCTTCGCGTACAGGGCGTCGCCGGGGCAGGCCGTCGCGGCGGCGTCGCGGTGCCCGGCGATGGCCGGCCAGGCCTCGCCGTCGTAGTTCACCTGGCGCAGCGGGCGTACGCCGTGGATGCGGAACTTCCACGCGAACAGCCGCGCGTAGGCGCCCAGCATGACGTTGCGCGGCGCGGTGTTCTCGTAGGTGCCCAGCGCGGACGCGGCGAACGCGTCGTCGTTGTAGCTCTGGGTGTGCGCGCCGACGACCGCGCGGCCGATGCCGCCGTAGCGGCCCTCCCAGATGCGGCCGAAGCGGTCGATGATGAAGTTGTAGCCGATGTCGTTCCAGCCCCGCGACCGCACGTGGTAGACGTAGATCGACCTGATCAGCGCGGGGACGTCGGCGGTGTCGTAGGCGTTGGCGCTGACGGTGTGGTGCACGAACGCGCCGCGCACCTCGCCGTAGCTGGGCGCCTCGGCACGCAGCGTCTCGTCCGCGCCCCACTGCGCCCGGCTGTACACCGACGGCCCGCCGCTGACGGCGACCTGCGGTGCGTCGGCGCGGGCGGCGGCCGGCGCCGCTCCCGGCTCGACGAGGTCCAGCCTCAGGTCGGCCGGCCGGCGCGACCCCGAGCGCGCCCCGTCGACGCGCACCTGGATGCCGTCGGACTCCGGCACCAGCAGCGGATCGGTCCCGTTGCGCGCGCCCGCCGCCTCGGCCGTGCCGGGGTCGGGCTGATGGTCGTCGCCGCCCGGCAGCTCGTACCACTGCGACCACGCGCCCTCGGAGCGCACCCGCACCCACGCGCGCACCGGGACGGCGCCGGTCCAGGTGACCGCCGCCAGCCGGAACGGCCGGACGGTGTACTCCTCGCTGTAGACGATGGGGATCTGCGCGGCGAACTCGGACAGCTCGCGCGGACCCGCGCCCGGCGCCGGCGGCAGGCTGGGCAGCCGCCCGAACGCGCCGGTGGCGACCGGCAGGCCGATGGTCTGCAGGTCGTCGGTGGCGGGCAGTTCCGGACTGCGGGTGTCGGTGGCCGACGGCGTCCCGGTGTCCGTCGCCGACGGTGTGAGGGTCGCCTCGGGCGACTGCGACTGCGACTGCGACGGCGTCAGCGGCGCGGCCGGTGCGGGCACGGCCGGCGCCATCGCGAACGCGACGAGTGCCCCCGCCAGACCCGCTGTGGTGACCTTCACGACTCGTCCCCCGCCGACCAGGTGCGATGCTTCAGATGGCTACTGTTGCATCAACAGTCTCACCAGTCACAGGAGTCACGCAACCGATTGGGCGGAATCGTTCGGACGATTCGGTTCGGTGCCGTTCGGGCCTGGTTCAGTCGCCGACGCCCAGGAAGGGCGCCAGCACCCGCGCCGAGGCCCGGCCGTCGTGGAACCGGCGGACGAAGTCCGGACCGGCCGCCGCCGCCTTGACGGCGGGCTCGCGCTCCGCGACCAGCCGTTCGACGACGGCGCCGAGATCGTCCGGCGTCGCCTCGATCAGCGGCAGCTCGGCCGGGATCGCGGCCCGGACGTGTCCGGCGACGTGCCCGACGGTGACCCGTCCGGCCGCCATCGCCTCGCACGCCATGACGCCGTACGACCCGAGCAGCAGCTGGTCGACCACGATGTCGGAGTCTCGCACCTGCGCCATGAGTTCGGGGTGCGCCACGCCCTCGACGCGCCGGTACTCGATCAGCCCGCGGTCCTGCAGGTCGCTCAGCACGGGGTCGGCGACGGCGGAGCCCTTGAGCACGCCCCGCGACGGCGCGTGCAGCACGACCGGCAGCCGCCGCTCCAATACCGGCCGGTCGGTGGCGAGGTCGTCGACGTCGACCACGACGGGCAGCCACTGGGCGTCGTCGATGAACTCGAGCAGATCGGGCGTGGTGACGAAGCAGGGGCCGTCGAAGTCGCGCAGGTGGCCGAGCACCACCTGCGTGGCCTGCTGCAGCTTGTGCGTCAGGGGCTCGTCGGGGTCGCCGAACGGCGAGTAGCGGAACAGCTCGCGGTGCCGGCGCGGGTCGCGGATCTCCGAGCCGTGCAGGATGACCCCCGCCGCGATGCCGGCCGCACGCAGCGTCGGCAGGTCCTCGGTGAACAGCTGCCCGCGGGCCTGGCCGAGCACCGGGCGTGCGGCCTCGAACAGCACGTGGGTGACGGTGCGCAGCACGTGGTCGGCGAACTCGACCACCCAGGCGGCGTCGTGGTGGAAACGCTCGGCCGGCACCACGTGGTCGGCCCGGAACGCGAACGAGCCGGCCTCGGCCATGAGGTTCTCGGCGACCGCCGGCGGCGCGTACCGCTCGACGGCGCGCGCCCACCGCCAGCCCTGCCCGGCGCTGTTGGAGGGGCCGATGAGCAGGTGCGGCGTCGGGGCGGGGGCCGGAGTGGCGGCCGCGGCCACGGCGGCGACGGAGGCGGACGCCGTCGGCGCCCCCAGGAGGTCCGCGTACAGCTCGCGCAGGTGCTGCGCCTGACCCTCCCAGGAGACCTCGCGGCGGAACTCCGGGCGCTCCAGCCGGGCGCGGTAGGGCGCGGGGTCGGCCAGGACGGTGCGCACCTTGGCGGCGAGGTCGGCGGCGTCGCCGACGCGGTAGACCTCGCCGATGCCGGACTGGTGCATGAACTCCGTCAGGCTCGGCATGTCGCTGGTGACGACCGGCAGGCCGGCGAAGGCGTACTCGAAGACCTTGTTCGGCAGCGCCATCTCGTGGCTGGGGTAGCGCAGGATCGGGATCAGCCCGACGTCGGCCGACGAGAGGAACGACACCACCTCGTGCGGGCGCACCGGATTCAGAACGTGCACGCGGTCCTGGACGCCGAGCCGGGCGGCCAGCGCGCGCAGCTGCTCGACCGGCGCGATGTCGATGTGCGGCACCGACACGACGGCCAGATTCACGCCGGGCAGCGACGGCAGCGCCTCGACGGCCGTCTCGACGCCGCGGGCCTTGGTGACGCCGCCGCTGTAGACCAGCAGCGGCACGTCCGGCGCGAGGCCCGTGCGCGCCCGCAGGCCGGGGACGTCGTCGCCGGTCAGCTCCGTCATGCTCGGCGAGTTGATGACGACGGTGGGCTCGCGGTCGAGGCGGTACCGCTGGTGCAGCGTGCGGGCGATGGCCGGGCTGACGGTGACGACGCGGTCGGCGCGGCCGATGTACTCGCGCTCGTGGTTGGCCCAGGCGGCGATGAACCGTGGCGTGCGGGCGCCGTAGCGCGACAGCCCGGGCACGTACTCGTGCGCGTCGTAGACGACCGCCAGACGCCGGCCGGCCGCGCGGGCCCGCTCGGCCGCGCGCACCGCGACGCCGATGACGTGCATGTCGTGCGCGTGCACGGCGTCGGGCGCCAGCTGGTCCAGCAGCGGGCCGAACGCGAGCTCGTAGTCGTAGGCCTGCGGGTGCACCAGGCGCCAGCGGGCCGGCCACGGAGTGCGGGCTGCGACGCCGTCCCAGGCCCGCCAGCCGAACCGGAACGCCTTGTCGGCGCGGTTGCCCATGCCGGCGCGCAGCCAGGCGGCCCGCTCGGCGGCGGTCAGCCGCAGCCCGGCCAGCCTGGCGCCCGCGCCGCGGGTCCGGCCGGCCAGCTCGGCGCGGCGCGCCTTCAGCGCCTGTTTGCGCGCCGCCTGCGCCGTCTTGACCGGATAGCCGACGAACGGCGGGCGCCAGTCGCGGTGCGACCGGCGCTTGCGGTCGCGCTCGTCGCGCAGCTGGAACGCCACCGGCACCCGCACCACCAGCACGTCGCCGATCAGCTCGAGCGACCGGCGCCCGTCGGCGGCGACGCCCAGCACGGTGACCCGGTGCCCGGCGTCGGCGACCGCCTGCGCCTCCTTCTTGACCCGGCTGTCGGTGACGACGTCGTTGGCCACCAGCATGACGACGTGCGTGCGGCCCGCCCCCGGCCGGCGAGGCTGCCCCTCGCTCGCGGCAGACCGCTGCTCCGGCGAGGTGGTCATGCCCCGCCCCGTTCGGCTGGGTCCCACCCTAGGGACGGGCACTGACAAGACCAGCGCCGAACGCACAGCGGCCGACCGGCCCGCGCCCCCACCCACCGTTGATCATGGAGACGTCGGGGTTCCGGGTCGCCGGGACGCCCGATCTCTCCATGATCACCAGTGGTCGGCGGGGTCATGCGGGTGAGGAGGCCGCCCGGCCCACGACGATGCGCGTGACGCCGTCCCAGCGGGCGGCGTCGGTGACGTCGCGGCCGTCGACCAGGACCTTCGCGCCCGGCACGTCGGCGGAGCCGACCTCGGCGTACTCGGGGTGGTCGGCCTGGACGACGACGGCGTCGGCCGGCTCGCCGAGGTGGTACGGCTCGAAGCCCAGCCCGCGCAGCTCGTCGTCGGTGTAGAGGGGGTCGTGCACCAGCACGTCGGCCCCGCGCTCGCGCAGCGCCGCCACCGTCGGGAAGACGCCGGAGAACGCCGTCTCCTTGACCCGGCCGCGGTAGGCCGCGCCCAGGACGACCACGCGCAGGCCGTCGACCGAGCCGCCGGCCGCGGCCTCGACCAGGCCCACGGTGTACTCGGGCATGCCGACGTTGGCCTCGCGGGCGGCCCGGACGACGGTGGCGTCGGGGTCGGTCCACAGGTACAGCCGCGGGTACACCGGGATGCAGTGCCCGCCGACGGCGATGCCGGGGCGGTGGATGTGGCTGTAGGGCTGGGAGTTGGACGCCTCGATGACCTGGAAGACGTCGATGCCGTTGGCGGCGGCGAACCGGCCGAACTGGTTGGCCAGGCCGATGTTGACGTCGCGGTAGGTGGTCTCGGCGAGCTTGGCCATCTCGGCCGCCTCGGCGCTGCCGAGGTCCCAGACGCCGTTGCCTCGCGGGAGGTCGGCGCGCTCGTCGAAGTCGAGGACGGCCTCGTAGAACGAGCGCGCCCGCTCCGCACCCGCCGGCGTCAGACCGCCGATGAGCTTGGGATACTTGCGCAGGTCGGCGAAGACCCGGCCGGTGAGCACGCGCTCGGGCGAGAACACCAGGTGGAAGTCGGTGCCCTCGGTCAGGCCGGAGACCTTCTCGATGAGTGGTCTCCACCGGTTCCGGGTGGTACCGACCGGCAGCGTGGTCTCGTAGGAGACCAGCGTGCCCGGCGTGAGGTTCTCGGCCAGCGACTGCGTGGCGGAGTCCATCCAGCCGAAGTCGGGCTCACCGGTGGTGTCGTCGACGAACAACGGCACGACGAGCACGACGGCGTCGCTGCCGGGGACGGCGTCGGCGTAGTCGGTGGTGGCCCGCAACCGCCCGGCGCCCACCACCTCGGACAGCTTCTCGGCCAGCTGGTCCTCGCCGGGGAAGGGCTCCTCGCCCTTGTTGACGAGGTCGACGACGGTCCGGTTGACATCGACGCCGATGACCTCGTGACCCTTGGTGGCGAACTGGACGGCGAGCGGCAGCCCTATCTTGCCCAGGGCGACGACGGTGATTCTCACGTATGACCTCGGTCGTGATGGCGGATGCGGTCCGGCGTATAGGCTACCGGGGTTGGTTCGCGGCCTTGCCCATGTCTGAGTCGTGCCAGGTGTTTCGAGGACGGTCTTCCATGCAGGTGCTCAGCATCGTCGGAGCCCGCCCGCAATTCGTCAAGCTCGCTCCTGTAGCCGAGGCGCTGACGGCGGGCGGGCACGAGCACGTCATCGTGCACACGGGGCAGCACTATGACACGAACATGTCCGACGTGTTCTTCGCCGACCTGCGCATTCCCGCGCCCGACGTGCACCTGGGCATCGGCTCGGGCAGCCATGGCACGCAGACCGGCGCCATGCTCGCGGCACTGGACGGCGTGCTGGCCGAGCGCCGCCCCGACTGGGTTCTCGTCTACGGCGACACCAACTCCACCCTCGCCGGAACGGTCGCGGCGGTCAAGTTGCACCTGCCCATCGCGCACCTCGAGGCCGGCCTGCGCTCGTTCAACCGGGCGATGCCCGAAGAGCACAACCGGGTACTGACCGACCATGCGGCCGATCTCCTGCTCGCGCCCACCGACGTCGCCGTGGCGAACCTCGCCCGCGAGGGCCTGGCCGAGCGCACCGTCCGGGTCGGCGACGTCATGACCGACGTGTGCTTCCGGGTCCGCGACGCCGTGCGCGACACCCCGCCGCGGCTGCCGGCCGGGCTGGAGCCGGGCGGCTACGTCGCGGCCACCATCCACCGCGCCGAGAACACCGACGACGCCAAGCGGCTCACCGCCGTCGTCGACGCGCTGGCCGGGCTGCCCGTGCCGGTGCTGCTGCTGGCCCACCCCAGGCTGGTGGCCCGCTGCCGCGAGTTCGGCATCGACCTCGATCGTCCCGGCAGCTCGCTGCACACCGCGCAGCCGCTGCCCTACCCGGCCATGGTCGCCGCCGTCCTGCACGCGGCGAGCGTCGTCACCGACTCCGGCGGCCTGCAGAAGGAGGCCTACCTGCTGGGCCGCCCGTGCAGCACGCTGCGCACCGAGACCGAGTGGCTCGAGACGCTGCGGGACGGCTGGAACGTGCTGGTGCCCGAGCCCGCCGACCTCGCCGACGCCGTCGCCCGGCCGCTCCCGTCGGCCCCCCAGGGCACGCCGTACGGCGACGGCCACGCCGCCACGCAGGTGGTCGAGGAACTGGTCCGCGGACGCCCCGCATGAGCACAGACGCGCAGATTTGTCCCGACCACGTCCCCGACCCGGCTCCGGCGGTCGCACCCCATCCGGCCGAACGACGGCGGCAGGCCACCACGGGCGCGGGCGTGGCCCGGCACCGTCCCGAGATCCAGGGGCTGCGCGCCGTCGCCGTGCTGCTGGTGGTGTTCTTCCACCTCTGGCCGGCCCAGCTCAGCGGCGGGTTCGTCGGCGTCGACGTGTTCTTCGTCATCTCCGGCTACCTCATCACCGACCACATCCACCGCGAGACCGTCCGCACCGGCACGCTCTCGCTGCACCGCTTCTGGGCCCGCCGCATCCGGCGGCTGCTCCCGGCGTCGCTGCTTGTCCTGGCGCTGGGCGCGGTGGCGACGGTCACCTTCCTCCCGGCCACGGAGTGGGCCACCACCGCCCGCCAGCTCGCCGCCAGCGCCCTCTACGTGCAGAACTGGGCCCTGGCCGGCGACGCCGTCGACTACATGGCCCAGGACAACGCGCCCACGCTGGCGCAGCACTACTGGTCGCTCTCGGTCGAGGAGCAGTTCTACGTCCTGTGGCCGGTGCTGGTGCTGGGCATCGTCGTGCTGAGCCGGCGCTCGTGGATCCGGTGGTCCGGGCGCCGGCTGCTCGCCGCCGGCATCGCGCTGCTCGGCGCGGTGTCGCTGGTCTACTCGGTCGTCGCCACCTACGCCGACCCCGCGGCCGCCTACTTCGTCACGCCCACGCGCATCTGGGAGTTCGCCGCCGGCGGGCTGCTCGCGCTGCTCGCCCTCCCGACGGCCCGCCGCGGCATCGTCCGCGCGCTGATAGGCGGCGCCGGCCTGGCCGCCATCGTGGCCGCCGGCGTCTTCTACGACGGCGCCACGCTCTTCCCCGGCTGGGTGGCGCTGCTGCCGGTGCTCGGCACGGTGGCCGTCATGGCCGCGGGCCCGACGTCGCGCCGGTTCACGCCGCACTGGTGGCTGACCCGGCGCCCGGCCACGTTCATCGGCGACATCTCCTACTCGGTCTACCTGTGGCACTGGCCGCTCATCATCGTGCTGCCGCACGTCACCGGCACCGACCTGCGCCTCGTCGACAAGCTGGGCATCTTCGCCGCCACCCTCGTGCTGGCCTGGCTCAGCAAGGTCTACGTCGAGGACCCGCTGCGCACCCGCACCTTCCTGGCCGCGGCGCCGTGGCGGGCGTTCGCCTTCGCCGGCGCCGGCATGGCTCTCGTCGTCGCCGGCACGGTCGCCGTCAACACCGACCTCGACCGCCGCGAGTCCGAGGCCGAGGCCCGCGCCGAAGCCGTCCTCGGCGCCGACGCCGTCGCCGAGCCCTGCGTCGGGCCGGCGGCGCTCGCACCCGACAGCGGCTGCGACCCCATCGGCTCCGGCCCGCTCATCCCGCTGCCCGAGGTCGCCGTCGAGCAGAACCGGCGCTCGGAGTACCAGGAGTGCCAGCAGGCCATCACCCAGCCCGACGTCATCCGCTGCGAGAAGGGCTACACCGGGCCCGACCCCAAGCGGGTCATCGCGCTGGTCGGCGACTCCCACGCCACGCACTGGCTGCCCGGCCTCGAGCTCGTCGCCGAGTCCAGCCGGTGGACCATCGTCACGTACCTCAAGAGCTCCTGCCCGCCCACCTCCGCGCGCCGCGTGCTCGACTCCGAGCAGACCGACGAGGCCGGCGACAGCTGCGAGCGGTGGGTGCGCGAGGTCCGCGACGAGGTGGCCGCCGACCCGTCCGTCTCCATCGTCGTCACCTCGATGTACACGACCGCCTACGAGTTCACCGACGGCCGCGACACCGAGCTCGACGATCCCGAGGTCGACGGCTTCGCCCCCGTCTGGGACGCGTGGACCGAGGCCGGCAAGGACGTCGTCGTCATCCGCGACGTGCCGCCCACCCAGGGCGGGTACGTGCCCACCTGCCTGTCGGCGCACCCCGGCGACGAGATCGACTGCGCCACGCCGGCCGGCGACCTGCCCGACGACGCCGCCGCGGTGGCCGCCGGCGAGTCCGACGACCCCCGCGTCCACCTGTTGGACCTGACCGACCGGTTCTGCGACGACGACCACTGCTACCCGGTGGTGGGCGGCGTCATCGTCTACCGCGACTACAGCCACCTCACGCGGGAGTACGCTGCGGCGCTGGCCCCGGAGCTGGGGGCACGGCTGAACCGGGCACTGACGGAGGAGCAGGACTGACCCGCGGGCGCACGGGCCAGCGGAACAGCCAGCCCATGCCAGCGTGCCCGGCGAGGTCGTACAGGCCCACCGCCACGGCCGTCACCAGCACCGCGAACAGGGGCACGAACAGGAAGTCGACCACCCCGTTGTCGAGGTCGCCCAGCGGGTCGGCGCCCGAGCTGCGGGCCGCCCACACCGCGCCGTGGATCAGCAGCGGGTGCAGCACGTAGATGGCCAGCGTCCGGCGCGACAGGTAGCCGGCCAACCGGCGGACCCAGCCGAACCGCTCGATCGCCACCGCGGCCCACACCGCCGCCAGCACGCCCACCGGGGCGAGGAAGAACTCGACGCCGCCGGGCGCGTGGTCGTAGTAGAAGAGGTACGCCAGCACCGTGTAGCCCGCCGCGGCCGCCACCAGGCCGCCCAGACCGCCCGCCGTGGCCACCCGGCGCACCAGCGCGGGCAGGTAGCAGCCGGCGAAGAACCAGACCGCGAACGTCGACACCCGCATGACGTTGACCGTCACCGACTGGTCGCCGTTGGCGCCGACCCAGGTGCCGATGGCCGGCGACGACGCCAGCAGCACCAGCGTCGCCACCAGCACCGGGACGGGGTGGTGCCGCAGCGCCTTCGCCACCAGGAAGAACACGATGAGCAGGCTGAGGTACCAGTACGCCAGGCCGCCGAAGGGCAGCATGCGCAGGTTGTACGCGAACCACCTGCCGGGGTCGTCGGGGATCGTCTGCACCCAGACGAAGCCGAACACCACCGTCCACAGCACGTACGGCCACAGCAGGTCCAGCACCTTGCCGCGCAGCACCCGCGGCCAGGGCCGGGACACCGCCGTCGCCGCCAGCAGCCCGGACACCAGGAAGAACACCGGCATGCGCACCGGGACCAGCACCATGTTGAGGTCGAGCCACGGGCGGGTGGCCGGGCCGACGGTGCCGGGCGCGACCCCCAGGCCGACCCGGCCCACGTGGTAGAAGACCACCAGCACGATGGCGGCGGTCTTCGCGATGTCGACCCACGCGAGCCGACCGGCCCCCGTGTCCGGGAGCCCGCCGAGATCGGAGCGCACCGTGCCGTGGCGCACCGGTGGTCGCTTCGTCCGTGCCTAGTGGGGCAGCCGCACCGTGCTGCCGTCGGCGGCGGAGGCGAGCACGGCCTCCGCGACCTCGACGGTGGCCAGGCCCTGCTGCATGGTGACGATGTCGGTCTCCTTGCCGAGGATGGCGTCGCGGAACGCCTCGTGCTCGGTGCGCAGCGGCTCCGGCTTGGCGATGGCGTAGCGCACGACGTCGCCCTCGGACACGCCGCGGAACTGGGCGAGGTCGTCCCAGGCCGTCGGGATGGACCCGTTGGCGTGGAACGTGAGGTCGGCGTGCAGGGTGTCGGCGATGTAGGCGCCGCGGTCACCGGTGACGATGGTGACGCGCTCCTTCATGGGCGACAGCCAGTTGACCAGGTGGCTGGTGACGGTGCCGTCGGCCAGCTGGCCGGTGACGGCGACGAGGTCCTCGTGCTCGCGGCCGCTCTTGTGCACCGTCCGGGCCGCCACCGACACGTACGGCGAGCCCACGACCCAGGCCGTGAGGTCGATGTCGTGCGTGGCGAGGTCCTTGACCACGCCGACGTCGGCGATGCGGGCCGGGAACGGGCCCTGCCGGCGGGTGATGATCTGGTAGATGTCGCCGAGCTCGCCGTCGATGAGCCGCGCGCGCAGGCTCTGCAGGGCGGGGTTGTAGCGCTCGATGTGGCCGACGGCGCCCACCAGGCCGGCCGCCTGGAACGCCGCCGCCAGCTTGGCCGAGCCCTCGCTGTCCTTGGACAGCGGCTTCTCGATGAGCGCGTGCACGCCGGCCGAGGCCAGGGCCAGGCCGATCTCCTCGTGGTAGGCCGTGGGGGTGGCGACGACGCAGTAGTCGAGGCCGACGCCGATGAGCGCGTCGACGTCGGGATGCACCGTGAGGTCGCCGGCCACCTTGTGGGGGTCGCCGGCGGGGTCGGACACGCCCACGAGGTCGACGCCGTCGAGGGAGCGCAGCACCCGCGCGTGGTGGCGGCCCATCATGCCCAGGCCGACCAGCCCGGCTCGCAGATTCGTCATCAGGCACCCGCCTTTGCCAGCGTGTTGACGGCCGTCACGATGCGCTCGAGGTCGCCCGCGCTGAGCGACGGATGCACCGGCAGCGAGATGACCTCGGCCGCGGCCTTCTCGGTCTCGGGGAGGTCGAGGTCGCGGCCGAACGACGGCAGCCGGTGGTTGGGGATCGGGTAGTACACGCCGCAGCCGACGCCGTGCTCGTCGCGCAGCGCCGCGGCGAAGCCGTCGCGGTCGCCCGGCACCCGCACGGTGTACTGGTGGTAGACGTGGGTCGCGTGCTCCGAGACCGGCGGCACCACGACGCCGTCGAGGTTGGCGTCGAGGAAGGCCGCGTTCTCCTGCCGCTGCTTGGTCCAGCCGGCCAGCTTGGTCAGCTGCACCCGGCCGATGGCGGCGTGGATGTCGGTCATGCGGTTGTTGACGCCGACCAGCTCGTTCTCGTACTGGCGCAGCATGCCCTGGTTGCGCAGCAGCCGCAGCCGGCGCTCGACCTCGGGGTCGTCGGTGCTGACCATGCCGCCCTCGCCCGACGTCATGTTCTTGGTCGGGTAGAGGCTGAACATGGCGAACGTGCCGAAGGAGCCGACCGGCGCGCCCTTCCAGGTGGCGGCGTGGGCCTGGGCGGCGTCCTCGAAGATCTTGAGGCCGTGCCGCTGGGCGATGTCGCCGAGCGCCGTCAGGTCGGCCGGGTGGCCGTAGAGGTGCACCGGCATGATGCCCACGGTGCGCTCGGTGACGGCGGCCTCGACGGCGGCCGGGTCGAGGCAGAAGTGCCGCGGCTCGATGTCGGCGAACACCGGGGTGGCGCCGGTGAGCGCGACGGAGTTGGCGGTGGCGGCGAACGTGAACGACGGGACGATGACCTCGTCGCCCGGTCCGACGCCCGCGGCCAGCAGGCCCAGGTGCAGGCCCGACGTGCCGGAGTTGACGGCCACGCAGGCGCGCCCGGCCACCAGTTCGGCCGAGAACTCCTGCTCGAAGGCCGCCACCTCGGGGCCTTGCGCGATCATGCCGCTGCGCAGGACGCGGTCGACCGCCTCGCGCTCCTCGTCGCCGATGATCGGCTTCGCGGCAGGGATCGGGCTGGTGCTCATGCGTTGTCCTCCGTGCTCTTCCCGGCTTCTCGCAGGTGCCCGTGCTCTTCGATGTACTGCTCGCCGGTGCGCGGGCAACGCCAGCTGCCGCCGCCGGCGTCCTCGAGCGGAACGCCGGCGCGCCCCACCCACGCGACCCGCCGCGCCGGCACACCCACCACCAGCGCGAAATCGGGAACGTCGCGGGTGACGACGGCTCCGGCGGCTACCGTAGCCCATCGGCCCACCGTGACCGGAGCGACGCAGACCGCGCGGGCGCCCACGGAGCACCCCTCGCGCAGCGTGACGCCCACGGCGTCCCAGTCGGACGCGCTCTTGGCGGAGCCGTCGGGGTTCACCGCCCGCGGGAAGGTGTCGTTGGTCAGCACCGCAGCGGGACCGACGAACACGCCGTCCTCGAGCACCGCCGGCTCGTAGACGAGCGCGTAGTTCTGGACCTTGCAGTTGTCGCCGGCCCGCACGCCGGTGCCGATGTAGGCGCCGCGGCCGATGACGCAGTCGCGGCCGAGAACCGCCTTCTCGCGAACCTGCGCCAGGTGCCAGACCGACGAGCCCGCCCCGATCTCGGCGCTGTCGTCGACGTCGGCCGACGCCATGATGCGTACGTTCACCGCTTCGCCTCCCGCGTCGTCCTCTGGTCGCCCTCGGCGCCGCGCGCGGCGTTCTTGAAGGCGCGCCACTTCGTCTCCGGCAGCTCCGGCGGGTCGGGGATCAGCCGGTTGACGATGGTGGCCCCGGGCGCCCACGCGGCGTCGGGCAGCTTCTCCATGACCTCGGCGTACACGGACCGGATGACCTCGGCCTGCGCGGCCCACGAGAACCGGTGCCGCAGCTGGGGGTCGTCGGCGATGCGCTTGGCCAGGCGCTCGTGGTCGGCGAGCACCGCCCGGACCGCCCGCACGAGGCCGCCGACGTCGCCGGCGGTGTAGACCGCGCCGAGGTCGAGCTCGGTCACCAGGTCGGCCTGCGCCGGGGTGTCGCTCGTGATGATGGGCAGCCCGGCCGCGATGTACTCGCAGAACTTGTTCGTGACGGCGATGTCGTGGTTGGGCGCGTGCAGCAGCGGGCTGAGCCCGATGGTGGCCGAGCGCAGGTACAGCGGCACCACCTCGGCGTCGACGAACGGCGCCAGGTGCACGCGGTCGCCCACGCCCAGCTCGACGGCGCGCGCCTGCAGCTCCGCGGTGACGGAGTTGGCCCGGGCGACGATGGCGAGGTGGACGCCGGGCAGCTGCGGCAGCGCCTCGACGGCCGTCCCGACGCCGCGGGCGCGGTTGACGCCGCCGCCGTAGACCAGCAGAGGCACGTCGTCGTCCAGCCGCAGCTGCTTGCGCAGGTCCTTGACCTGGGCGTCGGCGGGCGGCTCGACGGGCGCGTTGAGGACGACGTCGGGCAGGCTGGCCAGGTGGTGGTCGCGCTGCAGCCAGCCGGCCAGCGGCTCGGACACCGTGATGACGCGGTCGGCGTCGTGGATGAACTCGCGCTCGAGGTCGCTGTAGGCCGCGACCCGGCGCGGCGCCACCACCGGCACGCCGGGGATGTACTCGTGCGCGTCGTAGATGATCTTGATGGTGCGGTCGTCGAGCGCCGCCCGGTGCGCCGCGCGCGCCGCGATGCCGAGCATGAACACGTCGTGCACGTGAATGACCTCGGGCTGGATGCGGTCGAGCAGCGGGCCCAGCGACAGCTCCTGGTCGACCAGCTCGGGCATGACCCGGCGCCAGCGCCCCGACGGCAGGTACCGGTACAGGGCCAGCAGCCGCTCGCGCCGCTTGCCGATGCCCATGTCGGTGAGGTCGACCTTGCGCTTGGCCCGCCGGACGGGGTACGCCCGGGCGTCGAGGACGGCCCGGTGCAGCCGCAGGGAGCGCCAGCGCGCCGCGCGCAGCAGCCGCTCGCGGGCGGAGCGCTTGCGGGGACCGCGCACCGCCGACACGCCGCCGGCGCGCTCGCGGTCGCGGCGGTCGCGGCCGCGGTCGCCCCGCAGCTCGCGGCTCGCGTACTGCCAGCGGCCGTAGGCCAGCGTGTACTCGGCCTCGGTGGTGAACCACGGCTTGAGGTTGGCCAGTCGCTTGCGCCACCCCGTGACCAGCACCTTCGACTGGATGGGCGGGCACAGGACGTGCACCTTGCCCAGCTCGCGGGCGCCCTTGAGGCGCCGTCCGGGGATGCCGATGCAGGTGACGTCGAGGTCCCAGTTGGCGACCGTCTGCGCGTACTTGAGCACGCGAGCGTCGGGGATGATGTCGTTGCCGGCCATCATGACGACCTTGGGCCGGATCCAGGACGGCTTCCACTCGGCCGGCACCGTGCTCGGCTGCTCGACGAACGCCGCCAGCGCCTCGGCCGAGCGGTGGCCGTCGTGCACCTGCTCGACGAAGGCCGGCCCGCGCTCGGCGACCTCGCGGCCGCGCTCGGGGTGCGAGATGAGGTCGAGGACGACCTGCTCGATGGTGTCGGGCGTGGCCTCGATGATGGGCAGCTCGAGCCCGGTGTCGGCGACCACGCGGTCGCGGACGTGCTGGGCGATGTGGCCGACGACGACCCGGCCGGCGGCCATGGCCTCGCACGCCGCCACGCCGTAGCTGCCGACGCGGAACTGGTCGACGACGATGTCGGCGTCGCGGTAGACCTCGGGCATGTCGGCGGGGTCGACACCCTCGACCCGGCGGTAGGTGATGAGCCCGCGCTCGGCCAGGCTCTCCATGACGGGGTCGATCAGCTCGGAGCCCTTCATGGCCGACTTGCTGGGCGCGTGCGCCACCACCGGCCGCTCGTGCTCGAGCACCGGGGCGTCACTGCGCCACGTCTCGATGTCGACGACGACCGGGCACCAGACGGCGTTGGGCACGTAGTCGAGCAGGTCGGGCGTGGAGACGTAGACCGGGCCCGGGTACGACGTGAACAGCTCGACCGCGCGCGTGGAGTTGCGCTCGAGCAGCTCGACGGTCTCGTCCTCGAGGTCGGGGAACGGCGACCACGGCTCGGTCTCGACGTGGCGGCTGGGGATGCGCACGTCGGAGCCGTGGGCGATGAGGCCCACCTTCAGGCCCTTGCCGAGCAGGTACGGGATGTCGAACGACGCGTCCTGGCCGTGCATGGTGCCGAAGATCGGCCGTGACGCCTCGATCAGCACGTGCGTGTAGTTGCGCACCACGTGGTTGTAGAAGTTCAGCTGCCAGCGGCGGCTGCGCCGGTAGGTGCCCGCCGGGATGCCGTAGTCGACGGGGTAGTCGAGGACGCCCTTGAGAAAGGCGAACGACGTCGCCTTCGTGGTGGGCACGCGGTCCTCGACGGCCCGTGCCCAGCGGGTGCCCTGACCCGCGAAGTTGGCCGGGCCGACCAGCAGCCGCACCGGCGCGTCGAGCCGCGGCGGCATCCCGTCCCCGGTGGCGGGTGCCCCGGTGGCCGGTGCGCCGCCCGCCGGTGCCGGCTGGTCGTCTCGGCGCCTGTCTCTTCCCCGAGCCACCGTGTTGCCCTCCACGCCCTTCACGAGATCGCGCCCCGGAGAGTCCCGAGGCGGTTGCCGGCCGATCGGCGAATATACCCAGTGTCCCAGAGGGGTTCCGCCGGTTCCCATCAGATCACCGGCTAGTCCGCCGAAGCCAATCGTCGAGCACGGTTCCCGAGATGGTCCCGTCGTGGACCGCCCGGACGAAGCCCGGCCCCCGGGCCGCCCGCTCCCCCGCCGTGTCGGGGTCGGCGGCCAGCGCCGCCACGACGTCGGCGAGGTCGTCGGGCGTCGCCTCGACGATCGGCACGTCGAGGCCCGTGCGCTCGCGGACCCGTGCGCGGACGGTGTCGCCCACGTACGAGACCACCGTACGGCCGGCCGCCATGGCCTCGCAGGCGCCCACCCCGTACAGGCCGATGGTCAGCTGGTCGACGACGATGTCCGCCGCGGCCAGCGCGGCCGGCATGCGGTCGTGGGGCACGCCGTCGAGCCGCCGGTACTCGAGCACGCCCTTGGCGCTCAGCTCCGCCATCGCCGCTTCGACGATCTCGGTCCCCTTGAGCCGCGAGTTCGACGGCGCGTGCACCACGACCGGACGGCTCCGGCCGGGCGACGGCGGCGCCTGCCAGCGATCGGGGTCGACGACGACCGGCAGCCAGGTGGCGCCGGGCAGGTCGTCGAAGAGGTCCGGCGTCGAGACCAGCACGAGGCCCCCGCCGCCGTCGCCGCCGGCGAACGCCGTCGCGAAGGCCGCGTGCCGGCGGGCCTGCTCCTCGAGCCGCTCGGTGAGGTCGTCCTGGATCCGGAACGGCGACCACGGCTCGCGCTCGGCGTGCCGGCTGGGCAGGCGGAGGTCGGACCCGTGGAACAGCAGCGCCACGCGCAGGCCGCCCTCGGTGAGCACGGCGACGTCGCCGCCGGCGTCGCGGGCGTGCCGCGAGCCGAACAGCGGCCGCATCGACTCGACGACGGCGTGCGTGAAGGTCCCGAGGACGTACCGCTCATGCGCCTGCTGCCAGCGCGGGTGCGCGTAGACCGGCACGGGAACGCCGTAGTCGTCGGCGAATCCGTAGCTGTTGCGCCGGATCGCGAAGCAGGCGGCGGCCACGTCGGCGTCCGCGCGCTCGGCCGCGCGAGCCCAGGCCCAGCCCTGGCCGGCCGAGTTCGTCGGGCCGATCAGCAGCCGGGCGGCAGCCGGGCGGACCTGCGGGAACGGCTCCAGCGGCGGCAGCGGGCGGCGCAGCCAGCCGGCCCTTCGCCGGGCCTGCGCGAGGCCGTCGACGACGCTGCCGGGCAGCCAGCGCTTCACCGCCGCGCGCAGTGCCATGGGGACCCTCCGGGTGTCGTAGCCTGTGCGGTGACATGATGACGCACGCCAGCCGGGGGCGGGCCGCCACGCCCCCTGACCACCGGCCCCACCTGCTCTACGTGGCCTGGGGGTTTCCCCCCTGCCGGGGCGGCGGCGTCTACCGCGTGCTCGCCACGGCCAACCGGTTCGCCCGGCTGGGCTGGCGCGTCACGGTGCTGACGGTAGAGCGTGACACATTCGTCCGGTTCACGGGGACTGATCCCACTCTCGAGGAGCGCATCGACCCCGCGGTCGAGGTGGTACGGGTGCCGTTCGCCTGGCCCATCCACGAGCCCGATCTGCGGCAGTGGTCGCGGTTCCGGGCCCGCTTCCCACGCCTCTGGGCGAAGCTGCGGGCCCGCCGCGACGCCGTCCCGTTCCCCGAGGTCGGGTACGGCCCCTGGCGCCCGGTCATCGAGGCCGCCGCCGAGCGCATCCACGCCGCCGACCCCGTCGACCTCGTGCTCGCCACCGCCAACCCGCACGTCGCGTTCACCGCGGCCTGGCGGCTGCACCAGAAGCACGGCGTCCCGTACGTCATGGACTACCGCGACGCCTGGCTGCTCGACGTGTTCAGCGGCGAGCGGCTGCACTCCGAGCGCAGCCGCGCCGCCCGCTGGGAGCGCAGGCTGGTGGCCGGCGCCCGCGAGGTCTGGTTCGTCAACGACCCCATCCGCGACTGGCACCGGCGGCTCTACCCCGCGCACGCCGCCAAGATGCACACCGTCGCCAACGGCTTCGACCCCGAGCTCGCGCCGGCGCCCACGGGCGAGCGGGCGCCGCTGGGCGAGGGCCCCGTCGTCTTCGGCTACGTCGGCACCGTCACCCCGAGGGTCCCGCTGGCCGAGTTCGTCCGTGGCTGGCAGCACGGCCGCGCCACCGAGGCGGCGCTGGCCGGAGCCGAGGCGCGCATCCATGGCTACCTCGGCTTCTACGGGCAGCCGCGGCCGGACCTGCTGGCCACCATCGAGGCCGCGGCGGCCGACGGCGTCAGCTACCGCGGGCCGGTGGGCAAGGCCGACATCGCCGCCACGTACGCGCAGTTCGACGTGCTGCTGCTGATCCTCGGCGCCGGGCGCTACGTCACCAGCGGCAAGGTCTTCGAGTACCTCGCCACGGGCCTGCCGGTCGTCTCCGTCCACGAGCCCGGCAACGCGGCCACCGAGGTGCTGCGCGGCCATCCGCTCTGGTTCCCCGTCGCCGACCTCGAGCCCGGCACCGTCGCCGCCGCCCTGGCCGCGGCCGCCGACGCCGCCCGCAGCGCGACCCCCGAGCAGCACGCCCAGGCCCGCGCGTTCGGCGCCGGCTACCGGCGCGACCTGCAGCTCGACCCGCGCATCGAGGCGCTGCGCGGCGCCCCCGTCACCGTCAAGGCGGCGCCGTGAAGGTGACGCTGCTCGGCACCGCCACACTGGGGCGCGCCCAGCTGGCCGCCGTCGTGAAGGACCTCGGCCGCGACGACCTCGAGCTCACGCTGGTCTCCTGGTCGGCGCCGCTCGACCCGGTCGACGACCTCGTGCCGCAGGTCGTCGTGCTCAACGGCCGGGCGGCGACGGCGGCAGCCGCGGTCCCGCCGGCGGCGGTCCCGCCGGCGGCGGCTCCCTCAGCCGTTCCGGACGCTTCGCCGAACCCGGTCGCGGCTCCCGCGACCGCGCGGCGGCCGGTCTCGCGGCTGCGCAAGCTCGTGCGTCAGGTCAAGGCCGCCCGGCTGGCGGCGCAGTACTGGTCCCGGCTGCGGTCGCACCCCGAGGCCCTGGCCGCCGCCACCGGCGCCGACCTCGTCGTCGTCCTCGACAGCCGCGCCGTCCGCGCCGGCTGGCAGCTCGCCCGCCGTCCGTCGGCCCCGCGCGTTCTCAACGGCGCCGCCGCCGCAGGCCGCGAGCTCACCGCCCGCTGACCCCGAGATGATCACGTTCGGCACGAGATCTCGTGCCGCACGACGCCTGCAACCGTGGTGAGGCTCGGGTGATCGTGGTGCCGGCCCGAGCAGGGAGTCAGGGCGTGGCGGCGCGAGGCGCGAGGATCTCGGCGATGGTCTCGGCGAGCAGGTCGTACGGCGTGCGCTCACTGAGCTTGCGCTCCGTCCACTCGCGGGCGGCCTTGCGGTAGCCCTCGAGATCCTCGGGGCTTTCGCTCCAGCGGCGCAGCACCTCGGCGGCCTCGGCCGGGCCGGCGATGAGCACGCCGCCGCCGGACTCCTTGATGACCGACGTCTGCCGCGGGAGCGGCGTGGACAGCACGGGCAGCCCGCTGGCGAGGTACTCGTAGAGCTTGGTCGGCATCGCCTCGCGGAACGCCGGCGTCTCGCGCAGGAACACCAGGCCGGCCCAGGCGCCACGGGCGATCTGCCAGGCCCGCTCGGGTGGCTGCCGGCCGTGCAGCACGACCCGGCCGGCGACGTCGGGGCGGATGAGCCGGGCGGACAGCTCGTCGCGGTCTGCGGCGGCCACGGGGCCGATGAGGTCGAGCGTCCAGGCGGGCGCGGCGGCGACGGCGTCGACCATGTCGAACAGGCCGCGGCTGGCGCGCAGGTCGCCGATGTAGACCGCGCGCGGGGTGGCGTCGGGCGGCCCGGGCGAGAGCAGCTGCAGGTCGGGCAGGTTCTCGACGACGAGGCGGCGGCGGGCCTGGTGCGGCGGGATGTGGTCGTCGGCCACGACGGTGACGTCGGCGCCCGCGGCGAGGCGGGTGCTGGCGTGGACGATCATGCGGGCGCCGATGCCGATGAGGCCGCGCGCCCAGGACCGGTCGGACAGCAGCCGGGCGTAGTCCTCGTGGATGTCGACGACGACCTTGCAGCCGCGCACGGACGCCGCGGCGCGGGCCATGGGCACGACGTCGGGGTCGACGGTCATGAGGACGCGGGCCCGGCTGCGCCACGGCAGGACCGCGGCGCGAACAGCGCGGCGGGCCATGCCGCCGCGCTGTGTGGTTCGGACCCGGACCCCGGCGGGTCCGCCGGCCGCCTCACCGAGCCCGGCGAGCTCGACACTCAGGCCGGCGCGCTGCAGCGCCGCGCTGATCTTGTGCAGCCGCGCGTCGGCGACGTCATGCCCGGCGGACACGATGGCGACGTCGACACGTGGTGCGCCCACGGCTCAGAGGTCCTCGAGGGTGAAGGCGTCCTCGCCGACCTTGAGGAAGGTGTTGTAGGCCTCGATGACCTCGTTGGGGGTGCCGCGCATCATCAGCTTGCCCTTGTGCAGCCACAGGGCGTCGTTGCAGAGGTCGCGGACGCTGCTGAGGGCGTGGCTGACGAGGAACATGGTGCGCGCGTTGGTCACCAGGTCCTTCATCTTGGCCGCGGCCTTCTGCTTGAACTTGGCGTCGCCGGCCGACAGCGCCTCGTCGATGAGCAGGATGTCGGGGTCCATGTGGACGGCGACGGAGAACGCGAGCCGCTGGAACATGCCCGAGGAGTACGTGCGCATGGGCATGTCGATGAACTCGCCGAGCTCGGCGAAGTCGGCGATCTCCTCGTAGCGCTCCTGGATCTCCTTGCGGCTCAGGCCGGCGGCCAGCCCGCCCAGGACGACGTTCTCGCGCCCGGACAGCGCCGCGTTGAACCCGACACCGAGCGAGAGCAGCGTGCTGACGCGGCCGTTGACCTGGATGCGGCCCTTGGTGGGCGGCAGGATGCCGGCGATCATGCGCATCAGCGTGGACTTGCCGGCACCGTTGGCGCCGATGATGCCGATGGCGTTGCCGTGCGGCACCGCGAACGACACGTTCTGGACCGCGTTGACCTCCTTGACCGCGCGTTCACCGCGGCCGAAGCGCACGATCGCGGTCTTGAACGTCGGGACGCGCTCGAACGTGGTGCGGTACGTCAGCGAGACGTCCTCGACGACGACGGCGTTCGGGGCGGCCGAAGTGGTGGTCACGGCGCCAACCTCAGAGACGGACGACAAACTCGCGCTCCCTCGACATGAAGAACAGGCTCCCCACCACCGCCGCGGCAACCGCCCAGGCGGCGCCGAAGATCCACAGCGAGAGGTCGGGGATCTGCCCGCGGACGATGAGGTCGGTCCAGCCACCCAGCAGGGAGTACAGCGGGTTGAAGATCATGAACGGCTCGAACCGCTCCGGCGCGTCCTCAGCGAACCACAGCACCGGCGACAGGTACAGCCACATGCGCACGAAGTACGGCAGGAAGCTGGCGGTGTCGCGGAAGTAGACCTGCAGCGTCGCGAACATCATCGCCGCGCCCGCGCCGAACACCGTCAGCATGAGCAGGAAGATCGGCGCCAGCAGCATTTGCCAGCTCAGCGGCTGCCCGAACGCGATGTGGATCGGGAAGTAGACGATCAGCGTGGGCAGGAACCGGAAGAACGCCGTGCGCACCGCCGACAGCGGCAGCAGCAGCCGCGGGAACGACATGTTCAGCAGCAGCTTGCCGCCGCCCACCACGCTGGACGCGCCGGTCGTCAGGCAGCCGGAGAAGTAGTAGAAGGCGAACAGCCCGGCGCACAGGTGCACGAACCGCTCCGCCCCGTCCCCGGTATCCTCCCGCAGGATGGTGATCAGCACGTAGTACACGCAGGCCAGCAGCAGCGGGTTGAGCACCAGCCAGATCTGGCCGAAGAACGTGTTGGTGTTCGCGGCCCGGATGTTCGACCGCGACATCTCCGCGGCGAACTGCCTGCGCTGCCACAGGGTGCGGATGTACGGCCTGAGCCGGGGCAGCCCGGCCCGGTGCGGCTCGTACACGTGCACCGACGAGGTGAAGTCCTCGTCGGTACGAGTGGCGTTCATCGAAGGCTTGCCTTTCTACCGCGGCCGGGTGCCGGATCGACTGGATCCGCACCGGATCGGGTCAAGGGTAGACGACACTCTGACGAAACAACGCACCCGTGGGCGGGATGAGACGATGTCGGCCATCTCACTCCGCCTCCAGGTCGGCGTACGCGTCGGCGAGTACGCGGGAGTCGTGCTCCCAGGCCAGCTCGGGTCGTGCCTTGCGCACCGCCTCGACGTGTCCAGTGTAGTCGGCCGCCACCGCTTTCACGGCCGTGGCCAGCGACGATGCATCGCCCGGCTGGTACAGGCGGCCGAGGCCGTAGCGGAGGACGACGGCGTGCAGCTCGGGCAGGTTCGCGGCCACCACGGGCACCCCCGCGCGGACCGCGTGGAACAGCTTGTTGGGCAGCGCCAGCCGGTGGTTCGCACAGGTGTCGGTGAGCGTGACGACGGCCACGCCCACCTCCTGGTAGAGCCGGTCGACTTCGGCCAGCGCCATCGGCGGCAGCAGCTCGACGCCGGCGGGGTCGAGACCGTAGCCCGGGTCGGCCGGGCCGGCGAGGACGGTGCGCAGCGGCGCCAGCCGGGCGGCGGCGCCGACGACGGCCTCGAGGTCGCGGCCGGGGCCGATGCGCCCGGCGTAGGCGATGCCGGCCGGGGCGTCGGGCAGCTCCGGCGGCTCGCTGCCGGCCATGGGGAAGGTGTTGCGGACCACCCGGACGTCACGCAGGCCGCGTTGCCGCAGCCGGGTGGCGATGCCCTCGCTGACGGTGAGCACCACCTCGGCGCCTCCGGCCAGCCGGGTCTCCTTGCGGCGCCCGCGCCGCCGGCCGAGCGGTGTGGGCCGGCCCGGCAGGCCGCGGTCGAACCAGAGCTCGTGGCTGTCGTAGACCAGCCGGGCCGACCACCGTCCCGCCAGCTCGGCGCCCAGGCCGAGCGTGTTGTAGTCGTGCGCGTGCACGACGTCGGGGGCCGGCCGCCCGGCCAGCAGCTTGGCCGCGTCGTCGCGCCAGCGCCGCTCGGTGCGCTCGCGGTGCTCGGGCAGCAGCAGCCAGCGCCCGGCCCGGCGCACCACCGCCCTGGGGCCCGACGACGACGTCAGCGCGGCCCCGCGGGGGGTGCCGGGCGGGCGCATGCCGCGCGACCGGGTGACCGACTCGACGGTGACGCCGTCGCCGGGATCGAAGCCCTCGGGGACGTCGCGGCCCACGATGTGCACCGTGTGCCCCTCGGCCGTCAGCGTCGCGGCCTCGCGGAGCACGCGCGAGTCGCCGGCGATCGGCGACTGCACGAGCATCAGGACCTTCACGTGGCCGGTCCTTCCGCGGCTGCGGCACCCGGTGCCGGGGCGCCGCGGCGGGACCGCGCGGCGTCGCGGGACCCGGCGATGAACCCCGCGCCCCAGGTCAGGTGCATGGTCGCGAGCACCGGCGGGAGCCAGGCCCGGGCCTTCGCCGGCAGGCCGCGCCCGGCCAGCGCCGCGGCGCCGACGACGCCCAGCGCGTAGCCGGCCGGCGCCAGCCAGCCGGCGAGCAGCCACGACGGCCCCACGAGCCCGGCGATCCCGGCCACCGTCCCGGCGGCGACGGCGACCGTGACGGCCGGCGCGGCGAGATAGCGCACGTTCGCGGTGTCCGGGTAGCGCCGGACCACCTCGCGCCGCCACTGGCCGGTCTTGAAGAACTGCCGGGCCAGTGCGCGCAGGTTCGGCCGCGGCCGGTAGCTGACCACGAGGTCGGGCGTGAACCAGACGGTCTCGCCGGCGGCGCGGATGCGGTAGTTGAGCTCCCAGTCCTGGGCCCGCACGAAGTGCTCGTCGAAGCCGCCCAGCCGGTCGAGGACCTCGCGCCGGAACACCCCGAGATAGACGGTGTCGGCGGGGCCGGCCCGCCCGCCCAGGTGGAACTTCGCGCCACCCAGCCCGAACGGCGACGTGTACGCCCAGGCGACGGCCCGCTCGAAGTCGGTCTGCCCCTCGGCGTTCATGATGCCGCCGACGTTGGCCGCGCCGGTGCGCTCCAGCTCGGCGACGGCGGTGCGGATGTAGTGGTCGGACAGCACGCCGTGCCCGTCGACCCGCACGACCACGCCGTGCCGGGCGACGCCCAGCGCGGCGTTGAGGCCCGCGGGGGTGCGGCCGGCCGGGTTGGGCACCAGCCGGATGCGCGGGTCGGCGGCGGCCAGCTCGCGCGCGATGTCGTCGGTGCGGTCGCGGGACGGGCCCAGCGCGAGCACCAGTTCGAGCTCGCCCGGGTACTCCTGGGCGAGCACGCCGGCGACGGCCTCGGCCAGGTGCCGCTCCTCGTCGAGTACGGGCATGATGACCGAGACGGCCGGCCACACGCGCTCGTCGGGCGTGGTCGGCCGGCCGGTACGGAAGGGTTCGGCGGCGTTCATGTCGGCGAGCACCTTACCCGGTGCCCGCCGTCTCGCACCCGATGATCCACTGCGCGGTCTCCCCGGCAGCCTCTTCGCTTCGTCATGCGTCGTCCTCGCGAGCGCCCGCCGTCCGTCGACGAGGTCCTGCGGCGAGCCCGCGCACCCGCCGGGCCCGGCCGCCGGCTACTCGTAGGAGCAGGCCGACGACATCTCGACCGGGTCCGCCGGGTCGTCCTCGTCCTGGCTCGGCTCGTCGCGGGGTTCGTCGTCCGGTTCCTCGCTCGACTCGTCGCTCGGCCGGTCCTCGCTCGGCCGGTCCTCGCTCGGCCGGTCCTCGCTCGGCTCGCCGGCCGGTTGCTCGGCCGGCTCGTCCGCCGGCTGCTCCTCCGACTCCGCGGACGACTCCGACGGGGCCGACTCCGACGGGGCCGGCTTCGCGTCGCCGTCGAGCAGCGCGTCGACCTCGTCGTGGATGAGGCCGATGTCGGGGTCGGCCGGCACGATGAGCGGCGGCACGAACTGCAGCGACGTGATGTCCTGGTCCTTCGCCTTCATCGCCAGCCCGACGAGGTTGGCGAGGTCCTGCTGCGGGATGTCGGTGGTGATGACCGACTTCGACGCATCGGCGAGGTCCACGAAGTTCGACAGCACGGTCTGCGGGTCGGCCTGGTCGACCAGCGCGCCGAGGACGCAGCGCTGCCGGGCCATGCGGGCGTAGTCCGACGAGCTCTCGCGCGAGCGGGCGTACCAGAGCGCGTGGTAGCCGTCGAGCTCCTGCAGCCCTGGCTCGAGCACGCGGCCCTTTTCGCCGATGGGCAGCTCCTCGTTGACCCGGATGGTGATGCCGCCGATGGCGTCGATGATGTCGCGGAAGCCCTGCAGGTCGACGGCGACGTAGTAGTGCACCGGCACGCCGAGAGTGCCCTCGACGGCCTGCTTGACGGCGGTGGGGCCGGGGCCGGACGGGCCCTCGAACAGCTCCGGGTTCTCCTCGCCGAACGTCCACGTCGCGTTGAGCATGTAGTCGGACGCGTCGCCCTCGCCGTCGCCGGAGAAGCCGCGCGGGAACTCGTCGTCGGCGGGGGTGCCGTCGGCGAACCGGGCGTTCTCGAGGTTGCGCGGCAGGCTGATCATCGCCGGCTCGCCGGTGCGGACGTCGATGGACACCAGGTTGATGCTGTCGGGTCGCACCCCGACGCGGCCGTCGCCGGCGTCGACGCCGAGCAGCAGGATGTTGAGCCGGCCGTCGCTGGCGGCCGCGACCTCGCCCGACGGGAACATCTCGACGACGGCGTCGTGGGCGGCCGTGGCGTACCGGGCGGCGACGACGAACGGGGTCGACACCATGGCCGCCAGGGCCAGCGTCGCGCCGATCATGATGAGCCGGTGCTTCTGGTTCAGGCCGGGCGGGTGGCCGAGCCGCCAGGCGTCGAGCAGCAGCACGACCCAGGCCGCGGCCACTCCGAACGCCAGCAGCTTGAACGCCGTCAGCAGCCACGGCCGGACGGCCAGCCCGGCGAGGTCCTGCAGCGGCACCAGCCAGAGCACCAGCGCCGTGACGCCGAGCAGGCCACCGTAGATCCCCAGGGCGATCTTGCCGGTCTTCTTGTGCCCGGCGACCAGCTGCGCGCTCCCCGGCGCGACGACGGACATGGCCATGAGCGTCACCGAACGGCGGAAGCGCGCCGCCTCGGCCCGCTGGGCCTTGAGCGCGGCGATGGCTTCACGGCGGGCGCGCACGCGCCGAGGATCCGGCGGCCGGGCCGCTGTCGTCATGCACATCCCCCAAACCGGACGAGCCGGCGAGTCCCCACGCTCACCGCTTCGTCAGTATCACCACAAGGCATCGCGATCTCACGGGCGGCACGCCGAACCCAAGCGTCTCTTCCGTCACACGAGTCACACTCTTGGGGACGAAGCCAGGCATACCCACTCAGACCCGCTCGAACCGTCCGTCAGACGTCGGCGAGACCCTGCTCGCGGGAGCGCAGGATGGCGGCGCGCCGGGCCAGCCGGTGCGTCCGGCGGATCTCCGCCTCGGCGAACCGGCGGCGGTCCTCGTCGGTCTCGGGCAGCACCGGCGGCACCTCGCGCGGCGAGCCGTCGGCCCCGAGCGCCACGAACACGAGGTACGCCGTGGCCACCGGCGTGGCCGGGCGGACCTCGTTCCAGGGCTCGGCGACCACCCGCACGCCGACCTCCATGGACGTCCGGCCGGTCCAGTTCACCTTCGCGTGCGCGTGCACGAGGTTGCCGACGTGCACCGGCTCGAGGAACGTCATCTCGTCCATCGACGCCGTGACGGCCGGTCCGCCGGAGTGCCGCTGCGCCACCGCGCCGGCGACGTCGTCGACGAGCTTCATGATGACGCCACCGTGCACGGTGCCGAGCAGGTTGGTGTCGAGCGCGGTCATGATGCGCGACAGGCTGGTCTGCGCGGCCGACGACGGCCGGCCCTCGGGACTCATGCTCGCCACCGTACGGCTTGACCACGTCGAACGCGCGTAGGTACGGTCTGTGACGTGACGCACGGCCAGGCCATGATGCGAATGCTGCACTCCTTGTGCGGCCGTTCGATGCTGGCCTGACGCGTCCACGTCAGCTCACCGGGCTCCCGCACACGCGGGGGCCCTTTTTTGTTGCCCATGACGTGTCATGCCCACCTCCCGGCCCCGAGGGGAACGATGTATCCGCCGATCACGTACCTGACCGACTGTTCGGACACCAACGCGCAGGCCCGGCTGACCACGCGCATGGCCGCGCTGTTCGGCCGGTCGCCGGTGGTGCTGCCGCTCGGCGGGCCGGCGCCCCTCGAGGCGGCCGGGCTGACCCTGCTCGACGTGCTGCTGTCCACGCGGCTGCTCGGCGAGGACGGCTTCCCGACGGCAACGCTGGTCAACGTCGCGCCGCGCGACGGCAGCTGGCCCAACGGCGCGCCGTTCTGCTGGTTCCGGCACGGCCGGCACACAGTCTTCTCGACCTACGACCCGCTGCTGCTCGACCCGGTGCGCCGCCACCTCGGCGTCGACTCGGTCGAGGTGACCGACGCGCCGACGGTGCTCGACGCGGCCGGCTCGTGGGCCCGCATCGGCGAGCCCGACGCCGTCGACGTCGCCGCCACGCAGTTCCGCAGTCTCTGGTACCTGCCGCTGCTGGCGAAGTGGGTGCTCGACGAGCGCCCCGTTCCGTCGTCGCCGGTCGAGCTGCCCGTCCCCGACCGGCCCGACGGCGTCCGGGTCGCCCTGGTCGACAACTTCGGCAACTGCAAGCTCACGTGCACGGCCGCCGACCTGGCCCTGACGGCGGGCGACCGGGTCGCCGTCGGCCGGACGAAGGTGCGCTACCACGACCACCTGTCCGAGGTACCGGCCGGCACGGCCGCGCTGGTCACCGGCAGCTCGGGGCCCGGGTTCCTCGAACTGGTCGTCAACGGCGGCTCTGCGGCGCTCGAGTTCGGCCTGCGCGACGGCGACACCGTCGACCTGCGCAGCTGACGCGCCGCGCCGGTGCCGATCGGCAGGTTACAGAGTGGTTCGGCGACGGTATGGTCGAGCGTGATGCGACCAGACGGCGATGCAGGCATGGCGGCGCCCGGGGCGGACGGCGGAGCACGCGGGACCGAGATCAAGGTCACCACGTACCAGGCCGGCCACGTGCCCGGCGTCTCCTATCGCGGCGGCACGGCCCACAGCCCACGCGACGACGAGTCTGCCCAGGCGGCGGAGCCCGCTCCTGCCATGGCCGCACCGGCCGGCGGCACCAGCATGATGCCGGCCGACGCGTACGGCCCGGCCGACACCGACGGCCTCGGCGGCCCGCCCGCCACGCCGCCGCCCACCCGCCGTCGCCGCGACGGCGCCGAGCCCCCGGCCCGGCCGAAGAAGCGGCGCTCCGGCGCGGGCCGGTTCTTCCGCTGGCTGCTCGCCATCCTGCTGGTCATCGTCGTCGCCCTCGGCGTGCTCATCTGGTACGTGTGGGGCCGCATCGAGAAGGTCGACGCCATTCCCGAGGACCACGGCTCGGCGCTCTCCGAGGGGCGGGTGTTCCTGCTGGTCGGCTCCGACAGCCGCGAGGACCTCACCGACGAGGAGCAGAGCGAGCTGGGCACCGGCAGCACCGAGGGCCAGCGCACCGACACCATCATGCTGCTGCACGTGCCCGGCGGCGGCGCCCAGAACGCCCTCGTCAGCATCCCCCGCGACTCCGTCGTCGACATCCCCGGGCACGGCGAGAACCGCATCAACGCCGCGTTCGCGTTCGGCGGCGCGCCGCTGCTCGTGCAGACCATCGAGGCGTCCACCGGCGTCGCCATCGACGACTACGTCCAGATCGGCTTCGGCGGCTTCGCCGGCATCGTCGACGCCCTCGGCGGCGTCGAGATGTGCCTCGACGAGCCGGTGCAGGACGAGCAGGCGCACATCGACCTGCCGGCCGGCTGCCAGGTTCTCGACGGGCCCAATGCGCTCGGCTACGCGCGGGCCCGGCACTTCGACCCGACCTCCGACATCGGCCGGGTGCAGCGCCAGCGCGAGCTGATCTCCGCCATCGCCGACAAGGCGCTGTCGCCCGGCACGCTGGTCAATCCCATCGAGCTCACCCGCACGGCGCTGGCCGGCGGCGACGCGCTCGTGCTCGACGAGAACACCGGCCCCATGGACATGTTCGCCTTCGCCCGCGGCATCGGCTCGGTGTCCGGCGGCTCCGGTGCCACGATCACCGTCCCACTCGGCTCCGTCGGCAACACCGTCACCTGGGATCCCGAGCTCGCCGGCGCGCTGTGGACCGCCCTTCAGAACGGCGACGACATCCCGCCCGAGGTCATCGAGGCCCAGCCGTAGGCGCCGCCGCCTTTCGCGAAGGGTCGCCGATGCTGCTCCGAGACCTCCTCATGTCGCAGGCCGCGCACGCCGGCGACCTCGCGTGGGCCGGGTCGCCGTTGCCCGGCCATGCCGCGCTCGCCGGCCTGCGGGCGGCGGACCCGAGCGAGCGCCCGGTGGTCCGGGTGTCGGCCATCCGCACCGCCGAGCTGCCCGCGGCGCTGAGCGTGCTCGACGATCTGGCCGAGAAGGAGCGCGCGGTGCTCCTCATCGACGCGCTGCCGGCCGAGCCGGTCAGCCGCGAGCTGGCCGTCGAGCTGGCAGAGCGCGGTGTCGAGCTGCTGCACGCGGTCGAGATCGACGACGCCGCGAGCGTGCGGGTGCTGGCCGGCCTGTCGCTGCAGCGCTCAGGGGCGGGCGCCGGTCTCGCCGCGGCGAACCTGGCGGCGGTCACCGTCGACGGCAGCAGTCCGGACTGGGCGCGCCTCCGGGCGGTCCTCGCCAGGGCGTTGGCGGGACACGAGAGCTGCGCCGAGACGCTCGCCGCGGTCAGGGCCGAGCTCGACGCCGTGACCGCGCCGAGCGGCGGCGCCAGGCCGGTGCAGGGCACCGACCGGTTGCGCCTCGAGGTGCCCGCTCCGGTCCCGCCGGGCGACGGCCGGCACCAGCCGCCGGCGTTGCGGGTCGAGGTGCCGGCGACATCCATGGTCGGACGCACCCTCGATCGGGCCGGAATCGGCGGCTACGAGCCGACGACGATGGCCTGGTTCCTGGCGCTCTGCGACACCGTGCAGCCCGGTGCCGTCTGGGACGTCGGCGCCAACCTGGGGCTCTACTCGCTGCTCGCACGCGCCTACACCGATCGTGAGGTCGTCGCGTTCGAGCCGACGCCGGAGGTCGCGGGCTGGGCCCGTCAGCTGTCCGCCGTCAACGGCCTGGACTACCCACTGGAGCAGGTCGCTGCCGGCGAGGTCCCGGGCGTCGCCACGTTCTACCTCTCGGAGAAGAGCGATGCGTCCAACTCGCTGGCCAAGGGGTTCCGAGACTCCAAGCGGCAGCTCGACGTGCTCGTCGAGCCGCTGGACCGCTACCTCCGTCGCACCGGCTCGGTCCCAGCCGTGCTCAAGATCGACACCGAGACCACCGAGCACTACGTGCTCCGGGGCGCCCGCGAGGTCGTCGCCAGGCACCGGCCGTGGATCTTCTGCGAGGTGCTGGCCGACCAGGCGCCGGAGCAGGTGCTGGCGGCGCTGATGAGCAGGTTCGGCTACCACTTCTTCCACCTGAACGGCGCCGATCCGCTGGCCGAGACCGACGTCGTCGTCGGCGACCCCACACTTCAGTACATGAACTACCTGTTCGCACCCCGTCCGCTCGAGCCGCGGATGATCGACGCGGCCCGCGCCTGGCAGGCCGCACTCGAGGCGACGCCGAAGGCGATCCGCCGCTGAGCGTCAGGGCCGCCCGAGGCCCCGGTAGGTCCAGCCGGCGGCCCGCCAGGCGTCGGCGTCGAGGCAGTTGCGCCCGTCGACCACCACGGGGTTCTCGACCATGCGGGCCAGCTCGACGGGGTCGAGGTCGCGGAACTCCTGCCACTCGGTGAGGTGCAGGACCACGTGCGCGCCCCGGCAGGCGTCGAGGGCGGACTCGGCGTACGGCAGGGTCGGGAAGATCTTGCGGGCGTTCTCGGTGGCCTTGGGGTCGTACACGGACACCCGTGCGCCCTGCAAGTGCAGCTGCCCGGCGATGTTCAGCGCGGGCGAGTCGCGGACGTCGTCGGAGTGCGGCTTGAACGCCGCGCCCAGCACGGCGACCCGGCGGTTGGCGACGCTGCCGCCGGCCAGTTCGCGGACGATGTCGACCACGCGCTGGCGGCGCCGCAGGTTGATGGCGTCGATCTCGGCGAGGAACGCCAGCGAGTGCGAGGCGCCCAGCTCGCCGGCGCGGGCCATGAAGGCGCGGATGTCCTTCGGCAGGCAGCCGCCGCCGAACCCGATGCCGGCGTTGAGGAACCTGCGGCCGATGCGGGCGTCGTGCCCGATGGCGTCGGCGAGCTTGGTGACGTCGGCGCCGGCGACCTCGCTGATCTCGGCCATGGCGTTGATGAAGGAGATCTTCGTGGCGAGGAAGGCGTTGGCGGACACCTTGACCAGCTCCGCCGTCGGCAGGTCGGTGACGATGACCGGGGTGCCGTCGTCGATGGCGCGCGCGTAGACCTCGCGCAGCCGCCGCTCCGCCTCGGCGGACGTGACGCCGAAGACGAGGCGGTCCGGGTGCAGGGTGTCCTCGACGGCGTAGCCCTCGCGCAGGAACTCGGGGTTCCAGGCCAGCTCGGCGCCGGCCCCGACGGGCGCGGTCTTGGCCAGCCGGTCGGCCAGCGCCGCCGCCGTCCCCACCGGCACCGTCGACTTGCCGACGACGAGGCACTGGGTGGTCAGGTGCGGTGCGAGGGAGTCGACGGCGCCCTCGACGTAGCGCAGGTCGGCGGCCATGCTGTCGCGGCGCTGCGGGGTGCCGACGCAGATGAAGTGCACGTCGGCGTCGGCGGCCGCGGCGAAGTCGGTGGTGAAGCTGAGCCGGCCGGTGCCGGAGTGCTTGGCCAGCAGCTCGTCCAGCCCCGGCTCGTAGAACGGCGCCTCGCCACGGGCGAGCGCGGCGACCTTGTCGGCGTCGACGTCGATGCCGACGACGGTGTAGCCGAGCTCGGCCATGCCCACGGCGTGGACCGCGCCCAGGTAGCCGGTGCCGATGACGGAGATGCGCAAGCTCACGATCAGATCCCACCCGTTGTGGCCGGTTCGTCGGGTCGAGGCTACAAGTCGGCTGGGGCGCTCGCCACGGCGCACTTGCCACAGCGAGGCTACCCACGAGTAGCATCAGGGAATGGATGCCGACTTCGACCTGTACCGGCTCAGCGACGAGCACGAGGCGATCCGGTCCGCGGTGCGCGAGCTCTGCACCGACAAGGTGGCGCCGCACGCGGCCGAGGCCGACGAGACCAGCTCGTTCCCGCAGGCCTCCTACGACGCCCTGCGCTCGGCCGACTTCCACGCCCCGCACATCCCCGAGCAGTACGGCGGCGCGGGTGCCGACGCCCTGGCCACCTGCATCGTCATCGAAGAGGTCGCCCGCGCCTGCGCGTCGTCGTCGCTCATCCCGGCGGTCAACAAGCTGGGCACCATGCCGCTGCTGCTGGCGGCGTCGAACTCGGTCAAGGAGAAGTACCTGCCGCCGGTCGCGGCCGGGCAGGCGATGTTCTCCTACGGCCTCTCCGAGCGCGAGGCCGGCTCCGACACCGCCGCCATGAAGACCCGCGCCGTCCAGGACGGCGACGGCTGGGTGCTGTCGGGCCAGAAGTCGTGGATCACCAACGCCGGCGTCTCGCAGTACTACACCGTCATGGCGGTCACCGACCCCGCCGCGGGCTCGCGCGGCATCACCGCCTTCGTCGTCGAGTCCTCCGACGAGGGTTTCTCGGTCGGCGCGCCGGAGCGCAAGCTCGGCATCAAGGGCTCGCCGACGCGCGAGCTGCTCTTCGATCGGTGCTGGATCCCCGGTGACCGCGTGGTCGGCGACCTCGGCCAGGGCCTGAAGATCGCGCTGCGCACCCTCGATCACACCCGCGTCACCATCGGCGCCCAGGCCGTCGGCATCGCCGCCGGCGCGGTCGCCGCCGCCACGGCCTACGTCCAGGACCGCCAGCAGTTCGGCCGCCCCGTCGCCGACTTCCAGGGCGTCCAGTTCATGCTCGCCGACATGGCCATGAAGACCGAGGCCGCGCGGCAGATGGTCTACCGCGCGGCCGCCGCCTCCGAACGCGACGAGTCCTCGCTCGGCTTCCTCGGCGCGGCGGCGAAATGCTTCGCCTCCGACGTCGCCATGCAGGTGACGACCGACGCGGTGCAGCTCTTCGGCGGCTACGGCTACACCCGCGACTACCCGGTCGAGCGCATGATGCGCGACGCGAAGATCACCCAGATCTACGAGGGCACCAACCAGATCCAGCGCATGGTCATGGCAAGACAGCTGCTCAAAGGGGTTGTGAGCTTCTAGCGCGGAGGCGCTTGCGGGGCCGGTTTTCATGATCAGGCCGTCTCCAGGCCGTCAGTTTCGGGTCCGAACACGGCATCGATGGCCTGTCGCGCCCTCTCGTGGCTGGACGGCACGAGGTGGGTGTAGGTCCGCAGCGTGAAGCCCGCGTCGGCGTGTCCCAGGTACTCGGCCAGCTCCTTCACCGAGACCCCGCGGGCAAGCAGCATCGAGGCGTAGAAGTGCCGGAGCCCGTGCATGCCGTCCGCGCGCGGTCGGTAGACCAGGCCAGCGGCCTTGAACGCGTGCTGCCACACCACCTTCGTGAACAGGTCACCGGAGTACAGCCGACCGTTCTCGCCCGTCACCATCAACCGAGCCGCGACCGGCTCACCGTCAGGGACGCGCCAGGGCAGCTTCACCTCGACCGGCGGGAACTGCTCGCCGTACTCGTCCAGAACGTCGATCAGTCCGCCCGACGCCGGGACCGTCCGGGTCTTGCCGCCCTTCGGGAGCGCGAACATCTGAACGCCCTTGACCGTCTTGAGCTGCCGCTGGACCAGGACCACCTTCGCTGAGCGGTCGATGTCGTCGGGGGAGATCGCCAGGATCTCCCCCTGTCGCAGGCCGAGCCCGGACCCGAGCGGCACAGTCACACCGAATCGCTCCCCCAGGCCGGCGCGCACGGCGTGCACCCGCTTCTCCGTCCACACCACGACTCTCGGACTGGCGCCCACCGGCCGTCTTACGGTCTTGGCCTTGCACGGGTTGTCGCGGATCAGCCGGTCGTCCACCGCAGCATCGAGCACCGCCGACACCAGCGTGAACAACGCCACCTGGTAGTTCGAGGCATATCGGCGCTCTTCCAGTTCCCCCAGCCAGTCACGCACCATCGACGGCGTGATCCGGCCCACCCGCACGTCGCCGAAGGACGGATAGATCCGGCTCGTCAGACGGCTGCGCAACACCTCGCGCGTGCCGGGGTCCGGTGACTGTCCTTTCAGCCAGTTCTCGGCCTGTTGCCGAAAGGTGATGGCCGACGCCGCCGGGTCGATGTAGCGCCCCTCGCGCTTGTCCGCCTCGACCCCGATGAGGAAGTCCTCAGCCTGCCGCTTCTGCCGATCCGGGAACGACTTCGATCGCTCTTTGTTGTCCGGCGAGAGGTAGCGCACCTTGTACCGCATGCCGGTGCCGTGCAGCTCGGTCTTCTCCAGCACCGGGCGGCCGGACGAGCTGAACACCGGCTGGCCCGACTCCGGGTCGATCTTCTGCCGGTACCAGCGGTCCTGGATGTGTCCCACGAGGCCGCCTCAGTCCTCGGCGTCCAGCCACATCCGCAGCTTCGCCGGGTCGTACCGCAGATGCCGGCCGACCTTGCGTGCGGGAGGCCCTTCACCACGCCATCGCCACTGGTAGAGCGTCTTCACCGGAACTCGGAGGAAGTGCGACACGTCGTCCACCGTCCAGAGCTGATCCATGCTGGTCATGCGGGCTGTTCCTTCCGTTCACGCCGCCGGGGCAGCGGCAGGTTGTGCGGTTGCCGAAAGATCCAGCGCCGCGGGTCCGGCGCGGGTCTTGGCGTCCTCGTACTGCGCCCGCCAGCGTTGTTTCTGTGCGATGGCGTGGGCGATGAGGCGGGCGTAGGTGGGGCCGTCGACCTCGCCGGGGTGGGTGACGGTCCAGACGAACCGCGGCCTGCCGTCGGGGGTGGTGGCGGTTGCCGCAAGCTCGTCGTGGTCGTCCATCTCAATGCCGGCTTCGGTGAGGACGGCGCGGACGACGGCGGCGCGGTCGGCGCGGTGCTGGTCGAGGGTCTTGCCGGTCCAGCGGCGGGAGACGAGGACGCGACGCCCGCCGAGGCCGAGGTGGTCCCGGTCGTGCGCCTTCGAACCACAGCGGCCGGGTTCGAGCCCGCCTGTCGCGTTCTTGGGTTGGATGCCGTAGCGCAGCCAGTTCGCACAGGTGGGCGAGCAGGGCAGCCACCGGACTTCGTCGGCGATCCGGTCGATGTGCGCACGGCGCGCGGCCGAGACGGGTGGCTGACCGTCGGTGTCGTCGTCGTGGAGCGGGTCGGTGATCGACTTGGTCAGGTACTTGGTCAGGTAGCCGATGACCCGGTCCGCGAGCGGGGTTCCGGCGATGACGCCTTGGATGTCGACCTGCGACCCGGCCCGGATGACGTGCGCCGGCCGGGCGTCGGGGTCGTCGTCGATGGCGTCCAGCGCCTCATCCCACGTCGGCAGCACGGCACCGGTGGTCGGGTCGGCGTAGGCCTGAGCCAGCTCGTCCCACACCGGCAGCTCGTCCAAGTCGGCGTAGACGACTTCGTCGAGTCGCGGCCACCACACCTGGTGATACGTCGCCGCCACCACCTGCTTGAGCAGCTTGCGCGGGATCGCGCCACGGATCGCGGCATGGAGGTGCGGGGCGAGTCGGCGTTGGGGTTCGACGGTGGCGAAGTACTGCACCGAGTAGCCGGTGGCGCGGCGCAGGTTCTGCCAGAACCGGTCCACCAGCTTCGGGAAATGCATCGCATCCAGCGCGGCCCGCCGGTAGTCATACGAGCGCGGGTCGACCGGAACACCCTCAGACGTGACGCGCCCGTAGGACGGCAGGGTGAGGGTGACGAACATCGACGGCCGGTAGGTCTTGCCGTCCGATGTCTCGAACACCCGGCCCGTGGTGCGGTCGGATACGGCGAGGCGCGGGAGGTCGGGTGCGTCCTGCCGCCGCCGCGTGGACCGCACCCGCCGGCCGTTGTCCTCGTCGTGCTCGTCGGCCTGGTCGCCGTCGTCGTCCCCACCGTCCTCCGTGGTCTCGGGTTCGGGTTTGGGTGGGTCTTCGGTGAGGTGCCAGCCCTCGCGGCACTGCTGGATCCGCAACCGGCGCGCGGTGTCGGCGCAGGACGGGCAGACCTTGGCGCGGGTGGCCCCGCACGCGATCACCACCGTCCTGGAGGCGCCGGTCATGGTGTCGGTGACGTGCTGCAGGATGGGCCGCACGCACACGCCCTTCGCGGCGGCGAGCTCGCGCAGGGTGGCGTCATCCGGCACCTCTCCGGTGAGTGGCGTGACGGTCACGCCCGCACCCCCGCCGGGTCGTCCTCGGCCTCCTGGTCGTCCTCGACAGCGGGTGCGCCGAACTCGGTCAGCTCCCGGCGCAGACCCGCCACCCGAGCAGCGATGATTTCGGCGGTGTGCTCGTCGACGAAGGGGAACCGGACCCGTTCCAGCCGCCCGGCATCGGTCGCGACGACGGCGATGCCGCGCATGGCCTCCGGGATGTCGACCGGGGACACCTCGGTGTCGCGAACGATGGGGCCGAGGATGGCTTCGGCGGCGTCCTTGGACATGACCCGCCACGCGGTACGCACCGAGGCGTTGTCGCGGATCGCGGTCGGCAACGCGTCGTTGGTCGGCTTCTGCGTCAGAAGCCGGGTCACGATGCCGGCGGAGCGGCCCTTCTTCACCAGCGCCGACAACCGCGCGGTGATCTGCCAGGCGAGCTGCTTCGTCTCGGGATCCATGCCCTTGGTGTCGGTGAACGTCTGCACCTCGTCGACGACCAGGAACACGGCAGGGTGGTTCGGGTCGAGGGGGAGGTTCCAGAAGTTCGCTTCACCCCGGTTCGCCTTCTGCGTCTTGAGGCGGTGCCGCATCAGGCCGTGCACCTGTTCGACGACGGCGAGGACCGCGGTCAGGTCTTCGTCTTCGGCGCAGTAGGCGGCTGCTCGAGGTGCGATCCAGGACCAGTCCTCCCCGCCCTTGCCGTCGATCACGACGTACTGGACTGCGGGGTTCTGGATCAGCCCGCACGCGAGGCTCGTTTCGCCCGCGGTCTTGCCGGAGCCGGGGACGCCGCCGCCGACCTCGGCCGCGATGTTCGCGTAATTCCTGGTCCGCCACTCTCCGTCCTCCCCGATGGCGAACCGCACGCGCCGCAGGTCCGTTACCGGCGGCACGTCAGTGAGGATCACGGGTTCGTCGAGCACGTCCAGCAGCACGAGCACCAGCTCGACCCGGCCCGGACCTGTGGTGGTGACGCGGACCTCGGGAACGCCGAACGCGTGCGCCAGCTCGTCGGCCTGCCGTGCGAAGTCGGCCGGCGCCTGCCCATCCAACAGGCGAACGTGCAGCACGTCCCCCACCGGAGCCAAGGTCACCTTCTGAAGAGTCGGGGTGATGTGGTCGCCGCCGGGAGCAGGTACGTGGAGGTTGCAGGCGACCATGACGGCGTCCCAGCGGGACCCGTAGGTGTGGCGCAGCCGATGCCGAGCCGTGAGGCCGTTGACGAGCCAGGTGTGCGAGACCGGGTGCAGCACCCGCCACGCGAACGACAACACCGGCGGCAAGACCGCCAGGAGCACGAGGCCGACCCAGCCCCACGTCGAGTAGACGAACAGGACCACCAGCGTCATTGCGACCAGGCCGCGGAGCCGCCAAAGCAGCCGGATCAGCCACCACCCGGTCAGCAGCGACGCCGCCCCGTTCACTCGCTTGCGCGGCAGAGTCAGCAGCGTCTTTACGAGCGTGAGCAGGTTGCTCATCGTCACCACCCGCCGATCTGCTCGTCGGCCAGCGTGGCCGCGACGGCAGCACGGGCACGGCCCTCGAACCGCTCCGTGCGGGTGGTCACCCAGCAGGACGGGCACAACGTCCCGGCACCGTGCAGCGGCATCCCCGCACCGTTCAGGCTCGTGGCGCAGCGGTTGCAGTGCCTCGTGTGCAGTCGTGGACGGCTTCTCATCGGAACTCACCTCTCAGCGCGGTCAACCGGGCATGCCGGGACCGGACGGCTTCGTGACAGTCGGTGCAGGTGGCCTCGCCGGTGCCGGGGTGGAACCACACCTCCACGGCATCCACGGCGCGGCCGCAGGACGAGCAGGCGGTCAGCGCAGACACGACAGATCACCGCCAGCACGGGCCTGCTCGGGCAAGCAGTCCGGGCAGCGGGCGTTCCCCGGCACGTCGGCGACGGTGAAGACGAACCAGGCCCCCGCGTTGTCGGCATCGGTGGTCGTCGCTCCGCAGCCGTCGCAGGACAGGACGCGCGGCCGGTTCACCGGGATCCACGACCCTTCGTCGTCCGCCGACGGGTGGGCTTGACCACGGGTGCGCAGTCCCGGCACGGCTGGTCGGGTGTGGTGGAGCGGACCTTGTCGCAGACCGGGCAATGGAACGCATACGCCCGGGCCGTGGAATCGAAGGGCAGCAGCCCGAACAGGACCGGGTCGCCGTTCACGACCGACCACCACACCGAACGAACTGCGCGGCGTCGGCAGCGTCGGACCGCTCCGCGTCGACGTCGGTGACCGCGGTGGCGAGCTGCGCGGCGGTCAGGACCAGGACCGCCAGGACGGTCAGTAGGGCGACGGGGAGTCGCCAGAACGTAGGCTTGGGCACACCAATCCCCTCCCTCGTGGGGGTGTGGTTGGGGCCACCGGGGACGGGGACGGTTTCCTAGGCCTTGCACCCGTCCCCGGTGGGGTCTCATCGCGAGACGACAACACCACCGCGGGCAGTCGTCGTCGTTGTGAGTGGTGAGCGACGCGGGGCACGGTCCTCGAACGCTGCGCCGAGCCGGGTCAGCGACCGGCCGAACGACGACGCCACCGCCGGGGCCACTTCGAGCCGCACCGGTCGCCCGTCCCGCCCGGTCGTCGTCAGCACCACCACAGCGCCACCGTCGACTGCCTCCGCCGTCGATGTGACGACGACCCCGCGGGCGGACAGGCTGTCGCCGTAGAACCGGCACGCACCGTCATGACCGGCCGCCTGGTCCTCGCACCATGGCTCATGCTCGACCGTCGTCGTCATGTCGCCACCCCGACCGACGCCGGTTCGGCGGTGGGGATGGCGTCGCGCCAGTGGTGCGCCAGCGCCTCCCCCGCCGCATCCACCAGCCGCCGAGACAGCCCGTCCGAGTCGCTCGCGAGGACGGAGCGGATCAGCGACGCCGCCAGCTCCGCGGCCTGCTCGACGGTGAGGTGCATCTGCAACGACGGATAGGCGCCGTGGGCACCGGTGATGATCACGACCTCGTGGGCGGATGACCAGGACGCCGCCAGCGCCACCGGCACACTCACGCTCAAGTAGGCCTCACGCTCGGTCGGCATCGTCAGCCGGCCTTCTGCTCACCGTGCTTGGCCTCGCCCTGGCCGCGAGCACCAGCGGCGGGCGGGCGCGGGGCAGCGTTCGGGGCCTTGACGCCGGTGGCGCGGTACTCGTAGCCGAGGTACTTGAACTCGCCCTGACCCATCACCTTCGGCGACGCCGTCACACCCACCAGCTCGATCGGGCGCATCCCCGGCAGCACCTCATCCGGCAGCGGCGCGGGCTGCACCTCCGCGAGGAAGATGACCTCGAACGACGCGCGCTTCGCCTTCGCCTCATCCGGGTCCGTCACGGTGGCCTTCCACTGCCGCAGCTTCGTGATGTCGTCCACCCGCTGCCGCTGCTCCTTGCCGCGCGCCCGGTCCTCCTGCGACTGGTACTCCAGATCCGGCTCGATCTCACCCACCATCACCAGACCCCGCGGGAACGCCTCACCGAACTCCACCGGGAACCGGTGACCCTTGATCAACGCCATGACTGGCCTCCTTCACGCGGCGCCGAGGACGTTCCCCGGCGTGCCTCATGACCAGAAGGCTACCCGTACTAATAGTGCGGGTCAATACTTAGAGTGTGGAAAGGTGCTCAGAGTGTCATGCCGACCTGCCTCGCCAGGTCTCGAACGTCAGTTGCCTGTCCGCCTTCGGTCCGCAGCAGGTCGGTCAGTAGCGCATGGACGGTCGGGTGGCCCACGACCAGTTCAGGCGCGATCTCGTAGGCCTGCCGGATCGCTGCCACGGCGGCGGGGGCGTCGCGGCGTTGAGCGTGCGCGCGAGCTAGCTCGACCTGGTAGCGCGAGCGCCGCTCCGGCGAGAGGCCCCCGGGATCGAAATCTGCCGCGATCCGCAAGGCGCGGCCGGCGTCACCGAGTTCGACTGCGACGGTGACCTGATGGAGCGTGACGTTCGTCGGCCCGAACTCGGTGCCGTAGTCGTTGCGATCCGTACCGAGGGCCTGTGCGAGTCGTTCCGCGTCGACCAGGTAGGCGTAGGCCTGGTCGGCGTTGTTGCGACGAGCCTCCGTGATGGCCATCTGCATCAGCATCGAGCCCGACAACGAGATGGCCGCGGGATCCTCGGCGGCTACCCGGCCGGCGAGAGCATCAACTGCGGTCGAAGCGGTCCGGATGACCTGGCCATAGAGGCGGGCGCTCTGGAACACAAGAGAGAGCCGGAACGCCCCTTCGGCCATCAACAGCGCATCACCAGAGCGTTCCGCGGCCGCGATCGCTCGGTCCGCGGACACCCAAGCGCCCGACGGCTCGCCGAGCTTCGACAGAACGGCAGCACAGGCGTGATACGTCCGGGCCAGCGCCGCATAGACCGCGCTCCGAGGCTCACCGTCCGAGGCGCGAGCCGCGAACTCCAGCGCAGGCAGCAGCCGCATCATGAGGTCACTGACCCGCTCGTACTCCGCCGCATGAACCAGCGACCAAGCCTGGTCAACCGACCCCGTCAGCTCCCGCAAATTCGCCGAGGAACGATCAGCGAGGACCGCCGCAAGCGCGTTGCTCGAACTCAACGCCAAGGTCAGATTGACCGCAGCCGCCGGCCGTTCATGCGCCGCGGCGACGACCGGCCTGTCCGGTGCCAACTCAGTGAGCGGCACTTCCAGCACCTCAGCCACGCGTTCCAGCACGGACATGCGGTCGATCTTCCGCACGCCACGTTCCACCTGCGAGAGCCACGTCTCGGAACGGTCAAGTAGGCGAGCCAACTCCCGCTGCGACAAGCCGCGACGCTTCCTAGCCTGAGCGACCCTGCGGCCTAACGCCTGAACGTCGTCCGTCACCCTCTCGCCCCGTCTGGCAGCCCCTTGGCCGGGCCATCGGTCAGGAACTCCACCCGCGTCGATGCCAAGTACTGCCCACGCTCAGTCAGGAACGCCTTGACGTGCGGCTGCTGCTCATGCGCCTCGAATGCAGCACGGTCCGCGTAGACCTCGTAGAACACCCGGGCCAGCGGGTCACCCTCGACGCCATGCGTCGCGTAGACCAGGGTCCCCGGTTCAAGATCCCTGATCCCCGGAGCCGTTCGGGCCACCAGCGCATCAAACGCCAAGGCCGCATCTTCGTCATGCAGATCGAACCGCACCACCAGAGCGAACATAGCAACTCCCCTCACCAAGGCACACAAGAAGTACGAGGCCGCACCAAAGGTAGCAGTGCAGGAGGTCAAGCCTCCAGCGAGGGCCGGGCGGCACAGCAAGACCATCGACTCCTTGCACTACGGGGAGCACAGAGGGCGAGCGGTCTCGGATAAGTCAATGCGCCACGCCCTGTCGTCCGGGCTACGCCTCGCCCTAATCTGCCCCGAGCGGCCCCACGGCTCATGGACGCGCATTGCCAATGGACCCAGCGCCGCGGCTGTTGTCTTAACGGCACGTCGCGGTTTAGGAAGATCGGGCGAAGCGGTGACAAAGGCCTTATCTGTCAAACCACAAATTCGTTCCCGGTCAGCCTGGGCCGGACGATACGTTCGGCCCCCGCGATAAGGTGCCAGTAACGCCACCGGCGCACCTTCTAGCAACGTCGCCCAAACCTCATCATGATGCGCATTGGGGGAGCCATGATGCGGCACCTTATGCAACGATGCCGGAAAGTCCGGCGTAAACTCCGCGAGTACTGCACCCCAACCACAGCCGGCCGGTCCTTTCAGAAGGTCTGCACCTAAGAGTGCTGCACATTCTCCGACCTCCACCCATAGTGCAATCGCTAGCTCATTCGGATCGTGCGCCGGCAGTCGTAGACGCTCGCCGATCGAGGCCGCGCCACGCGCGAGACTCTTCAGCGCTCTAGTGACTGCTTCATCCGAGGGCGACAAAGCGGTGACGGTCATTGGTAGGTCCGACTGTCGCCGCTTCACGAGAGTCTTCCCATTGGACGCCCGGACCATCGACTTCAAGCCAATGGCCGAACGACCTCGGTCCTCGACATGCTGGATCACCTTCCGATACTCGCTTAGAGCGCTTGCACGCATCAGCCTTTCTAGTTCTTCATCTATCTCGGTGAGCGCATAGAATTCCTCCGACACCACTGCCGGTGAACAGACAAAACTGGACCGTTCGCAAACTCGGAACACCTCTGCGATGCCAGCAAAATGATCGTCATGAGCATGAGTCGCCACAACAAGAAGAACGGACGACGAGTCAACGCCCAACTGCTCCAAATAGCGCAGCGCCGGATTCGAACCATCGACTTGATCGATGCAAGAGTCTACGATAATCCACTCGTTCTGCCCTAGGTGGACGACGATCGACTCGCCCTTTCCTGGACCGAAAATCGAAACCTCAAACTCGTCCTCGGCAGGCGGATCAGTCAACATACTTCTGAACTCGCGCTAACTTCCCTCGTGCGCGCTCTCGTATCCGTTCAATATCGCTTTCCGTCCAGCGTCCCAGCCGCCTGAGCCGGAGGCTCGACGTTGTCGTCCTGTGACCAGCACCCTCTTCGACCGTCCGAACCGTGAGATAAAAGGCATCGCCGGGTCGCACTTCCGATTCGTCCGGCGAAAGCAGTTGAAGTTCAAAGTCTGCACGAACCGTCGGGCTGCGATCGGTCGGATCGAGTGGAGTCAGCTCGGCCGTGAAGACGTCACCCTCAATCTCAAGCACACGACCTTGCCACTTCTTTAGACCAAGAACCGGCTTAGCCTCAGAATGCGCCAATGGCTGCTGCCTCGAAACATCTCCGCTTGCTACTTCACCAGGATTCCGCACGCCGCTAGCCTCGAAAGCTGTGGGTGACTTAGGGTCCACCGTCGAGAGTGGAGCGGTCTCACTCTCAGACGCCGCCTGCAAATGGCGACGCCATACCTCCGCAACTGGATCCCGCCGTTCCGGCCAGCTAGCACTAGCACTGCCGCCCGTGCCTGAGCTTGTCGCCCAAGCGGCCTGTGTTCCACCGTGCATAGTTGTCTCAGCCATCATGCCCCCGCTCTTTGCGCCGCGACGCGCTGCACCACGCGCTGCGAACGTTTCATCGACTCCGACCACTGGTCGGTTAGTACCTCGACGGCGATTGCAGCCTTTTCGGAAGACAACGGTACCTCGCCAGCGGTCGGGCGGGCCGAGCCGAATTCCTCCCTCGACGCTGGCTGCGATTCTACAATCGACAGATTGTAATGATCGTTATATGCGACAAAGACCCCGAAATCCACTCGCGCAGAAGGCTGAACCTGCACTTGGATGAAGCCCGAGTACTTGTCCGGCCTCACCCCCCACGTAGTCACGTCCGCCATACCCGGAAGGATAAGCACGTCCTCCCAGAAATCGTTCCGCACAAGGGAGTCCCCGACGGCGTGCCATTCACGAGCATTATCAACCGCAAAATGAACCTGCCGGTTGATGCCTAGCTGGCTAATCGGTGTGCCAGGCAGGGCCGCCAAGATGCCGACCGCAACGTCTCTCAACGACTCGTACGCGTCTGTCTTCTCAGTCAAGACCTGGAGCGTCTCGGTCTGGACGTGGATCTGAAGCCAATCCACCTTGAAAGAGGCCACTGGGGCGGCAATCGCGTCGACCTTCGCGGCGCTCGCCTCCGCTTGGCCTATCAAGCCATTCAACAAAAACCAGGACGGTGAGAATACCGCGGGGTTGAACTGGCCCCGGATCACGACGGACGCGGCTTCGAGAGCTATTTTAGGGGCTGCCACCGGTAACCCTTCGCTCTAGGCACGCACGCACGCGCGGAGAACCGCATCATGCCACGATGAGGGACTGATGGGAAGGCTCCGGGCGGCGGAGCAAGGTCGGTACCAGGCACACTTAACGGTACCTCGCAGGGGTTCCTCAGCGTTCCGGGACCGTTGAGGGCCTACACAGATCGTTGTCCGTCTTCGGCGTGCGTACCTGCGGTGCGGAGGGCTCTGCCGATCCTGGCTCTTTAAGATCAAGCGGCGCGCTGCGCGCGCCGTGCCCGCCCGGCCTCCGGGCCGGGCGTGCGGCCTGGCGGCCGTTCCGGGCCCTGTCGGCCGGCGGGCACCGACTGGCCGGCACCAGCTCGGCCGCGCCTGCAAGATTACGTGGTGGCGTCCCCCTCGTAGCGGCCATTCTTTGGCCTCCGCTCCACGCGTCAAGGGCGCCTACGGCGTCACTACGTGATCGGCTACGCCGACCCTTGACCCGCTCCGTTCCAGCCAACGACCGGCAGCTACGAGGACGACGCCTCGCTATGAGCGGATCCGGAATCCAACCGCTGGCATGTGATTTGAACTCCTGACCGTTACGGCTCGTCCGCAGAATCGTTTACGTCGGCAGCGGATGGCCTCCCTAGCATCGCAGACCGAATAGCCGCATTTTGCGTCTTCGCCAGTGCAGCCATCTGCTCATAAATCCGGGGTGTGAGATTCGACTGCCGCACAAGGTTATCGACCATCTCTCGATTTCTGGCAGCAAAGCCCGCGTAAGCATGATTGATGGCGGCCACATTAGCTGCTGTGGCGTTTTCTAGATTGTAGAGCTGAGCTATTTTTGCAGCCACAGCGCGAGTGTTCGCCTGATCCGCTGCCTTAGCCGCGGCTTCATCCACTTCCTCTACTTCTTCGATCGTCGCATCATCGATCGATAGGCTCAGGTGCGCACGCGCTAGCTCTAGGAATCGATCAAAGCTGACTTGATAGTAGCCGTGCGGCGAGTGCTGAGCAAACTCTGCAATCAGCTCCTTTCGCGGCCCAAGCCGTCTTCCCTTGCTCTGCTCGTACCAATCACCCTTCCTTTCATCGGTCACAAACAGGAATGGCCGCTGTACCTTGGTTGAATGATCCAATATCTCACACCAAATAAAATAATCGCCCGCCCGCCTCAAGCCATCTTTTGCGGAGTCTTCGTACCCGGGCGGCACCCTATTTGGCATCCTGAAGTCTAGGAATTCTGTAGCGCGCGATTTCAGCACATCCATAGTCGGCTGAGTGCCAACTCGGTCCGTAAAGAGGCGCTCCACCCGGGGCATTACCTGATCATCATCAGGGTCGATTATCGCAACATCCCCGTCCTTTAGTGAGCCCAAGAGCGTACTGAGCTGATCTAATGAAGCGCCAACGCTGTCCTGGACGGCCCTGCGAGAACTCTCGAAGCGCCTTCCTTCGCCGAACGCTGTCGCGACGGCCTTTCGGACGGTCTTCAACGATTCCATGACACGAGTGTATGCATCTGGCAGTTCGTCAATTACGTCTCGGCGGTTCCTCAAGTACTCGATACCGACCTGATACGGCATCCATAGCCGGTCCATCACCACTGGATCCTCTAGGACCTTGAGCGCTTCCTCCCGAGCATCAACTCCCAACCTATAGACGCTTAGCAGCACGTTCGCGTCCAGAATGATCAGGGCGTCTTTGATGAAGCCTTCGGGCTCTAGCGGCGATTCGAAGTACTCAGGAAAGTGTGCGCGCATGATCCGATTATGCTGTAGACATCGCTTCGCTTGCTAGCACCTGTTGCGCGCCGACCCGGGTCGGGAGCGCCGCCCAGTGTGATGGGCTTCCGGGAGTGCCCGCCGTCCGAGACTTCTTCGACGATGAGGGTGGTCAGTATCTGGCAGAAGGGCGCTCCAGCGAGCAGAGCGAGCGCCCTTCGGTGGCCCGCCAGTCAGGAAACGATCACAGGCACGTTCAAAGACGGTGCCTTTGCGAGTCTCCTGTCCGCGGTAACGAGAGTGGCGTTGAGGTGGCGGGCGAGGGCGACGTAGAGGCCGTCGTGGATGGTGATGTTGTTGCGCATCGTCCAGGCGTCTCGCAGCAGCGGTGCGGACTGGGTGACCGATAGCGGCCAGCGGACCAGGCCGTCGACGAGCTTCCCTGCCTGGGCGTCGGTGAGGACGCCGCGGAGCACGTCACGGCGGATCACCTTGGCGACCTCGACGTAGAAGTGATCCACGGTCCATTCCTCGGCACCGGGCCGGAACGTGTGCGCGGTCAGGGCCAGGCCAGAAGGCGTGCGATTGAGGATCTCGACACCGGCAGAGGCATCGAGGACGTAGCGCTGTGGCACTAGTCTTCGTCGCGGATCTCGGCGAGCACGTCAGCCGCCGGCCGGTCCCGCTCGACCGCGGGCAGGGTGGACCACCACGCCCGCCACTCCGCACGTTCCCGCTCGGGGTCGGCAGGCGTCGCGGTGACCACAATGGCCGGATCGCTGAACGCCGGAACCGTCATACCCCCATGGTAGCGGACACCCATTCGCACGCCTCCTAGCTGCACATTCACACTCGACGACTACGTTCTCCGGATCCCGGCCTTGTCAATCGACGCCCGGTGCAGGCGCTCCAGGTCGGTGAACGCCTGCTGCGCCTCGACCAGCCGCCCGGACACCTCACCGAGGCGCCCCAGCTGGTCGACGACCTCACCGATCGCCCCCGACGCCTGTCCCGCGGCGGCAGCGGCGTCCTCGGCCAGGAGCTGACGGCCGGCCTGACTGGACAGCTGCCCGCGGAAGCCGTGGATGCGCTCCCCCAGCCGCTCAGTCAGCGCGTCCAGCCGATCCCGGATCTCGTCATCGGTCGCGTCAGTCAGATAGTGCTTGCGCACGTCGGCCAGCATCTTCCGCGACCAGCCCGCACGCTGCGCCTGGTCCGCGATCGCCCGCAGACTCTCGGCCAGCTCGCGCGCCTCCAGCGGCGTCAAGGTGAACTCACAGAACATGTCCGAATCGGTGGGCTTCACCTGCACGTCGATGATCGGACCTTCGGCACCGAGGTACGCCGCCATCTCCCCGACCTCGGGATGAACGAACGGCACACGGGTGATCTCTTCACGCTTCTCAGGGGTCGGTACGGTAACCACGGGTCTTCCTCCAGCTTGGTTCTGGTGGTGGATCAAGTCCCCGCCCGGGTGTTCCCGCACCCGGCGGGGGCGACTGAAAGATGAGGCAGATCCAGCCACAGGCGGGCCGCGAGCCCAGCGCCACACGACCAAGATCAGGCCGTCTGTGGGCCGTGGGACGTCGGAAACGGCCATGATCCAACGAGAGCTGTAGAGAAGGTTCGTGCAGGTCAGCGGCACTTTCGCCCAGGTCAGCGCCACCAGGCAAAACGCCGCTGAGAAACCACCCAGATCTACGAGGGCACCAACCAGATCCAGCGCATGGTCATGGCAAGACAGCTGCTCAAGGGCACCGTCGGCTTCTGAACCGGCGTCAGCCGCAGGCCGGCGCGAAGGTGAAGTCGTTCGTGACGACGCGCTGTCCGCGGTCCTTCAGCGTGTGGTCGGCGTCGATCTCGAAGACGTCGAGGAGCGGGTTGGTGTTCAGGTCGAACTGGAGCCGCTCGATGTCCGTCGTCCAGGAGAGGTCGCCGTAACGGCCGTCGGACACCTCGACGAGGCGGACGTCGTCGAGGTACTCGCGGCCGGTCGGGCTGGCCATCGTGAACGTGCGGCTGACCCGGGAGCCGTCGGCCAGTGTGAGGTCGACGGTCGTGGCGGGGTCCTTGGACGGCAGGACGTAGTGCAGGCCCCTGGTGTGCGCCCGCAGCCGCCCGTCCTCGACGGTGAACGTCGCGTCCATGAACAGCGGCTCGTCGCCGGCACCCGGGGAGACCAGGTCGTAGGCGCCGCCGGCCATCCGGACGCGCACCTCGCCGCCGTCCATCGCCACCGTGACGTCCTGGATCACGTGCGCGTCCGGCTCGAGGATCGGGTAGAGCAACGGCGTGGTCGAGCCCCAGAACCCGCCCTCCATGGGGCCGCACCCGGTGTCGGGCGCGATGCCGGCCGCGTGCCGGTCGTCGGCGGGGTCGTCGTAGTCGATCGCGAGGGTGATGCCGCTCGGCACGTGGGTGGCCAGGATCGCGTTCCCCGACCGGTCGAACTCCGTCAACTGCCACTCCGACCGCGCCTGCCGCGAGTACGTCAGCTCGGCCGGCGCGGCGTCGACGACGATCGGGCGTGGCGCCACCGCGGTCGGCGAGATGCGACGGTCCAGCGGACCGGCGTCGGCGGGCACGGTGGCGGCCAGGAGGCCGGCGGCGCAGACTGTGATCAGCATCGCCCGAGGCTTCATGCGCGCCACGTTAGGACGGCCGGGCGAACAGCGGGCGGCCACGGGGACAACGCCGCGGATCGCCCGGACGGCTCCTTCCCCGGCGATTCGCCCGCATCACGCCACGTCATGCGTCACACTTGTCCGCCATGACCGACCCGACCAGCGAGGCACTCGAGACGAGCCCGTTCGTCGCCACGATCGTGGTGACCAGCCGGGGGCCGAAGGGGCCGCACGTGCTGCTCCTGCACCCGGCCGACATCGAGGCTCTCGACGGTGAATGGGCCTGGGTGCCGCCGGGCGGCGTCCGCGACCCGTGCGAGAAGATCGCCGACTGCGCAGCCCGTGAGCTGCGCGAAGAGACCGGGATCGTCGCCGAGCCGGAGCCCGTCCGCGTCGATGAGGCCGAAGAGGTCGGGGTGTACCGGCTCGAGGTGCCATGGGGCACGGCCGTGGAGCTCAGCGCCGAGCACACCGCGTCCGAGTGGGTCCCCCTCGACCGGATCGCGCAACGCTGCCAGCCGGCCGAGCTGCTCGACACCGTCCGGGTCGGGCTCGGCGCCTGACCCTGCCCGCGCACGCGCTCAGGAGCCGTAGAGCTCGACCTCGTTGAGGAAGGCCTCCAGGGTGTTGGTGATCGTGTTGGGGTCGCTGATCCGCACGTACTGCGCCGTCACCGGGCTCGCGAACGGACGGAGGTACCCGTCGCGGGCCGCGCGGGCGGGTGTGGTGAAGGTGACGCCGTCCGTCGAGACCTGGATGCGCGCGTCGGCCGGGCCCTGCAGGTTCATGTGCAGGCCGACGCCGGTGAGCTGGTAGGCCCGTGGCAGGCGCAGCGTCACGGAGCGGTTCGGGGTGACCAGGCTGGTGTCGGACCGGATGTCGCCGTCGAACGCGAACGCCGCGTAGGACTGCCGGCAGCCGGCGATGCCGTCCGGGCAGAGTCCGTACCTGCTGAAGGCCGTCTCCGCCACGGTCAGCTGGTCCGCTCGGAACATCGCCGGCAGGTCCAGCCGGCCGGCCCGCCCGTTGTTCACGGTGACGGTGGTCTTCCACAGCCCGTGCGTGGTGCCGCGGGTGTAGCCGCCGGCGCGCTGCGGACACATCCAGCCGGCGCCCCACGGGCAGGGGCAGCCCCAGCCGGATCCGCAGTTGTCGCCGATGACGAAGGCCTGGTTGCCGGAGATCGCCTCCACGCCCATCGTGCCGCTGGAGCCGAGGTGCCGCATCGGCCGGTAGAGGCAGCAGCCGGAGGCGTCCGCGTCGTACCGGTACCAGCCGGCGAACTCACCGCTGGTCTCGCCGCCGGTGGTCGGGTAGTTGGTCCACGGCCGGTACGGGCCGTCCCAGGTGGTGCCGCGGCCGTCGTAGGAGAACCGGAGCTGGTTGTCGGTGCGCCCGGACGCGAGCACCAGGGATCCGTTGCCCAGGAGCTCGACGGACGGCGAGTTGCCGCCGTCGCTCGACAGCAGGATCGGCGCGCCCCAGTTCTCCCCCGTCTGGTCGCTGGAACGGACGGTGTACAGCGCGACGTTCGACGGGATGGCGCGGCTCTTGAAGTTCTCGTCCTTGCGCAGCACCGCGATCAGGCCGCCGTCGCTGGTCGGAGCGAGGCTCGGTTCGGCGAAGCTCTGGGCCGCGGTCACGGAGAACTCGTGGACGAGCGACCAGTTCTGGCCGCCGTCGCCGCTCCGCACGACGCCCGTGAACCAGGTCCAGCCGTGAGCCTGGCCGTAGCGGCCGTACATCGTGCTCAGCATGGTCCTGCCGTCGCTCATCAGGATCGGCCCCTGGTGGAACCGCGCCCAGGCCACCGTCTTGCCGGCGAAGTAGACCTTCGCGTCCTCGGCGACGTCCACCCACGTGCTCCCCGCGAGCATGCGACGGTTGAACACCTCACGGCACCACTGGATGGCGCAGTTCGGGTTGCCGTCCGCGTCCGTGCCGCGGGTGGTGTAGAGGTCCTCGAAGTCGATGGCGTAGACGGCTCCGCTCGCGACCGGCAGCCGGACGAAGTTCATCGGCTGCAGATAGCCGTCGGCGGAGGCGAACGTGCCCCAGACGCCGCCGCCGTCGGTCGACTCACGCAGGACCACCGACCCGGCGCCGACGGCGTCGCGGTTCCTGTTGTAGCCGGCGATCAGCCGCTGGTTGCGGACGCCCTCGCCGTTGGTCGATGCGCCGTTGAACAGGCCGGGGAAGCCCATGAAGTGGTCGTCCGACACGGTGAACAGCGCGCCCGGCGGGACGGTGGCGCTGCCGGCGAGCGCGGCCGGCGCCGCCGGTGGCGCGGCCGGAGCGGCCGGCGCCGCGGGCGCCGCGGGCGTCTCCTCCTCCGCGTCCGGAAGGGAGAGGCCGGGCGGGCTCGCCGTCACCATCACTCCGGCGGCGACGGCGATCGCGAGGGCGACGCGGCCCAGGGCTCGAGGGAGGGATCGATGCAGTGCCATGTCGGTCCTCCTGGGAGTCGACAGGCGGACGGGGGTGTGACGAACCCTCTGACCAGCGATGTTCCATGTCACGCGGCCGGATCGTCCGGTGCAACGGCGGCCGCGCTCAGTGCATCGTGAGCTGAGGCTCGCGCGCGACGGCGGGGTAGTCGGTGTAACCGACCGGCCCGGGCGTGTACAGGTGCGCCTCGTCCAGCGGGTTCCACGCCAGCCCGTGCCGCAGCCGGTGCGGCAGGTCGGGGTTGACCAGGAAGCCGCGGCCGAACGAGACCGCGTCGGCCAGGCCGGCCGCGAGCACGCGGACCGCAGCGGACGCCGTCGTCGCCGCGCGGTTCTCGCCGACGTTCGCGATCAGCGTGCCGGACCACCGCGGCCGCAGGTCGGCGAGCGCCGGGTACACGTCGTCGTCGGTGAGGTGCAGGTAGGCGAGGCCGAGCCCGTCCAGCTCGGCGAGGAGCGCGCGGTAGACCGGTGCGGGATCGCGTTCGCACATCTCGAACTGCGGGTTGCCGGGCGAGAGCCGGATCGCCGTCCGATCGGCGCCGACGGTGCCGGCGACAGCCCGGGCGACGCGCAGCGGGAAGCGGATCCGCCCGGCGATCGAGCCGCCGTACTCGTCGGTGCGCAGGTTGGTGTTGTCGGCGAGGAACTGGTGCGGCAGGTAGCTGTTCGCGGCGTGGATCTCGACGCCGTCGAACCCCGCCGCCAGCGCGTTCGCCGCCGCCGTCACATACGAGCCGACTGCGCGGTCGATGTCCGCGACCGTCATCGCGCGCGGCGGGGGCGGCACGGCCTTCGACCCGTCGGGCAGGTGCTCCGCCTCGGTCGTCGCGACGGCGGACGGCCCGGCCGGGACCGACCCGTCCCAGCGCGCCAGCGGATGACCCTTGCGGCCACCGTGCATGAGCTGGGCGACGACGGTGCCGCCTGCGGCGTGGACCGCCGCGGTGACCCGGCGCCAGCCGTCGACGTGGCGGGCGTCGGAGAGGCCGGGAACCCGCCATTCGCTCTGCCCGGCCGGCTCCGGCCAGATCCCCTCGGTGACGATGAGCCCGGCGGTCGCGCGCTGGGCGTAGTAGACGGCCATCTCCGGCGTGGGGGTTCCGTCCTCGGCGGCGCGCAGCCGGGTCATCGGGGCCATCACGATGCGGCTGGGCAGCTCGAGCCGACCGGCCCGCACCGGGCTGAACAGGGCGTCTGTCGTCATGACGCTACCGTAGAATCTGACATTGATGTCAGCTTCAACCCCTGGGAGGCCGGCGATGCGGATCGGTGAGCTCGCACGACTGACGGCCGTCAGCGAGCGATCGCTGCGCTACTACGAGGAGCAGGGCCTGCTCGCGTCCACGCGTACGCCCGGCGGCCACCGCGAGTACCCGCCCGCCAGCGTCGACCGGGTCATCCGCATCCAGGAGCTGTTCGCCGCGGGACTCAACTCCGCCACCATCGCCGAGCTGCTCCCCTGCATGCGCGACGTCGACGGCGGCCCGGGCGAGAACGCGACGCCCTGGCTCGAGCAGGAGCTCGTCGCCCAGCGTGACAAGCTCGACCGCGCCATCGGCGACCTCGAACGCTCCCGCCAGGTCCTCGACGAGGTCATCAAGGCCGCCACCGGCCGGTGACCCCCACCCGGGTGGTCACCGGCCGTCCGCGCCGCGGCCCGATCAGGCCGCGGCCAGCCGCGCCGGCTCGTCAGCGACGCTGTTGAGCTGGATCTGGTAGTACACGACGTGCAACCCGAGCAGGAGCGAGAGCAGGAGCCCCACCCACGGCTGGCAGGTCGGCTCCAGCCCTGAGTCGCGCTGAGCATTCCGGATGCGCTCACCGGTGTTGTAGACGCTGACGAACGGCGGGATGATCACGAGGCCGCCGATGGTGATCGCCAGGACCGCCCCCATGGGGCTGACCTTGCGATGCGGGAACGCCTCGGCGATCTCGCGGTTGACGTTGTAGTACCAGATCAGCCCGTAGATGCCGAGCGTCACGAACATCAGGACCCAGGCGAGGCCCGGGTTGCGCCGCTTGAGCTGCGGCAGCGCGGGCTCGGACATGGGCATGGTTCCGGACATGGTGTACCCCCCAATGCGGTGACCGGCGGCACCGCGCCGCCGGTCCTGGCCGTCGGCCAGGCGCGTCACCGTACGCACGGGGTCGGACTCTTCGCCGGTTCGCTCAGTTGATCATGGAGAGATCGGACTTCCGCCGCGGCCAGAGGCCCGATTTCTCCATGATCAACGGTGCCGACCGGCGGGGTCAGTCGTCGGCGGTGAGGATGGACAGCAGGCGGATCAGTTCGGCCTGCTCATCCGCCGTCAGCCGGTCGAGCAGCTCGGCGAGACCGGCCGCACGACGCGACCGCAGTGCGCGAAGGACGTCGCCGCCCGACGGCGTCAGGGCGACCAGGGTGGCCCGCCGGTCGTCGGGGTCGGGGCGGCGCTCCACGAGACCTCGCGACTCCAGCAGGTCGACCACCGACGTCGCCGACCGGGGGATGACGTCGAGGCGCCGGGCCAGCTCGCTCACCCGCAGCGGCGACGCGGCTCCGGCCAGGACGCGCAGCACGCGCAGCTGACTCGGCGTCACTCCGGACGCCTCGAGCGAGGGACCCGACGCCCGCCGTAACCGGCGGTTCGTGCTGGTCAGCAGGTCGGCGATGCGCGCCGCGGACTCCGTCTCCACACCGCCACCCTACCACGAATTTGCGCTGCAATCTCTTAAAGAGGTAAACTCTGCATTGTCAGATGAGAGAAGCCAGGAGGGTCATATGGATGACTCCGCTCGCGGGCGAGGCGCCCGCTCCTTCACCAAGGACCGTTCGGTCACCACCCACAAGCTCGCGCCCGGCACGTTCCGGCGCATCCTCACATTCGCCCGCCCCTACAAGAGGCAGCTCGCCGTCTTCCTCGGCCTCATCCTGGTCGACGCGGTGCTCGGGGCGGCGCAGCCGCTGCTGTTCAAGCTGATCATCGACGAGGGGATCCTCGAGGGCGACCGCGGCATGGTCATCGGCCTGTCCGCCGCCGTCGCCGGCCTCGCCGTCGTCACGTCGGCCATCGGGCTCACGCAGCGCTACGTCTCGGCCACGATCGGCCAGGGGCTGGTCCACGACCTGCGCAGTCAGGTCTTCGCACACGTCCAGCGCATGCCCATCGCGTTCTTCAGCCGCACCCAGACCGGCGCGCTCGTCAGCCGGCTCAACGGCGACGTGCAAGGCGCCCAGCAGGCATTCACCTCCACCCTGTCGACGGTGGTCGGCAACGTCGCGACCACGGCAGCGGTGCTCGGCGCCATGCTGGCGCTGTCGTGGCAGATCACGCTCGCCGCGCTGGTCCTGATCCCGCTGTTCGTCCTGCCGGCCAAGCTGGTCGGCCGCAAGCTCGCCGACATCACCCGCGAGCGCTACGAGCTCACCGCCGAGATGGGCCAGACCATGACCGAGCGGTTCAACGTCGCCGGCGCGCTGCTGGTCAAGGTCTTCGGCCGACCCGAGGCCGAGGCCGCCGAGTTCGACGAGCGGGCCGCCCGGGTCCGCGACATCGGCGTGAAGTCGGCCGTCTACTCGCGCGTGCTCATGACCTCACTCGGCCTGCTCGCGGCCCTGGCGACGGCGTTCGTCTACGGCCTGGGCGGCGTGCTGGCCATCGCCGGCTCGCTCGGGGTCGGCACGGTCGTCGCGCTGACGGCGTACCTCGGCCGGCTCTACGGGCCCATCACGTCGCTGTCGAACCTGCAGGTCGACATCATGACCACGCTGGTCAGCTTCGAGCGAGTGCTCGAGGTGCTCGATCTGGAGCCGATGGTCGCCGACGCCCCCGACGCCCGCACCCTGCCCGCCGACGCCGCCTCCGTCGAGTTCGACCACGTCGACTTCGGCTACCCGGCCGCGTCGGACGTGTCGCTCGCCTCGCTCGAGTCGGTCGCGGGCCTGCCCACCACGCCGGGCGACCAGGTCCTGCACGACATCACCTTCACCGCCCGCCCGGGCGAGATGATCGCGCTGGTCGGCCCCTCGGGCGCCGGCAAGTCGACGGTCACCGGCCTGGTCTCGCGCCTCTACGACGTCACCGGCGGCGCCGTCCGCGTGGGCGGTCACGACGTCCGCGACGTCAGCCAGCAGTCCCTGCGCGACGCGATCGGCGTCGTCACCCAGGACGCGCACCTGTTCCACACCACGCTGCGAGCCAACCTGCTCTACGCCCGCCCCGACGCCACCGACGATGACATCTGGGCCGCGCTCGACGCCGCGCAGATCGCCCCGCTGGTCCGGTCGCTCCCGGACGGACTGGACACCGTCGTCGGCGAGCGCGGCTACCGGCTCTCCGGTGGCGAGAAGCAACGGCTGGCCATCGCCCGCCTGCTGCTGAAGGCGCCGCGCATCGTCGTCCTCGACGAGGCCACCGCGCACCTCGACTCCGAGTCCGAGGCCGCCGTCCAGCGGGCTCTCGAGGCCGCACTGACCGGGCGGACCTCGCTGGTCATCGCCCACCGGCTGTCCACCGTCCGCGACGCCGACCAGATCCTCGTGGTCGACGGCGGCCGCGTCGTCGAGCGCGGCACCCACGACGAGCTGCTCGCCGCGGGTGGCGCCTACGCCGGCCTCTACCGGACCCAGTTCCGGTCGCAGGAGACGGCGGCTGCCCTGGCCGCCTGACCGCCGCGGGTCAAGGGCCGGGGACGAGGGTGCGCACGGTGACGATGTCGGACCGGCGGCCCGGGTGGCGGACCTCGACGCTCGATTGGTCCAACCACCCGGCCAGTCTGAGACTGAAGTGACCCTCACCACGGTCGACAGGCCGGTCAAGGCCGGCGGCTCCGGCGGCCACGCGTCCGCCACCGCCGGCAGGTGACGCCGACACCGATACTGACCTGCGCGTTCACGACCCACATCGACGTGGAACGACGACTACAGTGGTCCGGAGGCGACGAGAGGATCGACATCAGGTGGCCCCACCAGAAGGCCCCGCGTTCCACGCGGTCGAACGGTCGAAGGTGTACTCCTCGGTCGTCGACCAGATCCTGGCGAGCATCCGCGACGGGCGGCTGCCGCCGGGCAGCGCGCTGCCGGCCGAGCGCGTCCTGGCCCACCAGCTGCAGGTGAGCCGCGGCTCGCTGCGCGAGGCGATCCGCGTGCTCGAGCACGCCGGCGTCCTCGACGTCCGGGTGGGCAGCGGCACCTACGTCAGCCTCGACAGCGGCTCCGACACCACCATCCTGCGTGCCCAGGCGGCCGTGATCGGCGAGCACAGCCCGCTCGACCTCATCGTCGCCCGGGCCGCCATCGAGCCGGTCTGCGCCGAGCACGCCGCCCGCTCGCACCACCCCGGTGACCTGCAGGCCATCGAGGACGCCGTCACCGAGCAGGCCGAGGTCACGCACGCCGGCGGCGACCCCAGCGAGGCCGACGCCGCCTTCCACCTGGCCGTCGCGGAGGCCACGCACAACGGCGTCCTGGTGGCGCTGCAGCGCAACCTCAACGACCTCATGCACGAGCAGATGTGGAGCGATCTCAAGCACCGGTCCCGCTCGCGGTCGCACGCCTCCGAGGACTACCTCGAGCACCACCGGCTGGTGCTCGAGGCGATCCGGCAGCACGATCCGCGGCGGGCCGGCCAGCTCATGGTCATGCACATGAGCGCCATCGAGACCGGCCTGCTGGCGGAGCTGGACCGCGCCGGCGAGGGTCCGGCCGGCCCGGCCGCGGGCGGTTGACAGCGCTTTCACGGCGCTTCTATGGTCGAATCGGCCGAGCGGTTGGACCAATCGACGACGGGCCGGACCTCCAAGGGATTGTGATGCCTGAGCCGCGATTCGCCGTCAACTGCTCGATCCTGCTGGCCAGCCTGCCGTTGCGCGAGCGGCTCGACACCGTGCGCGCCGCCGGCTTCGAGGCGGTCGAGTTCTGGTGGCCGTTCCCCACCGCGACTCCGAGCGACGCCGAGGTCGAGACGTTCGTCGACACCGTCAGGGCGTCCGGGCTGCGGCTGGTCGGGCTGAACCTGTTCGCCGGCGACCTGCCGGCCGGCGAGCGCGGCGTCGTCTCCTGGCCCGGCCGCGAGGAGGAGCTGCTGGCGAGTGTGCAGGTGGCGACGTACATCGGCACCGAGCTGGGCTGCCGCCGCTTCAACGCGCTGTACGGCAACCGGCTCCCGGGCCGCGACCCCGCGGAACAGGACGCCGTCGCCGTCGGGACCCTCATGGCCGCCGCCACCGGGCTGGGCGTCATCGACGCGACCGTGCTGCTCGAGCCGGTCAGCGGCATCGACGCCTACCCGCTGCGCACGGCCGCGCAGGTGGTCGCCGTCGCCGACCGCGTCGCCGCCGAGACCGGCCGCACGAACCTCGGGCTGCTGCTCGACGTCTACCACCTGTCCGTCAACGGCGACGACGTCGCCGCCGCCATCGAGCTGTACCGCGACCGCATCGCGCACGTGCAGCTGGCCGACGCGCCGGGCCGGGGCGCGCCGGGCACCGGGTCGCTGCCGCTCTCCGACTGGGTCGACGACCTCACCGCCGGCGGGTACGACGGGTGGATGGCACTGGAGCACGTGAGCGCCGACGCGGACCCGTTCGCGTGGCGCAAGGAAGGGAGCTGGCGATGACGGCCATCGGTTTCATCGGCCTGGGGGTCATGGGCGGGCCCATGGCGGCGAACCTGGTGAAGGCCGGGTTCGAGGTCACCGGCTACAACCGCAGCCCCGAGAAGACGCAGCGGCTGGTGGCGGCCGGGGGCCGCGGCGCGGCGTCGGCGGCCGAGGCCGTCGAGGGCGCCGACGTCGTCATCACCATGCTGCCCGACTCCCCCGACGTCGAGTCCGTGCTCCTGGGCTCCGGCGACGACGGCGTCATCGCGCGGCTGGCGGCCGGGACCACCGTCGTGGACATGAGCACCATCCGCCCGGACGTGGCGCGGTCACTGGCCGCGGCGGGTGCGCAGCGCGGGGTCGGCGTGCTGGACGCCCCGGTCAGCGGCGGCGAGCAGGGTGCGATCGACGCGACACTGTCGGTCATGGCCGGCGGCGACGCGGCGACGTTCGAGGCCGCCCGGCCGGTGCTCGACGCCGTCGGGAAGACCATCGTCCACGTCGGCCCGGCCGGTGCGGGGCAGACGGTCAAGGCGGCCAACCAGCTCATCGTCGGCGGCACGCTGCAGCTGGTCGCCGAGGCGCTGGTGTTCCTCGACGCGCACGGGGTGGACCGGGCGCGCGCCGTCGAGGTGCTGGCCGGCGGGCTCGCGGGCAGCGCCGTGCTCGACCGCAAGGCGCCGGCCATGCTGGCCGCGAACTTCCGGCCCGGCTTCCGGGTCGACCTGCACCACAAGGACCTCGGCATCGTCACCGCCGCCGCCCGCGAGGCCGGGGTGGCGATCCCGGTGGGCGCCCTGGTGGCGACGCTCATGGGCTCGCTGCGCGCCCAGGGCCACGGCGACCATGACCACGGCGCGCTCCTGCTGCAGGTCGAGCGGCTCTCCGGCCGCGCGTCCGCCTAGACGACGCCGGTGTAGGTGAGCACGAACGTCACGCTCGGCACCAGGAACAGCGTGGCGACCGCGATGATGCCGCGGAAGCTCTGCTCGGCCCGGACCAGCCGCCGGTACGCCACCACCAGCAGGGGCACCAGCACGATCTCCATCGGCAGCATCGACCGTGGGATCACCACGTCGGCCGCCGACATGACCAGCGACAACAGCCCGGCCGCCAGCCACAGCACCAGCCCCAGTAGGTACGCCCGCCGCGGCCCGAGCCGCACCGCCACCGTCGTGTAGCCGCTGATGCGGTCCGCCTGCAGGTCGGCCAGCGTCGTCGGCACGTACAGCGCCGCGCCGACCAGGGTCCCGAGCACCGCCATGGGCCACGGGAACTCCGAGAGCGGGCGGAGCAGCGACCAGCCCGCCAGCTGCCCGGCGGCCCCGATGGCCAGCGCGTTGACGGTGACGTCGAAGCCCGGGCGGGCCTTGAGCCGCAACGGCGGCGCGCTGTACGCCCACCCGACGAGCAGCACGAACGCCGTCCCGAGCGCGAACAGCGGCCCCACGAACCACGACGCCGCCACCGCCAGCGCCGCCGCACCGGCCGAGACCCCGAGGGCGGCCGACGGGGTCAGCCTGCCGCTGACCAGCGGGGACCCGGCCTTGCGCGGGTTGAGCCGGTCGCCGCGCAGGTCGTGCGCGTCGTTCACGGCCAGCACCGAGAGCCAGACCAGCGGGCCGATCACCAGCGCACCCAGCGCCAGCATCGGCCAGTCGCCCACCGGCGGGACGAGGCGCCGGGTCGCCAGCACCACGCCCAGGTAGTACGGGACCAGCGAGACGAACCAGAACCACGGCCGGCCGATCGCCAGCACGTCGCCGGCCAGCTGCCGGACCCCGGGCCGCGTGCGCGTCATCGTCATACCGACGATGCTCCCGGCCGGCCGGTAGGGTCGGCCTCCCCCGTACGGGGGAACGGCCCGGCGCCGCTACCCCTGCGGAGCTAGACCCACGGCGAGTCGCTCGGCGGCGGCCTCCGCCGTCACGCGGGCGGCGCCGTGAGTCAGCAGGTAGTGCTCGCCCAGCACCTCGGGCAGCGGGTTGACGTCGTGGTCGACGACGATGAGGTCCGGGCGGGCGGCCCGGGCGGCCTCGACCACCGCGACCTGCCACGGACGCCGTCGGACCCCGCGCACCCCGATGACCAGCCGCCGCTCCGGCAGCGCGGCGAGCACCGACGGCAGGTCCGCCGTCGACTCCGTGACCCGCGCGAGCACCGTCCCCGGCAGCCGGTCGACCAGGTGCCGGCCGATGCCCCACGGGATGGGGCCGGCGGCGATGGTGGGGTCGTCGTCGAGCTCGACGACCAGCGGCGGCGCGGTGAGCGTGACGTCGCCGTGGACGGTGACGGCGGCCCGCGCGGCGTCGGCGGCCGCACCATGGACCACCGGCGACGGCGACAGCTCACGCAGCCAGCGGCACAGCGCCTTGACCCGGCCGGCCGCCTCTGCCAGCCGCTGCTCGGGCAGCCGGCCCGACCGCACGGCCTCGACGATCGCCGTGACGATGGCCTCGAGCGGCTCCGGTGTGACGGTGTCGCCGCCGATGCAGAGCGCGTCGACACCCGCGGCCAGAGCCAGCACGCCGCCCTCGGGGTGCCCGACGGTCTGGCTGATGGCGTGCATGTCCATGCCGTCGGTCATGACGAGGCCGTCGTAGCCGAGCTCGTCGCGCAGCAGGCCGGTGATGACCGGCCGCGACAGCGTGGCCGGGCGGTCGCCGTCGAGCGCGGGGAACCGGATGTGCGCCGTCATGACGATCTTCACGTCGGCCTTGACGGCGGCCCGGAACGGCGGCAGGTCGCGGGCCTGGATGACGTCGAGGGAGTCGTCGATGGACGGCACGGTGAGGTGGCTGTCCTCGCTGGTGCCGCCGTGGCCCGGGAAGTGCTTCGCCGTGGCGGCGACGCCCTGCGCCTGCTGACCGGCGACGAACGCCGCGACGTGCCGTGCGACGAGGTCGGGGTCGAAGCCGAACGAGCGGACCCCGATGACGGGGTTCAGCGGGTTGGAGTCGACGTCGGCCACGGGGGCGAAGTTGAGGTCGATGCCGCAGGCGCGCAGCCGGGCGCCGACCTCGGCCGCCACCCGCTCCGTCGCCTCGGGGTCGTCGAGCGCGCCGAGCGCGGCGTTGCCGGGCAGCGTCGACCCCGTCGACACGTCGAGCCGGGTGACGTCGCCGCCCTCCTCGTCGATGCCGACCAGCAGGTCCGGGTTGGCCGCGTGCAGGGCCGCGGTGAGCGCGGCCACGCCGGCGTCGCCGCGGGCGGGGTCGACGTTGCGGCCGAACAGGACGACGCCCCCGAGCCCTTCGGCCGCCAGGCCGGCGAGCCAGGACGGCACCTCGTGGGCGCCCAGGAAACCCGGGAAGAGCGTGGCGAGCGCGAGCCCGCGCAGATCGTGAGGGTGGTTCATGTCAGCCCTTCACCGCCCCGGACACCAGACCCGAGGTCATGCGGTGCTGGACGAGCAGGAAGAAGATCATCACCGGCACCGCCACCAGGACGGATCCGGCCATGATACCGGCCCAGTCACTGATGCGATTGGACTCGGTGAACGAGCGCAGCCACAGCGGAAGAGTCATGTTCTCCGGTCTCGTCATGATCACTAGCGAGAGGGTGAACTCGTTCCAGGCCTGCAGGAACGCGTACACCCCGCTGGCGACCAGGCCCGGCGCCAGCAGTGGGAGGGTGATGCGGAAGAAGGCCTGCAGGCGGCTGCAGCCGTCGACCAGCGCCGCCTCCTCCAGGTCGCGCGGGACGCCGTTGACGAACCCGCGCAGCATCCAGATGGTGAACGGCACGACCGCCGCGATGTAGAGCAGCGACAGCCCGATGACGCTGTTCAGCAACTGCCAGCCCTCGAGCAGCTTGAACTGCGAGATGAACAGGCCCTCGGCCGGGATCATCTGGATGATCAGCACCGCCAGGATGAAGCTGCGCCGGCCCTTGAACCGGAACCGCGACAGCGCCAGCGCGGCGAGGAACGCGAACAGCAGCGCCGCCACGACGGTGATGCCGGTGACGGTCGCGCTCACCCGCAGCGTGTCGAAGAAGTTGCTGTCGAACACGCGGCCGTACGCCGACACCGTCCCGTTCAGCGGCAGGAAGGTCGGCTCGGCCGCCCGGATCCGGTTGTACGGCAGGAAGGAGCTGTTCAGCATCCAGTAGACCGGGAACATCCAGATCAGCGCGATGACGACGGCGACGACGCCGAACGTGCGCTGCCGCGTGCGCGTTCTCACAGCTCCTCCTCGCGGACCAGGACCCGGACGTAGTAGAGGCTCAGCGCGACGGTGAGCAGCAGGACGAACCACGACGCGGCCGCGGCCAGGCCGAACTCCCCCTCGCCCAGCCCGAGCCGGTAGATGTAGGTGCCGATGAGGTTCGTCTCGGCCGTGATGCCGCCGGCGTCCTGCAGCACGAAGATCTGGGTGAACACCTTGAGGTCCCAGATGATCTGCAGCAGCGCCACGATCAGCAGCACCGGCTTCACCAGCGGCACCGTGATCTGGCGGAACCGCTGCCACGCCGTCGACCCGTCGATCTCGGCCGCCTCGTACAGCTCGCCCGGCACCTGCGTCAGCCCGGCGTAGACGGAGAACGCCACGAACGGCACGCTCATCCAGACGACGATCACGGTCGCCACCGTGAAGAACGACAGCTGGTCGATCAGCCACGAGTGTCCCGCGAACTGGTCCAGTCCGAGGTTCACCAGCAGCCAGTTGATGACGCCGTACTGCGAGTCGAACAGCCACTGCCACACCGTCAGCGACGCCAGGTGCGGCATCGCCCACGCCAGCAGCAGGCCGATCTGCAGCGTCAGCCGCGGGCCGCGGCCGACCAGCGTCATCAGGACCGCCAGGGCCGTCCCGGCCACCATGGTGATGGCGGCGTTGGCGACGCAGAACACGATCGACCGGGCGATCACCGTCCACAAGTACGAGTCGGTGACCAGCGTGACGTAGTTGTCCAGGCCCACCCACTCCGGCGGCTGCCCGAACTGCTGCGCCAGGCCGTACTCCTGGAACGACATGACCGCCTGGCGGTACAGCGGGTAACCCAGCGCGGCGACCAGGACCGCCAGCGCCGGCACCAGGAGCGCGTACGGGAGCGGCGAGCGCCGGGGCCGCCGGGGCCGGCGGGGTGCGACGTCACCCGCCGGCCCCCGCCCGGTCCACGTGGTGGGGGGAGTCGGCCGGCCGGGTCCCTGGTCCCGGCCGGCCCGCTCCTCCGCCCGGCTGCTAGCCGAGCTGGTCGGCGATGGCGGCATCGGCTTCCTCGGCCAGCTGCTGGACGTCGCCGCCGTTGGCGATCGCGACGAACAGGTCCTCGAGGATGCGCGAGCCCTCGACGGTGGCCCAGTTGGACGCGGCGGGCGTGAGCTTGGCGTTCGTGACCGCCTCCTGGGTGGCGGCGGCGAACTCGTCCGTGCCCAGGCCGCTGGCCAGAGAGACCTTCGCCGGGGTGAGACCGTTCTCCGCGTACTGGCTCTGGAACTCGTCGCTCATGATGAGCTCGAGCAGGTTCGCGGCCAGCTCCTGGTTCTGCGACGTGGCCGAGATGGCGATGTTCGAGCCGCCGAGCAGGACGGGAGCCGGCTCGCCGTCGCTGCCGGGCAGGGCGAAGACGCCGACGTTCGCCATCATGTCCGGGCAGCCGATCTCCGGGTCCTCGAGGCTGCCGCGCAGCCAGCCCGGACGCAGCATCATGCCGACCTCACCGGCGCAGAACGGGACGTGGCCGTCGGCCTCGTTGCCGTCCTTCGGCGCGCCGGAGGCCTCGGTGAACAGGCGCTGCACCAGCTGCAGTCCCTCCTGCGACTCCGGGGTCGAGAGGGCGCCGGTCCACTCGCCGTCCTCCTCGACGGCGAAGTCGCCGCCCGCGTCCCACAGGAACGCGGCGCCGTCGCGCCAGTCCTGGCCGGGCAACCAGAAGCCGGAGAAGTTCGGGACGCTCGCATTGTCCTGCTTCAGCTTCACCGCCGCGTCGACGAACTCCTGCATGTTCGTCGGCACGTCCAGGCCCGACGCCGCGAGCAGGTCCTTGCGGTAGAAGATGTAGGACGAGCCGGCGTACAACGGGACGGCGTACGTCTTGCCGTCCGCGCTGCCCGCCTCCACGAAGCCCTGCAGCAGGTCGTCGCCGCCCAGCTCGGGCACCAGGTCGGTGATGTCGGTGAACGCGCCGACGGTGGTGAAGGTGGGAGCCTGCGTGTTCCCCACCTCGACGACGTCCGGCGTCTCCGACTCGCTGCCGAGCGACGTGGTGAGCCGGTCGACCAAGCCCTCCCACTGCTGCTCCTCGATGGTCAGAGTCGAACCGGGGTTCTGCTCCTCGAACTCGGCGACCAGCCAGTCGCGCATCGACTGCGGCGTGTCGGGACCATTGAGCCAGAGCCGCAGGTCGGCGGGCTCCGGCGTGCCGGCGTCCTCGCCGCCGGCGGCGGGTTCGGTGCTGTCGTCGCCGTCGCCGCCGCATGCGGAGAGGGCGAGCGCCGCGGCGGCCAGGCCGGCGGTGAGGCGAAGTGCTCTGTTCACGGCGGTTCCTCCGGTTCGGCCCGAGCAGGGCGCTGACGGTGAACTGGAAGCTTACCTTCCAGTAATGGAGCCTACTGTAAGGTTTCTTGCCAGTGTTGGCAGTCACGATCCCGTAACTTCGGGATTCGCCGGAGGTTGGCCGAGGTGGCCGGTGGTTGGCCGGGTTTGAGGTTGGCTCCCCGTCCCCTTGCTGCCCATTCTCTTAACCCCGGCCACCCGCCTCAAGCCGGCGCCCTCTCTGGTCACCCGCCGCTGTGCTTGCGAGGCTTCGGCTTGACCCGGGCACCCGGGGCCTAAGAACGGGCAGCTATCAGGGGGACGGGGAGACCCTGGGCACGCCTCGCCGTTTCGCGTGCCCGTTTCGCTCAGTTGGCCCGGTTTGCCGGGATGTGCACCGCGATGATCATCGGCGATCCGCTACATCACCAGGCGTTCTGCCACATCACCAGGCATGCAGGCCTCGTGAAGCGGCAGAAAACCTCGTGACGGCCCCGCGAAACGCGCCAAATCCCACCACGTGGACACCAGCAGGCCGCCAGGACCCCGCACCCGTCGCCAGACTCCCCCCGTCCCCCTGATAGCTGCCCGTTCTTAGGCCGCGCGGGTGCGGTCAAGTCCAAGCCCCCCAACCACGGCGGCGCCCAAGCACAGAGCGCGCGGACTTGAGGGCATCCGCGCGGCTTAAGAGAATGGGCAGCAGGGGGACGGGGGAACCCGACACAACCAGAGAGCCCGCCCTACTCCGTCGACCCGAACAACGTCTGCCGAGCCAGGTCCACAGCGGTCAGCACTGCACCCCGCAGCACCGGCGCATCGGGGACCATCGTGGGGACCACCAGAGGGTCGACCGGGGCGATGCGCCGGACGTCGTCGCCGACCATCTCGCACAACCGTTCCCCGCCCGCGGCGCCGATCTCGCCGGCCACGACCACGAGGGCGGGGTCGACGACGGTGCAGACGGCCGCGACCCCCAGGGCCAGTCGGTGCGAGAACACCTGCAGGAACGCCTCGGCCGCCGCGCCGCCACCGGCCAGCGCGGCCCGCACAGCCGCCGCGGCGCCGTCGGCCAGCACGCCGTGCGACGCCGCCAGCTCGTCCACCGCACCCGCGCCGACCAGTCCCTGGAACGCGCCCTGTGCGGGCCGCTCCACCGTCGCCGGCGACCGGACGCCGCGCACGGGCAGGTACCCGATCTCGCCGGCCGCCCCGGTGGCGCCGCGGTGCAGATGGCCGCTGAGCACCACCGCGAGACCGACACCGCGGCCCACCCACAGCAGCACCATGTCGTCGACGTCGCGGCCGGCGCCCTCGGCCCGTTCGGCGACGGCGGCGAGGTTGACGTCGTTCTCGAACGTCACCACGCAGCCCAGGTCGGCGGCCAGCCGCTCGCGCAGGCCGCGGTGCCAGCCGGGCAGGTCGAAGGAGAGCTGGATGTCGCCGGTGGACGGGTCGACGACGCCGGGCATGCCGATGACGAGGTCGTCGACGTCGGCCAGGGCGATGCCGGCGTCCGAAGCCGCGGCGAGCGCCATGTCGTGGACGAGCCGGCGCGCGTCGGCGCCGCCGGCCCCCATCTCGGCAGACACGTCCGCCGTCGCCGACCCGATGACCGCGCCGGTGACGTCGGCGACCGCCGCCTTCGCGTGGTCCGGGTTCAGCTCGACGCCGACCGAATACGAGCAGCCGGGCCGCACGGCGTACAGCTCGGCGTTGGGCCCGCGCCCGGCCGACCGGGTGCCGACCACCTCGACGAGGTCGCGCTCCTGCAGCCGCGCGAGCAACTGGGACGCCGTCACCTTGGACAGCCCGGTCATGCGGCCGAGGTCGACACGCGTCAGCGGCCCGGCGGCCAGTAGCAGCTCGAGCGCGCTGCGGTCGTTCATCGCCCGCAGCAGGCTCGGAGTGCCAGGTCGTTGCGACACGTCTGCTCGCTCCATCCGGAAAGACACCTTCCGATGAAAAGTATTACCGCATGCGCAAGCCGGCGGCGCGACACGACGGCGGAACGGCCTAGGGTCGCGCCATGACGGATCCGGTCCTGCTCATCACCGGCGCCTCCCGCGGCATCGGCGCGGCCGTCGCCCGGCGGGCCGCGGCGGCCGGCTACCGCCTCGCCCTCACCGCCCGAGCCGCCGGCCCGCTCCACGCGCTGGCCGACGAACTCGGCGACGACGGTGTCAGCCCCGGCCACGTGCTGGCCCGGCCTGTCGACGTCACCGACTGGACGGCGCTGACTGGGCTCGTCGCCGAGGTCGAGGAGCGCTTCGGCCGCCTCGACGCCGTCCTCGCGAACGCCGGCGCCAGCGTCCTGACGTCCTTCCTCGGCGACGGCGGCGCCCCGCCCGAGGAGTGGCGCGACCTCGTCCTCACCAACGTCCTCGGGCCGGCGCTGACCGCCCGCGCCACCCTGCCCGCGCTCCGGAGGACCAGGGGCCACCTGCTGCTCACCGGCTCGACCGCGGGCCGCGGCGTGCGCAGCGGCAGCCTGTACTCGGCCACGAAATGGGCGGTCACCGGGCTGGCGCAGGCGATCCACGCCGAGTGCGCCGGCACGGGCGTGCGGGTCACGCTGCTGCAGCCCGGCCTCACCGACACCGGGTCGATCCCGCCGAGCCGCCGCGACGACCCGCGGCTCGACCCCGGCGACGTCGCCGAGGCCGTTCTCTACGCGCTCCGGCAGCCGCCGCACGTCGACGTCGCGGAGCTCGTCGTTCGGCCGATCGGCCGGCAGCTCTGAGTCCGTTGGACAGACGGCCCGCCTCGGATGGCATGCTGTCCCGATGACCGCCGGGCCCGAGCTGACGCTGGACCAGCTGGCCGGCGATGCCGCCGTCGAGCGGCTCTACCGGCAGGTCTTCGCCGTGCTCGCCCGCGAGTCCGGGGCCATGATCAGCGACGTCGAGCTGCTCGACGTCGACGAGGCGATCCTCGACGCGTTCGCCGACGCCGGACGCGACGGCCTCACCGTCGACCAGGCGGTCGCGGCCTGCCGCCCGATCGATCCGGGGCTCATCCACCGCCGGTTCGAGGTGCTGCGCGACTACGGCGCCATCAGCAAGGTCGTCGAGCGGCCCCATGAGCGGTTCCACCGGGCCGCGTTCGCGCCGTACGTCATGCTGCTGTTCCTCCGCCGGCTGGCCGAGCAGGGCGGCCAGGCCGAGCTGCACCAGCTGCTCACGCTCGAGCACGTCAGCGTCACCGCGCCCGACGCCGGACCCGAGACCGGGCAGACCACGATCAGCCGGCTGACCAGGATCTTCCGCCATCTCGGCAACGAGCTCGCCATCCTCGCCGCCGGCAGCACGGCCGAGCAGCTGGGCGACCACGCGCAGCTGCTGTGGGGCAACAAGGGCCTGATCAGCCAGGCCGAAGAGGTCCACACCGTCGTGCTGACCCGCTGGCCGCAGCTCGACCGCGAGTGCACCGCGCTGCGCATCGCGCTGGCCGCCTACGGCGACGCCGTCGAGAAGGCCGCCGGCCGGTTGATCGAGCAGGCCGGCACGACGCGGGCGCTCGGCCTGCTGTCGGTCGAGACCTGGCTGAGCTTCGCCCGCACCGCCTCCGAGGACGACCTCGCCGGGGTGCTCGACACGTTCGTCTTCGACGCGCCGGCGCCGTGGTTCTCGCCGAACCTGCTCACCGAGGCGGTCGAGAGCGGCCGCAGCGCGGCCACGGTCCGGCAGCCGCCGCCCCGGCCCGAGGGGTCGGCGCCGCCGCCGCCCGACGACCTGCGTCCGGCCGACGACGCCACCGGTCTGCGCGAGACGGCGGAACGACTCCTGAACAGCGGCGACGGCGACACCGTGGCGGTCGCCGCCGTGCTCGACGGCGTCGGCGACTGGCTCGCCGCGCGCCGGGTGCTGGCCGACCTCACCGCCATCCACCACCATCCCGACCTCGAGTACGAGCTGACCTGGTCCGACGGGTTCCGGGTCGACCCCGAGCGCAGCCCCGCCTGGGCCTCCGAGGGCACGTTCCGCAGGACCGCCTGACATGACGACTGACGACGACACCACCCTCTGGTGGGCGCGCTACCGCGCGGCCGGGCCGCAGCGGGTCGCCCCGGCCAGCGCCTACCCGGCCGGCATGACCCGGCTGGTCGAGCCCGACGCGAGCGCCGTCTGGCTGCTGCCGGCACTGCCCGACAACGCCCGCCCCGACGTGCTCGACGAGCTGGGGCTGGCGGGCGTCGCCGTCGACCAGCCCAATGACACCGCCCGTGTCCTCGCGGCCTGCCTGCGCTGCTGCTGGACCGAGCCCAGCGGCCCGGTCTGGCCCGCCGCCCCGGCACCGTACGACCAGGTCGTCGCCGTGTTCCGGGCGGTCACCGGCAACCGCGACGAGCGCGCGCTGCATGCCGCCGCCATGGGTGCGGCCCGCCGGCTCGCGGGCGCCGGCTGGGTGCTGTTCGACGAGGACGCCCGGGTCGTGCGGCTGGGCCCGCGGGTCGCGTCGTGGAGCGCGGCGGAGCTGAGCACCCTGCGTGAGCTGTGGCGCTCCATGCCGGCACCGGAGCGCGAGGCATGACCATCTTCGACACCGTCCTCGCCGACCTCAACGAGCGCCACCGCGACGAGGTCATGGCCGCGTTCGCCGCCCTCGAGCACGGCCGCGAGCCGGTCGCCGAGGCCCAGCTGCTGGCGCTGCGCGACGCGACCGTCCGCCGCGACCTGCAGCGGCTCCTCTTCCGCATGGGCCGCACGCTGGTCCGCGTCGGCAGCACGCACTGGACGTCGGGGTTCCGCGACGACGTCACGGCGCAGCTGGCCGCCGAGGGCGCCACGGCGCAGTCGCGGGTCGACCGCGCGGTCCTGGTGCTGGTGCTCATCCACTCGGTCGCGATCCCGCGCAGCCAGGGGCTCATCGGCGGCGACTCGTGGACGTCGGGGCATCCCACGCCGGTCGACGAGCTGACCCGGTACACGCAGTTGCCGCGCGGCGAGATCCGCCCCGCGCTGCAGCGGCTGCGGGCCGCCGGGCTGGTGCAGATCGCCCCGGCGCGCGGCCGGGCCGCCCCGACGGACGGGCCTGCCTACCTGCCCGGACCGGCGCTGCACCGGCTCACCAAACCGGCGCGCGAGCGGCTGGAGCACGAGCTGATCCTGGCGGCCGCGCCGGACAGCCCGCTGGCGGCGGCCATCCGCGCCCGCCGCCCGGCTGCAGCTGCCGCCGTCGCCACCCCCACCCGCACGAGCACGACGGAGAGGAACGAGGACACGTGAGCGCTGCCGCAGCGGGCGCCTTCGACGTCGTCGGCGAGCGGGTGCTCGTCGGCATCCAGGTCGTCGACATCTCCCGGCTGTCGACCCACCCGGTCCCGATGATCGGCCAGGGGCTGGTCACCGTCGCCGGGCAGGGGCCGAAGGACTCCAACGGCGCCGGCAAGTCGTCGTTCATCGCCGCGCTCAGCCTGCTGCACGCAGACGAGCAGTGGCGGCTGGCCAGCGGCGCGGCGGGGGCCGCCGAGCTGCTGTTCACCGCGGAGCTGGCCGCCCAGGAGGGCCGCTGGTCCAACGTCGACCGCGGCTACGTCATCGGCGTGTTCGCCCCGCCCGGAACGGGGTCGCTCACCGAGCTGACCAGCGACGTCATCACCGTCTGGCTGCGCATCAACCGTAAGGCGCCCTACCTCGACCTGCGCTGGACCGGCGGGCTGCACGTCCCCTACGGCGCGACGGAGTCCGAGCGGGCCGCGCGCGTCGACGAGCTCTGGGCGGAGCTGCCGCGCAGCAACGGCCGCACCGACTTCCACGCCGGCCAGCTGTCGCGGGTGCTGTTCGGGCAGAACGCGCGCTGCGTGTCGTTCCTGTCGACGTCGGTGCGCGCCAGTCAGGCGGCGAACCTGCTGGCCCAGCCGCTGAACGACCTGCCGCCGCACCGCATCTTCGACGCCATCGCGACCCTCACCGGGCTGGACCGCGAGCTCGAGCACGAGCAGGTGCTGCGCACGGCCGAGCACCGGCACCGCAGCGACGTCCTCGACGCCGAGCGCGACCTCGCCTCGTGGGAGAGCGAGATGGCGGTCGTCGAGGCCGGCATCGCCCGCCGGCTGGCCGCGCGCGAGCTGCTCGACGAGGCGCGTACGGCCTGGCGCTCGCGGTGCGCCCGGCACCTGCTCGACGGCGTCGAACGGGCGTCGGAGCTGCGCCAGGCCCTCGCCGGCCTGGACGAGACCGAGGCCGAGCTGAAACAGGAGATCGACGCGGTCGAGGACCGGCTGGCCGCGCTGACCGACGACGACGAGTCCGCCCGCCGGTTCGAGGCCGCCCAGCGCACCCGCAACGAGCTGATCGCCCGCGACCGCGAGCTCGAGGCGGCGCACCTGGCTGCCGGCCAGCATCTCGACCGGCTGACCACGACGCACAGGTCCCTCCTCGACGAGGCGCGCGCCGCCGACGGCCGCACCCCGCCGGTCGCCGCCGCCGAGCTGGACGAGGCCCGCACGGCGCTCGAGGAGGCCATCGCCGCGCAGGCGGTCGCCCGGGCCGCCGCCGCCGAGGCCCGGCGCAGGGTCACGGCCACGGAGTCCGGCGACGACGTCGCCGCCGAGCAGGTCGAACGGCTCCGGGCGGCGAAGGTCGACGCCGTCGCGCTGGTCGACGTCGTCACCGTCGACCCCGCCGAGCGGGACGTGTGGGAGCCGCGGCTGACCCCCTACCGCGAGGCCGTCGTCGTCGGGCGCAAGGACGCGACGACGGCGGTGAAGGCACTGGCCGGGCTGCCCGGCTCGCTGCTCGTGCTGGCCGACGGCAAGAAGGGCGCACCCGACCTGACGGCGTTCCTCGACGCGATCGCCGCCCGGGCCGCAGCCGACCCCGTCGTCGACGAAGCGGCCGGAGTGCTGGCCATCGGCGGGTTCGCCGAGCCGATCACGGGTCAGCCCGCGCGTGTCGCCGCCGCCGAGGAGGCGCACCGCGAGTTGACGACGGCGCTCGACGCGGCCTCCGCCGTGGTCGAGCAGGCCCGGGCGGCGCTCGCCCGGGCCGACGCGCGGGCCAAGGCGGCCGACGCCGCCGAGCGCGCCGACGCGCTGCGGAAGGAGATCGGTGAGCTGCGCGAGGCGAACACCGACCGGCAGGACCGCCGCGAGGCGCTGGTTCCCGACCTCGCCGCCGCCGAGGACGCGTACGCGCGCGAGCTGGGCGTGCACAACTCGCGCGAGGAGCGGGTGACCAGCCTCCGCGACACCCGCAAGCGGCTCACCCAGACCCTGCGCGAGAAGGAGGCCGAGCGGTTCGCGCTGACCGAGGAGCGCGACGGGCTCGGCCTGCTCGACCGCGAGAAGGCCTGGGGCGACTCCCCCGACGCCGCCCGCCGGCACCTCGTCGCGCTTCCGGGCGACACGCAGGCGCGCACCACCGCGGCCTGGGACGACGAGGCCACGCGGCTGACCAACGAGGTCGCCGTCCGCTGCTTCCCGCCCGGCACGCCGCCCGAGGAGCTGACGGCCGAGCTGCGCGAGCTGCTGGTCACGCAGAACTGGACCGGCGGCACGCTCGAGACCCGGGTGACGCTGGTCGCGCCGCTGCTGCGCGCGCTCGACACCCACCTCGAGGACACCGAGGAGCACGACCAGCACCAGCTCAAGCAGATCACCGAGCAGCGCTCGCGGCGCACCGCCGACCTCGCCGCCGCCCGGCTCGGGCACGGCGAGGCCGAGCAGACCGCGCGGGCCCACCGCACCTCGCTGGCGTCGGGCATCAAGGCCATGCTCAAGAAGGTGGCTGCGGAGTTCGACCGGCTCGACCAGGAGTACGGCGGCTACGGCGCCGGCCTCGACTACCCGGAGCCGGAGCCGCCGTCGGAGCCGGACAAGCCGTGGCGGTGGACCGTCAGCCCCAAGTGGCGCCGGGCCGAGGGGCAGCGGATGTCGGCCTACACGCTGCGCAGCAACACCGCGCAGATGGACGAGAAGGCGGTCAAGCTGGTCTGCGCCGCGGCGCTGGCCCGCGGCGGCGACCGGCCGCTGCTGCTGATCCTCGACGAGCTGGGCCGCAACCTCGGCAAGCAGCACCGCCGCGAGGCCGTCGCCCTGTTCGAGCGCATCGGCAACGACCACAACATCACCGTCGTCGGCGCCCTGCAGGACGACATGGAGCGCTACGCCATCGAGGCGTCCGGCCTCTACGTCAAGCTGCGGCGGCGCTCGGACACCATGGCCTACAACGAGGAGCCGGTGGTGGTCGGCAACGACGCCAACGCCGCCCGGGTCGAGCTGCTGCGCACCTGGATGACGTCGTTCCGGCCCGGCACGCTCGACGTCGCGTGATCGAGCCGTACGCGCACGGGCTGCTCGACGTCGGCGACGGGCAGCGCGTCTACTGGGAGGAGTGCGGCAACCCCGGCGGCGCGCCCGCGGTGGTGCTGCACGGCGGCCCTGCCGCCGGTTGCTCCCCGGCGCACCGGACGCTGTTCGACCCGGCGGCGTACCGCATCGTCCTGCTCGACCAGCGCGGCTGCGGCCGGAGCACGCCGCGCGTCGCCGACGAGCACAGCGACCTGTCGGCCAACCACACCTGGGCGCTGGTCGACGACCTCGAGCGGCTGCGGGCCGACCGTGGGATCGAGCGCTGGCTGGTGCTCGGCGGCTCGTGGGGCAGCACGCTCGGCCTGGCCTACGCGCAGGCGCACCCGTCGCGGGTGACGGCGCTGGTGCTCGCCAGCATCGCGCTGCTGCGGCCCGACGATGACGACTGGCTGTACGGCGGCGGCGCTGCGCGGTTCTTCCCGGAGGCGTGGGCGGCGTTCAGCGCGGCGGCGGGCGGGGCCGGCGTCGCGGGCGCCCGCGAGCTGATCGAGGCCTACCACCGGCTGCTGCACGACCCCGACCCCGCGGTCCGCGACGGCGCCGTGGCGGCCTGGTGCGCCTGGGAGGCGGCGACGCTGAGCCTGCACCCCGGCCCGCACGCGTCCACGGCCTTCGCCGACCCGCTGTTCGCGGAGACCTTCGTGCGGATCGTCGTCCACTACTTCCGCCACGGCGCCTGGCTGGCCGACGACCAGCTGGTGCGCGAGGCCGGCCGGCTGCACGGCATCCCCGGCGTGCTGGTCGCCGGCCGCGCCGACATGCAGACCCCGGTCCAAGCGGCCTGGGATCTGGCGCGGGCCTGGCCCGACGCCCGGCTCGTGGTGGTCGACGGCGCCGGCCACGTCTCCGCCGACGCCGGACTGGCGACCGAGCTGCGCCGCGCCACCGACGCCTTCGCCGCCGGGTGAGACGCGGCGTGGCACGCCCGGTTCAGGGCCGGAAGAACGCGTCCGGGTTCGAGCCGTCCTCCTGCATCAGCGCCGCGGCCTCGGCGGCGACGTCGACGCCGTCCTCCTCGAGCTCCTCGACGACGGTGTCGGCGTACTCCTCGTCGAGCGCGTCGTACGGCAGCTCCAGGTCGCGGCGGACCCGGAATCGGGCGGCGAGCAGGGACGGCACCGCGCCGGCGGGGTCGCCGTGCCGCTCCGCCGCCGTCAGGCCCATGGTGAACCAGCGATGCGCCTTCGCGGAGTGCGCGCGCTCCTCGTAACTCTCACCCAGGAACAGCAGAACGAACGTGTCACCGCCGCGCACGCGACGCAGCTCGCCCGCCAGCGCGTCGGCCTCCTCGACGCGGCCGGCGGCCAGCAGCGCGTCGACGAGGAAGCACCGGGTGTTGGGCGGGACCTCGTGGCCGGTGTCCACCGCCCGGCGCGCGGCATCGACCGCCCGCTCGTGCTCGCCCGCGCGGACCCAGGCCTCGCTGGCCCGGACCAGCAGCGTGCCGGTGTCGTCGACGTCGCCGGGCTGCGGGTCGGCGGCCCAGTCCTCGAACTGCCGCGCCAGCCCGGCCGGATCGCCGCTCGACGCGGCCTCGGCTCGGTCGATCTGCCGGTCGGTGAGTGGCGGTCGGGTCATGACTCGAGCCTACGACCCGGCGGGCATACGCTCGAAGGGTGACCACGCACGTGAACGACCCCGGTACCGTCCGCCGGCTGCTCACCACCCCCGCCACCTGGGCCGTCGTCGGGCTCTCGGAGAACCGGGCCCGCGCCGCCCACGGGGTCGCCCGGTTCCTCCGCGACCGCCTCGGCATGACGATCGTGCCGGTGAACCCGCGCGGCGAGGGTGCCCACGACGAGACCGGCTACAAGAAGCTGGCCGACGTCCCCGGCCCGGTCGACGTCGTCGACTGCTTCGTCAACAGCCGGCGGGTCGGCGAGGTGGTCGACGACGCCATCGCCGAGAAGGACAGGCTCGGCATCACCGCCGTCTGGCTGCAGCTCGGCGTCGTCGACGAGGCGGCCGCCGAGCGGGCGAAGGCGGCCGGGCTCGAGGTCGTCATGGACACCTGCCCGGCCATCGAGGCCCCTCGCCTCGGCCCGTAGCCGGACCGCTGCCAGGACTGCTAGTACGTCCGCGCCGCCACGACGTCGTCGAGCGTGCGGCCCTGGGACCAGAGGCTCTCGAACGCGATCTTCAGCGTCGTCGCCAGCGCCTCGTGCTGCACGACGAGCGTGGTCACGGAGCCGTCGCCCTCGGCGGGATCGGGCATGTTGAACGCCACCGACCGGCCGTCGACGATGGTCAGCTTCAGCGGCAGCTCCGTCGTCAGCCTGATCTGCTCGCCCAGCGCCGCCCACGTCCGCACCCGCTCGGTCATCTCGGGGTCGTCGAGGATGGACGTCTCGTAGATCGACCGCTGCACGATGCCCACCGGCACCTCGGAGTTCGACGGCGTCGACGCGCCGAGATAGGGCGGGTGCACGAACGTCAGCACTTCGTGCCGGGCGTCGGTCCAGAGCCGCTGCACCCGCTCGACGGCGTGCTCGCGGTCGCGCAGCACCTCGACGAAGTCGAACGGGTTCCCGTGGTCCTGGCCGCGCTGGAACAGCGAGCGGAGCTGACTCACCATGTCCGTCGTGTTCCGGGCCAGCCGGTCCAGCTCGCGCCGGCGCACCGCGAGGAGCAGCTCCGTGACCTGGTCCGGCGGCTGAGCGCGGTAGCGCACCGCCTGGCCGGGCACGTGCTGGACCAGCCCTCGCTCGGAGAGTGAGGCCAGGACGTCGTAAGCGCGCTGCCGCGGGATGGACGCCATCCGCGCGATCTCGGCCGGCGTGGCATCGCGGCGGCCGATGAGCGCCAGGTAGGCCCGCGCCTCGTACCGGGTCAGGCCGAGGTCGACCAGCCCGGCGACGTTCGCGGCGGTGTCCATGGCGGACACCTTAATGTCACCATTGACAGTGGTGACAAGGTTCGTCTAGTTTCACCGGTTACCGGGCAGCTCATGACAATGTGCATCTCCGCACGTCATCTGCCAGGGAACGCACCGTTTCGGGAGGCCGGTGATGCCGACGCCATCGCGTTGTCACATCGGCTGCCGCACCCCCGACACCGTCCGCAGTTCGCTCGAAACCCAGACCCGCCGCCACCACACCCCGGAGTGGCCGGCGGGTTCGTCGTTGAAGGAGCCCGCATGTTGCGTCGCAGCCTGACCCTCGCGGCTGCGGTCGCCTGTGCCCTGGGACTCACCCAGGGCGCCGGCGCCGCGCCCGCGGAGGCGCCGATACCTCCCCAGCTCGAGGCGGTGACCGACCTCGCCCTGCACCAGCAGGAGAAGGGCGTCGCGCTCCGCCTCGGCACGGCCGCCGCGCCGGAGCTGTACATCGTCCAGCTCGAGGACGCCGCCGTTCCCGCCTACGACGGCGGCATCAAGGGCCTGGCGGCCACCGGCCCCGAGGCGCGCGGAGCCGCGCCGCTCGACGTCGACAGTCGCGCCGCCCAGGCCTACACCGGCCACCTCGAGGCGGCGCAGGCCGAGCTGGTCGACCAGATCGGCGACGAGATCGGCCGCACCCCCGAGGTCCCGTTCACCTACACCTACGCGCTCAACGGCATCGCCGTCGAGCTGACGAAGGACGAGGCGCTCGCCGTCTCTGAGCTGCCGGGCGTCACGTCGGTGCAGGTCGACCAGGTGCGTGAGCTGCACACCGACCGCGGCCCGGGCTGGATCGGCGCGCCGGCCCTCTGGGACGGCTCCGGCACCCCCGCCGCCGACGACACCGGCACCAAGGGCGAGGGAATCGTCGTCGGCGTCATCGACACCGGCATCAACCCGGCCAACCCGTCGTTCGCCGACGTGGTGCCGACCTCGGCCGGCGGCGACGGCTACGACCACACCAACCCGCGCGGCGCCGGCAACTACGTCGGTGTCTGCGACCCGGCCAACCCGAATCACATCCCGAACTGGGGCTGCAACGACAAGCTGATCGGCGCGTGGGACTTCGCCACCCCCGACGGTCCGAACCCGTATGACAACGACGGCCACGGCAGCCACACCGCCAGCACGGCGGCCGGCAACAAGACCGACGCCACGGTCTACAGCGCCGAGGGCACCGAGCACGAGTTCAGCGTCACCCGCAACATCCAGGGCGTCGCGCCGCACGCGAACGTCATCGCCTACGACGCCTGCGCGGCCGGCTGCCCCGGTGCCGCCACGCTTGCCTCGATCAACCAGGCCATCGCCGACGGCGTCGACGTCATCAACTACTCGATCGGCAGCCCGGCGGCCTCGCCCGACCCGTGGACCGACACCGACGCCGTCGGCTTCCTGAACGCCCGCGCGGCCGGCATCCACGTCGCGCAGTCGGCCGGCAACGAGGGCCCGGGAGAGGCCACCGTCGGCTCCCCCGCGGACATCCCCTGGACCACGTCGACCGCCGCTGCCCAGCACGACCGGCAGTGGCAGGCCGAGGTGCAGAACGTCACCGCCGACGGCGGCGTCACCCACGACCCGGTCCGCGGCCTCGGCTTCAGCGCCGCGACCACCGGCACGTTCCCGATCGTCTACGCCGGCGACCTCGGCAACCCGCTCTGCCTGACCGGCGCGTTCCCGGCCGGCACCGACTTCACCGGCGAGATCGTGGTCTGCGACCGCGGCAACAACGGCCGGGTCGAGAAGGGCCAGATCGTCGCCGCGCTCGGCGCCGAGGGCATGATCCTCGCCAACGACGCCGCCAGCGGCGACTCGCTCAACGCCGACGCGCACGTGCTGCCGGCCGTGCACATCACGTACGACGACGGCGTCGAGCTGAAGGCCTGGATGGCCTCGGTGACCGGCGAGAAGGCGTCGCTGTCCGGCGGCATCGAGGTCATCTCCGACTCCGTCGGCGACATCATGGCCTCGTTCTCCAGCCGCGGCCCGAACCGCGCCGTCGAGATCGTCTCGCCCAGCATCACCGCGCCGGGCGTCGACATCATCGCCGCCAACGGTGTGGGCAATGAGACCAGCTGGGGCTTCATCTCCGGCACCTCGATGGCCAGCCCGCACATGGCCGGCTCGTACGCGCTGCTCAAGTCCATCCACGGCGACTGGACGCCGGCCGAGGCGCAGTCCGCGGCCATGACGACGTCGAAGACCACCGTCACCGACAACGACGGCACCGTGGCCGACTGGTTCGACATGGGCTCCGGCCGGGTGGACCTCAACGTCGCCGCGAAGGCCGGCCTGGTCCTGGACGTCACGCCGGCCGAGTACGCCGCGGCCAACCCGGCCGAGGGCGGCGACGTCAAGGACCTCAACCTGCCGAGCATGGCCGACCGCCAGTGCCTGGAGACCTGTGAGTGGACCCGGACCGTCACCGGCACCGAGACCGGCGCCGGCACGTGGACGGTCAGCACCGAGTCCCTCAGCGACGGCATCACCGTCACCGCGGAGCCGTCGACGTTCACCATCGCCGAGGGCGAGGACGTCGAGATCACCATCACCGCCGACGTCGCGGGCGCCCCGACCGACGACTACCTGTTCGGCGCGGTGGTCCTGACGCCGCAGGAGGGCTCCGAGGCGCCGGCGGCGCACCTGCCCGTGGCGGCACTGCCGTCGACCGGCGTGCTGCCCGACGGCATCGAGATCGACACCCGCCGCGACGCCGGCTCGCAGGAGTCCGCGCCGATCGAGGCGATCGAGATCGAGGACTTCACCGCGACGGTGTCGGGCCTGGTCCCGGTGCAGGAGCAGCAGCTCTCGATCCCCGAGGACACCACCAACACCGACCCGTACGACGGCAACGGCACGCAGACGATCCTGGTCGAGGTGCCCGAGAACGCCGCACGGCTGATCGCGGACCTGTCCGACTCGACGGCGCCGGACCTCGACCTGTTCGTCGGCACCGGCAGCACGCCGAGCGCCGCCACGCAGGTCTGCTCCAGCGCCACCGGCACCGCCGACGAGTTCTGCGACGTCGGCAGCCCCGAAGCCGGCACCTGGTGGATCCTGGTGCAGAACTGGGACGCCTCCACGCCGGGCGGCACCGACACCGTCACGCTGGGCACCGCCGTCGTGGCCGGTGACCAGGGCAACCTGACGGTCGAGGGCCCGGAGTCGCAGCCGGCCGGCGAGCCGTTCACCATCCGCGCCTTCTACGACGAGGACGACCTCGACCCGGGCGAGACCTGGTACGGCGCCATCGCGCTGGGCTCCGCGCCGGACTCCGAGGGCGACATCGGCGTCATCCCGGTCACGGTCAACCGGCACGCCGACGACGTCACCAAGACGGCCTCCGTCGACACCGCCGGGCCGGGCGACACGATCCGGTACATGCTGACGGTCGCGCCGAACGTCACGCCCGAGGACCTCACCTACACGATCACCGACACCCTCCCCGAGGGCACGACGTACGTGGAGGGCACGGCGACCGAGGGTGCCACCGTCGAGGACGGCGTGCTGACGTGGGAGGGCACCCTGCCCACCGCGGTCGGCGCGGAGGGCGCGTACTCCATCACCACCAGCGCCACCGACCCGCAGTGCGTCAACCCCGTCACCGGGACGCAGGAGTACTCGAACCTGCAGGACTTCGGCATCCTGGCGCAGGCGGGCATCGAGGGCGACGGCATCGTCGTCACCGCCCTGGCCAGCCGCACTTACGGGTTCTACGACCGGCCGTACGCCGGGGTCGGGCTGTCCGACGACGGCTTCCTGATCTACGACTACGCCGCCAACGACGGCGCCCGTCCGGCCACTCCGCAGTCACTGCCGACGGCGGCACGGCCGAACAACCTGGCCGCGATGCTCTGGCAGGACATGCAGATCGTCTACAACCAGGCCGCCAACTCCGGCATCTCGCTCGCGACGGCGGGCGCCGGCCTGGCCGTCATCGAGGTCGACGACCTGCGCCTCGCCAGTGACCCCACTGGTGCGCAGGGCACGTACGACATGGAGGCGTTCCTCTTCACCGGCAGCAACGACCTGGTGTTCGCCTACGACAACATCACCGGGCCGCTGGCGGGGCCGATCACCATCGGCACCGAGAACGCCACCGGCACGTCGGCGACGTCGCTGGTCAACGCAGGCAGCGCGGCCGGTGTCATCGCCAACGACACCGTCGTCTGCGCCAGCTACGAGGGGCCGGACCTCGACCCCGTCGTCATCACCTACGACGTCACCGTCGACGCCGACGTCGAGGACGGCGCGGTGCTGACGAACTCGGCGGTGCACGTCACCGACAACCCGGGTGCGCAGGAGGTCACCGTCTCCGACAGCGTGGCGGTGTCGCTGCCGGCCATCACCGTGGCGGCCACGGCCGACGCGGTGGAGCCGGCGACGGACGGCACGGTCACCTTCACTCGTCCGGCGGGCTCCGCGGCCGGCGAGCTGACGGTGAGCTACTCCGTCGAGGACGGCCGCTACACCCGGCCGGGCCGCGACTACGAGCCGCTGGACGGCACGGTCACGTTCGCACCCGGCCAGACCACCGCGGTCGAGACCGTGGGCGTCATCGACCGGCGCGGGCCCAGCCCGCAGCCGCGCTCGGTGACGATCACGGTCTCGGACGGCCCGGGGTATCTGGTGGGTGACCCGGCCTCCGCCACGGTCGACATCGTCAGCGACGGTCGCTGACGGGTCTGATCCGCAGTAGCGCCGGTGCGGCGGGCTCCTTCAGGGGTCCGCCGCGCCGGCGTTCGCGTTGTGTCCTCAGGCGAGCCGCGCGTCCTTGGCGAGGGCCTCGCTGAGGTCGCCGACCCGCCGCGGGTCGAGGCCGCGGGCGGTGAACCAGCCGCCGACGTTGCGGACGTCGCGGTCGAGGAACTCGCGGCCGTGCGGGTTCCCGACGACGTCCACGATCTGCGGCACGTCGATGACCACCAGCCGGCCGTCGTGCACCAGCAGGTTGTACGCGGACAGGTCGCCGTGCGCGTACCCGGCCAGCGCCAGCAGCGTCAGGTTGTGCGCCAGCTGGTCCCAGAGGTCGTCGCGTTCGTCCGGTGTGGGCCGCAACTGGGCCAGCCGCGGGGCCGCCCCGCCGTCGCCGTCGCCGATGAACTCCATGAGCAGCTCGGTGCCGAGGATCTGCACCGGGTACGGGACGGTGACGCCTGCGGACCAGAGCGACGTGAGCGCGTCGAACTCGGCACGCGCCCACTGCCCGGCGATCGCCTCGCGGCCGAACGCGCTGCCCTTGGCGATGGCCCGGTTGACCCGCGACTCCTTGTCGCGGCGGCCCTCGCGGTAGCCGACGTCGCGGTGGAACATCCGGTGCTTGGGGTCGCGGTAGCGCTTGGCGGCCATGAGGGTGGCGCGTTCCGTACCTGGCACCGAGCGCTCCAGCAGGAAGACGTCGGACTCCTTGCCGGTCTTCAGGATGCCGAGCTCGGTGTCGACGGCGCCGAGGTCGGTGACGACCCAGTCCGGGTACGGCCGCGGGCCGCGTTCGCCTGCGGTCGAGTCGTCCCAGGTGGTCCACCGATCCCCGTACGGCGGGTCGTCGGTGACCGTCTCCTCGCCGGGCGGGGTGAGGCCGTACTCGGCGGCGTACCGGGCGAACGTGTCGTCGACGTGGTGCTTGGTGACGGGGCCGCGGTCCTCGCGGGTGCGGCTGCGGCCGCGGGAGCGCATGGGTTGGAACTCATCGTGGTTCGGCACTGCGGTGGTCTCCTGACGAGGAGGTCCCCACCGCGGCTCCTGGTGGTTCAGGCGGTGGGAACGGGAAGGTGAGGACACTGTGGCGCGCACGCGAAGTCGCGCCGCCTCGAGCGGGCAGCCATCAGGTCACGCCTCCCTTCACCAACGCCGGACGCCTCGTGGGCGCCGACACACCTGTGCACGGCCCAGCCAACCCGTTCCGCGCCGGCGCGCGCAACTGAATTTCCGCGCCTTCGGCCGGCCCGGGTCAGCGGTCCCAGCCGCCCGGCAGGACGATGCCGCTCGGTCCCGGCGACGGCCAGTCCTCCGGTTCGGGCTCGACGGCGCCTGTGCCCGGGACGTGCTTCCACCAGCGGATCGGCCGCTCGTTCTGGGCGTTGTCACGGAGCAGGACGGCGAACCGCTGAGCGAGCTCGTCCCGATTGCGCACGGCGAGGTCCCAGCCGAACCGCACCACGTCGAGGCCGAGGCGGCGCAGCCGCCACTCCCGCTCGCCCTGCCGCGCCACGATCCGCGCCGCGTCGTGACGGTTGTCGTACTTCACCGCACCGTCGGCCTCGAACACGGCCCGGTGATGGGGCCACAGCCCGTCCACTCGGTACTCCGGATCGTTCTCGCCCACCCACGCATTGCAGACCGGCAGCGGCAGGTCGAACTGCAGACACGTGAACCGGCCCAGCGTCTCCAGCGGCGACTCCGCCCGCGGGTCGGCATGCTCGGCCACCCACCGCGCTCGCGTCACCCCCGGCCAGTGACCCATGTGACCGATCGCCTCGTGGATGTCGAAGCCCGATCGAGCGACGGCGTCGGCGATGATCAACGCTTCGATGACCGGCGCCGTGCGGGCGATGTCGGCCGCGGCCCACGGCCGGCTGACGACGGGCGTTCCCGCCGCACGGCGTCGATGGACTTCGGGCACGTGCGCGACCAGGACCCGTCCGAACGCCCTGACCGCCGGCTTCAGAGACGGTGTTTTGCACCGCACGACGGTGGGCAACGGCGGGAGCCCACGCGTGAGGATGATCGTCACAACACTCAGATTGATCGATCGCTCGGCCGGAGAAGCCGCCGATTCCCGAGAATGTGGACAACTCCGCCGGCCCGGTCGATCTGTGGAAACAGCCGCCGGCGTCGTCACGTCCGGGGGTCGTCTTCACTCCTGCCGACCGTCTGCACTTCCGCCGACCGTCTCCACCACCGCCCACCGTCGTTACTTCCGGGAGTCGTCTCCACTTCCGCCGACCGTCTTCACTTCCGCCGACCGACTCCACTCCCGCCGACCGACTCCACTCCCGCCGACCGTCTTCACTGCCGTCGATCGTCTCGTGCGGAGGTTCTGGGACGCAGAAGACGGTTTGCGGAAGTGAAGACGACTCCCGGAAGTGAAGACGGCGGGCGACGGAGAAGACGGCTCAGCGCGGGTGCGGGCGGCAGCGGTGAGCGGGCAACGGGTCGGAGGTCAGGGCTCCGGCGTGGTCAGACGGGAGCGGAGAGCGGCGCCCTTGGCGGTCGCGGCCTCCTCGAGGGACGCGCGGAAGGCGTCGAGGCGCTCACGCAACGACGCGTCGGACGCGCCGAGGATGCGGGCGGCCAGGAGCCCCGCGTTCCGGGCACCGCCGACCGACACCGTCGCGACGGGCACGCCGGCCGGCATCTGCACGATCGACAGCAGCGAGTCCATGCCGTCGAGGTACTTCAGCGGCACCGGCACGCCCACGACCGGCAGCGACGTCACCGACGCCAGCATGCCGGGCAGGTGCGCGGCCCCGCCGGCCCCGGCGACCAGCACCCGCAGCCCGCGCCCCGCGGCCTCGGCACCGTAGGACAGCATCGCCTGCGGCATCCGGTGCGCCGACACGACGCCGACCTCGTACGCCACCCCCAGCTCGTCCAGCACCGACGCCGCCGCGGACATCACCGGCCAGTCGGAGTCCGAGCCCATGACGATGCCGACCAGCGGCTCACCCGAACCCCGCGCCGTCACCAGGTCGCCGACGCCGTCGCCGACACCGTCGCCGGAAGCCTCACTCATCGATGTCCCCTCGGATGTAGTCGGCCGCGTGCCAGGTCCGTTCGCGCAGGTCATCGAGGTCCGAGCCGTACGCCGTCACGTGCCCCACCTTGCGGCCCGGCCGGACGCCCTTGCCGTACCAGTGGACCTTCAGCCCGGGGTCGCGCGCCATGATGTGCCGATAGGTCGGGTACACCTCGGGCAGGTCGCCGCCCAGCACGTTCACCATGACGGTGTACGGGGCGCGCGCGGCCGGCGAGCCGAGCGGCAGGTCCAGCACTGCCCGCAGGTGGTTCTCGAACTGGCTGGTCACGGCGCCGTCGATGGACCAGTGCCCGGAGTTGTGCGGCCGCATCGCCAGCTCGTTGACCAGCAGCCGCCCGTCGGTCGTCTCGAACAGCTCGACCGCCAGCACCCCGACCACGCCCAGCGACGACGCCACCGTCAGCGCCAGTCGCTGCGCCTCCACCGCGAGCGACGACGACAGCCCCGGGGCGGGCGCGACCACCTCGACGCAGATGCCGTCGCGCTGGACCGACTCGACGACGGGGTAGGCGACGGCCTGGCCGTGGGGCGACCGGGCGACGACGGCGGACAGCTCGCGCGCGTAGTCGACCCGCTCCTCCGCCAGGACGGGGACGCCCGCGCGGAAGGGCTCCGCCACGACCTCGGCGGGCGTGTCGCCGGAGACCAGCCAGACGCCCTTGCCGTCGTAGCCGCCGCGGGTCGTCTTCAGCACGACCTCACCGCCGGCGGCGAACGCGGCCACGTCGTCCGGGCCGGACACGACGGCCCACCGCGGGCACGGGATGCCCAGCGACGTCAGCCGCTCCCGCATGACGCCCTTGTCCTGGGCGTGCAGCAGGGCCGCCGACCCGGGCCGGACCAGGACGCCGTCGGCCTCCAGCGCCCGCAGATGAGCGGGCGGGACGTGCTCGTGATCGAACGTCAGGACGTCGCAGCCGGCGGCGAACGCGCGGAGGTCGGCCAGCGACTTCTCGTCGGCGACCACTGGGTCGTTGACCACCTGCGCCGCCGACTCCTCGGGGGACGCCGCGAGCACCTTCAGCCGCACGCCGAGGGCCACCGCCGCCGGCTGGGTCATCCGGGCCAGCTGTCCTCCGCCGACCATGCCCACCACGGGCCACGTCGCTTCATCACCCACGAGCCACGAGATTACGGCACCGCGCGCCGCCACCCGCACAGCCACGTCGTGAGACGAAGGATCAAGCGCTGACCTGCGCCAACCGAGCGGAATGCGACGATCCGGGCGGCGTGCCTTACCCTGGGGCCGTGCTCGATACCGCACCACAGAAGCGCCGCACCCCGCGTCTGCCGGGTGCGGTGTCCCGACTCTGGTACGGCTTGCACCACCTGATCCGCGAGGCGGCGAAGTTCGCCACCGTCGGCGGCGTCGGCTTCGTCGTCGACCTGATGATCTTCAACGCGCTGCTGTTCTGGGGTCCCGACGGCATCGGCCCGCTGCACGACGCCCCGCTGTGGGCCAAGACCATCGCCGTCGTCGGCGCCACGTCGGTCACGTACACCGGCAACCGGCTGTGGACCTTCCGGCACCGCGCCCGCACCGGCCTGGCCCGCGAGTACACGCTGTTTTTCGTGCTCAACGGCGTCGGCCTCGGCATCGCGCTGGCGTGCCTCGGTTTCTCGCGCTACGTGCTGGGGCTGTCCGGCCCGCTGGCCGACAACATCGCTGCCAACGTGGTCGGCCTGCTGCTGGGGACGCTGTTCCGGTTCTGGTCGTACCGCACCTGGGTCTTCCCCGCGCACGCCCAGCCGCAGCAGCAGACCACCTGAGCGGCGACCGGCCTCAGCGCACCGCCGGCCCGGCCCGCAGCACCTGCGAGTCCAGCTTGCGGCCCACCAGCTGCTCGGCCAGCTGGGCCACCCCGATCATCGCCCGCAGGTCGATGCCGGTGTCGATGCCCATGTCCTCGAGCAGGTACACCAGCTCCTCGGTGGCGATGTTGCCCGAGGCTCCGGGCGCGTACGGGCAGCCGCCCAGCCCGCCGACCGACGCGTCGAAGTCGTCGATGCCCAGCTCCAGCGCCGCGTAGACGTTGGCCAGCCCCGTCCCCCGGGTGTTGTGGAAGTGCAGTCCCAACGCCACGTCAGGGTGCGACGAACGGGTCGCACCCACCAGCCGGGTCACCCGCGGCGGCGTCGCCATGCCGGTGGTGTCGCCGTAGACCAGCGAGTCCACCCCCGCCGAGAGCCCGCGCGACACCACCCACAGCACCCGGTCGACCGGCACGTCGCCCTCGTACGGACAGCCCCACGCCGTCGAGACGATGAGCTGCAGCGTCCCACCCGCCTCATGCACGGCCGACACCAACGACGGCAGCTGCGCCAGCGACTCCTCCGTCGTCCGGTTGATGTTGCGCTGGTTGTGGGTGTCCGACGCCGACACGACGACTTCCAGCTCGGTGAACCCGGCGGCCAGTGCCCGCTCGGCGCCGCGCAGGTTCGGGACGAGCGCGGAGTAGCGGATGCCGGGGTCGCGCGTGACCTTCTCCCAGACCTCGTCGGCGTCGGCCATCTGCGGGATCGCCTTGGGGTGGACGAACGACAGGGCCTCGATGCGCCGCACGCCGGTGCGGCCCAGCGCGTCGATCAGCTCGACCTTCGCGTCGGTGGAGATCGGGTCCTCGTTCTGCAGCCCGTCGCGCGGGCCGACCTCGCGCACGCTCACGCGGGAGGGGAACGTCACGTCACTCACCTGGCCAATCCGGGCGCCGTTTCTGGTTGAACGCGGCGACGCCCTCCTTTCTATCCCCGCTGAACGCGGTGGCGCGCCACGCGGCGTCCTCGATGTCGAGCCCGGCCGCGAGCGGGGCGTCGAAGCCCTGCCGCATGGCCCGCTTGGCGTTGCGCACGCCGACGGGCGAATGGCCCGCGATCGTCGCCGCGAGCGACAGCGCCTCGGAACGCGCCGACCCCGCCGGCACCAGCCGGTCCGCGAGCCCGAGCCGGTACGCCTCGGCGCCGTCGAACCGGCGGGCGGTGAAGATCAGATCGGCGGCCCGGCTCCAGCCGAGCCGGCGGGTGAGCAGCTGGGTCCCGCCGCCGCCCGGGATGACGCCGACGGACACCTCGGGCAGCCCGACCACGGCGGTCTCCTCGGCGACGATGAGGTCGCACGACAGCGCCAGCTCCAGCCCGCCGCCGAGCGCGTGCCCGTGCACCGCCGCGATCGTCGGCACCGGCAGCTCGAGCAGCCCGGTGAACATGGCCCGGAACACGACGCGCTGCGTGCGCAGGCCGTCGTCGTCGATGTCGTTGCGCTCCTTGAGGTCCGCACCCACGCAGAAGGATCGAGGCGCCGACGACGACAGCACGACGGCGCGCACCTTCGGGTCGGCGGCGATCTCCTCGACCGCCGCGACGAGCTGCCGCGCGTGGTCGGTGGAGAGCGCATTGTGCGCCTCGGGCCGGCCCAGAACCAGCTCTAGGACACCCGGCACCTCATCGAGCCGGGTGATCGTCACACTGCCCATGGGCCCAACCTACCGGCCGCGCTCAGTCGCCCAGCGACGACCGCAGCGCCTCGAGCTCCTTCGCCGCCTCGGCGAGGTCCTTCGGGGTGTCGATGGCCCGCCAGTACCCCTCGATGGGATAGCCGGCCAGCAGCTGCTCCTTGGCCAGCGACGGGAACGTGGTGCGCTCGTGGTCGCCGACGTCGGGCAGCAGGTCGAGGATCTGCGGCGAGAAGACGTAGACGCCGCCGTTGATCGGATAGGGCGACGGCGGCGACTCGACGAAGTCGGTGACCCGGCCCAGCTCGTCGAGCTCGACGACGCCCCACGGCATGCGCGGGCGGGCCAGCCCGATGGTGGCGACGGCCCGCCGCTCGAGGTGGTACGCCGTCATGCCGCGCAGGTCGAAGCGGGTCCAGATGTCGCCGTTGAGCGCGTACCAGCCGTCGTCGGGCGCGGGCAGCTGCTTGCCGGCGTACTTCAGCCCGCCGCCGCGGCCCAGCGGCTCGTCCTCGACCACCGTGCGCACCCGGACCGGCAGCTCGCGCGAGGCTAGGTGGTCGAGCAGGACCTCGCTGAGGTGCCCCGCCGACACGACGACGTCGGTGACGCCGGCCTCGGCCAGCCAGTCGAGCTGGTGGTCGATGATGCACCGGCCCGAGATCTCGATCATCACCTTGGGCACGGTGTCGGTGTAGGGCTTGAGCCGCGACCCCTGCCCACCGGCGAGGATCACGGCCTGGCGCACCGTCGCTGCGCTCGTCATGCCGCGGACCTTACCCGGCCCCGGCGACACTCGCGCGAACAGCAACCGGCCGGCTCGACCGTCAGGCCGGGGCCGGGGCCGGGGG